>JANXWB010000090.1 GCA_025351345.1 Synechococcales cyanobacterium GL140_1_metabat_312
GGGGGCAACACTTCTAACAGGAGTGGTTCTAGAATTTCCCATTCGTCGTCGGTTAAACTGCTGGAATAGGTCATAGCGCTGGAGTTCGTGACTTTTTGATATTTACTTTAGGATACTCTATGATGTCAAATGGGTTCTATAAGAAAGGTGATTTTTAGATCATAATCTAATGCATAGGTATTCATTAGATTGACGTGGAGTTGTTAAAAAAATGTCACACCTCTCAAAACGAGAGTATAATATGATCAAGCAAACAAACAGTCTAAAAAAAATGTTAAATAAAAAAATTCTCAGGACTATTAATTATGCATTTGATTTCGATCGGCAAACTCCGTGCTGAAGCCTCTCAGTATCCAGATGTCAGTCGCCCAATTCAAGACTGGTACAATTTCATAAGAAAAAGTGAACTAACTTGTTTGGAAGATATTCGTTTAGTGTATCGAGAGGCAGAGGCTGTTGGAAATTTCACTGTTTTTAATATTAAAGGAAATAATTATCGACTCATCGTTGATATTGACTATAAGGAAAGTGTTGTTCATTACAAATATTTCTTAACTCACGCTGAATACAATAAAAATAGGTGGAAAAATGATCCTTACTATTAATCCAAAAACCTATCGTAGTTTACTTGTCGATGCTATGCCTAAAGTTATTGAAACTGAGGCAGACTATCAACACGCACTCCAAGAGTTTGAGAAGCTTCATGTCAACAGGAATCGTAATCCTGAAGAACTGGCACTCTATCGACTCTTAGTATTGATCATTGAAACCTATGAAGAAAAGCACTTTCCATTTCCTGAGTCTCTACCGCACGAAATGCTACAACATATTATGGAAGCTAGTGGCACTCGACAAGCAGATCTTGTAGGTGTGATTGGTTCGAGCGGTGTGGTGTCGGAAATTGTGAATGGGAAACGGGCCATTAGCAAAGCACAAGCCAAGGCTTTAGCCGATCGCTTTAAAGTGTCTCCCAGTCTATTTATCTAATGCCAAATCCTTTGGGCTTTCCGTAGTTGACCTTCATAAATGGGAAAATATTACTAATCAAATGTGACGCGGTAAAGTTCAAAGCATTCATGGGCTTTATGTTGTTTGATCTTCGCTCCAGTAGACTTAATTGCACTCTCCCAATCACTCAATGCCTCTAACCCAACTTCGGCCCCAAGATAGGTTTCCAAAATCGCCCAATTCTCCGCCCCTTCCGCATCAGGATTCAATACATCAAACACAAAACTTCCGCCCGGTTTTAACACTTTCTTCACGCTGCCTAAAACCTGTTTCCAATACTCTAAATCACCATAGCAACTTACGCCTGTTGCGATCGCCCAATCAAAAAAATCATTATCATAATTATCAAGCTGATCCGCACTGGCTTGCTTTACGCCTTTAAACGTTTTTGAATTCAATTGTGGCGCACGAGAATTGATTAAATCTTTTGCGACAGTACTAATATCTTGACCATAGAAATGTGCATCCCACTCACGCCAACAGGGGAAAACTAAAAAACTTAGCCCACAGCCTAAATCCAAACACCGATCGTTCTTTTTCGGTTTCATATAGTCCCAAAACGGCGACGCAAGACGATTTTGCAATTTGCCCGAGGCCCAGTCTTGAAAAATAGACATCGACTCTACTTCCGGCGGCAGACTTACCGGATCTCGGCGGTATTCACGATCGAAACGGGCAGCCACTTGAGCGAGAGCATCGGTATGGGGCGTGAGCTTGGGAATTTCCACAAAATTTACAGGTAAATGATTAAGAGTTTTACGATTGTCTATGATTGATAGCTGCGAAAATCACATTATCGATGGACGTTATCGACCTCGTAGCGCTTTTTGAAAATTACGACGATAGGACGGATTCAACGCGAAACATACTGGCCAAAATAAGGTGAGTAAAATTCGGCCCGAGGTGAAGTTAGTGCGCGGAAACCCGGCCCAAAACTTCAAGCCATAGTTCAAATACACCCAAGCGATTACGATCGGGACCAAAATCCTTAAAACGAATAAAATGCCAGTCATCGTCAAACCTCCTAGGGTTCGGATAAATAATGATTCACTCAATCTCATTGAAGGAGAGATGTCTTAGCTTATCAATTATGCAAACTCTTTTGGGATTGTGGCAGGTCAGAGTTGGTTCAGAAATAGATTCATAGGTGCCGCTGTTAAAACTTATCCAGAATCCACTCAGATCCTCGATCGCCCAGATCCAACTGAACATTCACAGCCTTCCCCAAACGAGGCTTATCACGGGTTTTCTCGATCGCTCCCGTCACCTGCTCCACCACATTCCACGCCACCAAATACCCCGCAACTTGATCGAAATGGGTCATAAACTCCGCCTCCGAAAGTGGGAACGAGGCTTGCTCTAAATATTTCCACATCACCTGAAAATACAGCCGTCCCTTCACTTTGCGGATCTGGACATCATAGGAAAACGTCCACTTATTTGCTACCAACGATCGCAACTCTGCACCCGTCATCCCGCCCTCTCAAGTAAAATCAGCGTAAAAGTCTGTCATAATAGTCCATGAGAAAGGTCACGAATTCTAGTATCCCAGGGACTTTTCTGAGGAACCTGACGGAATCTAGGACTTGAATTAAACCTATCTACATTTTATGAAGAGATGTTAAGACAGTCTGTTTATAAAACTTGATTTGCCTTTTAATTGCCTTTTGGTCTCGAAGTCACTCCCGATTCATATTAAGTAGTCATGACTCAAGTTTCTAGCTCCGCAGACGTTCCCAGCATGGGCCGTCGCCAATTTATGAATCTGCTTACATTCGGTACCGTGACTGGAGTGGCCTTGGGGGTCTTGTACCCACTAGTTGACTACTTCATTCCTCCCTCGGCGGGTGGTGGCGGCGGCGGCGTAACGGCCAAAGATGCCCTCGGTAACGACATCGTAGTTAGCACCTATTTGACTACCCATTTGCCCGGTGATAGAGCCTTGGCACAGGGTCTCAAAGGCGATCCAACCTATGTGATTGTTCAAGAGGATGGCACTATTTCCAACTATGGAGTTAATGCAGTCTGCACTCACTTGGGCTGTGTGGTTCCTTGGAACGCCAACGAAAACAAGTTCATGTGTCCTTGTCACGGGTCTCAGTACGATGCCACGGGTAAGGTGGTCAGGGGTCCAGCGCCTCTCTCGTTAGCAATTGCCCATGCCACCATTGCTGACGATCGGATTAGCTTCACTCAATGGACTGAGGAAGATTTCCGCACGGGTGAAGATCCCTGGTGGGCGTAATTAGAGCGATCGCGCTTGACTTGTTCCGCTTAACTCGTTTGTTGTCATCACGCTGAACCAACTAGAACTCATGAAAATGGTCAATATTTCCACAACTTGGCTTACCGCCATTTTTCGGAGAGTCGTTCTAGCCGTTGCCGTTATCGCAACATTTTTAACCGCTAGTCTCTCCGCACTGCCCGCCCAAGCTTATCCAATCTTTGCCCAGGGTGCCTACGAAAATCCTCGCGAAGCAACAGGTCGCATTGTTTGCGCCAACTGCCATTTGGCTAAAAAAACCACTGAAGTCGAAGTGCCTCAGTCGGTTTTGCCGGATACCGTATTTGAAGCGATTGTCAAGCTGCCTTACGACCACACCGTTCAACAACTGGCGGGTGACGGAACCAAGGCTAGTCTGAATGTTGGTGCTGTCGTTGTGTTGCCAGAAGGATTTACATTAGCTCCTGACGATCGGATGACCGAGGAGCAACGTGCAGCGGTCGCCGACATGTATATCCAACCTTACAGCGACGCAAAGCCAAATATTTTGGTTGTGGGTCCGCTGTCGGGCGATGACTATGAGGAACTGACCTTCCCAATTCTGTCTCCGGATCCCGGCACTAACTCCAACGCTAACTTTGGTAAATATCAGATTCACGTCGGCGGAAATCGTGGTCGTGGTCAGATCTACCCAACGGGCGATAAGAGCAATAATGCGGTTTATAATGCAACCCTTACCGGAAGTATTAGCGCCATTGCCCCCTCTGAAGATGGTGCTTCCCTCGTAACCATCCAAGGTGAAAATGACAAGACCGTTACGGAAACCATTCCTGCGGGACCAACAATTTTGGTTGCTGTGGGCGATGAGGTTAAGGCAGGTCAACCGTTGACGAACAACCCCAACGTGGGTGGTTTTGGTCAAATTGACGCCGAAATCGTGCTGCAAAACCCTAATCGAATTTTGGGTCTGATGGCGTTCTTTGCAATCACCACCCTGGCTCAAATCATGTTGGTGTTGAAGAAGAAGCAAGTTGAACGGGTTCAAGCTGTTGAAATGAACTTCTAAATTGTCTTAAATTAAAATTAATTAGGACTCGTAGAAATCCCTCAGGTTTTAGGACTTGAGGGATTTTTGTATAGAAATATGGGCGATCGTGTTTTCTCTGAAGCAGACCGATCGAGGAGCAGGATCCCGATACGATGCTTTCGATCCGTGAACCCTAATTATCCAGTCAGCCGCACCGTCTAGAAAGTCTCAATTTCTCAACAACTGGAGTCTTTACCAATTTTGACCTATCGAATCATCTCCTGCAAGGCCGTTTGTAGATCCTGAGTTAATATTGTTACCGCTTGTTTTGCCGATCGCCGATCGTGTTTATATTCCTCAAATCGATCGGACACGAGAATTGGTTCTCCAATGGTCACATAGCTGATTTTTTTACCGAGCTTTGGTCGATCGAATGCGGGACGATCGGTGCGAATTTTTTGAAGCATTTCCCAGGTTAACAGTAATGTTTCAGCAAAGCGTTCAACAGTTATTTTATCTCGAACATATTTACCCGTTACCGCCACAAAGCCCTCCACCAATCGCATATGCCATAATCGTAAACTCGCTTCCTCCGCGACCCGATCGGCCAGCCCCCGATCGAGTAATGACATTGCTTCTAGATCTAGATCATCACGATAAATCAGTTCCCAGGAAAGTTGTTCTAAACGACGACATCGATCGATTACCGTTCCTCGACTTTGTACGTCAAAGTATTGTTCTGCGACTATCAATACATTGTCCATAAGCCTTGATAAGCGTTGGCCAAATAAAGTATTACTATCACTGGAGGGATTGGCGATCGGACCTAGTTCACAATGATAAAATCGTTGATAATGAGTTTCTATTACTGACAGCAAATGTTCGCCTAAGTTATACATTCGGTGATAGAGCTGTTCGTCTAATGCTTCTCCGATCGCGTTACCAGAATTAGTTAATCCGCAATCACGTTCTAAGTCTTCAAGTAATTGTTGAATCGCGGCCCATGGAGAATTTATATATTTGTATTGAACTCCGATCGGGACAATGATCACTTTTTCATGGCGGCCTAATTTTTGCAGATCCTCCGCGCACCAAAATGCCATTTGAGCAATGCCTGGTTCCAAGGGACTAATGATTTCACTATGACCGTTGGTTCCACCTTCAGGAGCTGCCAATAAAGGAAACTGTCCATCAAGCAATAACTTACGCGCACTTTTGAGACCCGTTCGATCAACCTTGCCGCGCATAATCGGCGTACCTCCCAATTTTGAGTAGAGCTGGCCCATAAGCTTTCCTGCCCACAGGGGAATGCCCCGATCGTACATAAAATGGGCATGGGTTACATGGCGAAACTTTATTCCCATTTTTTGGGCAGTCTTCGGCAACAATCGATTTAATACATATCCTATGGCCACCGGATCATCGACACTCGGATGCCGAAAGGCCATCAGCACCCGCACTTTTTGGCCCTCAAAATCTTGATAAACCCGCACCAGTTTTTCTAAGTCTACAGCCTGCACTCCAGCAATAGAGGTCTTCGATCGCATCCAGAAGGGCAACAACCATCTTGTCAGCCAAACAATTTTCAGGTCCAAATTAGGCGCGATAAATGAGAGGGGTGGTTGAGCAGACGACGATCGAGACACAGGACAACCTCCGACAGAGTGATTGGGTACAGAAGTGATTAGGTACAGAAACCTTTCCCTACAATGACCGATCATCCCTATTCCAACCTTGATTGCAGGACAGTCTCTCAACCGAACCTTTTGCGATCGTTTAAAATTTCTGCTCCAAGCTATTAAAAATTATTTTCAAAAGTAGGTACTGAGAAATATGAAAAGTCGGGACTGTAAAATAGTTTGTGTCAAAGGTCAAAAGAGATGATCTAATAAACTAGTGAACCGAGGCGCTGAATAATGACCTTCCGACCTGAACTAATTGACGAGTTGTTGAAAGATTATAAAAATGTTGATGATTTGAT
>JANXWB010000012.1 GCA_025351345.1 Synechococcales cyanobacterium GL140_1_metabat_312
TCGGACCCAAGAATTAACAACAGCTTTAAGTAATTTAAAATTAACCCAAGGACAATTAGTTCAGAGTGAAAAGATGTCGGGACTCGGTCAAATGGTTGCAGGCATTGCTCACGAGATTAATAACCCCGTCAGTTTTATTCATGGCAATCTAAGCCCTGCCACTCAATATATCAAAGACCTTCTCCATCATCTTCATCTCTATCAACAAAAGGCCAAACAAAATAAGATTGACGACCATGCAGAAGAAATTGACCTAGAGTTTCTAGAAATCGATCTACCCAAGCTTCTAAATTCCATGAACATCGGCACTGATCGAATTCGGGAAATCATTCTAAGTCTACGGAACTTTTCACGTCTTGACGAAGCAGAACTTAAAACAGTTGATCTTCACGAGGGAATTAATAGTACATTACTTATTCTTAATCATCGATTCAAACAATCCACTTCCGAAATCATTCTCAAAAAAGACTATGGGGCGATCAGGACAATTAATTGCTATCCCAGCCAGCTCAACCAAGTCATTATGAATCTACTCGCTAATAGTATTGACGCACTAGAAACCTATACCAATGAATGTTTGGACCAAGCCCATCATCAGCGACTTCAGGACAAAAGCGTTGCCCTGTGGAAACCCACAATTTCTATCAAGACAATATCCCATAGCGAATCAGTCGAAATCATCATTCATGATAATGGTCCCGGTATTCCTGAAGAAATTCGCGATCGGATTTTCGATCCATTCTTCACTACAAAAGTAATTGGTAAAGGTACCGGACTGGGACTTTCTATCAGCCATAGCATTATTGTTGAACGGCACCAAGGGTCTATTAATTGCGAATCTAATTCAGTAGATGGGACTACATTTAGGATTAAACTTCCGCTATATCAAGGGCTGGAATCTAGTCATAAATCCACCAATCTTCAGCAACCGATCGGCGCTCTCAAATGATACGGGAATCACCGATAGTCTTGTTCCCCGTTTAACCACAAGTAATTCATCCTCACCAAAGTGCGATCGAAGTGTTTCCAATGAGATCAATTCCGGCAATGTCTCAACATACTCGCACTTCACCGTATGCCAACGCGGAGCATCCACCGTTGATTTTGGATCAAAGTAATCACTATTCCTATCAAACTGGCTGGGGTCAACAACCATAGTTTCAACAATTTTTGCCAATCCAGCAATACCCGGCGGTTTAGCATTAGAGTGGTAAAAAAAGCAATAATCTCCCATTTCCATCGATTTTAAATAATTACGGGCTTGATAATTACGCACTCCATCCCAGATGCCCACTTGTTCTTTTTTAAGATCATCGATGCCATAGACATCAGGTTCAGATTTAATCAGCCAGTAGGTCATAGAATTAGGCAGAATTTACGTTGAAATTTACTTTAAAGATGCTATCCGATTGCAGATACAAGTCTCTAGTTATTCTATTAAAAAACCAACTATTAAAAACTAATTATTAAAAAACAGCCATTTCGGACACCAGCACAATCAGCTTGCGATAAAATTCATTAGTGTATTAGAGGATCGTAGGATTTTTATGCGCCAAGATGCCCTTTCTCTACTCAAAGAGACTAGTCGAACGTTCTACATTCCCATTAGTCATCTTCCCCCAGACCTTAGATCAGCCGTGGCTTCTGGCTATCTTTGTATGCGGGCGATCGATGAAGTGGAGGATCATCCAACCATAGAAAACAAGATCAAATCTGAGGTTCTACGGGAAATTAGCCAAATGATTCAATCAGGGAGGGGACGGTTTGATCATCATCAATTTGACACCATTTTTGGATCTCACTCATTTCCAGAAGTCTCTTTACGTTTAGCTGAATGGCTAAATGAAGCCCCTGCCTCCATCGCCCCACGCATCTGGGAAGCAACTGCGGCAATGGCCGATCGGATGGCCTATTGGGCCGATCATAACTGGACTATTCATACTGAATTTGATCTCGATCGGTATACCTTTAGTGTGGCGGGTTCGGTCGGACTCTTACTCTCTGATCTGTGGGCGTGGCACGACGGAACAAATAGCAATCGACAAGATGCGATCGGGTTTGGGAGAGGCTTGCAGGCGGTGAATATCTTGCGAAATCACAATGAAGATCTAAGTCGGGGGGTGACGTTTATGCCACAGGGCTGGACGATGACTGAACTCGACCAATATGCAAGACGCAATCTAGAATTAGCCGATCGGTATACTAGTGCCCTACCCGCTGGTCCTGCCAAGGATTTTTGTATATTACCCTTGGCACTAGCTCAGGCCACACTAGACACTATTACAAAGGGATTTCCTAAACTCTCCCGAGAACAAGTGATGACGATCGTCGCTCACACTGGAATTCATTTTTAATTAGCTCATTCTGTGGGAAAAACAATCTAATTCAACAATTCCGCCAATGGATTCGATCGCAACTCTAATTAGAAGTTCTAATCAGAAGTAATTGCAGCTTTTAACGTGCGACAAAATGCCTCTATTGATTTCAAACCTTCCTTTGGCGATCCTTCAGACAACCGTTTGACAAAAGCACTTCCGACGATCGCCCCATCTGCGCCCCATTCCATCACCTGCCGCGCATGTTCCGGCTGCGAAATCCCAAACCCCACAGCCACAGGTTTATCACTCACAACTCGCAATTCTTGAATCAAATCTTTTGTTTTCGCACTAATCTGCGTTCGCATTCCCGTCACACCCGTCGTACTCACCACATAAATAAACCCTTGGGACTGACGAGCGATCGCCACAATCCGAGGGGCAGGACTAGTGGGCGCAACTAGCAATATCACTTCAATGCCATAGGTCAAGGCAGGTTTCAACAATCCATCCGATTCTTCCAATGGCAAATCTGGCACCACTAATCCCTTCACCCCAATACTCGAAATTTCTTGCAGAAAGCTATCAATACCACGGTTTAAAATCGGGTTGTAATAAGTAAAAAGAACGATCGGCGCATTAATAGTTGGAATCACCTCTTTCAACATCGCTAACACATCATTCAGCTTCACCCCACGCTCCAACGCCCGTGTCGCTGCCGCCTGAATCACAGGACCGTCAGCCAACGGATCAGAATAAGGCACCCCAAGTTCAATAATGTCCGCACCCGATCGGTCTAATACCCGCAGGGCTTCCGCTGTCGTGACAAGATCAGGGTCGCCCGCTGTCAGAAAGGGTATCAAAGCACATTGAGCGCGATCGCGAAGTTGCTGAAAACGTTGGGAAACAGATGTCATGATCAATGCTGAAACTCTACAGACATCTAGCGTACAGGAATACGGCGACATGCACTTTGATCTTTGCGCCAATACTCAATCAATCTACGATCGAATTTTTAAGGTCCGATCGCATTCACCATTCTAAATTTACTATTCCACATTCCCCTCATTCCAAGGCGCAAAAAACGGCAATAATAAAATCCCTGGCAAGGCTGCGATCGCTGTCATTGTGAAGAATGGAACCCAGCCCATTTGTCCCGCCCAAACCCCCGCCGGAGCCGTTAAAATATCTCGACTAAAAGCCTGCAATGACGAAAACAAAGCATATTGCGTTGCCGATAATCCCACATTGCACAAACTCATCAACAACGCCACAAATGCCGCAGCCTCAAGGCCAGCACAGAAATTCTCAATATTTAACGCCGCAAACATAATGGGATAACTCTTACCCACGATCGCTAACAACACATAAGCCAAATTCCCAACGGCCTGTAAAATTGCAAAAATCCATAGTGACTTATTCACCCCAATCCGCGTCATAATTACGCCACCACACAGGGTCCCGATCGTCGTCGCCCAGAATGCAATCAACTTTGGAAATGCAATATCCGCTGTACTAAACCCCAATCCTTTGTCTAATAAAAACGGAGTAGCAACGTTACGTAAAAGTGAATCACCCAACTTATAAATCACAATAAAAACAAGAATTAATATCGCCCGCTGCCAACCACTTCGCTGAAAAAATTCCTGAAATGGCAACATAATTGAATTTACCAAACTAGTCGGCGGCAAACTATCTTGCTCAGGTTCCGGTGCAATCAGGGACGCGACCACCCCCACACTCATCAACAACGCCATCACAAAATATACCCATTTCCAAAGCATCACCTGTGCAAATGCCAACGTCAGTGCACCCGCAATTTGGATCGCAATGCGATACCCAAACAAAAATATAGAAGCCCCGGCCCCGCGTTCAGATTCGGTCAAACTATCCGTTCGATAGGCATCTGCCACAATGTCCTGAGTCGCACTAAAAAAGGCCACGATCATCGCGAACCAAAAAATAGAACTCCCGGCCATCAAGCCAACCGTATGGCGAATTTCACACAGTCCTTGAAAAAAACCACTTCCTGCACAAGCCGTCGCTGCTGTCATTGCCGTCGGAACCGTCTTCAAGGCTCCGGGATCTTGGAATCCCATCAGCGCGATCGTAATAATCAACAAAATCTGCGTTATCAATAGCCAACCCCGACGACGACCAAGAAACGGCGGGACATACCGATCGATAAAAGGCGACCACAAAAATTTCAACGAATAGGGCAACGCCACAATGCTAAAGAACCCGATCACTTTCAGATCAACGCCTTCATTAGAAAGCCATGCCTGCATTGGGTCTTTTCCCGTCAAATATAAGGGCAACCCCGACGAAAACCCTAGCATTAGCAGCGTCGCCATCTTGCGGCTTGCAAACACATCTAAAAGCGAATTCTTTGATTTCACGATCGCAATTTCCAACGAAACAAACCGATATTATCTATCAGTTCAAGGGGCGATCGTTATTAGGATGAGAAATTAAAAACCGCACTAGGAGAAGAGTCCCAATGTGGTTTTTAATATTATGTTTTTTAAAACAGTTCAGAATCAAACGCTTCGATCGTTTACTTCTTCTTCTTTGTCTTTTCTGCGTCCCGAATCGCCACACGACGAGCTTCTTTAAACGCATCACTTGCACGGGCAAAATTAATCCCAAATTGCTCAGTGCCCAAAATCGAACCTTCTTGTTCTGGCTCCCAGGAGGCGGACAGAATACCATAGGACAACCCTAAGACTCCCAACCCGAAGAACCCGAGACTCACCAGTAACACGGCTGAATTTGGTAAATTGTAATGCTGTTGAGACACTAAGTAATAGCTAACGATAAACGTTGCCATGCCCAAAACACTGGGTACGCCAGAGAAAAACGCCATACGTCTTCCCATGCGCTGACTCACCACTTGAGGAATTCCTGAAGATGGATCAGTTATAAATCCAGTCGATCGCGGCGCAGCAGTCTTCTTTTTTTTAGAAGTCGGCTCGAAGGGCAACGATTCAGGTTTAGAAGCGTCTGGCTCTTTGGATTCAGTTGACATAATCGTCAATACTCAACAGCAACAATAAGACATTTGAAAAACAAAAGATCTAAATCGCGATCGATTCAAACCCAGTGAAAAATTCTTAACCCCGAATACCTAACCGACCAATCAAAGTCTTGTATCGCGCGTAATCAAGCTTCTGAACATAAGACAGCAAACGCTTCCGCAAGCTAATCATTTTCAAAAGACCAATGCGAGAACCGTGATCCTTTTTGTTAGTTTTGAGGTGACCGCTCAAACGATTGATGCGCTCGGTCAACATTGCAACCTGCACTTCAACGGACCCGGTGTCGGTCTCGTGTTTTTGGAAGTCAGTAATAATTTTTTGTTTGTCTTCTTGGACCAGTGACATGATTCGGTTTCCTTAAAATAAAGAGGTCGGCTATCCATAGTACCACTGAAAGTCACCCCTCAGGTTACTCAAAGCGAGCGTACTTTGCCGTTATCTTCGGCTGGTCCGTCATCGATTGATATGCCCTCGATCGCATCACAGTCCAAGCCCAAAGCTGATCGCCCCAAGAAAAATGCCACCATTCGTGATAATGCCGCGCAAAACCTGCCCCAGTCATAACAAAGTTTAAGAGCTGCCGATTTCGGTCAAACTGGTCGCCTGCCATAGTCCCGACAAAATGATCCGGGAACGATCGCGCTGAAATCTCATCAATCTCCGAACCCATATCTACGGTAGTGCCCAATTCATCCACCAGCGTCACATCCACCGCCGCGCCCGTACTGTGAGGTGGTGGCATTAATGGATCCAAATTAGGAACCGCCCAAAACTGATACACCTCTTGCAATGCCTGCGATCGTTCTACTTCCGTGGCACCATTACCCAACCCCTTCGCCGTCAAAACTTCCTGCAACGTATGGTCCACCATAAATTGCTGCACCGCCACCGGACGATAGGCATCAAAAATCTGAATTCGCCAGCCCGGTTTAATCGATCGTAATTTAGACTGCGCTGCCCTCAGTTTTTCTAAGACGCCCGATCGCACATAAAACGGCGACTTTTCACCATAGGGCGCACCAAGTTTTTTATAGGGATGGGGCGTAATTAGATCAAATTCTGGACTGGGAATAGGGACGATCGGCTCTGAACTAGGGACGATCGGAACCAACTGATAAGGCTTCATTAAATTCTCAATTCGTCAATCTCTACGGTTTTTGAAAATCACTCGGCGGCCTAAAGCTTTCGACAGGCAGATCACGCACAGCCTGCGACATAAAATTACGCCAAATCGGAGCCGCCACCATTCCACCTGTCGCCCCAGACCCGAGAGGAGTATTGTCATCATTCCCGATCCATACCGCCGTCGAAAGCTGGGGCACCGATCCCACAAACCAAATATCTTTCTCGGACGACGTGGTTCCCGTTTTCCCGGCCACTGGACGACCCAGCTGAGCCGCAGTTGCCGTCCCGCGATTGACCACACCCTGCATCAATTCATTCGTCGCCGCCGCAGACCAAGGATCTAACACAAGTCTAAGCTTGGGACGATTGTCCAACACTAGGCCGCCCTTGCTATCTGTCACTTGGACAATCAATGTTGGGTCGCTGTGCCAGCCGTTGTTCGCTAAAGTTGCATAGGCCGTCACCATTTCTAGCGGAGTCACATCCACCGCACCCAACGGCAATGATATTACAGGCTCGATCGGACTTTTAATTCCCAAACTACGACAAATTTCAATCACTTTATTCAGACCCACTTCTTGCCCCAATTTCACCGCCGGAACATTTCGCGACATCTCCAGCGCCCGCCGCAACGTCATGGCTCCCCCAAAACTCCGATCGTAATTCTGGGGATAATACATCTCATCACCATCAGGGTAGCCCACCGGACTATCCATAATGGTGGAATCTGGCCCATACTTTCCACTGGCAAACGCCGAATAATAGACGAATGGCTTAAATGCAGAACCTGGTTGGCGATGGGCTTGGGTCGCTCGATTGTACTGGCTCTTTTTATAATCAATTCCCCCCACTATTGCCTTTACATAGTGTGTCCGGGGATCAACGGCCACCAACGCCATTTGATCCGCACCCGCTCGGTAACTCTGACGGACGGTTTCCTCTGCAATGCGTTGTAACTTCGTATCGATCGAACTCTGAATCCGTAGTCCACCTTTGAGAACGGTATCGCGGCCAAATTTTTTCTCGACTTCCTTAACGATCGCCTCCGTCACATAGGGCATTTCACTACCTTGGAATGATGTAATTTTACCAAGCTTTATTTTGTAATCTCGCGCCTGTTTCTCTTCTTTTTCCGTAATCCATTGCAGATCTCTCATTCGTTGCAAGACCACATGCTGACGGGCAGTCGCAGCCTTCATATTTCGAAATGGACTGAGATCTTCAGGCGCTTGAATGATGCCGGCCATCATCGCTGACTCAGCTAGATTCAAATCGCGTACAGATTTACTAAAGTAGCTCTGAGAAGCGGTTTCTGCGCCGTAGTTGTTGTGTCCCCAGTAAATTTGATTGAGATAAAGCTCTAAAATTTCATTCTTTTTAAAGACCTGCTCGACTCGCAAGGCTAGAACCGCTTCAGCGAGTTTTCGGGTAAACGCGCGTTCAGGCGATAAGAATAAATTTTTAACCAACTGCATGGTCAGCGTAGACCCGCCTTCACTGGTTTCACCTCGGCTAAAATTGGCTTTCAAAGCACGACCTGCCGAAGTTACGTTGACCCCTTTATGGGAATAAAAGTAGCTGTCTTCAATGGCCATCACCGCTCGTTTCAAATGCGGCGAAATTTCATCCAATGGCACTACTTCCCGATTCGCTTCCCCATGTAAACTCGTCAGGTGCTTTCCCTTCACATCATAGATATAGGTCGTCTCGCTGGGGGTGTAATTGCGTAAAATTCGGACATCGGGCAAATTCTGAAAGCTAATCGCCAAGCCCACCAACCCCCCCGCCACTAGCGAGCTGCTCAACATCAACACTCCAATTAGCGTTGCGCCCGCTACTTTACCCGCCCCGCCGACAAATTGAGCGGTCGATTCGTTTTCGTTGTTTTTATGGGATAACGTATTCGACGACACGGCGACTCTCTCTGGATGAAAAGGTGGGTTGAAGCTTGAGATATGATCGACACAACCGATTTAACACAACCGATGACAACCACAATCTATGGTAGACGCAACGATCGTTGTACGCTACATATATTGCCTAGAATTATTGCCTAGAATTCTCCAAAGTGTTAACTTACACAAGCTTAGAGTAGTCGAACATTTATCCCTTGACAAAATTTTTATTGGCCATAGTCACCCTTAATTTATAGTAATCTGATCTAAGAAAAGACGGGCAATGCACGCCTGGTTTTTAGGCTAATACTTATCCCATTTTCGGAGCCACCTGCATTCCCATGACTTTTTCCTTTGGCTGGCTATATCGAGGCACCCATGAAATTTTCCCGTCCGGCGATGGGAAAAATGCCAATGAAAATTTAGAGCAGCGTATTCTGCAAAGCGATCGACCTCTACGAATCAAAATGGGCATCGACCCAACCGGATCCGATATTCATTTGGGCCACAGCATTCCCGTACGAAAGATGCGATCGTTTCAGGATGCAGGTCACACGGCGGTGCTAATTATTGGCGACTTTACGGCTCGAATTGGTGATCCTACAGGCAAATCTGAGGTCCGCAAGCAGCTTACAGAAGAACAAGTCAAACTCAATGCTCAAACCTATTTAGAGCAAGTTCGTCCGATTCTGGATTTTGATACGCCCGGACGCTTAGAAATTCGTTACAACTCTGAGTGGTTGGCGGGAATGGATTTAACTAAAATCCTAGAACTCTTGGGCACTATGACCGTCGGGCAAATGATCGCAAAAGAAGGGTTCAACGATCGCTACGACAAAGGAAACCCAATTTTCCTTCATGAATTTCTCTATCCATTAATGCAGGGCTACGATTCAGTCGCCATAGAATCGGACGTAGAACTTGGCGGCACAGATCAAAAATTCAACATTGCAGTCGGTCGAGATTTACAGCGACACTTTGGAATGCGTCCTCAGTTCGGGTTATTGATGCCTATTTTGATTGGAACCGATGGATCTCAAAAAATGTCGAAATCGCTGGACAACTATGTCGGGCTGAATGAAGACGCACTCACTATGTATTCCAAACTAGAAAAAACACCTGACGCACTTCTAGAAAACTACATCACCCTACTTACCCAACTGGATTACACGCAACTTTCGGACAATCCCCGCGAACAACAAAAAATATTGGCGCTAGACGTAGTGAGTCAATATCACGGCATGGCGGCAGCTCACCAAGCACAAGCAGATGCGGCAAATTTGATTAGTGGCTCAACTGAAGCGGATTCAGTGCCAGAATTTTCGGTGAGTACAATCGAGTTTCCAGCCAAAATCTTCTTTGTGACGAGTGCATCAGGTCTTTGTAAAACGAGTTCTGACGCGAGACGACAGATTCAAGGCGGGGGCGTAAAATTGAATGGTGAAAAGGTAGCCGACCCGAATTTTCTATTTGAAAAATCATCTGATTTAATCGGTCAGGTGTTGCAATTTGGGAAGAATAAATTCGTGAGATTTGTACCCTAAGTGCGGGCTAACGATAGAGATCAATTTGCTCAGAGAATCATAGTTATTAGATTGATCAATACCGATCGATCCTTGCGTAACCTCCCGATCGCAGGCGCTAGGACAGCCTATTACTCTAGAATGACTAAGCGTTATCACCACGAAACCCTGTTCTATTCTCTATGCGTCCCTGATCTCGATCGCATCTCTTATAGCAACCGTTCCCGTTCGCGCAGATACAGTAAAAGCGACTCAGGAAAAATAGCTTATCTTTATTTTTAAATATTGTTCTAGGAAATCTATTTTATTTCTTGTGTATGTGACATGATCAGGCTGGATCGTTAAATGTTTTCAGTCTGAATCCACGCACTATGGTGTTTTTAGAACCTCAGTGTTTTTAGCACTTCAGGTCCCGTAATTTACGGTCACACTGGCGTAATTCGCTGAATTCTCGTACGATCGTCATCCTCACTACTTTTGCATCCTGTAATTTTCTATGCAATCTGACAGCACCAGTTCGGCGGACCCCCTGCAAGAAGAGTATTCGTCTGAAGCCCTCTCACTAGAAGCCAACTCATTCGCCTTAGATCGTCCGATCCTTGACTTTCCACCGAATCCAAATGGGGTTGCCTTTGGTGGGAAAAATGGCAATGGAAATAATAACTATGTTCAGGAATATCGGGTTCGATCGCCCTACGACACATTACGATCGCCTGAACAAGAACAAAAAATTGACCAATTTCGTAAGACTCTAGAACGGCACCGAGGTGAACGTCAAGTCATCGTGTTGCAGGATTTCCCTGACCCTGATGCGCTGTCTTCGGCTTGGACCTATAAACTAATCGCTCAGAAATTCGATATTCCCACAGACATAGTGTATGCAGGAACCCTGAGCCATCAGGAAAACATTGCCCTCGTCAAGCTAACGGGGATTCCCCTTCAGCGCTGGACCGTCCAAGCAGTCAAAACCAAAGACCTTTCTAGTTATCGTGGGGTCGTTCTAATCGACAATCAAGGCACGACTAGTCAACTCATGGGCGCACTGCGAGAGGCGGATATTCCCATTACGGTCATCATCGATCACCACAGTTTGCAGGATGATTTAACCGCAGAATTTGTGGATATTCGGACCCATGCGCGAGCAACAGCGACTATTCTGACCCAATATATTCAAGCGGGACTAATCAAACTCGACAGCAACATCTCCGAGCATGTCAAATGTGCCACGGCCTTGATGCATGGATTACGATCGGATACCAACCGTTTGATGCAGGCGCAAGAAGAAGATTTCTTGGCAGCAGCTTACATCAGTCGTTTTTATGATACCCAACTTCTGAATGCCGTCCTACAATCCGCCCGATCGCGTCCAGTGATGGATGTAATTGAACGATCGCTGAAAAATCGCACGGTCCAAAATAGCTTCTCTATTGCAGGCGTAGGGTTCTTGCGGTACGACGATCGCGATGCTATTCCGCAGGCTGCTGATTTTTTGGTTACAGAAGACAATGTGCATACAGCTGTGGTCTACGGGATTGTCCATGATGAAGACGAAGAAGTTGAAATTGTCGTGGGATCCCTGCGAACCAACAAAATCACTCTGGATCCTGATGAATTTCTCAAGGAAGCCTTTGGTCAGGATGCTCAAGGCAGGTTCTTTGGCGGAGGACGATCGCAGGCGGGCGGGTTTGAAATTCCCATCCGTTTCCTATCTGGCTTTGCCGAAAATAATGAATATGCCAAATTAAAATGGAGCATTTATGATACCCAAGTCAAACAGAAACTGCTGCGTTTAATTAACCCCGAACAGAACTATCCGAAAGGAGTGAATTAAAATTGGGGAATTGAGAATTGAGATAAGGCTATCGGATTTTAGATTCATTCAAATCTCTCCCCCCCGTTTTTAATTTTACCTGGTAAACAGATTTAGGATGGTGTTTTAAAATTTATGATTGAAATCTATTTGATCCGCCATGGATTAGCAGGACAATTTGGAGATTTTGCAGATGATTCTTTGCGTCCACTTTCTGAAATTGGCGTAAAGAAAACCACTAAAATTGCCCAACGCCTCAAGGAATTGGGATTACAGTTTGATGTGATTTTGACGAGTCCCTATGCCCGATCGATGGAAACAGCCATCATTCTCCAATCGATCGGACTATCTGAAACGCTTGAGACCCTTGATGACTTGAAGCCAGCGGGCGATATTGAATTTCTGATTGAACAATTACAAAATATTCGCGAACGAATTCAAAGCGTTGCGATCGTCGGTCACGAGCCAGACTTAAGTCGATTAGCCGCACAGTTAACATTTGGGCAGAATTGTGAAAATTTAGTCCTAAAAAAAGCAGGGGTGGTTGGACTAAGTGCTCCTGTTGATGGGGATTTGACAGGGCAATGTCAATTATTTTGGCTCACCCCTCCCCGTTTATTGCTAGATTAATCTACTTTTTAATCTTAGACAGACCAAAGAACGCTTTATAAATCTCATGGGCGATCGGCACCGCTGAGGTTGCACCAAACCCACCATTTTCGACCACCACCGCGACCCCAATTTGCGGATTCTCCACGGGACCATAGCCAACATACACCGCATTGTCGGCCCCACTAGAGACCTCTGCGGTTCCAGTTTTACCCGCTGTCGGGGGAATTGACCCATCATTTAGACTCTGGCCCGTACCTTCATTCACCACGGCAACCAGTCCTTCTTTCAAGATCTTGAGGGTACTTGGATAGATGCCAGTATCCTCCGGCTGCATCTGGGGAAGGTTGGTTTGGCTCGCCAGAAGATGGGGTTTGACCCGTTTACCTCCGTTTGCAATGGTGCTAATCATAACGGCCATTTCCAAGGGCGTAACCTGCACTAATCCCTGACCGATCGCTGTCGTCACCGCATCGCCAGCATACCAAGGCTCTTTGTAATCCTTTTCCTTGGAAGCAGGAGTCGGTAAATAGCCACCAGGGCCGCCGCCATCAAGATCCAGTAAACTTCGGGTAATACCAAGATTTTGACCCCATTTTTTAATTACTTCTGGCCCGATCTTCAAACCCACTTGATAGAAAAATGTATTACTACTCACCGCCAGCGCATATTTAAATCCAATGGTTCCATAACTACTGCCATGCTCATGGAATATAGTCCCACCAACATTGATTGAGTCGAACGTAGGGATGGTAGAATTCGGTTCATATTGACCAGATTGTAAAGCAGCTACAGTGGAGACAATTTTAAAGGTGCTGGCGGGTGGATAGGCTTGCAATGCCCGATTGATCAATGGTTTGTCGTCAGATTGTAAGTTGTCCCAATCTCGCTGAGAAATTCTTCGGGTAAATAGATTTGGATCAAAGGTTGGAGCACTCGCGATCGCAAGAATGGCCCCAGTTTTGATATCCATAACGACGGCTGCACCACGGCGACCAGCCAGAGCCAATTCTGCTGCTTTTTGTAATTTGAGATCTAGGGTCAATTGCAACGGTTGACCTTGAACAGGCTGCTGTATTCCGAGCACATGTAATTCTTTACCTGTCGCATCTACTTCAATTAAACGATTGCCCCAGGTGCCGCGTAGTTCATCATCTGCCGATCGTTCAATCCCCATTTGTCCGACAATCATTCCCGCTGGAAAATCAGGATGCTTTTTCACATCTTCTGCTGTTGCTTCGCTAATGTATCCCAGCAAATGAGCCGCCATTGCCCCATTGGGATATACACGACTAGCATCGGATTGAATTTCTAAGCCGGGAATACGTGCCCCTTCGGCCAACGCGACAAAGGCTTCGGGTTTTAAATTACGATAAACTCTTACAGGCACAGCCGATTGATAGCCTGCTTTTTCTAATTCATCTAAAATCTTCTTGGGTTCAATGGCCAAGGTTTTCCCAAGAGACTCAGCACTTTTTTCCCAGTCTGCTTTAGATTGATCACGGGGATAAAGATAAAGCGATCGGGTAATTTGGTTCGCCGCAAGCACTTGTCCATAACGATCCACGATTTTGCCCCGATCGGACACGATGGGAATGGGGCGAATGCGATTATTTTGAGCGCGATCGTGATAGTAGTCGCCCTGAACAAGTTGAAGCTGGACCAGCCGCAAGATAATAAAACTGAGGGAAACAGTCGCCACTCCTAGCAAAATCGGGGCACGATTTCCTCGTGATAACTTTGACTTAACCCGAAATCGACTGGGATTTACCCCCAAACTAAACTGTCCACTTGCCATGGTAAAACGCCGCTTTCAAAGGTGTGATATTAGATATCCTTAATTTGTTATAGCGCAGATTCCAGACGCTTATTATTACAAAGATTTTTTGACCACAGGATTAATTTTAAAACGGAATCACAAAATTTTGATTTTTTGAGCATAAATTACCGTTTTGGACTCAATTCACCATTCTATGAAGTTCTGAATTTCTAGTATCCAGTGGGTTAGTTCTTGGAGGAGTGATGAGGCCAGATTAAGATTTTGTTGTCGTGCTTGCTGTTCAAGTTGACTGGCTATTTGGGACATGGCTCGAAATCCCAGGTTGCCACTAGAGCCTTTGAGTTGATGACCAATATATTCAACCTGGCGTATGTCTTCAAGAGCGATCGCATCCGCCAACAAGGTTAAGAGAGTCTTTGTTTCTACAAAAAACAGCTTCATTAGCTCCACCTCAAACTCTCGATTCCCTTCCGATAGCTGAGTGAGTTGATTCCAGTCGATCGCAAGCATAGCCTTAGATACTGTGGACGGTTTAACTCTGGTCTGATTCAGGGATTTTATAAGCATTGAAAAACATTCTCACAGGGAGGTATTACCCTCAAGATCCCCAAATCTTAGGATAATGATGCCATTAATTTTCCTGAGATTCGGGGATGAACTCTAAGAAAAATTAGTAGATCTATCCGAGAATTTACTGATTTTTTAAATAGAACACTGGTCTTTGGTAGTTCGTAGATCTCCCGTGGGCATCTTGAAGCCAAACCAATTCTATGGAGATCACCTCAGTATGAGCCAGCATTCGACATTATCGCTCTCTACTAAAGATGTCATTCACATTGAAGGCTTTCAGGAGAATGCATCTCTATTTAAAAACGAATCGACTCTTCGGATCCAGACGATTTTACAGCAGCTCCAGATTGCTTGCACCGAGTCTGGTATGAGTCTTTCCGAAGTTAGTGCGCTGATGCAACAAGGAATTCCTTGTGAAGTCTTGCAACCCGGTGCTGCTGATTGGCAGGTGGGACGTATTCGTTTGAGCTTGGAGTTTGAACTCGGTACAGCAGTTACTACAGCAGCTCCGATCGCAGGCACTGTACCATTACAGTCCAATCCTGTCGTAGCAGCTCCGATGATCTATGCTCGACCAGAGATCGTCGCGGCGGTCAGTACTGTGGTTCCAGCGATCGAGCCTGACAATCTCGAAATGCCTGAAGCCGTTGAAATGCCTGAAATGGCTGATGATTTTGCCTTCGACTCGACAGATTTAGGGAACACTGACTTAGATTTAGGACTAGATGCAACTAATTTCGGGATCACCAATTTAGATGCTGATTTGATGGATGACTTCATGGAGTCTGATCTTGATGATGGCTTAAGAGCAGATCTGAATACAAACTTCAAGTCCGATCTCGGCATAGACCAAAACTTAGAAATCGGCATGATGGATGATCTCAATGCTGCGTTTGGTGAAGACCTAGACTTAGGCGAGTTAGACGAATTCGATGGACTGTCTGAAATGATGCCAAATTCAAGTCTAGAAGAAAGTGTCAATACGGATTTAGATCTCTCGGATCTATCTGACATGGATGAATTAGGCGATGGCCTAACTGACGATTTATCGTTTGATCTAGATAGTCAAACAGTGGGTTCAACAGATCTCAATGCATTGGATAATCCTTGGGATTTGAACAATGATTTAGACGAAATGCTTTTGAAGAATGGAGTACTTTAGATACAGACCTCAACAGATACAGACCTAAACCTGATTTTAAGCTTAATCGTTAATTATTCTTACTCTGACCAATAATTACATTTTCCAATCACAACTTTCGAGCCAGTTAAAATCACTGGCTTTTTTATTATAGATTTTACCTGTAATCTCATTTACCCCAAGCGACAATAGCACTGCCCCAAGTTAAGCCTGCACCAAAGCCTGCCAGTGCCAAGACATGACCGGGCTGAATCCTGCCATCACGTACCGCTTCATTGAGAGCGATCGGAATAGAAGCAGCGGAGGTGTTGCCGTAAGTTGCTAAGTTACTGAGGACTTTTTCCGGAGCAATCTTCAGACGAGTGGCAACGGCATCAAGGATCCTTTGGTTGGCTTGATGCAACACCAACCAATCTACATTGGATTGCGTTAGACCCGCCTCAAAGAGTGACTTTTCAATAATTTCTGGGACTTTTCGCACCGCAAATTTATAGACTTCTTGACCATTCATCGTAATAGGACTGAATCCACCTTTAGTCACAACGACATCTTCAGATAGTTTCTGGGAATCTTCGATATTTTTTAGATTGAGACAAGCATTCTGGCTGCCATCGGTACGAAGCTGAAATCCCAACAGTCCATCAACAGTATGAGCTTGAATTACAACGGCCCCAGCCCCATCACCGAATAAAACACAAGTACGCCGATCATCCCAATTGACCCAACGGGATAAAATGTCGCCGCCAATTAAAACAATATTTTTAAAGGTGCCTGTGCGAATATACTGCGCTGCCGTCACCAAGCCAAACACAAACCCGGAACAAGCGGCGGTCAAATCAAACGCGATCGCCTGCTTTGCTCCGATCGATGCCTGAATCACGCCCGCCGTCCCAAACAAATCATCCGGCGTAGAGGTTGCTAACAAAATTAAATCCACTTCATCAGCAGCCAATCCCGCCATTTCAAGCGCCTGCAATGCTGCTACTGCCCCCAGTGACGCAAGAGAGTCTCCCGGCATGGCCAATCGACGGCTCCGAATGCCCGTTCGACTAGCGATCCATTCGTCAGAGGTCTCAACAAAATCACTCAATTCATCATTTGAGACTGATTGCGTGGGGGATGCAGCGCCGCATCCAGTAATGGCAAGTCCAACCTGTTCCAAGATGCGGTTCTCCTTTGTTAACTAGACAAAACAACTCGTCAAACGTTGACGAAACGAACAATAACTAAAAATGAACGTGAGGTGAGTATACGATCGTAACCCTACAGTACTATTCAGTACTATTCGGTCGCTGCACTCCTTTCAAAACTGGCTTCAACATTCACTTTCAACATTCAATAACGAGGGCGTTGTAGCGATATAACTGGACTGAATCCGCTCTAAAACGCGGTTATCCACAGCTTCTTTAGCGAGTCTAATTCCACTGAACACGGTTCCCGCCTTCGAGCTACCATGGCCAATAATGCAAATTCCTGCCACCCCCAGCAGCAGTCCACCGCCATGTTCAGCATGATCAATCCGGCTCTTAATGCGTTTTAAGTTATGCCGCAAAACAACGGTCCCCAGCTTACCACGCTTCCCTCGGGGCAATTCTTCCTTGAGAATTTGAAGCACTATATCACCGACTGCTTCTGCAAATTTAAGCAATACATTGCCCACAAAGCCATCGCATACCACTACATCGAATTGCCCAGACAAAACATCACGGCCCTCAGCATTGCCCGCAAATGGGATGTTTGGGTTAGCTCTTAGAAGTTGATTGACTGCTAATGCGAGTTCGTTACCTTTAGAGTCCTCTTCGCCAATATTCAACAGGCCCACACGGGGTGCAGGATTTCCCAGGACATATTGAGCATAAATAGTCCCCATGAGGGCAAACTGCTCTAAATACTTGGGCCGACAGTCAACATTCGCGCCGACATCTAAGACCAGTACGGATTTCCCTGGAATCATAGTCGGAAGAACAGCCCCGATCGCTGGCCGATCGATTCCTTTCAACCGCCCTAGACGCAACAGCGCCGCCGCCATTGCCGCCCCAGAGTGTCCGGCGGAAAACACAGCATCTGCCTGTCCCGATTTGACTAGGTTCATGGACACATTAATGGAAGCATTCGGCTTGCGACGTAAGGCCCGACCGGGTTCTTCGTCCATTTCGATGACGCTATCTGCCGCCACAATTTTGGGTTTCCGGTCGCCCCCGTAATCCACTAAGCAGGCTTGAAGTGCTTGCGGATCTCCAACTAATAATATGTCTACATTGAGTTCATCTTGTGCCCTCAATGCCCCCGCCACAATTTCTGCTGGGGCATGGTCGCCACCCATCGCGTCGATTGCGATTCGTACCCGCGTTGATGCCATTGGCTGATAATGCTAAAAACCTAGTGGATTTTACCAGATGAAGGTAGGGGTCGCATGAATCTTCTGAAAAACCCGAAAAATAACCGATCGGAAGAGGTTTCGATCGGCTGCAAGTTTACGGGCTGAATCTACAAGTACTGATCTTGATCTCTAGGTTTGAAGTCTCGGAGCATTTTCTGCAACTCCATGCTGTGTAATTCTTCTTGGCCAATCATTCCACGAGCGTATTCTTCGAGATAAATACTGCGATCTTTGACCACATTTAAAAACTGTTTATACAAGTCTAGTGCTGCTGACTCATGAGTGCTGCTCTCAACAAGAATGTCATAAATTGAATGCTTGTGACTTTCTTCAATTGACGCAATTTTCAAACTAGGATGTCCACCCAACCCAGTAAGAATCTCACCAGCTTGTTGCGCATGAAGTAAGGATTCTGTGGCTTGATCTTTGAGAAACTGAACAATAGGAATTCGGTTTGGCCCTGTGACCATAAGCGAATAATGGGTGTAGCGGACGACTCCAGCAAGCTCGTATTCCATAATAGAATTTAGGAGCGGGGTTGCTTTTTCGAGGTTTAGTTCTTTCATAGCGTCAAGTTTCGTTGTCATTGATATTGATGATGAGGTGTATGGATTTGTAGAGCCAACTCTTGGACCATACAATAACGGTGATAATACGCTTCACTATACTTCTATATGAGAATTTAATTGCGATCGGCTCGACATAACAGTAGCCATATAGTCGTTCACACTAACATCGTGCTGTTTTAGTGGCGCCAAAGTGTTGATTAAGCACTTGGGGAACATCTTGTGCGGTCACATTGCTGTAGCGTTTTTTGTCTGGCATAACGACCAAGTTTGGTCCCTGACTGCATTTCCCCATACATCCGGTCAATTGAACTTGGATGGATGGATCCCAGTCTCCGCTGCTGAGGGCTTTATCCAACGTTTTGCACAGGGCTTTCCCGCCTTGCTTCATACAGTCAGGTTTCCCGCATACTTTGATAATTGCGCGTTTTGGGTTCGATGCCCTTGGGACGATCGATTCACTAACGGGAATCTCCCGGATGGGAATGACTGGAGGAGTGGCCGATCGCAACGATATACGATGAGCATTGAATTTCATCCGGGTCTTTTTTCTAGAAAATTGCTGTGTGCCCCAGACTTCGACCTGCATTCCCGGAATCCAGCCATCATAGCGATCGTCACGCAAGTATTTTGCCACTTTAATCATGACTTCTTGACCTAACCACATGAGCCTAAGGCTGCGAGGTTGGTCTTGTTTGTTTAAAATAAATCCTAAAAATTCACCGACTAGTCCAAATGGAACCCGTTCGACCGTAGCTTGACTCATGAAACACCTTGCTGTGAAAAGGAGCGGAGCGTTCTGGAAGGATTGATAAGAAGATTTATCTGATGATTCTTACCGTAGGCTTTATTGACTTATAATGTCAAGTAGAATTTAATTTTTTTTAGAGAGATTGATAGAAAAAATCTAAGCTTTTCGAGCTTAAACTCTTCAAAGCCTATCCATATGAGGTTTTCAGGATTTTCCACGATCGGATACCTGCGAGTTATTTGCAATTAATACAACAAGTCTTGTATTCTAATTTCAATAGCCATTAGGGCAGTTAGAGCGGGATATTCCCAATCAGTTTTTAGATGTTCTATTCAAGAGTGATTCGGCATGATGATGGAGAATCCGCATCAAACTAATGCTGTTAAAGGAGCGCTCCACGATCGTGGATTACGCATGACTCCGCAGCGAATTTTAATTTTGAGTCTCTTTCATAGTTCATCGTCAGGCGACCATTTGAGTGCGGATGATGTTCACCAACGACTGACCCAGAACGAAACACCAATGAGCCTGTCTACGGTATACCGAACCTTGCATCTAATGTCTCAGATGGGGATTTTGCGCGAGTTAGAACTGGCGGAAGATCACAAACACTATGAGCTTAATCCGAGAAGTGATGAGAGCCACCATCATCTAGTCTGCATTCGCTGTACTAAAACTATTGAGTTTAAAAGTGAGGTCATGCAAAAAGTCGGAGAGAAAGTAGCCAAAGGATCAGGATTTGCGTTGCTTGATTGTCAACTTGTAATCCATGCCCTTTGCCCGACTTGTCAACGATCTATGTGATTATTTGTGCAATCGATCGAGTGTTATGTAAGTCTAAAAGATACAAAAAAGTCGGATTAGAAAACTTGTTTCCAACCCGACTTTTAACTGAACTCTATTGATTAATCGTCTTACTTCACAATTACAGTGTCATTTATATTAGGAGCCATCGAAACCCGAATCAAAGGACTATTATTAGATGCGATCGTTGGTAAAACCATCCTTGCATTTTGTGCAATCTGAACCGCAGTTGCGTCATAAGTCTGCGTGATTAGCTTTGGATAGAACCCAATACCAATAATCGGCAACATCAACGAGGCTGCAATAAACAATTCGCGTGGCTTCATATCTAAGAATACTTGCCCTTCAACGGCTTTCCCTTCTTTACCGTAAAACATTTCCCGCAGCATCGACAGTAAATACATGGGTGTGATAATTAATCCCACTGCCGCCAAAAACACAATAATAGTTTTAAAACTTGTCGAATAGATTTCGCTATTTGCAAAGCCTAAGAACACCATCAGCTCACCGACAAACCCACTCATTCCGGGCAATGCCAATGAGGCCATGGATGCGATCGTGAATAGTGCAAAGGTAGACGGCATTTTCTTGCCCAATCCACCCATTTCATCCATGTTCAACGTGTGGATCCGATCGTACGTAACCCCTGCTAAGAAGAACATTACCGATGCAATTAGGCCATGGGAAACCATCTGTAGCATCGCGCCACTCATGCCCAAGTCAGTAAACGAAGCAATGCCCAGTAGCACGAATCCCATGTGAGAAATTGACGAATAGGCCATACGGCGTTTTAGATTGCGCTGTGCAAAGGATGCCAATGCGCCGTAGACAATGTTGACCACACCCAAAACAGCCAAAACAGGCGCGAAATAAGCGTGAGCATTAGGAAGCATTTCTACGTTCATCCGAATCAAGGCATATCCGCCCATCTTCAACAGAACTCCAGCCAGAATCATCGACACTGGGGCCGAAGCTTCACCATGGGCATCGGGGAGCCAAGTGTGTAATGGAAATACCGAAAGCTTGACGCCATAGGCAATCAACAACCCGGCATACATCAGCAATTCAAAGCCTAGGCTGTAGTCCTTCAGGCCCAACTGCGTCAAATCAAACGTCAACGCCCCGCCGCCATAAAAGGCCATCGCCAAGGCTGCAATCAGAATAAAGATAGAAGCGCCTGCGGTGTATAGAATGAACTTAGTTGCCGCGTATCGTCGCTTTGGACCGCCCCAAATTGCAATAAGCAAGTAAACCGGAACGAGTTCTAGTTCCCAAATCAGAAAAAATTGAATTAAGTCTTGCGCACAAAATACTCCAATCTGAGCGCTGTACATCACCAGCATTAGAAAATAGAACAACCGAGGTTTTTCCTTGACCTGCCAACCTGCCAAAATCGACAGCGTAGTCACAAGTCCCGTCAACACCACTAGGGGCATCGACAATCCATCGATCGCCAAGGACCAATTGACCCCTAACTGTGGCAACCAAGTGACGCTCTCGCTCAACTGATAGCCTGCTTCCGAGAAATCATAATGCTTCCAGAGCGCATAGAGTGACAGCGCGAAATCAGCTAGTCCAACCCCTAACGCATACCAGCGGACAGTTCGCCCATCTTTATCAGGGATTACAGGAATGAAGAGCGCGGCTGCGAGAGGCAGCATGATAATGGTCGAAAGCCAAGGAAACGTTGTCGTCACGGATGTAACCTACTCAAATTGATTTAGACGCCAAGTGATGTGAAATGTGATGAGCGGATTGACATAACGTATCTAGTGAGTCACAGCCCCTAGTAATTTGCCATGTCAGAACTCTCGTCTAGGCTATCCATATCGGCTTTATCCATAAAGTCAGGTAGGAATAATTACCTATTGTCATATATTACTCGACTATGAACTTAAGTAAACCTTAAGAATCACACTATTGGCAATTGTTCCCATAGAGCGATCTCAACCCAACCAGACAGCCCGCATAAAGAGGGTTATCGTTAGATACAGGCTTTGACACAGGAAAAGTCCTTCAGTCTCTGGCCTCCTCGTTTCTATAGAAATAATAACGATTTCATATAATTTTAACACAAGTTAACAAAATGACTTTAATGGAGATAGCATAAAAATACTCTTTTGTCTTAAAATCTTCACTAGATCAGAATTTCGTCTGGGGAGTCTTTGCCGTCAAGTTTCGATCGGCTGAAGTTGCGGGTGCTATTTTGGTGATGTAGCCTAGGTTTCGGGGTAAGAGAGGCGCAGTAAAGACTTTATTGAGACTTATTGTCCCCATTTCAACAAGATCAAAAATGCCTGATTAAGAGTTTGGGTACAGTCTTGGCATAATGTTTCAAGACTTAGTTGTGAGTCTAATCGGCATGACCAACATCTCTCAAGACATCTCTCAAGAGTGACCAGAAAGAAATTCATCATTTCTGATCAGATTTGACACTAATTCTCCAACTTAATTTTCTTCGCAGATCTACCTAAGGGTAATAATCCTTGACAAACCTTCAGCAGATAACCGATTTGGCCGTAACTATAAACTAAATTTTCAAAGACTAGCCCGTCGGCAGGTGCGTTGGCTCTGGGGATAAATTTACCTTGAATGGTTAGTTTTACTGATTTATAAAGTCCACGAAACAGACGCTCACCGCCCCTCCCGAGTTGACCGATCCCGGCCTCCCCAGCAATTTCTTCTCGGTAACATTCACTAATGCCTTGCCACCAGCCGCGCTCTAAAAACCAACTTCGTTTGACCCGTTCTGGAGCAACATGATGACCTGCGATCGCGTTGGGCAAGTAACTCACATTCCAGCCAGACTGAAGGGCGAGATTGGTCATATGGAGTTCTTCATTTGACAAAAGATTTTTGCCGACGCGTCCGAGGTTGAGATCGAAGCCACCTACTTGATCTAGAAAAGTTCGACGAATGGCGTAGTTTAGTCCCCGTGGGGTCAAGCCAGGTTGGTTTATTTGAACAGGTTGATCGCCAAGATCATAGAAACCGAGATTTCCAGAAAGATTTTCTGAGAGCCATTTTGGTTGGGCACAATCCCAGATTAGGGTAACTTTACCACCGGATATGGCAAGTTTTGGGTCTTGAGCATAGGCATCAATGAACGTTTGGAGCCATTGGGGTGATGCGATCGCGTCGTCGTCGAGATAGGCAATCAAGGGCGCTGTTGCAAGCTGTGCTCCAGTGTTGCGGGCAACAGATAAACCCAATTTGGCTTCGTAATGATACCGAACACGAGGATTATCTAGATAGGTCTGAGCAACTTCAGCGGTCCGATCAGTGGATGCATTGTCAATGATCAATATTTCGTAACTTTCGCAGGTTTGAATCAGTAAGCTGTCGATCGCTTTAGCTAGATAACGATCGCGGTTGTGAGTGCAGATAATGGCAGAGATCTGAGGTTGGGTTTGAAACATTGCTGACATAGTGAAATCCGATTCTGTGGGGGTGACTAGGGCAAATTTCTCCCATCCTAGTCTTTCAATTGACTATGAAGCCTCACGAGATCTTCGGAGAAATGGGTCAGACGGGTTTCTAAATCGACCTGTCGGATCCGTAGTTGACGCAATTTGTGATGACGTGCGATCGCCATGCTGACGGCGGGGACTTGATCGGGAGGGCAGGGATAGCTCCAAAGTTGACCATCAGGATTAATTCCACACAGACGATAGTTGGATGGGACTGCATGAATATCTTGGGGCTGAATTTTCCCAGTTTGGAGTTTCTCGACAAAACTGACCAATTGACTGATGTCGGCATGACGAAAGGCTTGGGTTTTATCGTCTGGTTGGGAGGGTGTGCCGAGAGATTCGAGCCAGCCGTCGAGAATGGCACCTTCTGAGTAAAGAGTTTGGATAGTTTCAACAATAGTCGAGAGTTCTTGTTGCCAGGTGGTAGCGATCGTTAGCAGGTCTTGCAATAGCGAAGTCGCAAGACCTGGATTTGGGGCATTTCGGTGAGGACTGAGGGGGACGCTTTTAGGTTTGGGTAGATGGATGTCTTGGAGTTCGAGTTTGGGAAATTGTGGAAATTGTGGAACCCGATCGTTGGTTTCTTCAGGAGCGAGATCTACTTTTTCGACGACTGAATTTGGAGCTTTGCTGGATGAGAGGATGTCGAACGACAGAGAGGGAGCGGTTCGATAGTCTGCGGTAACGATCGATTTTGATAAGAGAGACGACGAACTAGGCAACGATGGAACAGCAGTTGAGTCTAGTCGCTTGGAGATCGATTTAGTGTCGGAAATGGGATGTTCCAGAGTTCTTAGAGTTTGTTCAATGCGTTTGATGCCAGTTTTCATAGGAATTGGATGGGTCAGAATGCCCTATTCTATACGCTGCTTGAAAATTTGCACGTCTTGAGAGAATGTTGAGATAAAGGGTGAGGAGATGATGCGTCAAGTGATTTTGGTGACGGGGGCAGCGCGATCGGGTAAGAGTGAATGGGCGGAACGGGTAGCATCGGAGTCAGGAAAGCAAATTGTATATGTGGCGACAGCCCAACGATATGAGAATGATGCGGAGTGGGATGCGCGAATTGATCTACACATTGCACGTCGTTCACAGAGTTGGCGATCGGTGGAAGTTCCGTTTGAGTTGGCGGGGGCGATCGATTTGGGAATTGAGAATGAATGTTTTTTAATTGATTCTCTGGGAAGTTGGGTGGGAAATTGCTTGGAAATGAATGAAGAGGATTGGCGATCGGGTTGTGATTGTTTAATTTCTAGTATTAAGTCTAGTATTGCGAGTTTGATTTTTGTTTCTGAGGAGACGGGCTGGGGCGTGATTCCAGCTTATTCAATGGGGCGATTGTTTCGCGATCGGTTAGGGGGATTGATTCGGGAGTTAGGCCAAATGGCCGATCAAACATTTTTGGTAGTGGCCGGTTTTGCTGTTGATGTACAAAAGATTGGGGTGGCGATCGATCGGCCTAAATTCCCCTTATGAATGGGGATTATGAATTTCCAGTGTGATTACTCGACCAATGGTTTTATGCGGCGTAACAGGTATGTTATTGGACTAGTAACAATGACGAAATCTCTATCATCTTAACAACTAAATATTTATTGATTTTATGAATCCTCCCTTAATCACGGGTTACAATCCCCAGCTTGTCATTGTACTCTGTCGCGATCGCTATCCTAGCCTCCTACACGGCTTTAGACCTGGCTGGACGAGTGAATCGGTAAGCGGATGCAGAATTCGGTGCCTTGCCCCAGCTCAGACTGAACCTCTAAGCTTCCCTTATGTTTTTCGACCACAATTTGACGAGCGATCGCTAACCCCAACCCCGTACCTTTACCGACAGCCTTGGTAGTAAATAAATGGTCAAAGATTTTTTGTTTGACTGATTCACTCATCCCTTTACCATTATCCAGAATGGCAATTTTTACCATTTCATTTTCGATCGATGTTTGAATGGTGATCCAGTTAGGATTCACTTTAATTTCTGCAAAACTCTGACCATTATTTGATTCATCCAAAGCATCGATCGCATTTGCCAAGATATTCATAAATACCTGATTCAACTGTCCGGGAAAGCATTTAATTTGAGGTAAATTGCCATAATTAGTAATCACTTCAATAGCGGGACGTTGGTCGTTAGCTTTGAGGCGATGTTTGAGAATGAGAATGGTGCTATCGATACCTTCGTGAATATTAAATGGCACTTTGTAATCTCGATCGGCACGGGAAAAAGTGCGTAAACTGGTGCTGATATTTTTCAGCCTCTCGCACGCCATCGTCATCGAACTAAGCATTTTGGGCAAGTCTTCTAGGCTATATTCTAAGTCAATTGATTCGGCATGGTCGAGGATTTCTTCACTCTTGTTTGAAAAAGTCTCTTGATAGAGTTTGAGGTGTTCAAAAATCTCAGTAAACGTTGGTTTAGCTTGCTCGAGACTGGCAGCAATAAAACCTAAAGGATTATTCATTTCGTGAGCAACACCAGCTACTAAGTTGCCAAGTGCAGACATTTTCTCACTTTGGATGACTTGTAATTGGGCTTGTTGCAAGCCAAGTTCAGCGATTTTGCGTTCGGCTTCAAGCCGCGCCCTTTCGCTAATATCAAAAAACAATCCATCCCAAACTAGCGTTCCATCAGCACGTTGTTCAATTCTGGATTCGCCGTGAATCCACTTGACGATTCCTGACGGAGTAATGATTCGCCCTTCCCAGCACCAGGGAGATAGAGTTTGAACTGTGTCAGTGCTTGATTTCTGGTAACAAACTCTATCATCAGGATGTATTATTTTGTCAAAAAAAGTTGGTTCAGTAGCGGCTTGCTCTGGCGTAATTTCGTACAAGCTGTAACAGTCAGCACTGATGTAATTTAATGAGAGGATTCCATCAGTACTCATCTGGTATTGATAAACCACCCCAGGCACGTTGTTTACAAGTTTTTCAAAACGAGACTGTGCAGCACTCAATTCGGCAAGCGATCGCTCAATTTGTTGGCTATATTCCTGAGACTGTTGATATAGTCGAGAATTTTCTAAGGAAATGGCGGCTTGAGTGCAGAGGAAATTGAGGATGAGAATACGATCGCCCGTAAAGACAGCTCTTGTGGTTCGGTTCTCTAAATATAGAATCCCAATAAGATGTCCTTGGTTAAGAATGGGCAAACACAATACACTCTGTGGCTGTTGGCGATTGAAATATTCACCAATCACAGGTAATTCGGTTTTGAGGTCGTCAATAACAACAATTTCTTGCGTATTTTTAACGTACTGAATTAACTTCAAGGGGCAGTTAATGTTGCCCTCGATCGGTTGGGTGCATAGTTCTGTTGCTTCGGGTGTGGCGATCGCCCGTACTTGCCAGATTCCATCATTGTCCGGCAAAATCAACGCACAGCGATCGCCTCCAGAGTTTTGCAGAATAACTTGAGTCAGTTGTTGCAACAATTCATCGAGTTGAATCGTACTCGATAGCGCTTGAGAAGCTTTGATAATGGTGGCAAAATCGAGGGCAGTATTGATGCTGCTACTAGACGAGTGGTTGGTTTTGGTGGAGGAGTGGAGCGATAAGGCGGGATTAGCCAGCGTTGCTAAGGTTTCTAGAGGATTCAAAGTCAATGCTGCTTGTTGGAGAATGGGTTGCAGCAATTGGGGATAGCGTTGTTCTAAATCGGCGACTTTGGCTTTGGCTCCCCATCGGGCATAGCAATAATAGGCTTCTTGCATATAACCCGCCGCAACTTTTTCTTTGCCCCAATCAAGATAGAATTTAGCAGCAAGTTCGTTGGCTAAGGCTTCTTCTTGGATGTATTCGTTCGCTTTTGCCCCAGCTATGGCGCGATCGTACATTTCTATAGCTTTAGTCAATTGTTTCAGCACGCGATACCGTTCTGCTTCCACCAGATGAAACTTATGTAAGAAATTCATGGGCGCAAAACTTGCCCACTTTTTCAATCTTTTCTGATTTTGGGTGATGTGGCGTAAGATTTGCGATCGCTCTCTTTTGCTTGCGGTGGGATACAGCGCCAGCCGTGCTAAGGAATCGTAGAGGCAGAAGGGCACATTCAGCGCTAAGGATATTCCAGCATCCTCGTATTTTTTGGCAACGATGGCTTGTTTGACAGCATTTGAAAAGTCACCAAATAAATAACTCAAACCAGTCTGGATAATATAGTAAGAAAATAGTCCGTTGCGATTGCCTGATGCTTCTTGGATCGCATTCTGGGCTTGTGAATAAACTGAACCGTCAAGCATAGTAGGGTCAGAAGATTCACCTATTAAATTCAGGACAGCTTGGTGATAAATATTGATATAAACCAAAGAAAGATGTTGCTTCGATTGTTCCACAGCTTCGCCATAGTAGTGGAGAGTTTTCTCTAAGTTAGAGAGTTCGCCTCCGGCAAAGTACAAATGGCTGATCTGGATAATGGCTGCCCAGGCTGAGTTCTCCAAGTCGCCAGTTTCCAAGCCAACCTGGTATGCCTCTTGAAGAGGCGATAAAGTGGATCGGAGATGCTGTTTCCAGTGCAGTATAAAACCGTCTACTACCACTAGAACTTTGGATCGCATATCTTTGGCATTAAATTTCTCTAAAATTTGCAACGCCAATTGACCAAACTCATAGCCGCGATCGATATCGAACAACACTCCACAAAAAAATGTGCCATGACAGCTATAGGCATAGGCAGATAGGGGCAGATTGCCGTACTGCACTGATAAATTCACTTGCTGGAATCCCAATAGGGAGGCTAGTTTCGGTGTGGTAATCAGAGCGACACCTATCGCACTGGCAAGAATCCGCATCGTCGCCAATTTTTCTGGGTTGGACATGGTAGGCAGATTCAGTAAGTCAGACATTTTTTTCCTGCCTAAGATGAGTGTTGTTTTGGCTAATCCCAGTAAAAGCTCTACTGTAGTTGGGTTTTGGGGTAACTTGATGCCAAGTTGCTTCAGGATATTCAGTGCAGTCTGGAGCGCTTCGGTGAGCCGATTCTGCGCCAGATATGCCTGAATTTGAGTCTCGTAGGTGGGGATTTTATCTAACAGGGTTTCAGCAGACTTGAGGGTGAGGTTGACGATCGCATCCATTTGTGCAAACTGCCCGCTTAAGTAGGCAACCTGCGCTGTGGCTTCATGGAGGGCAAGGGTTAATTCATAGTGCGATCGCCAGCAATCTTGTTCTAGCAATTCTATACCTGTCGTGAAATAGGCGATCGCCGCACTATAAGCAGTCGCTGATTTTGCTTTACGTCCAGCAGCCAAATTTAATTGAGCTAATTCAGTGCGTTTTGACGGCACAGTAATTAAGGATTTCCCGATATTCAGATGGTTAGCGATATCAAACAGTTTTTCCTCAAGCTCTATCTGGGACGAATTTTGCTGAAGTAATTGTCCTATTTTGAGATGAGTTGCTGTTTTTCGCTCTTCAGGAATCAGAGAATAGGCGGCCTGCTGGACGCGATCGTGTAAAAATTTATAGGGAACTGCAATGTCTTGATGATTATTTCTCTGGTCTGATTCTTCCTGCGATTGGAAAAATTTGTAAGTTTCAGTTTGGGGCAAAATCAACCCTTCTTGCAGGCTTTTCCACAAAGCCGTCCCCGCTTCTGTTTGAGATTGTTCTGAAACCATCGCCAAAGTGCTTAAATCAAACAGATTACCAATACAAGCAGCCAGTTTGAGGATATCTTGGCTAGAGGGAGGCAACTTCTGTAACTGCAACGCCATAAACTCCACCACATCATCCGTCAGTGCTGCATCCCGAACTCGCACAATATCGCATTGCCAATGCCCCGACTCCATGTCAAATTCAATCAATCCATCTTGATGTAATGCCTTGAGAAACTGCGTCGCAAAAAACGGATTTCCTCTAGTTTTTTGCCCGATCGCATCCGTTAACGGTGTCGCCAAATCTGGAGTGCAATTGAGCGTATCAGCAACCAAGTGATTGAGACTGGATTGGCTTAAGGGTTGCAGCGTGATGCTATTCACGGTTGCACCTGCTTTCACTACTGCATCTATTGTCAACATCAATGGATGTACTGGTGATACCTCATTATCCCGGTAGGCTCCAATTAGCAACAAATAGCCAGTTTCCAACCCGGACATTAACAGTTGCATCAGATTTAATGATGCAGAATCTGCCCACTGCAAGTCATCCAAAAACATCACTAACGGATGTTCTTTTGTCGTGAAGACTTTAATAAAGTTTTGAAATAGCAGGTTAAATCGATTCTGTGCCGCTGTTCCTGATAATTCAGTTGCCGTTGGTTGCTGCCCAATAATTCTTTCTAATTCGGGAATTACTTCAATAATTACTTGCCCATTTTCCCCCACTGCATTCAAAATCTGAGTTTTCCATGTTTGCAATTGCCGATCGCTTTCACTGAGCAATTGTCCCATTAAATCTCGGAAAGCTTGCACAAAAGCACTGAAGGGGATATTGCGATTAAATTGATCAAATTTACCTTTGACAAAATAGCCTCTTTGTTTAACAATCGGCTTATGCACTTCGTTAACTACAACGGTTTTACCAATCCCAGAGAAACCCGCTACTAGCATCATTTCTGATGTGGTGTTACTGACACGCTCAAAGGCTTCTAGTAGTGTTTCAACTTCGATTTCTCGTCCGTAAAGTTTTTCGGGGATGATGAAGCGATCGCACACATCCCTTGTTCCAATCTCGAAACTCCGAATTTCACCAGTTTCTTGAATTTGAGTTAAACAATTTTCTAAATCAAATTTCAATCCCAAAGCACTTTGATATCTGTCTTCAGCATTCTTCGATATCAATTTGCTGACGATTTTTGAGAGTACAGGCGGGATTTCCGGGTTAATTTTATGTACTAATGGTGCTGTTTTGGCAATGTGACAATGAACCAACTCCATTGGATCATTTGATTGAAATGGTAACTCACCAGTGAGTAATTCATAGAAAGTTACACCGATTGAATAAAAGTCAGTGCGGTAGTCAATTCCTCTATTCATTCTGCCTGTTTGTTCGGGAGAAATATAAGCAAGTGTCCCTTCTAAGACATTAGGATTGATGAGTGTTTGCGTTTCTCGTGGTAATAAAGATGCAATACTAAAGTCGATTAATTTAACTTCTTTAGTTTCGGGATTAATTAAAATATTAGCGGGTTTAATATCTTTGTGAATAATCCGCTCTCGGTAGAGAATATCTAAGATGTTGCAGAGGGCGATCGCTAGAACTAAAAATTCTTGTAGAAACGTTACATCTAGAGTCTCTACAGCAGCAAAATATTCTTTTAGAGAAATCCCACTAAAATCTTCCATCACCAGCGCATAGCCATTTTGATAGGGTTCTAGCCTGTAGGTGGAGATAATTAAGGGTGAGTTGAGATTTTTGGCGATGGTGTACTGATTGCGAAACTGTACCAATTCGCCAAAGCTGGGATAATCGCGCCGCAGTACCTTAATCACTACCGGACGCTGCTGAGCTGTCTGTATGGCTCGATACACTGCTGTGCGAGACCCCAGATACAGTTGCTCAACGATGGTATAGCCACCAATTTCAGGAAATGCTTTGAAGAAGGTACTTTGTGGAAGGTTCATAGGTCTGGATTTTCTGAGGGAGACTTTGCGATCGCATCTGTATCTCTACTATTCCCCCAGAGCTTGGCAATCTAACCTTAAATTGTTTCTACTTATATGATGCAATTAGGACAATTTTTGCCTTAGTCGATTCACATTACAGCTTGACTGATAACCGAATAATAAATTCTGTGCCCTGCCCTGGAGATGAATTCAAACTTAGAGTTCCGGCATGTTTCTCATTAATAATTTGCCGGGAAATTGCTAGTCCTAAACCTGTGCCTTTACCCACTAGCTTTGTCGTAAAGAAGTGATCAAAGATTTTGGTTTTGATTTCCTCCTTTATTCCACAGCCATTGTCACGAATCCGGATTTCAATTTGATCTGGTTCATGCATCTGTGTGCTGATCCAAATTTTGGGCATTGAATAGTCTGCATCGTTAACTATACTGAGTTTTCCAGAATCAGTGGCTTCTTCCAGCGCATCCAGCGAATTTGCTAAAAGATTCATAAACACCTGGTTGAGTTGGGCGGGATAGCATTCTACGGGTGAAATATTGCCATAGTCTTTGATGATTTCAACCTTGCATTGATCGCTGTAGGCTTTGAGCCGATGTCCCAATATCAATAGAGTGCTATCAATTCCTTCATGGATATCTGCGGTCTTGAACGAAGCTTCGTCTAAGCGAGAGAAATTGCGCAGAGATAAAACAATTTGTCGAATTCGATCGGTTCCTACTTTCATTGATAAAAGTGTCTTGGGTAAATCTTTTAAGATAAAGTCAATATCCCAATCCTCGGCTTGTTCCTGAAATGCCTGTATATCTTGGGTGCATTTAGGATCAATCTGCTGGTAGAACAGAGCCATGGTCACTAAAGTATTGACATATTCATTCACATGGGTCAGATTCCCATGAATAAAGTTAATCGGGTTGTTGATTTCGTGAGCGACTCCAGCAACTAGGTTTCCTAGGCTTGCCATTTTTTCATTTTGAATCAGTTGCATTTGAGACGTCTGAAGTTGATTTAAAGTTTGTTGAAGTTCTTCAGAACGTTGCTCTTTTTCATTCAGCAGGATTTTGACCTGTTTAATCAAACCATTCAGTTGCGTTGCTAAGATGCCTATTTCATCAGTGGTTGTGACCGAAGCTTGCAGATCAAAGTTAGAGGTTTGTGTGACTTGCTGCGCCACAGTTGTGACGGCTTGGAGTGGCTTAGTAATGCTGTTAGGATCGGCTTACTGCATTTCGGCTACTCCACAACAAGTTGTGACGGCTTGGAGTGGCTTAGTAATGCTGTTAGCCATTCGCAACCCGACAAGCAATGCGAGCACAAGACCACCCAGACTAGTGAGACCAATCACAATCAGGAGGGGTCTGGCTTGGGCGATCGCTTCGTCATATAGCGATGACCACTCTAAAACGACAGCACCCCCGATCGTGTCTGACGAGGCTTTCAACGGCACAACAATCAGCTTAATGCCTTGAGGATAATCGACACTTTTTTCTAAAAAGATTCTGGGTTTTTTATCCTGCATTGTCTGCCGAATCTCATTGCCCTGATCGTGGTCAAAAATAGTGCCAACATTTTCAGGGACAGCATCCGCCAAGATCAGCTTTTGGCGATCGACCACCACAATGTCGCGCTTTAGCAAGTCATGCAGAATATTTGTGTAATGTTGCAGTTCGCCGAACTTTTCGGTGGAAATGACCTTTTGATCATAAAAGGTGCTGTGGGAAATCGAGGCTGCCATCACCTCGGCAACGTGTTCGGCTTCGGTAATCGCTGAGGTTTCAGTAATTTTTTGAGCTTGGGTGACTGCCACTGCGCCGACCACTCCCGTTAATAGGGAAATACCAACAAAGCTTCCAACCAATTTATGAGAAATCTTCATAGCGATCGAAACTCTTCGGGGCTGTTTTAAGAATACTTCCTGACAAAAGAGTTTAGACATTACTCCATCAGAATAGTGCTAACGTTCCCAATCACCCGCCGCAGATAGCCTTCTACACTATATAATAGACGATGTGCAACTTTTTCTGAGGCAGTCGTATCAGCTATTCTACAATTATAGAATATAGTCAGCCTGATTTCGAGGTTCTCAAAAGCCCATGAATTCAAGCTTTACAAAAATAAAGTTGCACATCGCCCACATAATCACATCCCGTAGATCGCGCGTTACCCCAACGAATTTTAGTGGGTTGCTTAATCTTAGACCTTGGAATCTATCCTGCAGTGCATCCTCGTCTCTTTATGGGCATCCTTTAAGTTAAGGAACCATTTATCCTTTTCCCAAAGAGATGAACGGCTAGAACGTCAGAATTAGCGAATCTCTACAACGCATATCATTAACTAAATCTCTCTCCATTCTATGACTCATTCCTTCATCACGGGTTACAATCCTCAACTTGTCATTGTCTCCGTCGCGATCGCCATCCTAGCCTCCTACACTGCTTTAGACCTGGCCGGACGCGTGAACGCAACCCAGAACCGTACTCAAGTGGGTTGGCTGATCAGTGGAGCGGCTGCCATGGGCACTGGGATCTGGTCGATGCACTTCATTGGCATGTTGGCATTTCGACTGCCTGTTCGCGTTTATTACGACTTTCCGACAGTACTCCTTTCTGTTTTGCCCGCCATGAGTGCCTCGGGACTAGCTCTATTTTTGGTCAGTCGCCCGACCTTGGGTTGGCCCCGGCTATTGGGGGGAAGTCTCTTCATGGGATTGGGGATTGCCTCAATGCACTATATCGGCATGGCATCAATGCATACGTCAGCACTGATGCATTATAATTCCCAGATCGTTACGCTCTCGGTTCTAGTGGCGATCGTAGTCTCTTTTATAGGGCTATTTTTAGTATTCCAGTTGCGAGAAGAAACAACGCCGCATCAAACCTGGAAGAAACTCCTAGCTGCCATCATTATGGGAACAGCGATTCCAACGATGCACTATACAGGTATGGCTGCCGCCTCTTTCGTACCCACGTCCCATACAGTACTGGAGTTGGATTTACAGCCTCCCGAAAACATAATCCTCCTAGCTGCTGCTGTCGTCATCGGCACCCTAATTATTTTAGGACTAGCCTCGTTGGCTGCCTTTTTTGATCGCCGACTGTCTGCTCAGGTCATCTATGCTCAGGCACTCCAGGAAAGTCAGAAATCTCTCAAAGCAATTCTAGAAGGGATTCAGGTCGGGGTGTTGGTAATCGGAGATGATGCTCAAGTTCAGGCCGCAAACCATGCCGTTCTTGACCTGTTAAATCTTTCTAACACCGCAGAATTACAACAATTGTGGGACAAAACCGTCGCAACCAACCTGGATTCATCCTCACCCGACCCTTCAGAGGACCAGCTTATCCAGTCCCTTCAACCCGTATTGCAGCAAATTATCGCCAGACAGTCTGTGCAGAATGCCGTTGTTTACATCGCATCCACCAAGAACCAAGAACCAACTGCACTCTTGGTCAATGCGGTTCCTTTGCATTTACCCGATACCTCTTTAACTCAGATGATCTGTACATTTAGCGAGATTACAGACCTGAAGCAAATTGAAAACCGTCTCAAAGAATCTGAGGCTAAATTTAGAGACTTAGCGATACAAGAAGAACTCTTAAATCGTCTCTCAAATCAGATTCGAGAATCTCTGGATCTGCCTACGATTCTGCAAACCGCAGTCTGTGAAGTCCGTAATCTTTTCGCAACCGATCGAGCCGTGATCTATCAGTTCGATGCGAATTGGCGCGGAGAGGTGATTCTTGAAGATGTGGTTGAACCCTGGCTCCCTACCTTAGGTGAAGCGTCAGATGATTGCTTTCCGACAGAGTGTCTCGAAGGCTACCGAAATGGCAGGGTCAAGGCAATTAACAGCGTCTTGGAAGCAGGGTTAGACTCTAGTCATCTTGAGTTTCTGCAACGCCTGCAGGTGCAAGCTAACATAATTGTGCCGATTATGGTGTGCGATCAGCTTTGGGGGATGCTGATTGTCCATCAATGTAGTCACCCAAGAGTTTGGAAAGAGGAGGAAGGTAATTTACTATATCGGCTAGCCATTCAGTTAGGCATTGCCATTCAACAATCAGATCTTTATAACGAGTCTGAGCAGAGTGCACTGCAAGCCCATGTGCAAGCTCAACAATTGCGTGAATCTGAAGCTCTACTCCAGCAGCAAACCCAAAACCTCCAACAAGCTTTTCAAGAACTACAAAGTGTTCAACTACAGCTTGTTCAAAGTGAAAAGATGTCTAGTCTAGGCCAATTGGTGGCTGGCGTTGCCCATGAAATCAATAATCCGGTCAATTTCATTCACGGCAACCTGAGGCATGTGAATACCCATAGTCAGGATTTGTTGAGTCTGGTGGAACTTTATCAGAAACACTACCCAAATCCGATCGCTGAAATACAAGCAAAGGCAGAAGAAATCGACCTACCATTTTTACAGCAGGATTTTGATAAAATTCTTGTCTCAATGAAAGTAGGCACCGATCGCATTCGCCAGATCGTTCTGTCTCTGCGCAACTTCTCACGGATGGATGAGGCTGACTTTAAGGAAGTGGAGGTTCATGAGGGAATTGATAGCACCTTAATGATTTTGCAACATCGCCTGAAAACGCGCGCTAAATATCCAGCCATTAAGGTGATTCAGGATTATGCTAAGTTGCCGTTGGTGGAGTGCTACCCTGGACAACTCAATCAAGTATTAATGAATATTCTGTCGAACGCCATTGATGCGCTAGAAGAGGCCGACATAACACGAACTGTTCAGGACATCCAAGATAATCCAAATCAGATCATCATTCGGACCAGCAGGGTCGATCGGCAGTGGGTAGAAATTAGGGTCCTTGATAATGGTCCCGGTATGCCTGAAAAAGTGAAGGAACGGATTTTTGATCCCTTCTTTACCACCAAGTCGATTGGTAAAGGAACTGGTATAGGACTCTCCATCAGCTACAAAATTATTGTTGAAAAACATGGCGGTAAACTACAGTGCTTTTCCAATCCCAATCAAGGAACAGAATTTGTGATTCAGATTCCCATCCAGCAACAAGCTTTTAGATCTGTCTAATAGGTCTAATAGTTTAAATCGCCCACCTCAGATAATCTCGAATGAATCGATAAACTTTTGACGATCGACCTGTATGGGCGTGGCTAGACCATTTCTACAGGAATCTTCAGGATAAATTCCGTCCCTTCTCCTAGTACAGAATTCACTTCAATGGTCCCGTTGTGTTTCTCAACAATAATTTGACGGGCGATCGCCAATCCTAAACCAGTTCCCTTACCGACTTCTTTGGTTGTAAATAAGTTTTCAAAAATCCTTTGCTTAGTTTCCTCATTCATTCCCATCCCATCATCTTGAGTCTTAATCACCGCCCACTGTTGACAAGTGGATAATTGAGTTGTGACGGTGATGTGGTTAGGTCGTAACTTGATTTCTGCGAAGCTTTTACCCTGATTAGATTCGTCGATCGCATCGATCGCATTTGCGAGTAAATTCATAAAAACCTGATTGAGCTGTCCCGGAAAGCACTGGATAAGTGGCATCTCATGATAGTTTGTGACAACCTCAATAGCTGGGCGATGCTCATTTGCCTTCAGACGATGCTTCAGAATAAGCAACGTACTGTTCAGACCTTCATGAAGATTGAAGGGGACTGGCGATTCTGTATCGGCCCTAGAAAATGTTCTAAGACTAGTGCTGATGCTCCCAACACGCTTGATCCCTTCACGCATGGAATGGAATGTTTTTGGTAAATCTTCCCGAAGATAGGCTAAATCGATTCTCTCCATCTCAGCCTCAATTTCCGGCCCTGGATTGGGAAAGATATTCTGATATAAATCAAGCACCCCGAATAGATCGCGTACATAGTCTTGCGCTGGTTGCAAGTTGCCTGACAGAAAACCAACCGGATTATTGATCTCATGCGCTACACCAGCAACCAGACTCCCCAGGGCTGACATTTTTTCCCGTTGGATGAGTTGCAGTTGAGATTGTTGCAATTGATCTAATGCTGATTGCAGTTCAGAAGTTTGAAGTTCAAGCTTCTGATTCAATTCTTGTAGGGCAATATCTGCTTGCTTCCGCTCAGTAATGTCTTGATAGGTGCCAAGAATCCCGATAACTTTACCACTTGCATCGTGGAGAGGTGCTTTATTAGTTTCTAGCCAAGCCTTTGTCCCATCCCCTTGATGTTGCGGTTGTACGATTCCCTGTTCAGCGCGATTGGCTAACATGACGCGACGATCGCATTCTTGAAAGAAGTCTGATTCTTCTGTCTTCCACACCAAATCATAATCAGTTTTGCCAATAATATTTTTGGGAGAGCCGACCCCTGCATCTTCTGCAAAATTTTGGTTGCAGCCTAAATAAACTGAATTGCGATCTTTCCAGAAAATCGCCTCGGGCAATGTATCCATGACCAATTGCAAAAGATGCTGAGAGGCTTTCAGTTCACGCTCTACTTGTTCACGATAGATCCGTTCTTGCTCACCAACTTGCTTGAATACCTTGATCTCTTGTTGGGACTGGTTGAGCGCTTGCTCTAAGTGTGCAATCACTTCATGGAGCTGACTCACGGATTCATCTAACTTATCCATCACCACACCACACTACGCCTTCAAATGAGAGCATAAATTTTCTATTAAAATTCCTAGCTGTAGCTAGCGGTCTAACGAGTATATAAACTATAGACTGAAAGTTCTCTAACAAGTACCCTAATTTAGAGTCTTAGACCAGCTCATTCCAGGCTTCTGGAGTCCGATTGCGGAGAATGGCGAAAATTAAAATGTTGGATCAATGACAACTCGCATTTTCAGTAAGTTCATCAAATTAATCTTGTAAGTCATTTGAGAATTTAAAAGATAGCGATCGCAAACTTTACTCAGGATAGTCCCATAATTTGTAGTTGCCGATACACTGACAAAATGAATATATGCTTAGTCAGCGTATTGGAAAAGTGATGTTAAGCCTCTGATTGAGGTTTTGAAGGGGTTCCATACCCCTAAAAAGTGATATTGAAGAAGAGATTATTAGTCTAGACTTTGATCTTGCTTAGTCAGACGTTTAACTGGACCAGCCGGACGATCGAACTCTCGAGATTTCGCTTTTGCGGCTTCGTAAGCATCTTGGTAAGGCTTATCACCCAACATCACATCGCCATAGTATTCATAGGGCATCTTTCCATAGATCGGCAATGGATCGTCTTCCGGATAATCTTCTTTAGCTTCCTCAACCGTTTCCTTGAGATCTTCTACGGTCAAATGATGGGCCGAAAAATAGAATAATTCTTCAGCCGTCTTTTTCAAAAAACGCAAATTAGGATCAATCCGACAAGAATCCAGTTCGACCCAAGCATGTTCAACGGGTGGACTGCCCGCGAATACTACAAATCCCTGAACATACTGAACGTCTGGATGCTCGGCTTCTAATGCGATCGCCGCTGCCATTGCGTATTCAAAGGGTCCTTTTGATTTTTTGATTTTTTTAGCAACTTGATTCGATCGGACCTCATCCAAGCGCAAATCATTGAATTGAATTTTATCCACCTCTGACTTATCCATAGCAGCTCGACCTCTTAAAACAGACTACTTGAAACAGACTCTTAGTCTAGCAAGCTCACGCCATTCCGGTTGCAGCGGATCTCCACTAAGGACGAAGCTAAGAAATTTACTCCGCTGAAGTAAAACAGAAAATTAAATCTTGTTGTAAAAATGCGGTGACATCCATACCAGATTTCACCGCAAAGAATTAGGATGAACCCAGATTTAATCCGTCGGAATTTCCGATTCAAACACCGCCCGAGGTGAGTGGCCCCAGAATGCTTCTAATCCGTAAAATTCACGGGTGTCTGGCATCTGGATATGGACAACAACATCACCATAGTCGAGACAAGACCAGATCCCTTCTGCTGTTCCTGCACTGCGAATGGGATCACGGCCCAAAACTTCTTTAATTTCGTCATCAACGGCATTCGTAATAGCGCGGACTTGAACGCGGGAATATCCCGTTACAATCACAAAATATTCAGCAATTGACGAAACGGCACCCACTTGCAGCAACAAAATATCGCCGCCTTTGCGATCGTCCGCCGCTTCGGCTGCTAACCAAGCCATCTTAAAAAGCGGATCGTCGCGATCGATGACGGCCTCAGGTGCGGTTGTAACTTCGTCTTGCGTTGCAGTGAGATCAGCGTCAAGGTCGGTCGAGATGAGTTCTGTCATGTGGAAGCGAATACCTCTTGTAAAAACCAGTTTCGGGTCATCACCGTTCTTGGGTGAATCAGATTCTGAAATCTTAGCAAATACTGCAAACTAAAATCCGCCGATCGCCAAACTGCCTCATTTAAATTTGTCAGACAAAGCGATCGTAAGTGCTCAAGTTCTTCGCTTTGGCCTCGTCCCGGCTCTAAACTATCCGCTAAAAAAATAATGCAAGACAGGTCGTCCATGGCGGGTTTTCCCAAGGTATGATTGGCGATCGCGTCCAAAATCTGCGGGTCTGTCACGCCAAACGTCTCCCGTGCAACAATCGCCCCTACCTCTGCATGGAGTAAGTGAGGAGCCGACCGAGAGATAGGATCAATGTCTAAATTATGATGCTCAGCGATAGCTAACAATTTTTCCGGCTTAAAAAATTTTGCCAGATCATGCATCAACCCCGCTTGTCCGGCCTTCACGCAATCAAGGTCATGATAGTTTGCAAGTTCGATCGCCATCGTCTCTACGCGCAAAATATGGCGAATTCGAGATTCGGGGACTTCGTTCTGGAGCCAACTTAAAATCTGCGATCGAGTAGAGGGGTTCATTGACTTAAGAATATTTGATCTATTGCAATACTAGATTTATTTGAATACTGAGTTCACCTACCCACCCAAACTTAGGCAGGGTAACCGATGTATTTCACGAAGAGTACTGATGTTAACATAGTTACTACAATTACTCAGTCAACGGGTTAAGCAATGTTTTATCCTATGTTTCATCCTTCTATGTTAATGCTTCTTCCGGGCATGGCCCTTGTGTGGTGGGCACAGCAGCGGGTGCAGGGCACCTATGACAAGTATTCCCAAATTCAATCTAGTATGGGAATGACGGGGGCAGAAGTCGCGGAAAGCATTCTTAAACGTATGGGAGTCAATCATGTCACGGTTGAACCTGTGGCAGGTATGCTGAGCGATCACTATGATCCAAGTACAAAAGTCGTTCGGCTTTCGGAGGGGGTGTATGGATCTAGATCGTTGGCGGCGGCAGCGGTAGCAGCCCATGAGTGTGGGCATGTGTTGCAAGATGTAGATGGATATCAGGCGATGAACCTACGATCGGCCTTAGTTCCAGCGGTGAATATTGGCGCTCAATTTGGTCCGATGCTGATCTTCGGCGGCATAATGCTGAGCGGTTTGGGCAGCGTGAGTATGCTGTTTATTTATATTGGATTACTACTATTTGCATCCAGTTTGGTATTTCATTTAGTCACACTTCCAGTAGAATTTGATGCCTCAGCGCGGGCACTAAAAATGATCGATGAGTTTGGTATTCTTCAAGGCGAAGAAAACAAAGGTGCAAGGAAAGTATTAAATGCCGCAGCCTTTACCTATGTTGCGACGGCATTGTATTCACTATTACAAATAATGCAATACGTGATTATGATTTTCTTCGGTAACGATCGTCGGTAATTAAGCCTTAATTCATTCTAAACAAGCTCTAGCGATCGTATCCAATCATTCAAAATTGGGTTTACGATTTCTGGAGCTTCGTCTTGTGGACAATGCCCAAGTCCTGGCAATTCAACAAAGGCTGTGACCATAGGATAATGGGCAAATTCACGGCCAAGCTCGATTGGTTCCCAAGGATCTTCCGTTCCCCAAAGTACGATCGCAGGGCATTGCAATTGCGGGAATAAGTCTTCTGGTAATGGGCCTTGCGAGTAGGCGGTGAAGGCTAAAAATACATCGGCTGCTTTTGGATCTTGAGCCGGTTCAAGCAAATAATTGACAAGTTCATCGGTGACGGATTCCGATCGTTTATACGCCTGCAACAATACTTTCTTCACGGTTTTCGGTTGAGCAATTTGATTGAAAAACCAATTACCGATCGGTTTGTATTGCAATACATTTTGCAAGAGTGGCGCAAATTGTTTATAAAATGGCTGAGTGGCGCGTTTACGATCGTGTAACAGTCGTAATGAACAATTCAACAATGCAACCCCTTTGATCCATTCCGGCCCATCTACAGCCGCCTGCATCGCTACAATACAACCGATCGAATTCCCCACGAGTAATGCGGGTCCGCCAATAACGTCCCGACAGAAATCTAGAATTTGTTGTCCCCAAGTTTCAAACGTGTAATTAGCTTCAATGGTTGGTGAGGGTTTATCAGATTTGCCGAAGCCAAGAAGATCGATTGCATAAACTTGAGCATTGGCAGCAAGGTCAGGAATGTTCTTTCGCCAATGGAATGTCCCTGCGCCAAACCCATGAATTAAAATAACTGGAATCCCGTGGTCACCTTGTTTTTGATAGGCGATCGTAAAGGCTTGACTGTCAGGGTTCAGTTTCCATGTCCAAAATTGATCGGCGATCGGATGAGTTGTAGCAGTCATAAATTCACCCAATCGGAATTATTACAAGTTAAAAGTACATATTTAGAGATTGTAACAGAATGGTTTACGATCGTTACTCGATATCATTGGTACATTGAGAGCAGGCGAAATCAGGAGACGGTATGGCAGTTTATTTTTATTGGGGGGAAGACACGTTTGCCCGCGATCGTGCAGTCCAAATGTTGCA
>JANXWB010000081.1 GCA_025351345.1 Synechococcales cyanobacterium GL140_1_metabat_312
TGGCTCGGCTTCATCGAAAAACGCTTTGCTATTCTAAATGCGTAAAAATGCTGGCACACTCAATTAGATTGCTACTTCACTACTTAAAATTTGAGGATGTCCCAGTCCCACTTCGAGACATACCTTAATTCAGCAACGCCAATATTTTTTTAAATACGTTAGTTTAAAACTCGACATTCATCGGAGTACGGGGAAATGGAATCACATCTCGAATATTGGCCATGCCCGTCATAAACTGGACCAGACGTTCAAAGCCAAGCCCGAAGCCTGCATGAGGGACTGTGCCATAACGCCGTAAGTCCAAATACCACCAGTAAACTTCTGGATCAAGTCCTTGGGCACGAATACGCGATTCCAGCACGTCCAGTCGTTCTTCCCTTTGCGATCCACCGATGATTTCCCCAATCTTCGGAGCTAAGATATCCATGGCTGAAACCGTTTTCCCGCCATCATCCAGACGCATATAAAAGGCTTTAATTTCGGTCGGATAGTTGGTAACAATCACAGGTTTTTTAAAATATTCCTCTGCTAACCAGCGTTCATGCTCCGATTGCATATCTATGCCCCAAGCGATCGGATACTCAAAAGCTTTGTTAGATTTCTCTAGAAGTGCGATCGCTTCTGTATAGGTCACCCGAGCAAATTCACTATTGATAATATTGTCCGCAGTATCCAAAACACTATCATCAATGCGCTGCTGTAAAAATTCCATATCCTCTTGGCAAGTTTCCATCACATGTTTAAATACATATTTTAGAAATGACTCGGCCAAATCCATATCACCTTTCAGATCACAAAAGGCCATCTCCGGCTCCACCATCCAAAACTCAGCTAAATGCCGAGACGTGTTTGAATTCTCAGCTCGGAAGGTTGGGCCAAAGGTATAGACATCACTAAAGGCCATCGCCATAATTTCGGCTTCAAGTTGACCGCTGACGGTGAGATAAGTCGGTTTACCAAAGAAGTCTTGACTGAAGTCTACTTTCCCTTCTTTAATGGGCAATTTATTTAAATCAAATCGCGTGACCGAGAACATTTCCCCAGCACCTTCGCAATCACTCGCGGTCAATATCGGCGTATGCACCCACAAAAATCCCCGTTCTTGGAAGAACTGATGAACCGCCGCTGCACAAGCATTCCGCACTCTGAATACTGCACTTAAGGTATTGGTCCGCGATCGTAAATGCCCAATGTCGCGCAGAAATTCAAAGGAATGACGTTTCTTCTGTAATGGATAGGTTTCTGGATCAGCCTCGCCATGCACCGTTAGGGCGATCGCTTGCATTTCAAGGCGTTGACCTTTACCGGGAGACGGCACCAATTTACCTTCAATTTCGACCGAAGCTCCGGTATTAATGCGTTTGATAGATTCGGCATAGCCTACGATCGCATCACTCACCACCACTTGCAGCCCCGCCATCGAGGAGCCATCATTCACTTCAATGAATGTAAACGTCTTTTGTTCGCGCTTAGTTCTAACCCAGCCGCGAATAATAACTGTGGTATCAGGTTCACCACTCCGAAGAACTTGAGAAATACGAAAAACGGAACATTGAGTCGGCTGAGTCATGGAAGAACCGCGCTACACATCTACTAGAAGAGATTATGAATCATAATGTGAAATAGCGATTAATTGGGGAGATTGGAAGATGCAAACGATCGATGCCACGAGGCTGAAGCATTGGAGTGTGCAGGAATATCGCCGCATGAGTGAGTTGGGAATTCTCAATCCAGATGAACGAACAGAATTGATTTCAACGCCCACAGGCTATAGTACCCATCTCAACATCAGTCAAACTCATTCAATCGCCCTGCTATCCTTTCCCGATCGACTCCTTTGGCTGACCGATATTTTTATACCCTAAATAAAACTGAATTACTTTGGCTGCTCTAAACGGATGGGAGACTGATTTGTTGAATCTGTAACCGATCGTATTCCCATCGCCCAGGTCGCGAGTCCCCAACCGACCAAAATGCCCATACCGCCAAAGCGCACAATTTGCCAAAAGTACTCACGAAGCCCCAACCAAGACACCAATTGACTTTCAAGACGCATTTCCACATCATCCAGTTCAACCGCAAGTCGTTCGAGTTCTGCCTTTAGCTCGGGTCGGCTTGTTTTCAGATCTTGACATTTTGCTTGCAATTGATCTCTAAGGGCTTCGTCGGCCTGCACTTGATCATACCGATCGCGAAATTGAGCAATGGTTTCCTCTAGCTCCAGAAGAGCCGTACCGATTTCATCAGAATTGGGCGCGATCGGCAAAGGGGCAGAGTCAGACGGCATAATAGAAGAAGAATTAAGAGCTTGATTAAAATCTATGACACAATCCATAACTAGCAACGCTGTCAACCTCGATTTAGGCATAGAACCTCTTGAACTGGCTCAAGCCCTAGCCCAGACCTTAGCAATAGGCCATAAAGACTGGCATCGTCTCCAAGCCAATCGTTCAGCTCGGGCTAAGGAGCAAACGGCGGCGGCATTAGTTTATTTGCTTAAGGGAGACAATGACCAAGCCCTAGCCCATCTTCAACAAGCGGCGGGATGGCTCGATCGATCGATTTCGTCTCCTGGCTGTCCGCATTAGATGTCGAAAAATAATCTATGCTTTTCGACCCAGAAGAATTTTGCGGCTATTACGGGTTTGCTGCTGATGGCAGACCATGACGCAAGACACATTGGCAATTCGCGCAGAATAGGTGGTGGGTGCTGTTGAATTGGACGTTGCACCCGCCATAGGCTGACAAAGCAGCGTTAGTAAGCACGAACAACCAGCTAACAAGACTAAATCCAGCTGACGATGATTAAAGGACATGAAATGATGCGCTAACCGATGGGTCATGGACGAGTACGGATTGGGGACGTTTCTGGAGACAAGATACCCTAATTTTAGCTAATTCGCTCAGATATTAAAAGATGATTAAATCGTCATTTAGGTAAAAAGAGGAGATCGCGACGTAAATCGCATCTTCTTACAAAGACGTAACTGGGTACCGCATGGGTTCCATTGAACTTGATCAAATACTTGATGCAATATAAACAAGCCGCGCCCCGATTCAGTGTCATCATGGAGCGTTTCTTCTAGGTTAGATTTGAAAGCATCGGGCGGCGTAAAGCCAGAACCTTGGTCGCAAATGAGCCACTCACATCGATCGTCGCTATGGGAAAATAATACTGAAATACTTTTGCCTGGATCGAGCTTGTTTCCATGTTTTGCTGCATTTACTAATGCTTCTTGTAGCCCCAAATGCACCTCGGCGTGCCAATGGGATGGGATACAATCGAGCAACAGCTCTAAAACAGGTAACAAATACAGCGTTGACGTAAAACTAACCGTCATTGCCGATCGCCCAGTTATTCGAGGTAATTTCGCAAACACAGTAAACCCCGTATCGTTGAATCAACAATGTGTGTATCTACTTATCTACGTACATACCTTAACTCTACATGAACTTTAGGAATACATTTGATGTTTTTTGGGGATCGCATTTTTACTTTCAAAACAATATTAAATGAAACTTACATCGATCGAAATGATGTTTCCTGGACTTGACGTTTCAACGATCGGAGGTCTTGATGAAGCTTGGCCACAAGATCGCGGTTAGTTGGGTTGGTGGCGAGGGCTTTTTGCAGATAGCGTAGGGCTTGAGGGTAATGACGATCGCGCATAAGACGGCGACCCTGTTGCTGGTAGGCGATGGCACACCACTGCTGGACTTCAAGATCGTCGGGAAGTTTAGAGGTTAGCGCCTCGACTAGAGCGATCGCACTGGCAAAGCGCTGCTGAGCAAATAGATGCCGCAACCGTTCATAGGCATTATATTTCAGTAGATTTTCTGGAGTTTTAGGAACGTTCGCAGAAACGGGATTTTGTGAGGGGCTTGCGGCTTGGCTCGGGGCAGTATGGGCTAGAAGATATTTATAGGCGATCGTGATCGTGAGAAAAATATCTGACGTATTTTGATTAGATGTACTTTGATGAGCTGTGGTATCAGGATGATGTTGACGTGCCAAAATCCGGTAAGCCTGTTTGACTTGTTCACGGGACGCACCGGGTTTTAGTCCAAGCGATCGATAATAATCCTCCAATTTCATAGCTAACCTTAAACCCTGATCAAAACAAAAGTGGCAGAACTCAATCTATGAATTCTGCCACCTCTTTCTAGATTTGGACGGAAACCCTATTTCAAGGTTTCAATCACTTGGTCAATCAGACCATAATCTCGGGCTTCGGCTGCCGACATAAAGTAGTCCCGATCGGTATCTTTCTCAATTTTCTCAACGGTCTGACCACTGCGCTTAGCTAGAATCTCATTCAGCAAGGTCTTGATGCGAAGAATTTCTCGCGCCTCAATTTCAATGTCCGTTGCTTGACGACGGCCTGTTCCACCGAGCGGTTGGTGAATCATGATGCGGGCGTGGGGCAAGGCAAGACGCTTTCCTTTACTGCCCGCTGACAATAAAAATGCGCCCATACTAGCGGCCAGACCGACACAAATGGTGATCACTTCTGACTTGATGTATTGCATCGTGTCATAAATTGCCATTCCAGCGGTGACGGATCCGCCAGGGGAATTGATATACAGATAAATCGGCTTGGACGGATCCTCGGAATCGAGATATAACATCGCCGCAATAATAGAGTTCGCTAGGGAGTCGGTCACTTCCTGGCCTAGGAAAATAATCCGCTCTTGGCTCAGGCGAGTGTAGATACTGACCCATTGCTCGTAGGTGCTACCGGGTAGGCGGTATGGGACTTTTGGCTCGCCGATAGGCATGGGGAAATCGCTCCAATTGATGATAAATATTCAGATCCAGACTTTAGATTCCAGCAGGAATGGGTGTGGGTAAGTCTTTGGTGCTTTCGAGAACGCGATCGATCAGGCCATATTCTTTCGCTTCGTGGGGCGTTAGATAAAACATCCGATCGGTGTCTTTAGCGATTTTTTCCACCGTTTGCCCGGTGTTTCTGGCCATAATATCAAGGACGGCAGTCTTGTTAATAATCGCTTCCTTAGCCCGGATTTGAATGTCTGTCGCTTGACCTTGAGCACCCGTACGCGATTGGCTCAAGGTAATGGTCGCATGGGGCAAACTCGCCCGAAAGCCTTTTGCACCGGACGACAGAATCATCGCTGCTGTCCCCATAGCCTGACCGAGACAGATGGTGTGGATGGGTGGTTTGATGTACTGCATGGTGTCGCAGATGGCGAAGGCTTCAGTTTCATAACCGATCGTCTCGCCGTCGTACCAAGAGGTTCCGGTGGAGTTGATGTAAAAGAAGATAGGCTTCTCAGGGTCATCAAACTGCAAGTAGAGCAATTGCGCGATGATCAGTTCCGTGACATCAATTCCGATGCGACGTTTGACATCATCTGAAGAATAAAGCGGTAAACCCAGATAAACAATACGCTCCTTCAGCAGAAGCGATGCAATATCCGGGGGCGGAGTGCGATAGGACTGGTCGCCGTAATACTGTGTCTGACTCATAGCGTTTAATCTCGGGTTGCCTGAACCTGTAACAACAATCTGCGCACCCACAGGTTTTATGGCCTGCCTGAACACCCTCAGCTACAGGAGCGAGTTTCTTTATAATACAGCGCTGTGTGAAGTGAAGTGGGATTTTTCGGTGGGGAGAACCGTATTTTTGTGATATCGGAGGAGCGGCGGTGGGAACGAGCTAGTCCTAAGTCAAAAAATATCAAAAAATAAGGCGTAACCTTAGTGGCTACACCCTTATTTACACCTAATTGAACCGCTCAAAGCAACGCTCGGTTTCAAAACTCTTTGCATCCTGCGTCTAATGTATTAATCAGCATTGAGGACAAAGAATCCGGAAGGTTGATAAGAAATTAGGAGAGGGATCGATTCGATCGCCTCCCTAATCTCGATTCATAATGCAGTCTCGTAACTGAGATAGAGTTTCTGTATAAGAGAAAATTGGGACTTGAATAAATGTTCTGTATAAGTTCGGTCTGGATATGTCCCTACAATAGCGAGTGAAAACACTGGGGTCATCTAGTACAGGTCGTTTTTTACAGTGATTTTACAGAAGCGTTCTTGAGATGAAGAAGATGTGTACCTTTCGGTAGAGAATCCGGAAGAGTGGTAAGTCCAAAGGGTAGATATACGATCGTCTGCCTAAAGACCTATAGACTAGCAAGGGTATGGTGAGAATTGTATTGATGAGTTGAGGAGTGGCGCGTAATGAGTGATGAGACACAGGATTTTGTGATTTGTGATGGTGATTTGGCGCTCGATCGTCTGGAGACCTATTTGACGGGTTCGACTATTGCTGTCGATACGGAAACCATGGGATTGCTGCCTCAGCGCGATCGGTTGTGTTTGATACAGCTTTGTGACGACCAAAACCGAGTGACGGTGGTGCGGATTCTGAAGGGCCAAACCCATGCGCCTAATTTAAGAACGTTAATGGAAGCAACTCAGGTCACAAAGATTTTTCACTTTGCCCGCTTCGACATCACAACTCTGAAGTATCACCTAGGCATTTCCGTTAGCCCGATTTTTTGCACTAAGATTGCAAGCAAACTGGCCCGAACCTACTCGCCACGGCATGGATTGAAAGATTTGATTAAGGAAGTGGTGGGTGTGGAACTCGACAAAACCGCCCAGAGTTCGGACTGGGGGAATGCGGCGAATTTATCTGATGAGCAACTGCGCTATGCGGCGAACGATGTACGGTATTTGATTGAGGCTCGCGAGAAACTGATGATAATGTTGGAGCGAGAAGAACGCTTATTGTTAGCAGAGGAATGTTTTGGATGTTTGCCAACGTTTGCGGAGTTGGACATCGCACAGTACAACAACGTCTTTGAGCACTAGCGTCTTAAAGGGGTCTAAGTTTTTGTAATCAAATCATAAAAAGCTGGGCATTACGCACGAAGTAACGATCGTGAATAATGCTCAACATCGTCGATGAAATTTAAGAGTGCGATTCAACCCGGTGATTCACAGAGAATAACTTAAGCCACTTCTAAGCTAGAACGAAACGACTGAAAGAACGACCGGACTGCTTTAACAATGGGGGATTTTGAAGTAATGGCCGATCGCATTTCAACGGCATTAGAAGTTGAGGCTACCCCCCAAGTTGCAGCTAGAATGTCAGACCATTCAGCACCGGGAGCAATTTCTTCAAGGCTCATGAAGTCATCCATCAAGCCAGAGACTTCGATGCAGATGGGTTCTGGAAGGTAAGCAGATTGGAGGGAGGTGTTGAAAGAAAGAGTATTGAACATGACGGCTTGGACTCCATCGACAAAGTTTAGTATTAGTAAAGTCGAATCAAGGACGAAACTTCTGCGATCGGAACTTAATGAAAGACTTACAAAGATAGGGGTGGGGGAAATCCAGGAAACTCGGTGAAACTCACGGGCAAGTGAATCAGTAGTTTTCGTTCTTGATGTCCAAAGATTATCATATATCTCCGTAGACATACGCAGGTATTCTGGAATGGTTTAATAAAGGTTTACATAAACTTTGCAGAATTCTACGCGTACCTTCATCCCTTTTAAGGATCAAAATAATGGCTCCCTCGCACCTACTCAGACTATTGAAACGAATTGAGGTTAATAAATGGGCGATCGGGATGTTTCTATTGACTTTCATTTCTATGGGGAACACACGAGTTCAGGCCGCCGAAGCGACGACGACCGAGCCTGATTTACCTGAAGAAGTGCTGCGATCGGAAATTTTGCTGGATGGTCGCTCGCCATTCGATGGAAAACGGCTGACGGCGACAGAATATGCGGAGCTACAACAGGAAATTGAAAAGGCTAACGTGGTGGAGCCTCAGATCGCTCTGAAGATTCGGAGATTAGTGGGAATGATTAAACTTCGTAAATTTATTAAGCGGGTTTTACCGATCGTGCCTATTAAATAATTTTACGTACTCGGCAGGGTTTGAAACGGAAGAGATGGGAAGAGATTTCCCTAAATCGCCATGATGCAGAATCTCACAGCATGAAAGGATCTACTGCTCCGATCGCGGTTCCAGAAGCTATTAAACAGATTTCCAACTGAAAACCCAGCCAGTCCAATTAGGATAGCTAGGTTTCAATTCATATTGATAAGTAGAACTGAGGATTAGAGAGCCGATCGGCCCGTGATTAAGTTGTAGACGACCCCAATCACCGCCAAAACAAGTAATAGATGAATTAATCCGCCACCAATATGAACTGATATTCCTAAAATCCAGAGAAGAAAGAGAATGACAGCGCCTGTCCAAATAATATTAATCATGATTTACCTCTAACTGGTGTTTACTTCTTGGATTTGATGGCTTCTAATAAATTGAATTTTTTTTCTTCACATTAACTCGAAGTATCGATCAATTTGTCTTTGTATTTCCCGAGATATTTCGAGCCATCTCTTGAAGTCTGCCTTCAACATTTTTGGCTACAACCTGCGCCTTATTCCGGCCCCAGCCTCCGCTTTGATGTGGAGCCAAGCTACGATCGATGTTAATCCCAAATAACGTAATGCTCATCACCAAAAAAACAATGTTGAACGCAACAAAGATCTGACGAACTCCATAATGTGAAATCATGAAAACCTCCAAATTTCGATGTGGTTTTTGTAGATCTAAATTAATCAAGAATTAATTAATTTTATCTTCAACAAGAGTTTGAATGCTTATTGTGGCATCGAAACTTGTGACTTTAAATATCGATTAAGTATCAGAATTTGATACATCGCCTGGAACCTCATAATACATTTCAGGTTCGATCGCATAGTTATTGGCTAATCCTTCAGAATCCATAGTGTGACCACCTGATGCATTAACCTCATCAGTTGAGTCATTCTCATGAACAATTTTCTTAAATTCATTGCCTTCTCGCGCTTTTCGAGCAGCCGTTTCTGCTGGGACTAGATGGGCATCATAACTGTCATTACTGATATTGTGAGGTGTTGGAGTTTCGCCTTTCATTTTGTCACCTATAGACTATTAAAAGTTTATCTATTTGTCATGTTCTTGACTATGAATTTTGTAAGCTTTATCCTAAAACCTAAAGCACAGACCCTAATGAAGGTTGTATTTCAGATAATAAATTGAATGATGGGCAGAATTAACTACTTATTAACCAATACTGTAGAAAGAATCAGCGCAATCACTCAACCCCGAGGGAAATATTACAAGAAACCAATTATTGGATAACTCATAGTATAAAGTACGATAACCTTACTTTTAAAAATAAGCATCTTCATTTAGAATTTTGTTTGCACTACTTTAGGTAGAATAATTAATTCCACTTTATGATTCAGATTGACGATCCCTTAGCTTCAACAGCTTCGCGATCGTATAATCTAAGATTACCCCACTGATTTGAACCAAACAATAATGGGTGGGGAAATCTTGAAAGCTAGACATCCATTTCATCCGAATGTTCAACGATCGCCGGATAGAAGTCCAGAATAGAATGATCTTGCAGTCGGTAAAATACATGTTGTTCTTGCTAACGACAGTTCTACATAATGCTGATTGCCGCATCATAACAATTCTCGGAATGGGTGGTATGGGTAAAACCTCTTTTGCGATCAAACTTGCCCAAGAGATTCAAGAAGAATTTGATTTTGTGATTTGGCGATCGCTACGAGATACTATGCCCATTGACGAATATCTAATAACATTAATTAAGTTTTTTTCACAGCAACAGGAAACCGAACTTCCTGATAACATCGGCGGTAAAATCTCGCGATTAATCGAACTATTAAAGCGATCGCGTTGTTTGATGATCCTCGATAATTTTGAAACTATCTTACAAGATGGCAAACAGTCGGGAACCTATCGCAAAGGCTATGAGATGTATGGCGAACTGCTGAAGCGAGTGGGGGAAATTGCTCATCAAAGCTGCCTAATAGTCACTAGTCGCGAAAAACCTCAAGAAATTGCCTTAATGGAAGGCGATCGTTTGTTCGTACGGACGATGCCTCTGGCGGGATTAGACCTAGACGCAGGACAGCATATTCTCGATGACAAGGGATTGCATACAGTCGGAGATGATCTGGAACGGTTGAGAGTTCATTATCGTGGTAATCCCTTAGCCCTGAAGATGGCAGCGAATGCAATTCAAGATTTATTTGCGGGGGATATTTCTCAATTTCTGCAACAGGGCAATTTTGCTTTTAATGGTATTGGAGCGTTAATTCAGCAACAATGCGATCGCCTGTCAAAGCTTTGGAGCGTTAATTCAGCAACAATGCGATCGCCTGTCAAAGCTAGAGCGATCTATTATGAATTGGCTAGCTATTAACCGCGAACCTGTCACTGTCGCAGAGTTAAAACTGGATTTGGCGATCGAACTTCCTCTATCAAAACTGATCGAAGCAATAGAATCTCTGCTTTGGCGGAGTTTGATTGAGAACAGTGCGCTTGGTTTCACGCTACAGCCTGTAGTAATGGAATCCGTGACAGAATCTCTAATTGAAGGTGTTGTCTAAGAAATATTATCAGAACAACCGCAGTTATTTCTTAGTCATGCATTGATTAAGGATGAGTCAAAAGACTATATTCGCGACAGTCAGATTCGAGTGATTCTCAAGCCACTCTGCGATCGTCTGATTAAATCTGATTAACAAACGTGTTCAACGAAATTCTCACTAGCCACCGAATAACGATCGTTGATTGGATGCTGTTAGAAATTTATATTTAGAGATTAATACAGAAGCTAATTTTCTCCAAAAGTCATCATTATGATTCTGTTTACTAGAGTTTAAATCTACTTTTGAGAGAGAAGTTTATAGTGATTTTAAGATACCATTTTTGTAATTCACATTATCGAGAATTCAATTCGATATATGCCCTTGAAGATCAAAAACATATCTCTATCTGAGCGAGTTTACTATGATCAGTTTAATTTCCAAGACAATTTCAAAGATTAGTTACTTTATTAGCAAGTTTCAGGTAAAGCAGTTCTTACCGATCGTCATTGTAGGTCTGATGCTGTCGGCGACCAATAGAAGCCCGTCTCTATCTAACCCAGATTTGTCAAGTAAAAAATCGGTCGATCGAATAAACGATCTAGTCCAGACAGAAAACTCTGAAAGACCTAAAACAACTAATGAATGGGATAAGCAGGCTGACGAAACTAAAGATCGTCCTGGCGAAAAAATGAAGAGAATTGGCGAACAGTCGGCAGATGCAGTTAAAGAATTTGGTTCAATGTATGGAGACGTAGTTGAAAGAAGTAGTACTGAATTGCGTAACAATACTGAAAAACGTTAGGTCTCATAAGCCCACATGGAGTTACTGGACACTGTAATTTAACACTCCAGTAACTCTAGATTGATTATAAGGATTTCACTATAGTCTATCAGTTCCACAGCTGACTATATTTTTAGTCATACATAAAATTTAGCGGAAAGGATACAGTTGTTATGAACCAAAAAGGGAAGAGACATTCTGCGCCAAACAGTGTTAATCCAGGTGTTAATTCAACCGTGGGATCGATTGCGAGTTTGTCAACTTCAACAGAAAGCAGTCAAAACCATCCGTCACCGAAATCTTGGACTACGACAACACATCACCCATTAAAATCCCTAAATTTTCTACCTGACGATGAGCTTTCAAACTTCAACAACTCTTCCCTAGGCTGTAATCAATCTCATAGTAATGTCGCAATCAGCAGTACTCCCGCGAAAATAGAACTTTATCGCCCTCTAGTTCAAGTTCCACCCCTGCCTGAATGTGAAATATGTGTGGTTCTTCCTGTCCGAAATGAGTCTCAATTACTAGAAAAATGTTTGTTGAGTTTAGCTAATCAAACTGATTTTCAAGGACAGCCACTAGATTCAAACACATATGAGATTATATTACTAGCAAACAACTGTACAGATGATTCAGTTACGATCGCCCAGCGATTTTCAGAGCAGCACCCAAGCTCAAGGCTTCATATTGTTGAACAAGTATTTCCTCCTTCAGAGTCATATATTGGTCATGTACGACAAATTTTAATGGACGAAGCTTACCATCGTCTCGCAAGCCTAGGGTTGGCTGGCTTAACGGGGGAGCAAGGTGTTATTGCTTCGACCGATAGTGATTCGATTGTTTCATTCAATTGGATTGCCGCAACGCGTTTAGAAATCTCACGGGGTGCTGATGCGGTAGGAGGACGAATCGTAGCAGATACTACAAGCTGTAAAGCCTTAGATCCTAAGGTGAGAATGCGCTATCTGCTGGGCGATCGTTATCATCAGTTAATTGCTGAACTAGAATCCTATTTAGATCCTAATCCTAATGACTGCTGGCCTCGCCATACTCAACACTACGGCGCAAGTCTAGCGGTTACTGCCCAAATGTATTACCAAGCGGGTGGAATGCCAAAGGTCAGGACTCCAGAAGATGTGGCGTTTTATCGAGCTTTACTTAGGGTCGGTGCTCGGTTTCGCCATAGCCCACTGGTACAGGTGACGACTTCGGCTCGGCAGACCGTCCGAACAGCGGGCGGTTTTGCTGAACAGCTTAATCAATGGGAATCGATCGGATCTCAGCAAGCATTTTTGGTAGAGTCTGCTGCTGCAATTGAAACTCGACTCCAAACTCGACAGCAACTGCGTGCCCTATGGCAAAGTATTCTCCAGGGATATCAACCTATAACTAAAGATGTCGCTGTTTATGCCAATAGCCTAGGCATTAATGAACAATGGCTATGGGAAGAACTAAAACGACCTCAGACGTTTGACTTACTGTTTGAAACTATTAAAGAGAAGCAGCACTTTGGAGTGTGGCAAAAAAAATGGCCGTTGGTAGATTTAAAACTGGCCCTCTTTGATCTTAATAGCCGCTTAAAATTCCTGCGATCGCAGCCTCTATTAGACGAGTTCAATGAGTTTAGGGATAGGGATCCTTTATATTCAGAACACAGTGATGTTCATCATACAACCCAGAGCTGGAGATAATTAACTATGACGTTTGTAGCAGGAAACTTTAATGCAAAATCTATAAATACATCTAACCTATCTTACCGAATTACCCCGCAGCCCCAAACCGTAAATGTTTCAGGCTGTTCCTCTTTAGCTAAAGCATTTGCCTGTGTCGATGCGATCGCTGATTATTGCACAGTCAACGCTGCTGAGATTGATTGTGAGGGAGCGTTTCCAATTCAGGAATTTAAGCAGATTGCGGAGGCAGGATTATTAGCTGTTCCTCTTATGCCTAATTTGGGGGGACTTGGTTTAGGCATTGATGCGAGATTTACCCATGAACTTTTGCTAATGCTCAAAAGAATGGGGTGGGGAAACCTAGTGGTGGGACGAATTTTTGAAGGTCATGTCAATGCGCTCCAGTTGATTCAAACTTTTGCCACAAAAGAGCAAATCGAACAGTTTGCCCAAGATGCGCGCGATCGTCACAAAATTTTTGGAGTTTGGAACGCGGAAGCTAATGATGGCGTTAAAGTGATTCCTCTAGATACCGATCGGTATCAACTTCAGGGCAGCAAAACATTTTGTTCGGGTTCAGGGTTTGTGGAGCGACCCTTTGTGAATGGGATTTTGCCTGATGGCGGTTGGCAAATGTGCATTGTCCCCATGGAACAGGTCACTACTATCAGTGATCCAAGCTGGTGGAACCCTTCAGGAATGCAGGCTACTGCTAGCTATAAAGTTGATTTTAGTCAGGTAGAGCTGAGTAAACAATTCATCGTTGCTGCACCCGGAGACTACAATCGTCAGCCTTGGTTAACGGTCGGTTCAATTCGCTTTGTGGCTGTTCAGTTGGGGGGCGCAGAGGCATTGTTTGATGCAACCCGTCGCTATCTTCACAGTCTAGGCCGGACTAACGATCCCTATCAGGAGAATAGATTAGGACAAATGGCGATCGCAATTGAAAGCGGTAATCTTTGGCTTAAGGGCGCATCGGACCGAATTGCTACCTACGCTCCGACGTTTGGGGGAGACTGTAACCAAACCCATTCAGACTGCGATCGTTTGGTTACTTATATCAATATGGCCCGCACTGCAATTGAAGAAATCTGTATGGATGTGATTCAACTCTGTCAACGATCGGTCGGAACGCGGGGTTTACTGCCGCCTTATCCCATGGAACGGATCATTCGAGATTTGAGCCTTTATCTGCGTCAGCCTGGATTTGATTCATCGCTTCAATCGGTTGGAAAGTACGCATTTTCGCAGCCTCCTGAACGATTCATCAATTGGGATAAACGCGATCATGATGAATAGCAATCCTTTTGCCTGTCCTCAGTTCTTACCTGTGCTATCGATCGCCGATATTTCGGTTGAACCCGTTTTAATAGTTGCACCCCATCCTGATGATGAATGTTTAGGCTGTGGTGGCGCAATTGCATTGTTACGATCGCACCGATATCAAGTCCAAATTTTAGTGATGAGTGATGGCACAAAATCTCATCCCAATTCAATCCATTACGCTGCACCGCGTTTAAAGCAATTGCGCGAATCAGAAACCCTCGCTGCTATCTATGGCCCACTTGAATGTTGGTCAGTCTTGTATTAGATTTATGCAAATGCCAGATGGCGCAATCCCAACTGCTGGATCAACAGACTTTGAGACATCAGTGAATGAATGCCAAAAGTATTTGATAAGTGTAAATCCAAAAATCATTTTTGTGCCCTATCGATATGATCCCCATCCTGATCACCGAGCGACTTGGGAAATTATTCAGACTGCGATTCTGCGATCGGGACTTTTCCCAAGATGGCTAGAGTATCCTATCTGGGACTGGGATCCAACTCAGCGGCAGAACCATACCTTAAGCGGTATGAAGACGTGGTGTTTGGATATTTCTGAAGTAGTGGAGCTAAAACAGCAATCGATCGACTTATACCGCTCTCAGACTTCTAGCTTAATTGATGATGATCCAGGTGGCTTTCAATTAACTTCAGGAATGTTAAACAAACTTTGCCAGCCTTTTGAAATTTACTTTGAAATGGAGCAATAAATTAATGCAACCCTCGCAATCTCTACCCGCTAGTTATTTTGATGCGCTTTATCAAACGGATATTGATCCCTGGAAATTTGCCACCAGTGACTATGAGGCTGAGAAATACAGCACCACGATCGCAGCGTTACCCAATGCCCATTACTGTTCTGCGCTAGAAATTGGTGGTTCGATCGGTGTTCTAACCCAAAAGCTTGCCCTGTACTGCGATTCACTCCTGTCGATTGAGGTGTCTCAATTAGCTCAAAACGAAGCAATTCAAAGATGTCAAGCGTTGCCACAGGTTCGCTTCGAGATTATGAGTTTTCCGCAACAGTTTCCAGAGGAATTGTTTGATTTGATTTTAGTCTCGGAAGTCGGATATTACTGGGGCCGGGAAGATTTGGAGATCGCACAGCAGCGCATACTGCAACTACTAGAAATCGGCGGTCATTTGCTATTGGTGCATTGGTTGCCGCGATCGCCGGATTATCCTTTGACGGGCGATGAAGTGCATGAATCATTTTTAAATTTTAGCCCAGCGCAGCTTCAGCATTTAAAGAGTATAAACAATGCTCAGTATCGGCTGGATTTGTTTCAACGGAAATAATTGAGATACGATCGAAGGCTAACCCGTCAATCACATCATAATCACATCATTTTTGTCCAGGGTTACAAGGGACGGGCAAAGGGTTGCGGACAAATGGCTTTTAGTGACGAACGAATAACTAGAGATATTTCTCAGGTATGGAAAATTTAATTAATATAATTTAAAATTCTCTCTCACAATTCGAGCTTGAGATTAAAATTTAGCAAAACAACATTGGATATGATTGAATATGTTAATATCTCATGCAATTTAAGAGTTTAATCAAAGCAAGTTAATACGCAGTACCAAACCTCAAAGCTTTGCTGGGCAAGTTAGATGGTTTCCCTAAGTTCCAGTATTCTAATAATTACGAATTTTAGGAAGAATAAATTTGCAACATCACAATTATTTTCGATCGGTAAGCTGTGTGGACAGTTTTTCGATTGTCACATTGATAGTTGATTAGTTCTGCAAGACAATATTGAAGCTGTTGCTGTAAGCGATATGGATATGACTGACGTATTGGCTCCAAAGCTGCCGACCTCCCTGTTTCCAGCCAATGAACCAGAGCGCTTGGAAGCATTGCATCGCTACCACATTCTCGATACACCCGCTGAAGTCGCCTTCGATCGGGTCACCAGTCTGGCGGCGCGACTGTTCCAGATGCCCACTGTGCTGATTTCACTAGTAGATGAGTCGAGAGCTTGGTTTAAGTCGAGCATTGGCTTTGATGCCAGTGAAGTTCCCCGTGATGCCACGCTATGCAGCTTTGCCGTGTTGACCGACGAACTGCTAGTCGTGTCCGATACCCAACTCGATGAGCGGTTTTTAGGGAATCCCTTCGTGCGGTGCGACCCAGGATTGCGGTTTTATGCAGGTGCGCCCCTGCTCAGTTATGACGGCTTCAATCTGGGTACGCTCTGTATGCTCGATACGGTCCCCCACGCCCCCCTCACCCCCGAGCAAGAAGCGACCTTAGTGGATCTGGCTGCGATCGTGGTAGACGAACTAGAACTCAGGTTGGCAGCGCGGCAGATCGCAAAAGTCGATAGCGCACTGCTAGAAATTACACGCGGCCTATCTACGGTCACGGGTGGCGAATTTATGAATGCGCTAGTACAGCACCTAGCCAAAATACTCAACACAGATTATGCATACATTGGCTTAATCGGAGGCGACAACCTAAAAATGATGCGAACGGTTGCCACTTGCGCTGGTGGTCAGATCGTCGATAATCTGGAATACGCACTCGAAGATACGCCTTGCTGGGAAGTAATCAAACAACGGAGAATTTGCTCTTACCCGCGTAATGTCCAGTCTTATTTTCCCGATGCTCCGCTGCTTAAACCGCTCCTTGTCGAAAGTTATGTGGCAACGTCCTTCTTTGATGCTCAGGGTGAGGTGCTGGGAGTATTAGGGGTAATGGATAGTAAACCCTTACAAGATGTGCATCTGGCAGAATCGTTATTGCTGGTTTTTAGCGATCGGATTGCGACGGAAATCGATCGTCAGCAGGCCAAGCAAGCCCTAGTAGACAGTGAGGAACGGCTGCAACTCGCGATCGGGGGAGCGCACCTAGGCACGTATGATTGGGACTTAAGTACCGCTCAATTTCTCACGAGTGCTTACTTTAATCAATTGATGGGGCTGGTGCCGGATGAAGAGTTTACCGTAGCAAAGTGGCAAAGCATCCTACATCCCGACGATTTGGTCGAGGTCACTACCGGAGTTGAACGAGCACTCTTGGATTCCTCAGATATTACTCAAGAGTATCGGGTAATCTGGCCGGATGGGAGTACCCACTGGATTGGTGGTTTCGGACGATTTTATTATGATGATGCAGGTCGGGCCGTGCGGCTGGCGGGCGGGAATATAGAAATTACTGAACGCAAACAAGCGGAACTAGCCTTAAGAGCCAGTGAAGAACGGTATAAAGCGCTGATTGAGATGACCTCTCAAATTGTGTGGAACACTACTCCTGAGGGAAAGATCCTCCACGCCAATGTAGTGCCATTTACCGGAGAGAACCCAGACGAATCTGAGACTAGTGGAGGAGGCTGGATGTGGGCAATCCATCCTGACGATCGCCAGCGGACGGCTGAGTTATGGGCGTTAGCAGTTACCAATCTGACCCCATTCGAGATCGAACATCGAGTGCGCCGCTGGGATGGCGAATATCGATTGATGAGTGGTCGTGCCATTCCATTATTCAATGATGATGGGAGCCTGGGCGAATGGGTTGGGATGCATACCGATATTACTGAAATTAGGAAAGATGAGCAAAATCTCCGACGCAGTGAGGAATTCAATCGGCGAATTTTGGAAAATAATCAAGATTGTATCAAAGTGATAGATCGTGAGGGTCGGCTATTATACATGAACGATGGCGGCAAACGGCTGTTAGAGATCGATAATTTTGCCGACTACGATCGATCTCTATGGACGAATTTTTGGAATGGGAACGAGCAGGAGCTAGCTCAAGCTGCTTTTAACTCGGCTCTAGCCGGAACTAGCAGTAGTTTTGAAGGGCAATGTCCGACCGTGACAGGGATCCCAAAATGGTGGGAAGTGAATGTGATTCCCTTGCATGACGAAGATGGAAATGTCGATCAAATTCTCTTGATTTCTCACAATTTGACCGAACGGCGAGAAGCAGAAGAGGAACTGCGTCAGAGTCAGCTACTCGCTCAATCCCAACTACGGGAAATTGAAGCCATCTATCAGACGGCACCCGTTGGTCTGGCAATTATTGGTGCTGACCTCCGTTTTCAGCGCATCAATGAAAAACTGGCCGAAATTAACGGTGTTTCGATCGCCGATCACATCGGGCGTACCGTGCGCGATGTCGTCCCAGATTTAGCCGATGATGCCGAACCGCTACTGCGACAAGTATTAGAGACCGGAAAGCCACTCCTGAATCTAGAAATTTGCGGTGAAACGAGTGCTCAGCCAGGAGTTTATCGGACTTGGAACGAAAACTTTTATCCACTTAAGGATATCCTTGGACACAGTGTCAGCGTTAGCGTCGTCGTGGAAGAAATTACCGATCGTAAAATTTCCGAAGCAGTTTTAAAAGAAAGTGAAGAGCGATTTCGGAATACGTTTGAGCAAGCTGCCGTCGGTATTGCTCATGTTGCGCTAGATGGTCGGTGGTTGCTGGTTAATCCTAAACTCTGCGAAATTTTTGGCTATACAAAAGCTGAAATCCTCTACGGTTACTTCCAAGATATTACCCATCCTGACGATCTAGCTCAGGATCAGGAAAGCATTCGCCAGATTCTGGCCGATGAAATTCAGGTAGTCGACTTAGATAAACGGTATATTCATAAACTTGGTCATATCGTCTGGGTTAACGTAAAAGGAATGCTCCGACACGAGGCTTCAGGTGCTCCGGTCTATTTTATTGTGTCGATCGAGGATATTACCTATCGTAAACAGGCAGAATTTACCCTCCAATCCCAAGCGGTTCAACTCGCTGAGACTAGCGCCATAGTTGAACTTCGCAATCAAGAGTTAGATCGTTTCTCATATATAGTCTCTCACGATCTAAAAGCCCCATTACGTGGAATTTCTAATCTCGCCACCTGGATTAGTGATGACTTACCAGAAACAGTTGATCCAGATGTTCAAGCAAATTTAGAATTGATGCGATCGCGCGTATCCCGTATGGACGGCTTGATCGATGGTTTGCTCAATTATGCCAAGGTGGGTAATACTGAGGCAAATTTAGAAACATTTTGTGTCGAGCAGCTACTTTCAGAGATCGTCGATTCGTTGAGCATTCCCGATAGTTTCGTCGTCGAGCTACCTGCCAAGTTACCGTCCATTACGACCAATCGGGTCTTATTAAGTCAAGTTTTAACAAATTTAATTGGGAATGCTTATAAACATCACGATCGTCCAGACGGCAAAATTCAAGTCCTTGTTAAGCCTGACGCTGAGATATGGGAGTTTAGTGTCATCGATGATGGTCGGGGGATTGCCCCAGAAAACCAAGCAAAAGTGTTTGAAATTTTTAAAACAGTGTCGGAGAGCAATAAAAATAATTCTGGAATCGGGCTATCGATCGTCAAGAAGCTCGTGGAAAATCAGGGCGGCCAAATTAAGCTCGAATCTCAAATCGGCATAGGGACGACGTTTAACTTTACTTGGATCCTTAAGAGTTAAATCTACGCCTAGAGATTACCGCTCATAAATGGGGTGCTTTCTGGAGTGCAATTTATTCACGCGGTCTGTCAGCCAGTCTCAATTTTATAGAATCCTCATTCTTAAATGGCCTTCGGCAATTGCCACCAAGCCAGATTTGGATACTGATGATGTTCGTGATGATAGCCAAAGTGATAACAGGTGAGAAATGACCAAAATAAAGGCAAGTATGTACTCTGAGTCCGAAAGGAATCGGGATATCCTGCCTCTGGTTCTCGGTGTGGCAAAAAAGTACCAAAATAGAAAAGTTGTATTGAACTCATCAAGGACGGAACAATCCAAAATAGAATCAGATTAATCGTAGGAATATGAAATAAACTATGCATAACGCAGAAAATTATTATTAGACCCAAAAATCGCCACCAACTCCAATATCGCTGCATAAAACAAAAGTACCAACCGATCGCGCCTGTAGATTTACTATTATGAAAATCCGGATCTAAGTCGCTGGCTGGATACCGATGATGATTTAAATGAGCTTCTAAAAGTTGTTTGTAGGAAAATAAGCCATAGGCTAGCAACGCAAAAGAGCCGATCGCTGCATTGATTTTTGTCTGTTTTGGCAGAACTACGCCATGCATCGCATCGTGAGCTGTAATAAACAGTCCAGTGTAAAGAAAAGTTTGCCACAGTACAGCGATCGCCTTCCCAGGTAGGGAGATTTGCGACACATTTACTCCCGTTAATAGCAGTCCTAAACTAATTGCCCAAGTTAAGATAATGATCAGGGCAATGACTAGACCCTTCAGCCCAATTTCTGAACTGTTGAGTATTCTAGAAGTGGGTGGAGCAATATCTTGTAGTGACAAACTCATTGGGTGATCCTGAGCAATAACAGGTAAATCAATTTCTAATTTCAAACTCATAATGTATTCATTACTTTAATCAGTTCGGCGGACAAATCTTGCTTAGCGCTATGGCTCTTTTTGAAGAGAACCCCTGCAAGAATGTAAATGTTTCTAGAATAGAAGGCTTTATGCTGATTGCGTAGCTCAATGATTTGCTGCTTTACCTTAGGTTCAGAACTGTAATAGCCAAAATGCATCGGAGACGTCATAAAATCTTCTACCACATATCCCTGATCGATCGCGTATTCGATCGTACCAATTGGATCAGAATAGGCAGAAATCATGAGCATTGCATTGGGTATTCCTCTAGTTAAGAGCTGTTTTGTCATATCTGCTCCATCCCTACCGCCATATAACGAAGGCATATAAATATCGTCATCCATTGCTGGAATATAGGGAGGATTTGCAATTATATAATCTGCTGAAGGACTATCAAAAAAGTTCTCATTGTGAATCACATACTTGTTTTGGAGATTCTGGCGTTTAATAATGTTTTGTGCAATGTGGCAAGCGGTTGGATTAAGTTCATAACCGTTAATCAGGCCATTAAACTGGGTCTTGAGTAAACTGTTAATAATGGGGCTACCGTCTCCTGCACCAAACTCGACAATGGAAACGATTGAAAATTATTAGATTCCTTATCAGATTCCAGTAATAGAGCATCTAATCTTTCTTTGAGTAATTCAGGCTTTAAAGTAAGTAGCATAATATAACCATCAATTATTCTTAAGTAATTCAATGGCTAAAAATTTACGCCGTTTTTCAACAATATTCATCTATCAAAAGGGAGCAATCTAATTAATCCACCTACACTAGGATGAATGATTAATCAACTTAAGCCTGAAAAAACCATATACTGCGAGATCTGACGAATTCATACTTTACTCTTTTGCAAGATTCTTATCATCAATTACCAATCACCACTTAAGATTTTATGACTCCTTCTACTTTTGGGAGATTTGATTATATAAGAATTTACTTAATGTTATTGAGGGAACGACAGTTTTGTATTTCGATCGCTACTACTCATAATTCGCTACTACTCATAACATTTAAGGAGCTTCAAAGCTATGCCTATACAATTAGAGAACAATAAGCGCACTGCGATCGCTGGTAAACTCGCTGAAATGAAGGCTTATCAGAATCTGATCATTGCGAATGAGGAAATTTTGATTCAAGCTTGTTCTGATCGAGAGCTATCAAATCGCCTTGAAGATTTCATTCGCGACGATCGTAAAAATCTAGGCATTCTTGATACTGTCATTGTTCAATATGGTGTTAAAGCTGAACCTAGCCCAAAAGTTCAGAAGGAAATTGAAACAGTGGGCGAAATGATGCAAGATCCAGAATTCACTTTATTTGAAAAGGTGACAAAGCACGAACTACTGAAGCATAAGCAAGCTATGTCCGGGATTCTGGTTCATAAAGCGGCTCAAGTTGTAGGTGCCGACATTGAAGTAGCGATCGCGCCTCTTAATACCGTTAATGTTGAAAATCGTGCCCACCAAGAGCAGCTCAAAGGCATGATGGAATCCTTAAGTACTCTAGAACTGACGGGTCAGCCAGCCGATCAAGGGCTTTGGGCAAGGGTTCAAGATGGCATGGCGGCATTGAGTGGCATCGCGGGGAGCGTGGTCAGCCGTACTGACGATGAGATTAGTATTCGTGATGTGATCCGTATGGATCATTTGAAGGTAAAGACTTTGTTCAGACAGATTAAGGATACTGAAGATCCTCAGAAGCTAGAAGAATATTTTGGTCAAGTTTATCAGGATTTGTCTATTCATTCTGAAGCAGAAGAGGAAGTTCTCTATCCAGCAGTTCGTCCTTACTACAACGATACTCAAAAGTTGTACGACGAACAGGCAGAAATGAAGAAAATGCTGGATCAGATTAAAGCGATGGATCCTAACAATACGGTTGAATTTAAGGCCGCTATAGCCCGTGTGAGGGAGGCTGCTAATGCTCACATGGACGAGGAGGAAAGAGATGTATTCTCCTACCTTAAAGATAGCTTTGGAGACGAACAGCAGAAACAATTAGCGACAGATTTCAAGACCGCTAAAAGTAAGCTTCAGGACAAACCGCTATCGACCACTTCATCCAAATAGTTTAGTCAATACTACTTTGAAGGGAAAGAATATCTTAAGAACACTATTCTGTGAGGTTCTAAAGAAAACTTGGTCTTCAAAGTAGGTCTTACAGAATTACGTCCTTCTGGTGCGATATTCAAGGGCTATTTCTTCCTAGTGATAGAAGTAAATAGCCCTTTACTTAAATTACAATTCAATTAGAATCAATTAGAATTCAATTAGAAAATTGTACTCCCAATTAAAAAAATTATGAAAGCAACAGTATTTTATGCACAGGGTGATGTTCGGGTCGAAAACGTTCCCGATCCTCAGATTCAGTGCCCTACAGATGCGATCGTACGAATCACTCATGCCTGTATTTGTGGTTCAGATCTATGGTTTTACACAGGTAAGGATAAATGGAAGCCTGGTTCGCGGACGGGCCATGAGTGGATGGGCGTGATTGAAGACGTCGGATCAGAAGTGCGAAACTTCAAAAAGGGCGATCGAGTTTTATCGCCGTTCTCATTCTCTGATGGAGATTGTGAGTTTTGTAATAAAGGTCTGCAAACCTCTTGCTTACAGAGTGGTTTTTGGGGCGGTGAAAATGAAGGTGGCCAAGCAGAAGCCATTACAGCCCGGTTTGCGGATGCCACGCTGATAAAAATTCCCGAGGAAGTGGCTAACGATGATGGGATGCTTACCAAAATTCTGCCCCTGACTGATGTTATGGCCACTGGCCATCATGCTGCTATTTCAGCGGGCGTAAAAGTGGGCAGCACGGTTGCCGTGATTGGCGATGGTGCAGTGGGACTCTGTGGGGTATTAGCTGCTAAACGACTGGGTGCAGAGCGAATTATTATGATGGGTCGGCATGAAAATCGATTGGCGATCGCGCGTAAGTTTGGGGCCACAGATGTGGTGAGCAGTCGTGATGAAGCAGCAATTCAGGCGGTGCAAGAACTCACTAAAGGTGGTGCGGAATGCGTTCTGGAATGTGTTGGAACCGAGTCTTCTATGCAAACAGCAATTGGGATTACTCGACCGGGGGGCACGATCGGTTACGTTGGGGTGCCCCATGGCAATGGCACGATTAACTTGAGCCGAATGTTCCGCTCTAATTTGGCATTATGCGGCGGTGTAGCTCCATCGCGGGCTTATATTCCAGAGCTTTTGAGTGACGTGATTGCTCTAAAAATTGACCCATCGCCAGTGCTAGATATGGTGGTGGACTTAGAGGGCGTTCCTGCGGGTTACAAAGCCATGAACGATCGGGCTGCGATCAAGGTAATGGTGAAACTTTCCAGTGGTTAACAACTCAATAATCTAATTAAAAGAAACAGAAAGCAAAATTTTAATAACTCAAATTCATTTTACTAACTTAAACTCATAGCATAGAGATTCGCATAGATACCTTGCTGAAGAAGTAACTCTGTATGAGTCCCCTGTTCGGCAATTTGTCCTTGCTGAATTACCAATACTCGATCGGCTTTGGTGACAGTACTAAGCCGATGGGCAATGACAAAACTAGTGCGATTTAATAACAATTTATCGATCGCTTCTTGGACTAAAACTTCGGTTCGAGTATCGATACTACTTGTTGCTTCATCCAAAATTAAAATACGCGGATTGACCAACACAGCGCGAGCGATACTAATTAATTGTCGTTGTCCTTGGCTGAGATTAACGCCCCGTTCGCCTAATGGGGTTCGATATCCTTGGGGTAATTGGACAATAAACTCATGAACATTGGCAACTTGTGCTGCTGTTTCAATCTCTACTTGAGTTGCATTGGAACGACCAAACGCAATATTTTCGGCGACTGTTCCGCTAAATAAAACATTCTCCTGTAGCACTAATCCAATCTGACGATGCAAACTTGCCTGAGTGACGCTGCGGACATCAATGCCATCAATTTTAACTGAGCCAGACGTTACATCATAAAAGCGTAAAATTAAATTAATAATCGTACTTTTTCCCGCCCCTGTGGCCCCAACTAAAGCGATCGTCTGTCCGGGTTTAGTGTGGAGGGTAATATCTTTGAGAATAAGTCTATTGGTATCATAGCCAAAATCGACTCGATCGAATGTAATGGCTCCTTGAATGGGGGGCATTTCGATCGCATCTTCCGCATCTTGCAACACTACAGGTTCATCTAATAGAGCAAAAATTCGTTCGGCTCCCGCTAATGCGGATTGAGCTTGGGTATAAAATTGACTTAAAATTTGAATGGGTCGAAAGAACTGTTGGACATAAATCAAGAAAGAAGTCACTATTCCTACGGTAGTAGTGCCGACAACTGCAAAGTAACCACCACAGGCTAATACTGCTGCTGTCGCTAAGGTGTTGAGGAGATCGATCGAGGGTAAAAAAGCGGAGGTAATGGCCACTGCTTGAACATTTGCATCACGATTAGCTGCATTCAAAACCATGAATTCTTGAATATCTAGCGGTACATGATTGAAGGCTTGGGCTTCTCGGACACCACCAATTCCTTCTTCTAATTTAATGGACATCTCACTAATAGTCTGGCGAGTAATACGAAATTTACTCCTTGCCCATCGTGCAAATAAACCTGTAGTAATCAACATTAATGGGATAATTAAATTACTAATCAAACCCAATCGCAGATCGATCGAGAGCATAGCAATAATAATGCCGATTAGGGTAAATAGTTGCCCCAACATTTGCGCTACAGTTTGTCCAAAGGCTTGATTGAGTGTACTGACATCATTAATCAATCGACTCATCAAATCTCCGGCTTCACTGCGATCGAAGAAGCTAATGGGCAGGCTCTGAATCTTAGTAAAAATGTCGTGGCGAAATTGTGCTAGCACCTGCTGCATAATATGACCAACCCGATAAATCTGTTCACGAATGGCGATGACACCACTGATGTAAATAATTGCTAGTATTACCAATATTTGCATTAATTCGGCTTCACTACCATTATCGACTAATCTGTCGATCGATCGTCCGATTAAAAATGGCCCGATTGCCTGAGTTGCCGAACCATATAAAACAAACATTAAGGCGATCGGAATTTGTTTTCGATAAGGTTTCAAATATGCAAGTAATCTGAATAAAGTTGAAAGTTGTTTAGTGGCTTTATGGTCTGCACCAACGAGGGGTGTAACTGCTCTCATATCATTCTCCTCTCTGCATTTGCGATTCTAAAATTGATCCATAGAGCGGACTATTAATCATCAGTTCTTCATGGGTTCCTTGGGCGATTAAGTGTCCTTTATCCATCAAAATGATTCGATCGGCATAACGGACAGTACTAATCCGTTGAGCGATGACCAATGCGGTACATTTTTTGAGGTGCATTAAATCATCTAAAGCCGCTTGAATTTGACGAGCAGTTTGAGCATCGACAGCGGAGGTACTATCATCAAGGATGAGTAATTTATAGTCGGTAAGCAGGGTTCTGGCGATCGCGATTCTTTGCCGTTGTCCGCCTGATAATCCGACTCCACGTTCGGCAACTACTGTATTGTAACCATCGGGTAAATCGTTAATAAAATCATGAATTTGAGCAGATTTGGCCGCGATAATTACTTGATCTAACGTAGCATTTGGCAACCCGTAAGAAATATTTTCGCGAATACTTCCTGAAAATAATCTAGTTTCTTGTAATACAATACCAATCTGCGATCGCAGACTCGATAATTGAAGATCTCGCACATCACAACCATCAATTCTGACGGCGCCTTCGGTGACCTCATAAAAGCGAGGAATTAAGTTAACGATCGTACTTTTGCCAGAACCCGTCATTCCTAATAGAGCGATTAATTCATTAGGTTTGGTCTCAAATGAAATTCCCTCAATGGCGAATGTTTCTGAGCCAGGATAACGAAACTGAACATTCTCAAAGGAAATTCGACCAATACACCCTTTCAAGGGAATGGCATTTTGACTATCTTTAATTTCGATCGGCGTATCAATTACTTCATAAATTCGTTCGGCTGACGCTGCGGCTTGAGCGATTACTGGGGCTGCAAAACCGATCAATAGAATGGGTTGTAAAATAAATAATAGATAGGTATTAAAAGCGACTAATTCACCGATGGTCGATCGCTTATTAATGACTTCAATTCCTGCATATCCAACAACGGCGATGGTGATTAAGTTACTCAGGAAAAACAGAAGTGGAAATGTATTCCGAATTGCTGAGATTGTCCGCATATTGACCTGAATTAGGTCGCGATTAATCGCCTCATATCGGAACATTTCTAAGGATTCTCGCACAAAGGCTTTGACAATCCGCACACCAGAAATATTTTCTTGTAAGACCCCATTGAGATCGCCTAAGCGTTCTTGAGCTAAACCAAATACTTTTTGATTTTTAATCAGGAAATTTCCCAGAATTAAGGCCGCTAATGGCACAAGGGCCAAACTAATTAAGGCTAATCGCCAATTCATTAATATCAAAATAAAGGAAGTCGCGAGTAAGGTTACGATCGAACTCACGACCTGAACCAAACTAGTCCCGAGAAACAAGCGAATCTGCTCCACATCGCTGGTAATCCGCGTCAAAAGTTGGGATGTTTGGGCACGATCGTGATAACTAAAACTGAGATTTTCAATTTTATCAAAGATTTTATTTCGCAGATCATAGGCAACGCCTTGGGATGCTTTTTCTGCCCAAAAACTCTGTCCAAAATTGAACAAGCCGCGTCCTATGGCAACTAATAGCATTGCTCCCGCACTATATAGCACCACTTGAAGATTCTTTTCAGTAATCCCCCGATCGATGGCAAGGCGAAATAATTGCGGTGTAATGGCATTGGTCACTGTGAGGAGTAATACGCTAATCAATGCCCCAGTGACAATGAGCCAGTAAGTCTGGAGATTGCATAAAACACGATTTAGGGCTTGCATAAATTACCTAGATATCGACAATTCCTAATTTTCTCTAGCATGGCATTATAGACCGATCGGCTTAGCGATCGAATAGTGGCTATTTTGATCGAATAGATATCAAGTTAGATCAGTATAGAGGATGGGTTAGATGCTGTTAAAAATTTATATTTAGGATGTATTTCCCCAGAATAATTTAGGGTCTGCGGCGATCGCTACACTAGATCGCTAGAATACGGTAATTACGGCACAAAACTAGATAACTGGATTCGATCGTTGCAGTAAATTATGATTATTCATACAATGAATATTTAGATCAAGCGATCGAGTCGTGTTCCCCAGTCATGACAGAGGCAACCCGATCGGTAAATCTAAACTAAAGCCATTCAAAATATTCTTACCTGCTTAGTTCAAAAATTAAGTTTGCTTAGTTTATTTTTGGGCGTATCTAAATTGATAAGTTGTAGGATTTTTAAATCAATAGGAAAATAAGAGAGATGTATACCCGACTTATTATCAATCCCACTGCTGGCCCTGCTGATAAACCCGATCTGTTAACTGAAATTGTTGATGGTTTGCAAAATCAGGGCATTGAAGCTGAACTCTGTACGACTACACCGGATGAAGATGGAGAAGGGCTTGCGGCTGAAGCTGCCAAAGCGGGCGCTGGACTTGTGATTGTGGCGGGAGGCGATGGCACGATCGAAGCCGTAGCGCGGGGATTAATGCATACTCAAACTGTGATGGGCATTATTCCGCTAGGAACACGAAATAACATTGCTGCTAGCTTAGATATTCCCTGCGACTTAACCCAAGCCATCCAGACCCTAGTAGAGGGAGAATCTGGTCGGTTTGATATGGGCAAAGCAAACAATCATTACTTTGTAGAAGTAGTAGGCGTGGGTCTAGAAGCCACACTCTTTCCTTGTGGGGACGAAGTCAAAGAAGGAATTAAGAAAAATTATTTAACCGCTTTTAAAAGTGCCTTCTCAGGTATCCAAACTTTTTTACAGTTTAAACCGCACCGCTTGGTCTTACGCTTGGACGGCGGACGGATGCGTCGTTTACGCACTTTGCAAGTCAACATCTGCAACAGTCCTCGCTATGGGGTGCAATTTTCCTTAGCGCCTGATGCAAAAATGAATGATGGCAAGCTGGACGTAATATATATTGATAAACCTTCCAAATGGGATTATCTGCGTCACTTCTTTAAAGCTATGCGGGGTGAACGATTGCCCCATAAACGGCTCAATATTCATCGAGCCGCTAAGGTTGAGATTAGAAGCTATCCATCGCTAGAAGTTCATGCAGATGGACAATGTTTAGGCACCACCCCAATCACGGTTGAAGTGGTGCCAAAAGCCCTTTTAATTTGCGTCCCTACGCCCGAATTGCTGGCAAAGTTCGTTGACGAAAGCTACATTCATGGTTGGACTCAGCAAGCTGAAACCGTTTCTACTGATTACCCATCCATATCATTTTAAATTCCACTAATTTGAACTAGTCCGTACAAGCATGAGGCAAGCCATATGCCACCCGCGATCCATCCACTCAGGACATCTGTCGGCCAATGCACACCAAAATACATTCGACTAAAGCCTACTCCTAAGGTTAAAAATGCTGCGCAGGGCGCAGTCAACAATAAAGGAATGCTTAGAGATTGCGTCAAGATTGCTGCTAACAGACCGTAAAAGGAAATTGCGCTCATGGAATGACCGCTGGGATAACTGTAATCCATTGGACGCTTAGAAGATTCCCATAAATCGGGTCGTTTGCGTTTAAAGAAAGACTTGAAAATGCCGTTAAGCAACCATGACCCACTCAGCCCGATCGCCAAGATTAGAGCTTGAAATGACTCGTGGCGATAAACCAAAATTCCTGCGATCGCAATGAGTATCGGAATGGTAATTTCACCCTGAGCCATCCAAGTTAGAGCGGTCATGTACCGATCTAGAGTGGGGTTAGACCATTTTTTGAGAGTTAACAACCATGACTCTTCCAAAGGGAGCAGCCAATCCCATAGAAGGAAACGAGCGATGAAAACACCCAGCGCTAGAACGATCGCACCCGCTAGCAAACCTGCCAGCAGATAGGGAATAAAAGCAATGAGTGATTGGAACAACCAGTAAAGGCGAGTGCTAATCTGCGCCATCAACAATCTCTTATAAAGGGCATGACTGTAACCTTTAAACATTCTAAACTGTTCTCTGTCTACGTGGAAGCATTGCTAGTTGGAAATTAGTTAGAAGAATAGATGTTACGCACAGAAAAAATAGCTAATTCTCCAACTGATTTTTTATCCGATTGAATTGCCATCTATGTTCTGGAAATCGTCAGAGAATTAGCAGCCTACCGATCGGTTTTGCCATGCGATAGCGCTTGCTTTGATAAGCCCAAAGTAGGGTTCTTGAGTCACATCAATTGCGCGTGCTGATTGAAAGCGTTTCCCTAAAGTTCCTGTGCGAGATCCTTTTTGAATAGATAGAATTTCACCTTTTGAATTACGAATTCTCAATTCATCTATGCCATTGTTTATGATCATTTGACATACATAGTCCCGATCGTTATGCCTAAATTCTGTGCCTAAAAAATCATCCTGGGGATATCGCGCTCCAATCACTTCAAGCTGCATGGATACATCCCCCTTCCATTCATTGCTTTTGATCCGATAGGCGAGATCTAGAACCTTTGGTAAAGGGTAATAATCGCCCCAACGCCATGCTATTGCTGCAAGTTTTTTACTGGGTTCGCCCGTGGCTAAATCATCTTGAGCTAGGGTAAGTTTTAAATGGCCTTTCCCTACGAGTTTTTGCTGCAAAATATGAACATTGCGGGTCCAGAATACGGGTTCGGGATTTTCCATACCACAGGGATGAAGTGCGTCAAGTTCAAGGTATAAGTCATAGTCGATGTCATTCAAACATGCTTCTGCATCAACCGTAACGAGTGGTTTTAAATGCTCTGGTTCGAGGCAAGTGTGGGCATAGCTTGATAAACGATCGGCGATCGTATCTAAGTTTTCAGCTAAGAATGAAAACCCACCCGCCGCTTTGTGCCCGCCGTGTTTTAAGGTTAGTCCCCGGCAGCATTCTAGGGCTTCAAAGACATTGAATTCAGGAATTCCTCTGGCGGATCCTCGAATGTGGCTCTGGTCATCATTTTCGTAGGTTCCAATGAATACTGGAACTCCATATCGTTCAATTAATCGAGAAGCGACAATGCCAATTACGCCATGATGCCAATGGGGTTGTACGAGTAATAAAACCCGATCGTTTTTAGCATCAATTTCACTATTTTCATAGTATTGAACGGCTTCATATTCAATTTGTTCACAAAGCTGTTGACGCTGTTTGTTTACAGCTTCGCATTGCATAGCGCGTTCTAATGCAATACCTTCGTCATCCGTGGTCAACAATTCAATGACGGTGACAGGATCGCCAATTCGTCCGATCGCATTAATACGAGGTCCAAGGCGAAATCCGATCGCATCAGGTTTAATATTTTTATCGCCGACTACGCCGGAAATTTGCATTAGGGCTTGGATGCCGAGGATTTGGGAATGGGGTAATAGATGAAGTCCTCGGCGTACCCAACGGCGATTAACTCCGCGCAAGGGTGCGAGATCTGCGATTGTTCCAAGGGTAAACAATTCTAATAACGTATTGCGTAACTCTTGACCGCGCCCTAAGGTTTCGGCTAGACATAATGCCAAAATGTATGCAACGCCTACGCCTGCCATGGTGTAATAAGGCGAAGATGGATCAATTAATTTGGGATTGAGGATTGCATTAGCAGGCGGTATTTCTGGCGGAATGTCGTGGTGATCTGTGATGATTACAGTGAGTCCGAGTTTGCGGGCTAGGGCGATCGGTTGGTAGGCTGCGATGCCGTTGTCAACGGTAATTACAACGCGAATGCCGTCGGCGTGAAACTCTTCGATAATGCGTTCATTAAGACCGTAGCCTTCGCTCATGCGGCTGGGAATGGCATATTCAACGATGGCCCCGAGCGATCGTAATGATCGTAATAATAGGGCGGTGCTGGTCATTCCATCTGCGTCGTAGTCACCACAAATTGCGATCGGTTCACTATTTTGAATAGCCTGCACTAGTATTTCTAAACTTAAGGCCAAATCTGGAAAGTCGTCTAGTGGTGAGGGTAATGCTTGGAGGTCTGGATCTAAAAAGTTTTGTGCGTCTTCAATGCTGGTAATGCCACGATTGATTAAAACCTGGGCAATCATGGGAGAAATTCCGATCGTCTTGGCCATGGAGCGGGCTAGTGATTGATTAGCTGGATGGAGTTTCCAGCGTTGATGGGGAATGCTAGGACGATCGGTGAAGGCTGACACAGGGGTTTGGTTTGAAAATGGTGATTGCATCATACCGCGAGTCTTAGCCTGGGAGGATTAGCCGATCGGTTTTTCTGGATTCGATCGCAGTACTAATGTGATGACCATAATCTACCGGACGTTTTAGGGATTTGTAGGTTGCTAAGGCGATCGTTGTTAGATAATAGAAAACCTGAGGCTGAGATGCAGTAGGTTTTGCTAAACCCTGTTTTATCCGTAGCCTTTTCATAACCTTTAGATGTTTTCTATGAGTATCGCCGAACCTGTGTTGCTAAATGATTTGATGGAAGTGGGAAAGATTGTTTCAGCCCACGGGATTCGTGGTGAAATGCGGGTCTATCCGAGTACTGATTTTCCAGAGCGGTTTGAAAAAAAAGGAGTCCGTTGGCTGTTGCGTCCGGGGCAACCTCAGGCGGAAGAAATCAAGCTCTTAAAGGGATATTTTCAAGAGGGCAAGGGACTTTATGTTATTCAAGTTCAAGGTGTCACCGATCGCAATGGCGCGGAAGCACTTCGTGGCTGTACTATTTGGGTCCCGAAGAACGATCGGCCTAGTTTAGATAAGGGTGAATTTCATATTTCGGATTTGATTGGCTTGACGGTTTATATGCAAGATTCACAAGTATTACTTGGGATGGTGACGAGTGTATTGTCTGCCGGGAATGATTTGTTGGAAGTGAAGGTTGAGGGGCAAAAGATGCCTGTGTTAATTCCATTTGTAAATCAGATTGTTCCGATCGTTGATTTAAAGAATAAACGGATTGAAATCACTCCCCCACCGGGTTTACTTGAGTTGTCTGCAACAAGTTCAACTGAAGAACGTGATGATGCCGATGGATAAAGATGAATGGGTATTTCAATAGCAAATCAATCACCAAAAACCCGAAGTCCATCGATCGCTCAACGCCTAAAAACTTACTTACATTCCGAGTCCCTTGAAAGGAGGATGTCGGTGGGGAAGTTAACGATCGTGCCAATAACGACGATCGCAGGGGCGGTGAATTTAGTCGCTTCGATTTGGTCCAAGATAGTCTTGAGTGTGCCGATAAGTTGGGATTGGTCGGGGTGAGTTCCCCAGCGAATTAGAGCGATCGGGGTTTCGGGGCTGAGTCCGGCGGTGATGAGTTGGGGAAGAATTTGGGGGAGGTTGTGGATACCCATGTAGATAACGAGGGTTTCGGCGCTTTGGGCGATGGCGGTCCAGTTAACGGCGGGGCGATATTTTTCGGCGCTTTCGTGGCCTGTAACAAAGGTGACGCTAGAGCTATAGTTGCGGTGGGTGAGGGGGATGCCTGCGTAGGCTGGGGCGGCAATGCCGGAGGTGATACCGGGGACGATTTCGACAGGGATGCCGAGTTTGGCAAGATCTTCAAGTTCTTCGCCGCCGCGCCCAAAGATAAACGGATCTCCCCCTTTCAGTCGGACGATACGATCGTATTGGTGGGCTTTTTGGATTATGAGTTTGGTGGTGTCTTCTTGTTTTAGCGAATGTTGGCCTTTGCGTTTGCCTGCGTGGATTTTTTCGGCGGTGGGGTTGATCATTGCGAGGATGGGCGGACTGACTAGAGCGTCGTAGATTACGCAGTCAGCAGTTTCGAGGAGGGTTTTGCCTTTGAGGGTGAAGAGTCCAGGATCCCCAGGTCCAGCGCCCACCAGGTAGACGGTTCCAAAGGAGTTAAGGGAATTAGATTCGGGGTTCTGCATGACTATTGGTTTCTAGAATCTGAGCGACGAGGGATTGGAACGCTGGAAGGCTGGCGAAAGGGACCGTGGTGGTGATGGTTTGATTTGGATTTTGCTGAATGTGGGTTTGGATGATGTCGGTGAGCTTGTCGGTGATGGTGCCGGGGAATAGGAAGTTAAAGAGGATGTGGATGTCGTGGTGGCCTTGTTGAGTGAGGGTTTGAAGTTGAGTGCGTAGGCTGGGTTCGATCGACCAGTAAGCGGGGGTAGCATTCACGGTTTGGGCGAGGGTTTCGATGACCTTGAGGCTTTCTGGGCGATTGCTTCCGTGGGTGAGGAGTAGGCGTTGTGCGCTTGAAGTGGGAAATAGGTCGGGATGGTGTTGGAGGTGTTGGCCGAGATAGGGGAGAGTGGAGAGTTTGAAGCTTGGGTCGGTGAGGGCGAGGGTTTGTTGGGCGAGGGCGACTTCTTGGGGGAGGTCTTCCATGATGTGAACGCCGGGGATGAGGAAGAGGGGAAGAATGTAGAGCCGATCGGTGCCTTGGGTGCGACTTTGTTGGGTGAAGTGCAGAATTTGTTGATGAAGGGGTTGATCTACGCCTTCAAGCTGGGCATGGAAAAGTTGGGCGTTGAGTAAGTGGGATTGAAGAATTTGCAGGAAGGTCTGGGTGGAAGCCTGGGATTTTGGATTACTGCTTCCGTGGGTAATGATGAGGTAGGCAGGTCTGCTCAAGGGATTCACTAGATGGCGCTTTTATGGTTTAACCACGGCTAAGGATAACGCTTTGTGCTGAGGGATACAAGAACTAGCGTTTCAGGCCCTGAGATTTCTGAATTTGTAATTGCAGGTGGTTTACTGAAGCTGAATCGATCGGTTCAACAATTTATGATTCAAGTTAGCATAATGACGCTATTCACCCGCTGCTAGTAACCTTTCGGACTTGCCAACCAACTTGATACGGTTTGCGTGCAACGGGATTGTTCGACTGCGCTCATCTCTCACCGTGGTTTGATGCTACCGCAAAAAAGCGCGTAACTTTTCCAGCTCATCACTCTGTAAACACTTAGCAAAAGAACGATAACTGTGAGCATTTGGATGGGGGAGAAATGCAAAAAGTCTTTCACGATTCCCTATCTCAATGGACTCGGATATTGAATTTTTCGTCGAGATATTGAATTGGCTTTGAATCACTTGCCTTGCGCGTGCCCCCAGAACTACGATTACTTTTGCGCTTGCTAGTTCTAAAACTCTCAACAAGTAGGTTTGCACACATTGCTCCTGTGATTGCTCTACGCCGATTTCGGCATGAGACTTACAATGCACTATCTCGGTAAGCGCATAATCAGTGCCTGGACTAACGTTCTCCCGTTCAAGTAGCTCAATAGCACGTTGCCTAACCGATGCCCAGAATTGAGTGGAGCCACTATATTTTCCATCTAGTAGCAAGGATTTCTTACCATCAATGATCCACTGCTTACGTCCTCCCCCAAAACGATAATTGAAATAATCGTGTACTTCGCTATGTGACCAATCCCAAGTTGGGTAGTCTTCATCAGAGCCAATTGATGGATTTGAACTCAGGAAAAGGATAGGTGCTTGCTCTATCTGCCCACTCCAAGGTTCAGGCACTTGAAATTTTTCTAGTTTAAGTTGACTTTGATAATTAACAATTTTACGACATGGGTTTTTAGCATCAGGATCCTCTCGACACTCTCGTGCGTGAGGACAATGAACAATTTCACTTAGCAGAGTTCTTTCAAGCATTACCAAAATATATCAATTTATTACAAATTTATAAAAATCTAGCAGTCGAACAATTATATAAACAGACAATTTTCTACCTAAGTACCCAGATTAGCCTCTTAGCCTGAATTGTTTCCGCATAAGTCCGACTTTTAGGATCTTAGACCGACAGATTATCCGCTTAAGTGCCGAAATTTGGATTTTATACTAACAGTATCAGTATATTCCATGACAAAGAATCTCACTACTCTGCCTAAGATTCCACAACGATTCCAAATTCGGAGCGGATTAGCAGTTAGCGCGGGTCGATTTTGGCGAGTTTAGTATTTTGGAAAAAGTGAAGGGCGATCTGTTGATAATTGAGTCCTTTTTCTGCCATGCCTTTAGCTCCGTATTGGCTCATGCCGAGTCCGTGACCGAAGCCTTTACCTTGGATAATGAATGATGTGGTGCTTTGGTCTTTGGTGCTGCTTTTAGTGGTGATAATTTGGGGGACGATCGTAATCTTGGCGCTGCGGAGATTTAGAGTGTCGCGGAGGTTTTCGGTAGTGACTCGTTTTCTGCTGCCGTTGCTGATGAATTCGAGTTGGCGATAGCTGCCTCCGGCTGTTGGTTGACCGACAGGATTAACGGCTGTAATCGGTCCGAGGCCGACAATATTACCGAGTTCGGTTCGGCTGATGATTTTGTTCCAGCTATAGACGGGGGCATTTTGATCATAGTCTTGGACGGCGCGGAGGTAGGGGACGCGGGTGCCCCAAACATCTTCGACATTTTCGGTGTGGCCGCCAGAAGAGGAATGAAAGAGGGCTTCGATGATGGTGCCGTTATAGGTGAGAACTTGTCCGGTCGTGGCATTAACAGCGGCTTGGGTTCCGGTGGATTCGTCTTGGACTCCCCGATAGACTTGGCAGCGGGCGGTGTCGCAGAGATCGAAGTTGCTATTACCGTCTCGGTTCCGACGGAAGAGGGCATAGGACCGGGCGGCGACGGCTTGGGCTTTGAGGGCTTCTTGGGGCCAGTTGCCGTTCATTTCACCACCGAGAACGCTGTAGAGATAGCTTTCGAGGTCTACGTAGTTTATGGCGCTGAGTCCTCCGTTGGTGGGCGTGATGACGGTGCGACCTCGGTACCAACGATCGCCGATCCAGACGACTCCGTTGGGGTCTTTGGGGTTGATAGCGATTCGGGGGGCACTGAACTTATCTAGGGCGATGCCACGTCCGCCTGTTGTGGCAGTGAAGCCATTCATGCCTTGGATTTCGCCGAGGGTTTGGTTGGTGCTTGCGTCGGTGATAGTTGCGTTGACGGAGCTACCGATGCGCACTTGAGAGACGTTTTCTTCGATCGCGACCCGGAGTTCGAGGCTGGCAGCTAGGGCATTTTTGGGGCTGAAAAGGCTGAGAGCGGCTATGGTGAGAAGTAGGGTTTTGGCGGCGTTGGACGTGATTGCGTTGGGCATGGGTTAGGAGGAGAATCTAGGGGTTGAGTTCTGTGAATGCTTTTTGCTTTGAGCGAAGGGTAAGCGTATCAATCCAGATCGCGGCTTAATTGTTGTCGTGGCGTTAACGTTTTTCCCGTTGCTAGGATAGACGAGTTTGAGGGTTTTTGTTTCATTTTATTTCGGAAGTTTGGGAAATCTATAGGCAATATGGCTTAAGTGTGTGGTTTTGTGTTGGGGACTTATAGTGGTTTTGC
>JANXWB010000002.1 GCA_025351345.1 Synechococcales cyanobacterium GL140_1_metabat_312
CCACTGAGTTGACGACGTTTGATTTCACGAGGCCGAATGGAAAGCGCTTGACCATCGGTTTGGCTGACCCAAGTGACAGAATTGAGAAACATATCGCCATTAAGCTGCGCACCAAAAAATGCATCGGTTGCAAAGGCGGAGTTACCAAAAATAACTAACCGAGATTCACGCGGTGCTGTGGTGGGACTCGCGATCGGGTTCACGATCGGACTAGTTGTCGTTGTGGGACTAGTTGTCGGAACAGGACTTGGAGTCGAACTTGGAGATGTGTTTGGAGAAGCCGTGGGACTAGCGATTGGGGACGGTGTGACAATAGATGAAGGTTGACTATTAGTATCGACAGGTGGAAGCAAGGGTGAGGATTGAATTGGCTTCGGGGTAATTGGCTTTGGGGTAACTTCTCGAACTAGTGCAACCGCCAACGGCAATGGGCCTGGTCGATCGCCTCCATCCAATTTAATCGGTTTTTCTTGAAGATTGCTTTCGCCCCAGCTTTGTTTGTTTGTTAAGGCGATCGGAGTGGCTTGAACTCCGGCAACGTCCTGGATTTCGATCGGACGAGATAAGGGATAGAAAGTAATATTATTGCCAAATTCTTTAGTAATCGGATGAAGATTGCCGTTGTAATCTTGAACGATCGGCGCAGCAGGCCCAAGTTTTAACAATTGTCCAGAACCCGATGCATCGATCGCCACTCGATTGTCTAATATCAATCCCCAAGTTTTAAGCAACTCCGTCAAATTCGCCTGAGATTCTGGATCAATCAACACCATCAAATTTCCCGACTGATCCAAATAGTCTTGAATTGCCTTTAATTCTGCATCGAAAAACGGTTTCGATGGACCCGCTAAAACTACCGCTGCCGCATCAATAGGCACTTTTAAGGTCTGGGCTAAATTCAACGGTAATACTTCAAAGTTCTTATCTTGAAGAAGCTTGAATGCCTCACCATAGTTCTTTTCACCCGGATCTAAACTCCGTTCCCCGTGGCCTTGAGTGAAGTAAATCCGAGGTTTACGATCGCTTTGAATTTGCAATAAGCTACTGACTAAACGACTTTCTGAAATCGGTTGTTGTGGAGTTAGAGACTGGACAAATACTTTACGATTTTTGCTGGGTAATTCAAGATGAACATCACGAGATTGATTAGAATTTTTGATGTCAAATTTCTTAGCTAATGCTGGATTTGCATCGGGATCGACAAATTCAAAGGAAAAGTTTGGGCTTTGACGGCGAAAATTCTGTAGCAGTTCACGATCTTCAGGAGACTGTGATTTATCAAACAGATAAAGCGTCACGGGCTGTTTGAGATTTTTAAGGATTTGTTGTGTTTCTGGCGCAATCGATAACCGACCTGTATCTGTCAAATCGACACGATATAAATTCCGTACTGCCAAGAAGTTCAACAATCCCAATATCACAAATACCGATAGCGTTGAAATTAATGCTCCAGTGCCCGCTTGAGTCGATCGGCGTTGCCAAAAATTAGGTTGATTGCCAGCCGCATCAAAGCGCCCTAACATCAGCAACCACATACCCATTAGAACAATACCCGCGATCGTCAATCCCGTCTGCAACGCCGTCCACCCAGCGATTAGCCCAGAGGTACAGGCTGCACTAATTAATCCAATTCCTAACCAGACTGATTTTTTAAAAAAGAATTTAGCGAACTGTTTGAGCGCATTCATAAAAATCAAAGTAGAAACAACAGAATAATTTGAACTTTTTTAGAAGATTCTTGTCATTACGATCGCTGAAACCGAAACGCCTCTATTGACTGGGCGGTCAGGAATATTCCTAATAAAATATAAGAAACAAACGCGACAATACTACTGCTATCCACCACTCCTTGAACTAGATTCTCATACTGTTTTAAAAGTGAAATATGAGAAATAATATCGGTCACAATGCCAGTCGTCGAATTAGATACGGCATCAATCAAACTGAGTAATAGCACTAAACCAAAAGTCCCGATCGCAGCCACAATTGTGTTATCGGTCAATGATGAAATGAACATCCCAAGCGACAATATGGCAGAGGCCAATAATAATAATCCAAAATAGCCCCACAACAATGGCTCTAATGAGATAGCAGGACTCGCACCACCCAGCGCGAAGATTTGATAGGCTACGATCGGTAGCAGAATCGTGAAAAAGAAGGTCACGACCGCACCTAATTTAGCTAATGCCACCGCCCAATTTGTAATCGGTGACGTTGCTAGAAGTTCTAATGTCCCGCGTTTACGTTCTTCAGTATAAAGATTCATGGAAAGAATCGGAAGAATAAACAATACCACTTGTCCCAAAACTCGCAAAAAAGTACGAATTAATTCATATGCGTAGTCAACTGATGGAAGATTTGGATCGCTTCCCATAAGGATACTTTGAGCCGTCAAATTATAGTAAAGGATTGAAAAGAAGAAGCCTGATACTAGCCAAAATACACCTGCAATTAAGTAACCCCAAGGTGTAATAAAGTAACCTTGTAACTCTCTTGTATAAATGGCTAAGATATTCGCCCAAATTAGTTTCATTCGTTGTCTTCTCCGCTGGGTTCTAGTTGAGATTCATCAGATGATTCCAATATTGGTG
>JANXWB010000007.1 GCA_025351345.1 Synechococcales cyanobacterium GL140_1_metabat_312
CCACCCTACTCCCCAGACTTTTCTCCTATTGAAAACTGTTGGTCTAAGATAAAGGGAATTCTGAAAACCATTGGAGCTAGAACTTATCGTGATTTGCTGACAGCATTAGAAACTGCATTTCTAAGCGTGACTGAAAAGGACTTACTCGGTTGGTTTACGCATTGTTGTTACTGTACAGAAGAAAACTGGCAAACCTTACTAAATGAGGGCTGATTGACGTCCTGATTAGTGCCTCACTAGATTGGGAATGGCTATACTAGCTAGATATAAAGCTAAATTTTCTTCTTGTTCATTACATAAATTTACTTCTATACCATTAGCTTGAGAACTCCAATTACGTTCGCTTAAATATTGTAACCGTGAGCCATCGCCTAGGAATTTGTTGACTAATGCCACTTTATTCCAAGATTTTGAAGTGCCATTCCATTTAAACTCATCTGCCTTTAGTAATTCTCTAATATTGTATGTTCCGTTTGTCCCACGACCTAGTTGATTGCTAACTTTGACAGTGATAAAGCGAGTTTCAATTGTGGGGACTGGATAGTTTTTCCAGTCAAGTTCTTGTAGTTGCATTTTGCTGGTCAAGCCTGCAACAAATGGTGACATTTTGAAACTGTCTATGACTATATATAGCTCTTCCTTAGCACGGGTGAGAGCAACATAAAACAGGCGGCGATCATCTTCAATTAATTTGTTATCATCATCGCCAAAAATGCGAAAAAAGATAGAGTCAGGATGAATGCTGGGATAGTTATAAGCATCAAGAATGATTACTGCTTGTCGTTCTTTACCTTTGTATTTATGGGTTGTGGAAATATCGACTACTTGTTCTAAATCACCTACTAAGTTAAGTTCTTTGAGGATGTATTTACGAAATAAGTCTAATTTTTTGATTTTACTATCTACACCTTGCAACATATTTTTCTTGCTGAGTAGAACAACTTGTTTTCCGTCTTGGATGAGTTGTCCTGTTAGACGAATAATCGCGGCAGTCAAATCATAGCCATGTTCTTGTTCTTCGATCGCAGTCATCTGAAATTTAGCAATATTAACCAGTTGGATTTTGCCCTGTACTTGGGTTGATGGCTTGGCGGGTATGCCTTTATCACTCATCAACAACTTGTTACCAATCTCGACAATTTGCGAGCCTGATCGGTAATTGGTGGTGATGGGTAAGGTATGAGATGGTTGAAATATTTGGGTAAATTTTTTGTAATATTGCAAGTCCGCACCAGCAAAGCTATTGATAGCTTGCCAATCGTCACCAACACAGAAAAATAGGGATTCAGAATTTTGTTTTCTGATGGCTGTAACAAGGTTGTGAAAGAGCAGAGAAAAGTCTTGATACTCATCAATCATGATGTATTTAAGTTCTTTCAAGTCTCCTCGAACTTTGCTACTCAAAAATACAGTATTGCCTTCATTTACAGTTTTGGAGGCTCTTTGCATTAAGCCATCAAAGTCTTCTTCGCCTGTTTGCTGGAGACGCTTTAAATAGGAACTATAGAAATTTTGGGCTAGATCTAAAAATTGAAACTCTGTCTCAGTTGTTTGAGGGTTAGAGGCAAAATGACGCTCGATTTTTTCACTGAGTTGATTAGGAGTCAGGCATTTCTTGCGGCAACGCCCGATAAAATTAGTCATGGCTTTAGTAAAACGATCTATGGCACGTTCTTTAATTTTTTCCCAAATTTCTGAAGTGCTGAGACGGCTAAACTGAAGACCTTGTTCAGTAAGAATACTACTCAAGTAATCTTCCATTCCTTTGCGTCCATGTTGTTTTATGATCTGTGGATTTAGCTCGACAAAGAAATAATCAGATTGATCTTCTTGCCAATAACGTCTCTTTTGTTCTGATTGTTCATCATATTTTAGATCGCCTTGTAGTCCAAAGTATTCAATTACAATACCTTTTTTACGATTTACTTCTTTTAAAATCGTAAAGTCTGGATGGTAATTAACATTATTCCACCAAAAGTTTTTTTCATACTTAAATGGAATATCATGCTCAAATAGAAAATCAGCAATAATTTTTTCACCTCCAGACTTGTAATTCCAGCCGTCAATACCGATGTAGCTCATAGAACGTCGATATGCAACCATTTCCTCTGGCGTTAGATCGTATCCACCCTCAGAAATACCGAGCCAATCCTCTCTAAATTGAATCATCATTAGAGATTTGATTTGCTTGTAGTAGTCTGGATTTCTTAAATATTCATCAATCACACTTTGTAAGCTACGGCTCTTTGTTTGTTGGCCGTCTGGCTCATCGAAAATAAGTGTTTCATCAGGATGTACTAAGTGATAAGCCAGTGCATGAAATGTCATGGCATAGGGCGGATCATTCTGTAAATGTTTTTGTAATCTTTCTCTAATTTCTTGAGCAGCTTTTCTATTAAATGCTAATAGTAAGATTTCAGATGGTTTAATACCGCAGTGTTTTTGTAAAAATATTGCACGATTAACTAATGTGGATGTTTTGCCACTGCCAGCCCTTGCAATAACTCGTACATGTTTATTGACTGAGCCAATTGCTAAAGATTGTTCTAAATCTGGTTTATTCTGTAAATTTTCTTCTGTCCAAGATTGAACAAATTTTTGTTTCTTGGACTTATATTCTTCTAGATCGACATAACTTTTAAAGCTAGCTAGATATAGTCTGTTTGCTTCAATAAAGGAAAGCTTAAAACATTCATCTATCTGATTAATAATGCCAGCTTTCCTTCTATTATTATGTGCCTGACAAATCTCATTATATTCTTGATGTGATATGTAGCTACTACAATTGGTTCTATAGAAAATATTAGCTTCACCAAACAAATCTTTTTCTAATAATTTCGTTAATTTATTTGTTAATTGCAGTCTTATAGCATTATTCTTCATGCCGATATATTCTGGCTTAGATATATGAATTTCACATTCAGCTTGATAAAAACAATCAGATTCATTAAACAAGTAAAAATTCAATAGTTTCTCTAATTCTAAAAACAATTATTCTCTTATGATTGAATCAAATTCGGATTGGCCTATGATTTTACTGCATTTGTTTTGATATAGTATTGTCGCTTCCTTGAACTGGGATTGTTTTAATAAAGTCTCTATCGTACCTATTAATAATGGTTTTTGTAATTTGCAATATTTTTGAAAATACAAATCATACTTCCTTTTATATTCAATTGCGCTTATATGTTTTATACAACTGTTTGTGTATAGCTCTCCAGCTTCTTTAAATAACTCTTTCTCTAACAAATTATTTATCTTTGACCAACAATCTATTTCTTCTTTACAGTCTAATATATTTTTCTTAAGCCAACACTGTACTTCTAGCTCAAGTGAATCGATTAACTTATTATTCTGAAAGTATTCATAGATTTCTAGTGTCAGACTATAATTTAAATCGATATGTGTAAAATATTCAAGTAATGTTAACCACGCCCATCTTGTTTGACCTATAAAAATATCTTCATCATCAAATTCAGTGATTGTTCCTGACATTCCATCCTTATGATGTATGCTTAACCCTATCGCTTTTCTAAGCTTACTTATATCACTATTAGCATACTTGTAAAAAAGCAACAATGAATACATTTTAAACTCTCAGTTGTTCATGGATAGTTGTTGAGCATCTCAGATATTTGTGGCCCAAATACAATATCTCTCATGCCACTCCTCAGTCGAAATCGTAACCAAACCGCACCTTTTTCTAAATTAAAAACCGCATCTAACAAACTTTTGCGATTTGCCGAATTGGAAAGCAAATGCTCCGTCTCATCTTGACTATTAATCAATGAAGTTATCTTAACCTGAGTGCTTTCATCTGTGAACCCCCTGTCCAGACTCGTCAGTGCGTTGACAAAGGAGCACTTCGATATTTGAAGGAAGGTCGAGAGTGATGGACATTAGATTAACGTGAGTTCGGGTAGGGCATAGCCAAAATTCATCAATATCTCACAGCCATTCAAGAGAGTGCTGTGAAATAACAGGAACATGCGATCGCGCAATCGGTCGCTAGACTCCTGCAACACAGCCGATCTCAAGAAGAATTAGTGTCTTGGCAGCGAGTTGCTTTACCGACTTGTCTGATGGTACTGAGTGTGATGACCTGTAGTATTGGGACGGGCTGGTTTTTGGCAAGCCAATTCCAACCGAAACCTTCTCCGATCGCTCCTGGAGCCGCCGTGAAGTTAACAGAGCAACAGGTCCAAGATTTGAAATTGGCATCCACACCAGAGGGTCGATTTGTGCTGAATATTGCAGCTTATAATCCCGGTAAGATTCAGGATTGCTTGAGTAATCAGGCAGAGGTCTTGAAGACAACGATTCAGGTTCCGACTTTGGGTAAAGTTGAATATGGTGCTTGTTTGTTGTGGGTAGTTCCAACGGAACAGCGAAAGTTTTCGCCTTGAAAGGGGGCTTGTCTGCTATGCCTTTGTTCGTTGTAGACAAGATATAATCATCCAAGTTCAAGTTAAGGAGGGAAATGCAGCAAATTATTCGGTTACTTCAGGAAGAGAATCGACAACCCGTAACTGGACTGCTTCTAAACTTGGAACAAAAGCATTTAGATGATATTGAAACACTCTGGCGGGAACCTCTTCGGCTTTATCAGCAGCAGGATAAGCTCTGGGACTGGTCATTTAAGCGTAGTCTTTCTCTGAGGAGAGAAGATTGTGAAAGCTATGCGATCGAGTGTAATGGTCGAACCCAGGGTTTGATGTCAATCGAGACTCAAGGTCGTTTCTCACAGTGGAGTCCAGGTCAACCGATCGTCTACATTCAAGCACTTGCGACCGCTCCCTGGAATCGAAAAAGTATCCGCCGTCCAGCAAAATTTCGGGGTGTTGGTCGGACATTACTTCTCTTTGCTCAGCAACGCAATTTAGAATTAAGGTATGAAGGTCGAGTTGGGTTACATGCTTTGCGTCAAGTCGAGGTATTTTATGAAAACCAAGGCATGATGCGCTTCGATCCTGATCCCGACGAATATTTTGACCCAGAAGACCCACCTCTAACCTATTTTGAATACCCTCCCTTTACTCCGGACCGTTAAATCACTATGGAAAGCAAAAATAAATCTGAATCCACCGCAATTCCCAATCTAATGAATTTAGTCTTCGATGATGATTGGCTAAAAGAAGCTGCTAGTCTTGAAGATATGATTGATGGTGAAATAACAGCAGGCTATTCAGGGCCAGCTTTGTCGCAGGTCTTAGCGAATCCAGCAGGATTTCGTAATACTCAGCGTATCCGATCGATCGTCCTGCAAGAATTTCGAGATTTACTGCAAGAATTCAATCTCGGTATGGGAATTGATGCCGCCTTTATTTGCGGGAAAGCTAGACTTCAGGAGCATCTTCAAAATCCGTCTAGGTCAATTCAAGAACAACTTTGGGTAATATTGGAAGAAGATTTTAATGTACAAAATACAGATGAACCCAGACCATTACGGTGTGGGGTGAAAGCGATCGTTCAGAGGTTACTGACTTCAGAAGATTGGCGATCGATCGCTTCAGCGGCAGGGGATGCCATCAGGGATGAATTGATGGAACAAGCTCAATCGATAAGAGTGGCTTAGGTGAAATACTCCCAAAAAAGAACACCATCCTTCACCGAGGATCGATGCTTGATGCAGACTCCGATCGTCACTCTCTCAAAACCAAAGCCCCGATGATTCTCGCAACGATCGCCAAGCGCCACCTGCGACAATAAAATGGTCCAAACAATTCAGATCTAAAACCTTAGCACCTTGAAGAATATTGCGGGTCAATTCCAAATCCTCAGAACTAGGACCGATCGCTCCACTGGGATGATTATGTCCCACAATAAAACTATGGCCATTCAATCGGAGAACAATTTCAAATATTTCACGAGGACTAATTTCAACACAGGTCAATCCACCTTTAGTCAAAACTTGTGTTCCCAGAATCTGGTTCTTGACATCCAGGACCAAAATAGCAAACTGTTGTACATTACTCCAGCCGATCGTATTACAAAGAAATTGAGCCGCGATCGGGAGTTCAGTAAAAGCAGGAAAAGTAGATTGAGCCTGTGCATAAAGCTGATGACCAAACGCGATCGTATTCTTCAGGGCTTTCGCTTGGCTTGAAGTAAGACCTAGGCGATCGGGCTGTTCTAGATGTAATCTGAGTAAACAGCTAATCGCATGGGGAGAATGAAGCTTTGCATTGCCAAATATTTGTTGACATAAGCGTTTTGCTGTGGGTTTTGATTTGAGAATTTGACTAAGCGTAACTTCGATCGCTCCAATATCAGATGTGATTTCTGCATAGGAAGCGAGTGTTTGTAGCGCGTTACAATCGTAAGCAATCATAGTGCATGCCAGTGAAGACTATGATTACTGCGCGGTAGCGATCGTCCTTAGAATCAAATTAAAAGGATAGACCGAATCAAAAATAGAGAATGACCGTTGATTGCATATATCTATAGTACAATTGCTTCCATCAAAATAGATTTCGGAGGTTAAATGTCCCAGTTTCCACACGACGATTTCGCGAAATCTTATCTAAAAGAAGTACTCAAAGGCATTGGCCGTGCTGTCCCAAACCGATCGCTCAAAGCCGAAACTCGGACCGCTGATCTTTGGTTTAGAATGAAATCAAAGCCCTCAGTATCCGCGAGGAAAGCATTAGGACTTTTGGGTCGAATCGTAGTCAAAGATGCCTTAATCGAAGTTTTTCGCAATGCGGCTCCACCTGTTGAGATTCGGAACTGTAAATCAAAACTTTCCTTTCTAGAAGTAGAACTCATTCGTCGTGCTGCCCGTCGGGGTAAATCATTAAGAGAAGCTGATCTGCCGATCTTGATTCTCCTGATGCCGACCTGTTCTCTGAGAATTAGGCGAGGGTTTTCAGTGACACCCACACCCACACCAGGCGTTTATAAATTTCCAGAGATGGAGCGAACGGTCTTAGTTGTTCTCCACCAACTGCCAAAGACAAAAGATACTGTTTGGTTACGAATGTTGGGACGTGCGAGTTTTCAGCAACAAGCCATCAATGATTTCGTCGGAATGAGTGCACCTGCGGCATTAACTGATACCGTGACTGAACTATTGGCAGATTATCGCGCTATTCTAGAAGCACAGGGACGACTAACTGAAGAAGAGGAAGAACTGATTATGAATTTATCCGCTGCTTATCAAAAAAAGAAGCAAGAATGGTTAGAAGAGGGGAAAGAAGAAGGGAAAGAAGAGGGCATTATCCTAGGTGTTAACCAAGTGGCACTCAATCTACTCCAAGAAGGTTTCACTTTGGATCTCATCGCTAAAGCAACTAAACTGTCGATCGCAGAAATTGAAAGGTTACGATCGTCCATAGAATCTTAGTTCTTCATATAGGTCGATCGGCTCGACCATAGGCGATCGACCTAACCCTAGCTACAAAAACGATATTGCGAAAATTCCCTGTCAACCTTCATACATTCCTGACGACGGGCACAATGGCCTAATATCAAGCCCATACGCTGTCTCGTCTTAGGCATTTGAGCCTCATCGATCGTCCCATAAATCCCCGCAATCACTTCATCCACCGTAAAAACTTGACTCGGTGCTGCTTTTAATAGGGCAACGATCGCCTCTGCTGGAGTCATACTGGCATAATCAGATTTCAATGAGGGAAAGTCAGATAAACTCGGTTTAGACTTTGGAGCCTTAGCCTGTTTTGCTTTACTAGACGTTGACTTACTTTTAGGTGAATTGGGTTCAGATGCGATGCCCGTTGGCTGTTTACGATTGTAAGGCCGCTTAATCCGTGCTTCAGGTTCTTCAGAGGTTTTGCGATTGTAAACCCGTTTAGTGGGAGCTTCAGGGACTTCTACTTCACCTAGTAGGCCATTGATATGGCTAATATTTGTATCTACAGATTGAGCCGCTTGAGAAATAATATCTTCCCGTTCTTTTTGTAAACGAGTGAGCTGTTGTTCAAGCTGTTTTTTGAAATCCGGGGAGAGAACGCTGAAATCTATAGAACCCATTTGACATTTTAGTCAGAGGCTGAAAGCCGCTTTATCATTAACCTAACGAAACAGAGATTCATTTTTGTCGTCGCATTTCTCAATGTTCTTTCATAGTTCTTTACCAATATCTTGCAGCGTTCCACCCATGCATTCGACCGTTCAACAATCCAACGGGCAATGGCTGGAATAAATCCTGACTTTCCTTGTTCTTTTTTTTCCTGTTTTGAATGCTTCTTTGAAAGCTGAAATCTGATTTTTGTCATGATTTGAGGATATACTTTTTGAAGTTCTTTTACTAAACGATCAATATGGTATCCATAGTCTAGCAAGATTGTAATCTTTGGAATGTTGACGGGCTTTAATTTGAAATACTCAATCTTATTCGTGAACATTTCTATCAGACCAGCATCATCAGACAGGTTCGCGGTCGTGCAATGAGTAAAGAATAGAAATCCAAGCGTATCAACGGCTAGGTGCCTTTTAATCCCATTGGTTGCCTTGTATCGGCAAAAGCCTTTCGATTCAACACTCGCATTACAAGTATTTTTGA
>JANXWB010000019.1 GCA_025351345.1 Synechococcales cyanobacterium GL140_1_metabat_312
GGAAACGATCGGTTAATGCACCGAGAAAATATCGTTCACAATACTTGCAATGTTGTAGGCACAGTTGTTCATATTGCGATCGATCGAGTGTATTCCGGCTATATTGTTATTGCCGATCAAGCCAAACCTGACGCATTGAATGCAATTCGTCAACTTAAAGGATTAGGAATAGAGAAGATTCTTATGTTGACTGGAGATTCAGAGGCGGTTGCTCAAAAAGTTGCTCAAGAATTGGCTGTTGATTCCTATCAATCTGAATTATTACCAGAAGATAAAGTAAGCGCGATCGAACAACTTTTAAAGGTATTCAAATCCCAAGGAAAAGTTGCTTTTGTCGGAGATGGAATTAATGATGCTCCGGTTATTGCAAGAGCGGATGTCGGAATTGCGATGGGCGGACTAGGTTCAGATGCGGCGATCGAAACGGCTGATGTGGTGCTTATGACCGATTCCCCGATAAAAGTCGCAGAAGCTATTCAAATTGCTCGTCGGACTAAAGCGATCGTTTGGCAAAATATCATTATGGCTATGACGATTAAGGCGGCTGTAATTGTTTTAGGAATCTTTGGTTTAGCGACAATGTGGGAAGCTGTGTTTGCAGATGTAGGCGTTGCATTGTTGGCGATCGCTAATTCGACTAGAGTTCTGAGATAAATCTAGAAATTTAGTGTCAATCTATTCATGCACTTAATTCAGATTAGTCATGATGCAAATGATGCCGATCATGATTGTGGGAATGATAATGATTGAAGGGTTCATGGTAATGAAGGTGAGAATGAATCTCTGCCACATTCAGACTCGTAGGATGTGAATGCTGATGATGTTCATCATGAATGTGTAAATGTTCATGTTCTAGTTCTGAATGTTTATGCTCATGCTCATGAAGCCGAGGTTTAACGTTTAGATAGGCAATGACTAAAATAACGGAACTCATCAGCCCACCGATCCAAAATGTTCGATCGCTGAAATAACCACCCAGATAGCCCGCCATAGGATAAGCGATCGCCCACCACAAATGACTCCAAGCAAAATGGGCACCATAGACGCGACCTTGAAACTCTTTTGGGGTCCTATCGGCAATTACCGTTTGAGTCGGAACATTAATCCAAGTTTGTCCAATTCCAGCCATAAACCAAAGCCCCATTAACAGAAAAATACCCCCCGTATTAGCGGATATTAATGCACAGGTTAAAATGATGGCTCCAACCAGAATCAGATTTAACCGGGAAATATGAGGAAATAGTCGCCCCAAGGTTAATGCCGCCAGCGTCGCTCCAAGCCCTAAAGCCATCATTACCCAACCATATTCCAAACTCCCCAATTGCAAATGACCTTTGACATACCCGATTGTATTCACTAGAATTTGTGCCCCAGCAATTGCTCCGACAAGTTGCATCACTAATGCAAATCGAATATTAGATTCACTCCAAAGCCAAGACGTGCCAAGTTGTATTTCTTTCCATGGACTTCTCATAGAAACAGCGGGCGATCGTAATTGTCCCGGCAAACTTGCAATCCAAGCGGCGGCAATTAAAAAACTGATTGCATCTAAAAAGAATATCTGCCTTACCCCAATGAATGCGGCGATCGCCCCGGCCAACCCAGGACCCAGAACCCCCAATAACTGTTCCGTCGAACTCGAAAGAGCGATCGCTTGAGGATAATCGGTTCCGGTCACTAGGGGAATAGTGGCTTTATACGTTGGAGTGAAAAAAGCATTCACAATATTCAGAGCTAGAACTAATGCATAAATCTGTCCAACGGATTGAACAAACGGAAGGAGTCCCACAATCATCATGCGGATAAGATGGCTAATGATCAGAATCGGTTTCCGATCGTAGCTGTCAGCAATAACTCCAGCGAGAGGTGAGAAAATTACGAATGCAGTAACGCGAAGGGTCAAGGCGATCGCGAGGACTTCTGAAGCCCCAGTCCCCACAAATTCAAATGCCAGTAACGCGAGTCCGACCCAAGTAAGCGCATCACCCAGCAAACTCGTGGTCTGAGCAAGATAAAGTCTGGCAAAGATTGGATTGCGAAGACTTTGGAATGGAATAAACGTTTGATAAAGTCGCGGCAAAATGGATCTCCCTCGATCGGGCCAAAACGTCTTACCATTGTATTTAATTTGTCCTCTTCTACCTATTTTACTTAATTATTTTCATTAAACGTAAGTACTAAGATCACCGGAATCAACCTTACATCCATCAGAATTCCTAGTTGCTATTTCCAGACCTTATCGTATTTTCAAGAAACCACGTCCCAGACAACAAATTAGCGTTTACACTGGGGTTCTGGAGTAGGAGTTTGCGAGAATGTCAACGGGTGGGATTGTTCTAATTTTGGCGGTATTGATTCTAGGGGGCGTGATTGCGACCCTGGGCGATCGCATTGGTACAAAAGTTGGGAAAGCACGTCTCAGCCTATTCAACCTGCGCCCGAAAAAAACGGCGGTGTTAGTTACTGTGATTACGGGTGTGATGATTGCGGCCTCGACATTAGCGGTGCTGTTGCTCGCCAGTCAAGGCTTTCGAGAAATGATCCTGAAGTTTGATAGTATCCGAGCATCCCTAACCAACACTCAAAAAGATCTCGACAAGGCCAAAGCAGAAATTAAAAATAGTGTTGATGAACAGAAAGTCGCCGAGGCTGAACTGATCCAAGCCCGCAACAAAACTCGCCAAGTTCAACGAGCACGGGACGCCGTTAATGCGGCTCTCAAAGAAACAGAATCCCGTCGTCAGCTCATTGAGCAACAAGCCCGATCCTTAGCAGCAAAAATAGGCAATCTTCAGGAGGAACAAGCTGTTTTAGCCACCCAACGCGATCAAGTTTTGGCGCAAATTGACCAACGCGATCGGGAACTCCAAGCCCGCGATCGGGACATTAGTGAACAAGAAAAAACCATTCGTTCTCGGGATCAACAAATTATCAGCCAGGAGCGAGATTTGAAAGCGCGGGATATGGCCATTGCCGATCGGAGTCGTCAGTTGCAGGTTTTGGATCAAGAGCGAGCAAGTTTAATTCAAAAATCAGTAGCCTTAGGCCAAGATATTCAAGTGCTGCGTCGGGAAAGCGATCGGTTACGAATCGACAGCGCCAGTGCCCGCCTCAATCTCCCGAGTATTGTCCGCAATAAGGTTTTAGCGAGTGGGGTCGTCCGGATTACAAATCCGAAAGAATCGGTGATTGCCGTGTCCCAACTTCTTCAGCTCGCCAATCGCGTTGCATTGCGTGAACTCCAACCGAATATTCAAGCACCGGAACGTATTTTGGATGTGAGATCTAAAGAAACAGAACAGGAATTGAATAGTTTGATTGAACGAATTTCTGATGGAAAGGATTATCTAGTTCAAATTCGAGCGGGAGAGAATTACTTTTTTGGGGAAACCACGGAAGTCAAGATTCGTACACTAGTGGTCCTTAATCGAACATTATTTCAACGGGGAGATATGTTGGCCTCTATTTCTGTTAATCCTAGTCGAGTATCCGCAGCAGACTTAAAAGACCAATTCAATGAGCTTTTGCCCCGTGCCCGCCTCAAGGCCATTAGTTCAAATTGGTTTCCAGATCCGGCAAATGATGGCATTGATTTTAATGACATACGATCGACTTTAAAGTTTTTTGACCAAGTTCGTGAACTCAATGAACCCGTCGAAATCCGAGCGATCGCGGCAGAAAATGTCACCCCCGGAACGCCTATCATTCATTTGGAACTCGCGGCCTTTAAAAATGGTGAAATTCTTCTTCAAACCAAACCAAGCTCTAATTAAATAATTATCTGATCCCCCTCGCCCCTATTTATGATGTATTTTGGCTTCGATCCCGGTAAGGACAAATGTGGTATTGCGATCGTGACTCGTCAAGGAGAAGCAATTCGTCATGAGGTAATTACATCAGATAGCGCGATCGCGACCCTTCAAAATTGGATTCAAACCCATGAGATTCAATCTTTAATTCTGGGCGATCAAACCGGATCTAAAAAATGGCGATCGCGAATTATCGAAGCACTGCCTAATTTACAAGTTATCACCGTTGATGAACGATTTAGCAGTCAACAAGCCCGCGATCGCTATTGGAACCTGTATCCGGCTCAAGGAATTCAGAAGCTGGTTCCGTTGGGAATGCGAACACCTCCTCGTCCGATCGATGATATTGTAGCGATTATTTTAGTTGAGCGATATTTAGCCAGTTTAGATTGAGGGACTGTATTTAATAGTTGAATTTTAGTGGGCATTCTAAATTCAATCAACTTAATTTCTGATTATGACCGATCGAAAAACTCCACATCAAGTTCTAAAGTCTGTTTGGGGCTTTGATGAGTTTCGTGCCTCGCAGGGAGCAATCATTCAAGCGTTGTGTGATCAGAATGATGCCCTAATTGTTATGCCCACAGGTGGCGGAAAATCCATTTGTTTTCAGGTGCCGGGGTTAGTATTGCCGGGATTGACTATTGTGATTTCACCCTTGGTCGCGCTGATGGAAAATCAGGTAAATGCCCTCGTATCAAAAGGGGTTCCCGCTGCACTCTTGCATTCACAACTTGATCGATCGCAGCGTCAAAAAATCAGTTATGCGATCGAAAATCAAAGACTTAAATTATTGTATCTATCACCTGAAACATTATTAAGTCAAGGCATAATGGAGAAATTACTGAATCCTGAATTGAAGATTTCAAGTTTAATTTTAGATGAAGCGCATTGTTTAGTTCAATGGGGTGATACATTTCGTCCGGTCTATCAAGAGCTAGGTACAGTGCGCGATCGGTTGTTGGCAACACGTCCAAAGGGTACAAAAATTAATATTGCAGCATTCACCGCTACCGCCAATCCTTTAGAACAAGCGACCATAATTCGATCGTTAAATCTCAATAATCCAATTCAATTTGTCGAGGTACCTTATCGATCGAATTTAATATTAAAAAAGCAACGAGTTTGGACCCCTCGCGATCGTCGTCAAAAATTACTGAAATTCATTCAATCTCAAAATCAAACCTCTGGGATTGTCTATGTCCGAACTCGAAATGATTCAGAAGAACTAGCGAAATGGCTCCGATCGCAAACCATACGAGCAGCAAGCTATCATGCGGGATTAGTCACCAGTAAAAAACGTGACATTGAAAAAGATTGGATGGAAAACCGAGTCAGTTGTGTAGTGGCGACCAGTGCGTTTGGTATGGGTGTGGATAAACCCGATGTGCGTTGGGTGGTGCAGTATCAGCCGCCATTATGGCTGAGTGAGTATGTTCAAGAAATTGGGCGAGCGGGACGGGATGGGGCGCAGGCTATTGGGTTGACCTTAGTCAGTGAACGATCGGGTTTTCTTGATCCGCTTGATTCAATCACTTGGAAACATTCAATTCAAAATATGCACCTAAAGCTTAAAACGCGATGGTCTACGACCGACCGGAGGTCATCGGCAGATACAGCCCATTTAGAATTACTCAAGTCGATTCCAAAGCGATCGGAGGTTGAACAGTATATTAATCATCGAGGATGCCGTTGGAACTACATTCAAAACTTCTTTGGTAATTTGAATTTAATTGAACCCTGCGGCCATTGCGATCGATGTTTGTAAAGAGGTTTGTAGAGTACGATTGTAATGGCCTTAATGTAAAATTCTAAAATCAATGTATATATTTATTTAAATAAATCCAATGAATTTGGCTGCACCTAAACGATCGGAGCGATCTTGGTATAGCCTGCTTCAAAGGGTGCAACGACAGAAATAAAGGTTAGAATCTCATCCCCATGATTACGAACACCATGCACTTCGCCCGTTTTGGCAATCACAATGTCTCCAGCAATTATTGTTTCAAAATTGCCCAATTCATCCAGATAATATTGTCCCATACCATTCAAAACCGTCCAAGTATCTTGTCCATTAGGATGAATGTGCGCAGGAATTTCTTGTCCAGGATTAAGGGACCATGCCACGATCGTTGCTTCGGGTGATTCTGTCACGACCGATCGAATGGGGTCAGCATTTTTATTCGACTGAAAGCATTTATTACTTTTAAAAATTCTTGTCATTACTCATGGGATATTATTGTCGGAATTCATTTTGCCACCGATCGGACTACCAAATTGTTTCTCTAATTACATTCTAAAATACGCTAATTTATTATTTACTGGTTCTGACGTACCTCGTTTAGTTACTGCATTTATTAAGTCATGATGATTTCACCTAAACTTCTTGATACGGTTGCTGTATTAATTTCGCTGAATGTCGATCGGTTGATTCAGGTGGAGTCGGATGCCCTGTTTGCGTTGATTGTCTGTTTAGATACGTTGTGAGTATGAGTCGGAAAACACCTGTTAATCTTTATCGTATGGGGAATGCAATTTCGGCTCGCATGACGAATATTCGTGAACAAGATGTGGTGGTATTGGATCGGGATCGGGAGCTTTGGGTACAGGCCAGTTCGGGTGGAATTTCGACGTTTGCGATGATGGGGCGTGGGAAAAATTGGTGGAGACTGGATGAAGGTGTAGACATCCCAAGTGGGTTACGAGTTGTAAATGATCATGGAAATCATTATTTGTGGGAGCCGGGTTATACAATGCGGTTAGCGGATTATGTGACTGAGCTTGAGGCGATCGGCAATTTATTTTATAAGGTCAATTAGGAGGAAATGATGGTTAATTTATCACCCAAGGCATTGCGATTTGTGGTGGAGGCATTGGAATATCGAGCGATCGCGTATGAAACGCTATTGGAAAACGAGGCGCTTGATGACGATCGAATTTCAGATGTGACGAATGATTTAATGTTTGTTAAGTCGTTGTTGGAAGATTTGAAGAAGTCGTTAGAAGCTCCGATCGCCCAGGTATTTTAGACCGATCGCCTCTCCATTCATACCCGATCGAAGTTCTCGAAGCTCGGACGATCGCAGCCAATCCAGCTTGAACTCGATCGGGAGACGGCGGAGTTGCAATTGGTGCCACTGGCAGCGGAAACACTATTCCCTTTCCGGGAGGCGATGCCAACGAGGTTGGGAGATCTCGATCGGTCTTTACCTCAAACGGAGTTGGTGACTAAAACCTATCGATTAAAGAAGTTGTTGAAGTTGTTGGATTATTTAAAGAGTGAGACTTATCAATACCTTCAACGGGAATGATGTTACATGATGGTCACGCGGCTGAAACGATTTCAACTTGGACTTTCATTCCGGCATGGGTCAACATTGTAATCAATTGTTCCACTTGAAATCGATCGATGTCGCCGTCCATAAGACTTTCTACACGATCAATCGGTGTTCTGAGACGTTCGGAAGCGGTTGCGAGATTCCATTGATTCGATCGAATGAGTTTGCGCAGACTGATCATGAGGTCCGATCGGATGCGTAGGTTTTCGGCTTCTTCGGGTAAGAATCCTAGATCTTCAAAGACATTTGTGTTGGATTGACTCATAGGGATTCCTTTCGTTGTTGAATCATCTGTTGATATCGTTGTTGTCCGAGTTCAATGTCATTGCGGGATGTCTTTTGGGTTTTCTTTTGGAATGCATGTAGGACATACACTGCTTCATCGAACTTTGCGACATAGAAGACACGGTAGGTCTCTCTAGTCCAAATCCGAATTTCTTCTACACCTTTGCCGATCGTAGACATGGGTTTTACATCTGACGCGACATCTCCTTGCTGAATCGATCGTAACTCAAACCCAGCTTTGCGGCGTGCATCGTATGGAAAGTCCATCAAGTCTTCTTTGGAGCGCCCTATCCATTCCAGTTGTTTACCGGGCATAATGCGATCGTTACTTTCTCCTCAAAAGTTTATCTTCCCGACTATACAAGATCCTTGATCGCCTCTTCATTCATCCTAAATCTCTTTTTCTCACTTCCCAATTCATCATTCTCAATTCATCCATCCCCGCAACACTTTCAAACTCTGCTGCGTACTCAAAGTATCCGGATGCTCTGCCGGAAGGACTTCCTGCCGAATGCTGAGGGTTTGCTCTAGGAGGGGTAAGGCCCGATCGTAGATAGTTTTTTGAGGGTGGTCATAGTTGGGAGGCGATCAATCGCTTCGGATTTACAATTGATAGAGTAACTGATCATATTCAGTATGAGACCCAACCCAGAACCAAACTACAGTGCCATCCTGTAATTGTCCAACAGCGCATAGGCAACTCGGGCTTGCTGTCGGATTTCGTCGGGTAATCGGGCTAAGGATTTACGGAACTGAGCGGTTGTACGAGATTTCACACTGTCTCCGGGTCCAATTCCTGCGTTTGACCTGCGTGATACTCTTCCATCGCAGCAGAAGCCATTTGAGCTAAGAGGTTGGGCGATCGTGCGAAAGACTCATCCCAACGACGATCGTCTTCCAGTTCTTCCAGAATCATTGCTGCGATCGCATCTTGTTCGTCGATCGATCGGGTCTTTAATTAGGCAATTGCGCGTTCTAGCAATTGAGTCATGAGGGTGGTTCTCTACGATCGGTCCTAATCTATCATCATAATGCTTCTACAATTCGACTGATGACCAATCTTAGGTGAAGGGCGATCGCGGCTTATTGCACACGTCTAGGTTTGCGATCGACAAAGCCTAATGTTTCTGAATCCTAAGCTGCTTTGATGCGGGTAGGGAGGCGATGATCTCCGGTCGATCGCAGCCAATCCCGCTTGAACTTGATGACAGCTGAGTTACCACTAGTGCTACTGGCAGCAGGAACTCCTATGGCAAGCTTCGATCGCGTACGATAGTGATATCCATTGCGCCTTGAGAGAAGACAAAATGCAATTGCATGGGCGTTTAATCCAAGAGACTGAGGGTTTGTCAGAACCTCTACTGGAAGAAGTATTGATTTTCTTGCAGGGTTTAAAAAGACGATCACCTCAAGATCACCAAATCATTATCGATCGTGAAGCACTCTTAGATCGAGTGGAGTATCTTGAGACGGTTTTAGGAATTCAAAAGGGATTAGAGTCATTCGATGGTCTACGACCGACCGGAGGTCATCGGGGTGAGGGAATTCCGGTAGATAAAGCATTCGAGAGTTTACGTCAGAAATTCAATATTCCGTCTCGGTCATGATGTATCAAGTTACGGTTCAGCCAGAGGCATTTCAGGAAATCGAGCAGAATGACCGATCGCCCTCCTCAATTCCCGATCGGAGTTCTCAAAGCTCGGTCGATCGCAGCAAACTCAAATTGAATTGGAAGGGGAGACGGCGGAGTTGCCGTTAGTGCCGTTGGTGGCGGAAACGCGATCGATGTTGATTGATTTTTTTAGTGAACATATTTTTAGTGAGACGCGATTCCCTTTTCGGGAGGCGATGCCAACGATGTTGGGTGATCTCGATCGGGCTTTACCTCAAACGGAATTAGTGACTAAAACCTATCGATTGAAGAAGCTGTTGGAGTTGTTGGATTGTTTAAAGAGTGAGACTTACCAATATCTTCAACGAGAGTGATTCTAGCCTTCTCACGTCTCCGATCGCTCCAGTGTTTTAGATCGATCGCCCCTTTCTCAATTCATCATTCTTAATTCTCAATTCACCCTCCGATCTCCTCCCGTAGCAATCGCAAATTCTTTTGCACCACTTTAGTATTCGGATGCTCATGCCCTAGGAGTTCTTCAAAGAGTGAAACTGCATCTTCATACAATGGCAATGCCCGATCGTACTGTCCCATCGATTCGTACAATGCTGCCAAATTATTCAGACTCGTTGCGGTAGAGGGATGTCGATCGCCTAACTCCGATTTCCTGATTTCCAATGCAGATTCATACAACGGCAATGCCCGATCGTACTGTCCCATCGATTCGTACAATCCTGCCAAATTATTCAGACTCGTTGCGGTAGAGGGATGTCGATCGCTGAAATGTTCTGTCGCAAACTCAAGACAGCTCGTACGCCAAGCAACAGCTTCTGACCAAAGACTTTGCCCTGCATAAAATCGACCTAATCCCGTAAATCCCCAAATCCGATCGTTTTCTTCTTCCAAAAGCATCACATATTGCGTTGCTTCTTCAAGATGTGGAATCGCCGATCGCACTTGATTGAGCATTTCGGTTCGTCCGGTCGAATCGATCGTTTTCGCCTTCTTAGTCATCAACGTTACGAACGATCGTCGCACCTCATCTGTATCCTCCGTCGCCGCCAACTTCTCCCGCAAAAACTCCCGCACCAACGAATGCAACCGATAGCTTTTCTTCGTCTTCTCGACAAAACTCCGGTTCACCAATTCCAAATCAAGAATATCCGACACATCTTCCAAATCAGGCAAACAATCCTGCAACCACTCAAGCTCGATCGGAGCCAACCCAAACACCCCCGCCACCATCGCCACCCGTCGCGCATCCTCCTCAAACGGACCCCAACTGAGTTCGATCGCATCGCGCACATTCAACCCATAATCCATCTCCCCCCATACCTTCGAGATAGCCTTAACCCCTAGCCCTCTTTTCGCCTTCAACTGCCCCAACACCCCCGCGATCGTCCCCGTCTGCGCCAAATATCGCCCCACCAACTCGATCGCCAACGGCAAACGTCCCAACCATTCACACAACTGCGCCGCGATCGCCTCATCCCACCGCGCCGCATCATCCATATACCGTCGCAACAACTCGATCGCCGCCCCCAGCTCCAACACCTCCAAATCCAACCGCTTCACCGGAGGCCCAAACCTCACCTTCGTCGTCATCAACACCTGAAACGATCCCTGCTGCGGCAAAAAGCCCTTCACCCTCCCATAATCCGCCACATCATCAATCACCAACAGCTTCCGATCGCTAAACTCTTGCCGCCAACGATCAAAATAATGTTGCACAATCTGTTGTTCCGAATAATCCATCGGCAACTCGACCCGCAATCCCATCCGATCAACATATCTCAACACCTCCAACACCAACTGCGCCGCCGACACCCACCACACACCGCCCGGATACTCAGCCCCGTAGGTCATCACATAATGCCGCGCCAACGTCGTCTTCCCCACACCGCTCATCCCAGCCGCCGCGATCGCCACCCGGTTATTCCCCTGCAACAACCCATGAAGATCCACCATCTCCCGATCGCGTCCAACAAAAATGGTCTCACCCACATATTCAGTATAAAAATACGGAACCTCGATTGTTCTTTCCGTTTCCTTACCTGTAATTGTTTGATGAATCGTTTGATTAACAGTCGAACCGGGCTTTGCGATCGTCTGATTTATAATCTTGTCATTACTCACGGGATATTCACTCAATTTCACTAAATGTCAAACGATCGCAAAGCGAAATAATCTTAGAAATTAATGGTCTGCGTATAGGTCAGATGCATCGTCGAACCCGGTGCTGCAATATTTTGATTCACAATTTTCCCAAAATTCACAACCCCACCAAACTCCTGATTCAGCGCTGTCGCCGTCTCTTCCACCTGAGCCGCGATCGTCTCATCCGATGCCGCCACCCGCTTCACCTCCTCAATAATTTCCGCCTCAATCACATCCCCCGGCTCCAACTGTTTCAGCTTTTCCGCCGTCTCAGGAGACCTCTGCGCGATCGACTTCAACAGCTTCTCACCCGCCTCAAACGTCTTCTCGCCAATTTTCTCGCCCCACTTCTCCACCACCTTGCCACCAATCACCACCAACACGGGCACAGCCAAAGTAATCGGGTCCATAAAATCACTCATCTAGAATAATGGTCTATTTTATACTTTCACTTTTATATTACCCACTTCCGGAAAAATGGGGACGATCGCAGACCTACAAGGAATGCAATACCATATACAAATACTAACCTTGTGACCATTCTACCAATCGCCCATGCTATACAAACTCCCGCTCGTCCTCTCTCCCCAACCCGAAGGCGGCTTTGTCGTAACCTCACCGATGGTTCCCGAATTGCTCACCGAAGGCGAAACTGTCGCAGAAGCGTTGGATAATGTGCGTGATACCCTAGCCGCAGTCGTTGAACTCTACGAAGACCTCGGCAAAACTCTACCGATGAATCTCCACGTCACCGAAGGAAGTTCCTCCGTCTGGCTTGAAACATTGGTGGCAACGGCATGAAATATCGGGATGCTGCTCGAAGACTAGAATTGCTAGGCTGCCAATCGCTCCCACGCAAAGGTGGTGGTTCCCATCGCAAATGATTCAACCCTGAAACTCAGCAAAGCACCGTCTTACCGGACTGGGGCAGCAAAGATCTCAAACTCGGCACCCTCCGCGCTGCCATCTGACAACTTGGCATTGATTGGGAAATCTTCAACAATCTTTAGCGCAGGCTCACGTACTCAATATCGATCGCAGCCGATCGTCCAAACCACTGTAAAAATTTAATTCGCACCTATGACAATCCTTAATTCACCACGGAACATACTGAATGCACGCCTAAATAGCGAAATGCGATCGTCCCCATTCGATTTGCACGTCCTCGCCTCAATTAATACACCAATTAGTACCAAGGATAATACAAAGGAGAAATGTACGATCGGACTCCAAATCACCGAAGACCTATTCCGAACGACCAAGCCCAGCATTCACTCCACCCGTCCGCGAGAAGACATAACCTGCCAGAATTGGATTAAGTTCAGAAAAGATCTAGGGACAATAGAGTACTGACTTTAGGCTAATCCTTCGGATAACGATCGGGTAGCCTCAGCGATCGCCGCCCCCAACTGACTCGCATCTTTCCCGCCTGCTTGGGCAAAATTTGGACGACCGCCGCCGCCCCCACCGCAAATCTTAGCGACCACCCCAATAACTTTCCCCGCCTGCAAGCCTTTCTTGATCACATTGGGACCAAATGCAGCCACGAAGTTAACTTTTCCCTCTTCAGGACTTGCACCGAGAACAACAGCACCATTTTCACCTAGTTTTTGCAATAGGTTCTCAGCAGCACTCTTAAGAGATTCAGCATCAGCTCCGGGAAGTTCAGCAACAATAGCGTTGAATTCCCCGATCGTAATGGCTTGATCTAACAATTGCGATGCCCCTGCGACCGCGAGTTGGGCTTTTAAAGTAGCGATTTGCTTTTGATTATCTTTGAGTTCAGATTGCATCGCCGTAATCCGATCGCTGATTTCTTCGGGTTTGACTTTGAACCGATCGCTCAAATCTTTCACCACCAATTCGCGCACATTCAAATACTCCAAAATCGCTGGACCCGCAACCGCCTCAATCCGTCGAACCCCCGCTGCAACGCCCGCTTCAGAGATGATTTTAAATACCCCAATTTCAGCCGTATTATTCACATGAATTCCGCCACACAGCTCCATCGAAACTCCAGCAAAATCAATTACTCGAACCGTTTCCCCATACTTCTCACCAAACATAGCCGTTGCGCCCCTAGCCTTAGCCGTTGCAATGGACATGACCTCAATATCGGCGGCATGGGCTTCTAAAATCCATTGATTAATTTGTTGTTCAATTTGCTGCAATTCATCAGCAGTAACCGCACGATTGAGATTGAAATCAAACCGCAAACGATCGAATGACACCATTGATCCAGCTTGCCCGATCGTATCATCTACCACTAATTTCAATGCAGATTGTAGTAAATGAGTAGCGGAGTGATTGGCTTGGGTGCCACGGCGACAGGTTTGATCGATTTGGGCCGTGACCATTGAACCCACTAATACCGTACCGCGTTCGATGTGACCGATATGAACAAACAATCCATTTTGTTTTTGAACATCTTCAATCCGAATTAGCAAATTGTCGCCACTAAAGTAACCCCGATCGCCAATCTGTCCGCCGGATTCTGCGTAAAATGGCGTTTGATTCAGCACCAATTGAACTAAATCCCCCGCTTCAGCTTGAGTCACGGCCTTGCTATTCACCAAAATCATTTCGATTTTTGCGCTAATCTTTGATTCAAGATAACCCAGGAATTTAGTTTCACCAATGGTTTTTGCTAAGTCTGCGATCGCATTTTGCGCCGTTAAATCAATTGTTTTATGGGCCGCTTTTGCCCGCACCCGTTGCTTCTGCATCTCCGTTTCAAACCCCTCTGCATCGACAGCCAGACCCTTTTCTTCTGCGATTTCTTGAGTCAATTCCAAGGGGAAACCATAGGTGTCATATAGGACAAACGCGTCTTCGCCAGAGATACTCACTGAAGAGCGAGCAATAATGTCAGCAAGTAGTTTTTCACCCCGATCGAGGGTTTCCCGAAAACGTTGTTCTTCCCGCTCCATTTCTTGTTTGATCACCTGTTCCCGATCGCGGACATTGGGATATTGTGATTCTGATAGTTGAATTGCAGTATCGGCCACTTTAGTCGTGAAGACTTCAGTAATGCCCAACACGCGCCCACTCCGAATTACCCGACGAAGCAATCGACGTAAAATATACCCACGTCCTTCATTTGAAGCCGTAATACCATCCGCAATCATATGCACGACCGCCCGAACATGATCGCCGATTACTTTAAGCGATATTTTGACCGATTCATCCGCTGTTTCATAGTCAATTCCAGCAATACTTGCGGCGGTTTGTATAATTGGAAAAATCAAATCTGTCTCATAGTTATTGGGTTTGCGTTGCAAAATTTGCGCCATACGCTCTAGCCCCATACCCGTATCAATATTCTTCTTTTGCAGTGGTGTGAGTTTGCCATCAGCATCGCGATTATATTGCATGAATACGAGATTATAAAACTCGATAAACCGCGAATCGTCTTCTAAATCAATAGTGTCATCGCCTAATTCGGGTTTAAAATCGTAATACAATTCTGAACAAGGACCACACGGACCCGTCGGACCCGATACCCAGAAATTGTCCGCTGCACCCATCCGTTGAATCCGTTTAGGATTAACTCCTACTTCCTTTTCCCAAATTTCAAAGGCTTCATCGTCATCTTCAAACACACTCACAACAACATTTTCTGGCGCAATTCCAAACGTTTGCGTTGTCAATTCCCAGGCGTAGGCGATCGCTTGATTTTTAAAATAATCCCCAAAGCTGAAGTTCCCCAACATCTCAAAAAAGGTATGGTGCCGTGCCGTGCGACCGACGTTTTCAATATCATTAGTACGAATACATTTCTGTGAAGTCGTGGCGCGGGGCACTGGAGGCGTGACTTGTCCCAGGAAAATCGGCTTAAACGGCAACATTCCGGCGATCGTCAGCAATACGGTCGGATCTTCGGGCACGAGGGAAGCACTGGCGATCGGCTGATGTCCGCGTTCCTCGAAGAAGGTGAGGAATTGTTGCCGAATTTCAGAACCGCTGAGGATTGGGGGATGCGTTGCCATGGGACTGACTAAATTGTTGTTAAGTAGTAGCCTTCTATTCTAGAGTGCAGCGGGAGTTCCGGGGAAATTTTCGATCGACGACGTGAGATTTTTCCTGAGATTTCATCTGATTTCATCTAAATGGTTGCGTTAGAATAAGCTGAACGTCTCACCACAGTCGCTATGTCTACATCCGTTGTCCCCAAGATCCAAGACTCGATCGCCTTTCAACTCCCCGACCTCCATCTCACGCGTGGCTCACTCACTGAACTGTACAGTTTTTTGCAATATCTCCAGTTCAAGCATGAAGTTGATTTGGAAACGGCAATCGATTCTATGGAAGAAGAGCTAGATATTTTAGGTTGCCAAGATGCCGAGCAAAGTGATGAGCCAACCTATGCTTGGTCGGATGTTAAGCGTGAGGCGGGATTGATTTAGATGTATTCAATTGAGTTTATAGCTCACGCAAAACGCCAGTTCCTCAAATTAATACCTGATGTCCAAACGCGACTTCAAATAGCGATCGATAACTTATCTGAAGATCCAAAACCTTAGAGTTCACTGGGGAGTTGAGGACAACGTTGTTCTAAAAGTACTCGGAGCATTTTGGGATCAAACAAAATTGGCAGAAAATGAATGCTATTAACTTCGCGAAAATAGAACAAAATCGGAATGGGTTGCCAAAAAATTTCCCAATGACTCCATTCAGAATAGGGAAAACTGCGAATGATCTTGCCATTGCGATATACGTCGAGAGTAGTGGCCGTAAATTGCAATCGAAGCAACGCAGATTGAACCAACAAAAAAACACCAAACAGTGCAACAATGCCACCAACCCAAATCTGCAATGGAACGATCGCTGCGCCAATTAAGACAACAGCGATCGCTACCGTATAGCTCGGTGCCAATTCAATGGTTTCCGCGATCGAGGGAGTTTCAGGAGTCATAAGCCACCAATAAAGAAATCTAAACTGAATCCCTTAATTGTACCTCTCCGTCCTGATTCTCCTGGGAACACGCCTAAAATTAGAATCTAAAATTAGTGCATGAAATGGCGAACGCCTGTCATTACCATCACCAACCCTAATTCATTCGCCGCCGCGATCGATTCTCCATCCCGCATACTGCCACCCGGTTGAATCAAAAGCCGAATTCCAGCCGCCGCCGCCGATCGCACACTGTCGTCAAACGGGAAGAATCCATCACTCGCCAACACGGCCCCTTGGATTTTATTTGCGGCTTGCTCGATTGCAATTTTGGCCGAACCCACCCGATTCATTTGTCCCGCGCCCACTCCAAGCGTTGTTCGATCTTTTGTAATTACGATCGCATTCGATTTCACATGTTTACAAATCTTCCAGGCAAACAACATTTCCTCAAGTTCAGCCGGAGTCGGTTGTTGAGTGGTCGCCACAGTCCAGTTAGCAGGATTAGCCACCAGAGTATCCGCCGCTTGCACCAAGAACCCACCTGCAATAGTCTTAATCACCTGCTCAGACCCACCGCGCAAATCTGGCAGCACTAAAACACGTAAGTTTGCTTTCTTTGCGAGAATAGCTTTTGCCTCGTCATCGCAACCAGGAGCAACGACGCATTCGAGAAACGTTTTAGATAGTTCAGCAGCCGTTGCAGCATCGATCGGACGATTGAGCGCGACAATACCGCCGAATGCTGAAGTGGAATCTGCATTAAATGCCTTGGTATACGCTTCGACAATACTAGAGGCCATGGCCGAACCACAGGGATTCGTATGTTTTACAATGGTTGCCGTTGGGTCGCCGTCAATGAATTCAACAATAATCCGACGAGCCGCTTCGAGATCAACCAAATTGTTATAGCTTAATTCCTTGCCTTGTAATTGAGTCGCCGCTGCCCAGCCTGTTGCGATCGCTCCTGTTTGATACCAAGCCGCCGTTTGATGAGGGTTTTCGCCATAGCGTAGGGCTTGTAATTTCGTTCCCGATCGGCCAAAATGCGCGGGCAATTCAACAGGTGATTCCGCCGAGTTTTCTGAAAGTTGCGCCGCTAGATAGGTCGAAATTGCAGTGTCATAGGCTGCCGTATGTTGGAAGGCCGCCAGCGCTGATTGTTGTCGGAAACTTAGGCTCACCTCACCATTTCCCACGCGCGATTCGTCTAGATACCGATCGTACTGACTCGGGTTTGTCAAAATCGTCAAATGCGCATAGTTTTTAGCACTCGCCCGCACCATCGCCGGACCCCCAATATCAATCTGCTCGATCGCATCTTCTAAAACAACGCCCGGTTTTGAAATCGTTTGCTCAAATGGATACAGATTAGCCACCACAAGGTCGATCGCCCGGATTCCATTTGCATCTAATTCAGTCAAATGTTCAGGAATATCGCGTCGCGCAAGAATACCACCGTGAATTTTGGGATGAAGCGTCTTGACTCGGCCTCCAAGAATTTCAGGCGAGCCAGTGTAGTCAGACACTTTGGTCACAGGAACACCTGCATCCTTCAGGGTTTTGGCAGTGCCGCCACTACTAATGATGTCAAATCCAAATTCAGTCACGAGCGTCTGGGCAAATTCTACAATTCCAGCTTTATTCGACACGCTGAGAAGGGCTAGACGGGGCATACGGAGTTCCTACGATATTTCCAAGCTTTATACGGTAACGCATTATGGCGATCGGGATCTGCAACATTGAACCAAAAGCAATCTTCCCAGCCTTCTTCTGTGAATGTAATGCTCAGTCTTCAGTTAGGAATTTTTCAAAAACTTTTCCCATCTCTGCTCACCGAATGGAGATTATCAGACGACTAGCATTTACAGGATTTGAAAGTAAATACATAGTTTCTTGCCATGCTGAGAAATCGTCTAAAGAAATTAGAACAGCTTTATTTCCATTCTAATTACAAAGAATAGTTGGTTGCATATTAGCAATCAACTGATCACCTGGGTTATCCAAGTTACTCTTAGCTTGACTTGTTGTAGTGGCATCTATCTCAGTTGATCTCTTTTCTTTGCACAACGTTCCTAGTCATCTGCCATGGACCAAGTGTCACTATTGTGGATCAATCCTTGTAAGACTTCTACATCCGAGTTGTTGTGCTGCAATCAAAATATAAGAGCTACCTCGCATTTCTGTATTCTACCTGTGGTTCATTATGATCATTTTTAACAATCACATCAATGCAGTCGTTGTCAGTAACGATGAAATAGTGAATGGCTTGATCCCCATCAACCATTCCACAGGATTCATCAACTAGCTCTTCCACCATGTCAGACCTAGAAACAACGTATATGGTCTCTTCCATCGGTATCGGTAAATGTTGAAGCTGTCTCAACCTATATCCTTCGTCGATAACGCGATACACATCTGTATCCCCAAACCTTACAACTAATAGCTGATCATCATCATGAAACATTAAATCAATCTCTAATCCTTTGCGACTATCAGACAACGACCATAAATCTGATCCTCCCTTCGGAAAAAGTCCTACTCTCCAAGGCTTGTACGTTTGATGCTGAGTCCGATCCATAGTCCTACTCTCCAAAGCTTGTACGTCTGATGCTGAGTTTGGATCTCACCGATAGCTTACTCGTACTAAGTGCCGAAATTAGGATATTAGACTGACATGTATGCTCCACAAGAGCGAATATCGCCAGTCAGCTTAAAATCCTAAAATCAGGAAACAGACGGAGTGAGGAAGCCCAATGAAGACCGATCGTCGATCGTGGTAAAGCCAAAAAGCTTGTGAAACCTGTATCAATAAGTGCATCGATCGCAACTTTAGGATCATCAGCCGGACCGATCGTGACTTTGACGATCGCCTCACAATCCTCACTCACCACCCCAAACATCATTTCGATTGCCTCAGACTCTGACTCCCAATCCGAAAGACTGCCCGATGCCCAATCCGAATCACCCAAGGCTGTGCATCAGAATAGCAACTATAAAGATTATCTACAGCAACACGCGGGGCATCTGCCAATTCAATGGATCCGGTTTCGATGTCGTTCACGCGGTGTTGCATTAGCAAATCGCTACTAAACCCCATTCAAGATGAGACCCATAGTTTTTCTTCTGTAGGGTCGAGGTGATTTTTCACCCACAAACGGTCAGAAATGGCTAATGTCGTTTGATTGATTCGGGTTTGAAAGAGGGCAATTTGCGAGACCAAATCTGCTTGTTTCTGAAAGCAGGTGTGGTAGGTGACATCCTCACGCAACCATCGCCAAAGATGCTCAACAGGCATAAAGTCCGGGCTATAGGCGGGTAACGGCTGAATCTGGATATTCAGTTCCACTGCTGCTTGGGAAACCGCTTGGGAGTGATGATAGGGCACCCCATCCCAAATGATTGTCATCGGTCGGTCAGGAAATTCATCCCGTAGCCGTTTCAGAACCTGTATCGTGTTGCCCCCGTTGCCTTTGTCATAAGGCCAGATGCGAACTGTTCCCAGATTGTACAAATAAATTCCATAGAACGAGACTTTTTTCAACCCAGGCGAACAGGAACTGACCCAAAATCGTTTCCCTTTAATCGACCAACCATAGCCTTCATCGGTATCTAAATGAATATGAGCTTCGTCGATGAACACTAGCAAGTGGTCTTGACCTAATGCTGTTTTGAGTAAATCTTGGAAGACTTCGAGATAGGCCAAACGCTTTTTCGGCTTGGCTTTATTGAGTAGTTTTCGAGCTTTCTTCCAAGAGAAACCCGAATATTTCAAGACTTGCCGGACGGTATTACGGCAGCATTTAATTTGGAATTTCTCCCAAAGTCGAAGGACAAGACGCTTGAGTGTCCAGCGTGGTAAAGGGGACTCGCTGTGCGGTTGAGGGGGAGTAGCAGCGGTTTCTAATGCGTGACGAATCACTTGGCCCAAGTCTAGTTTGATAGCCTCGGAGACAAGGGGTAGGGTTGATTCTTTAGAGAGAGGATGTAATCTGGAATGAGTTGAATCAGGTGATTCTCATGACCGTTTCCCTCTTGATTGAGCAGCTAAAGACGATTCCTGATTGGCGCAGAGGCCGCGCCGTTCAAAATCCTCTCTGGCTAATGCTATTGATGACCTTACTGGGAGTGATGAGTGGCTACACCAGCCTCCGAGGATTGGCCGATTTTATGCTTCGTCATCAACCTGAAGTGACGGAGCATTTCGGATTGGAAACGGCAAAATTATACCGCTATTCAACGATTCGGGACATGGCCCAAGATTATGGGTCCGCTCAGAATTTTGTCAGCGTGGTCAGCGCCTGTGTTCATGGCCGGGCGGATGTCATGGGTCAGATTAGTTTTGAAAATGGTAAAACGAGTGAAATCGGAGCCGTCCGAGACTTACTCCAACAGCTTGATGTCGTGGGGGTTTGGTTCACAATGGATGCCCTACACTGCAAAAAAACGGTTGAACAAATCGTAGCCAGTAAAAATAACTACTGTATTGGTCTTAAGGGAAATCAGCCCACATTGTTCCGCCAAGCTCAGCGTTCGGCTCAAACCCAAGAGCCTCTGAGTCAATACTATGAGAAAGACCGTTCCAAGGGCCGTCAGGTGGAACGCCAAGTTGAACTCTTTAGCGCCCCACCCGAGGCCATGACTCAGTGGTCTGGATCAAATAGAACAAAGCGAATAAAAATCAAGTCCACTTAGCCGCTTACAGCAAGACTCCCCACCAGAACAACTGAATGACCTCGCAAATTATAATCGACTAAAAAATTTCATGCTTGCAATTCAAGTTTGGTACGTTCTGCTTGAAGCTTCGATCGGACGGCTTCTGTGCCCGGTTTAGGTGGCTTTGTCAGGATTCGTCCCATTCGACCGCGATTCTTTAAGTCATAATGCTGCTGTAATTGTTCCGGCTCTTTCACCACCAAAAAAGTCATAACCCACCCCTAACTTAATTTAAATTACCTTACGCATAGGTGCCATTCGCGGATCAAGGATTTTGTGACCACTTTCGGGAAACTTGATGCCCAAATGTAGCTTGCCCGCTGATGCAAACACATGGGTAACAGTGCCCGTACCAAAGGCTTCATGCACAACCTTATCAGCCACCAGCCAGTCCTGAGGCGCATTATCTCGGGGTTGGAATTTAGGTTTAGGTTCGCGGATGGCCTGAGCTTCGGTCGCTTTCCCGAGACTTCTAGCCCATTTTGCTGGCGGTGGACTATTGGTTTCCATTAAATCGGTGGGAAGTTCGGCGAGAAATAGTGAAGGCGTTGCGGGTTCGCGGTTGCCATAAAGACGACGGGCGCGGGCGTGGGTAATAAACAATAACTCCTGGGCACGGGTGATGCCGACATAACACAAACGACGTTCTTCTTCTATTGCGGCTGGGTTATCAAGCGATCGGTAACTCGGGAACAATCCTTGCTCTAATCCCACTAAAAATACGACGGGAAATTCCAATCCTTTTGAAGCATGAAGTGTCATTAGAGAAACTTTTTTATCTTCTTCATTTGTAGAATCAAGATCAGATGACAACGCAGCACTCGCTAAAAATCCAGTCAATGACTTATCTTCGTCACTATCTTCTTCAAATTGCAATACCGCGTTATAAAGCTCTTTAACGTTTTGCAGCCGATCTTGAGCTTCATCGGTGTCTTGCGATTTTAGTTCAGCCAAATATCCCGAAGTTTCAAGAATATCTTGAACTAACGTCGAGGCCGACACCGTATCCCGTTGAGCCTGAGCATTACGAATCACATCAGCAAATGCTAAGACCCCTTTAGACGATCGGCCAGCCAAGGTCCGCACAGAAGTTTCGTCTTTAATAATTTCCCACAAGGGCACCCCAAGTTCAGCGGCAGCGCGCACCAGGGAATCGATCGTAGCTTTGCCGACACCCCGCTTTGGAGTATTAATGACGCGCAGTAAACTGACAGAATCTGATGGATTGGCAACGGCACGCAAATAGGCAACCACATCTTTGATTTCTTTACGATCGTAAAACCGTAAGCCGCCAATCACACGATAGGGAACACCCGCCCGCACTAAGGATTCTTCCAAGGCACGAGATTGAGCATTGGTCCGATAGAGAATCGCAAATTTACCGAAGTCAAGTTCTGGATTTTTGCGTTCAAGGGATTCAATTTGTTGTCTGACAAATTCGGCTTCGTCAATCTCATCTTCACAACGATGGAGCCGAATCGGTTCGCCTTGACCTCGGGTAGGCTTTAATACTTTATCAATGCGTTCAGTATTGTGTTCAATTAAAGCATTAGCCATTTGTAAGATATTAGCCGTCGATCGGTAATTCTCTTCAAGCTTAACCATGGACTGTGTTTCAGAATCTTCTAGCCCATCGCCAAAGTCATCTTGGAAGCCCATTAGAATAGTAAAGTCAGCGCTTCGGAATGAGTAAATAGATTGATCCGCATCACCAACCACAAAGACCGATCGGTAGTCCCAATCATCAAATTCATTAGGATCTTTCCCATTGGTTGTGAGCATTTGAATTAAATCATACTGCGTCCGGTTGGTATCTTGATATTCATCTACTAAGATATGTCTAAATCGTTTATGCCAATAGCCACGAACGAGTTCATTTTGACGAAACAGTTTCACAGGCATTAGGATCAAATCATCAAAATCTAATGCATTGTTCTCAGCCAAACGATCGAGATAACAGTCATATATATTTGCAATGACCCGCCCTCGGAAATTATTCTGTTCTTGTTCTAATTCTTGGGGCGTTAGACCTTGATTTTTTGCATTGCTAATAGCAAACCGAACAGCGCGGGGTTCAAACTTTTTGTCGTCTAAATTCAGCTTATTAACAATGATGTCTTTGATTAAACCTTGCACATCAGATTCATCAAAAATAGAGAATGTTTTGGTCCATTTACGACCTTTGGGATCTTGATATTTTTCAATGTCAAAACGCAAAATTCGACAGCATAATGCGTGAAATGTACCAATCCACAGTTCTTTCGTAATATTTTTGTAAACTTGCGATCGGAGTTTTGTTTGTTCCGATTGTGATAAAGCATCAAGGGGTTTGCCATGGGTGCTGTGGGCTTGCTGATCGGCAAATAGCTTTTCGACCCGATCTTTCATTTCTTTGGCCGCTTTATTGGTGAAAGTGACAGCCAAAATATTTTCTGGGTCGGTGCGATGGGTGAGAACGAGGTTTGCAATACGATAGGTTAGCGCTCGAGTCTTCCCTGATCCTGCACCTGCAACAACTAAGAGCGGCCCACAGTAATGCTCCACCGATTGACGCTGGGAGGGGTTGAGATGAGCAAGGAAATCAGTGAATTTGGGCATGATGCAGCGCTCAGAACGGGACTCAGCAGGCTAAAACTTTAACATACCGCGTCCCCGACATGCCTGCAAGCAGTGAGTTAGATCTCGTGAGAATCTAATAATCAATCCAAACCCAGAATACGATTAGCTAGGGTTACACTAGAACCATTGATCAATAAAGAGACGAAACCATTTGAAGGAATAGGAAAATCTGAACCCTTGAGAGAGAATTTGTTCGGCTTTTGGTCAGGGCGTTGGGTTCTTGGGAGATAAGTTTTTGATAAGAGTTTTTGACCAATTGGCGATGACAACCTACAGCGAAACCGCTAAGCAATAGGGCGACTGGTATGGATGTCTAGCTTGATAGTGGAGAATGAAATTCAAAAAATATTTTTATTTTACAGAGGGTGCGTTAAAACGGATGGAGTTACTTCTGCATGAGGTGACTTTGAATTCTCTCCTTGCCCTTCCTGCATCTAAAAAATATGACGATCGCAACCGAACTCGCTCCGAAAATCAGCCAACCTCCCGTTTACAACGTTCCTAAAGAAGTCTTAGTCGGTAAACCCGTTGTCTTGACCGGAAGTTACGATGTGAGTCGCATTACCGCTGTCACCTTAAGCGCTGAGGATAAAGTCTCATTGCCTGTGACCTTAAATGGTGGGACATGGACAGTCACAATGGCAAAAGGCTTTTCGACGGCTGGGGCACGGTGGTTGAGGCTACGGGGAACCGATCGTGCTGGTCAGGAAATCGAGAACAAAGTCTTTTACATTACCGTGAGCCAAGATCCGTTAACCGTTGGCCAAAACTTAGTCGTAAAAGTACTAAGCGATACTTTCTTTAAAGTCTCGCCTCAGGATTCCGCACAGCTCAATAATCAACAAAAAGTATTTGTCAAAGCAGGCCAAACGTTTCGGGTCAACCGCTATGGATTGCTTGATTCCCATCTCAAACTTGAACTAGCAGAACCGATCGGTTCTGTCGGCACCTTTGGCTACTTTTATGAGGGAGCAGTTCAACTGAGCAAAGGCGTTCAGGTCTTCCGGTTCAACATTCAGGAAGTCGCCAATACTCCAGCCGATGGCGCACAGTTTTTAGTCAGCACTACTACATTTCTGAAAAAGCGTCTTGTTGATTCCAGTGCGCTGGCGGCTAATGAGAAAATTGAACTGATGCAGGGTCAGACCTTGAAAATTACGGGCTATGCCTGCATTGGTGGCCATTTTCGGGTGACGTTAGCAGAACCGATCGCAGGATTTGGGGATTCAGGATTTATTTATTGGCGGCACATTCGGCTGGCCCGATTGGGTAAAGAGATTCCCTTTGATCCGGATGCGCTGACCGTGACAATATTGCAAGACACGGTACTTAAAAGACGTCCAGTAGATTCAAGTACTTTGTCAGCAGATGATCGGGCAAGTCTCTCAAAAGGACAAATCCTAGGCGTGTCGAGTTATGGCGTCGAAGGCGGTCATATTAAAGTGGCGCTGACGGAAGAAATTTTGGGATTTGGCAATACGGGCTATTTGCATCCAGCCTTTATGAAAATGCAACGTGGGGGCAAAGCAATCAATCCAATTCCCGATCAAATTGAATTGAATGTACCGTATTTCTCTCAGCGCGACAATCCTCGGTTTAGTTGGGCAACGTGCAATGTGACGTCGATTGCCATGGTGTTCTATTACTATGGTGTGCGATCGAAAGATGGGGGACAACTTGAGGATGAATTATTGCAATGGTGTTTTGATCATCATGGTGAAGGATCTCAAACCGATCATAATTGTTTAAGTGAATTGATTCAATCCTATGGATTTGAACATCGATTTGAAACAAAAGCATCACTAACCGATATTCGAGAACAATTGATCGATCGTCATCCTGTTGTGTTGTGCGGATACTTTACTCATGGCGGACATATCATTACGGTGGTGGGCTATACGCCACAGGGATTGATTGTAAATGATCCGTGGGGGGATGGTTATTATGGCTATCAAAGTACGGAAGGTCGTAAGTTGTTATATCCAAATAACTATATTTCCGAAATGTGTGGAGTCGGCGCTGATATTTGGGCGCACTTTATTTGGAAAAAGTAGGACTGCGTGAATGATTTGATGGAGAATGTCGACCAACTCCAACAACTCCAAGCTGAGACGGGATAAGGCGGATAGAGGAGGCGATCGTTTCTAGACTGAGGTCGATCAACACGCTGCGGAAAAATTTAGACCTAGAGACGATCGGTCTTTACTGGATAGTCTGAAAAAGCTTACAAACCCAACAATCCTTCAGTTCTACTTGAACGCATTGAATCGCATCTTCTAAACTAACTTCTATATCGCAGTTTTGAATATCAATAATCAATCGATATATTAGCTCGAAGTCTACGCGTTGCTCATCGTTCATTGTGATAAAACTACCAGTTTCAGTGTAGTTTAGTTTTTCGATTTCTCCTCGGCCTACTTTGCCTTTGATTTCTGGGAGTCTGGCATCTCGCCAAAGTTGATATTGGATGGATCGATTGGTGATAAGCGATTCATTCCAATTTTTGATTCGACTGGTAAATCCACTCCCATCGGTTTGCAAGAAGCCGATCGCAATTTTTTGTTTTCCAATTAGCACCAGATGTTCTGGTAATACTCGTTTTCCTAATCGTAAATAGTCGATTTCTAAGGGAATTATTAAACTAAATGCTTGGGCGATCGTTATTAACTTACCAAGATCATCGCTATCCGTAATAATTTGTGGTTTTTGATATTCTTTCTGTAAGAGTATACGGTTGGTTCTAATGAACTCCTGAATCGGTGAATCTGGAGTCGGATTGCTACCTGTAATTGTCTTGACGATCGTAGTAAGCTGCTGAATATTGCGCTCAAGTTGATCGAGTCGCTGAATGATCGATAGACCGGGTTCCGGACCTCCTGGCGGATGTGAAGGAACGATCGGTAACGGCACATCATGAACTCGATAGCGGAAATAATGAGCGGCCCAGTTAAGCATCGCTCGAATGGAAGGCTGGTTCAGAATTGCCTTACGATCGTCAGCCGTAAATAGATCTGAGAGATCAATTTGGCTCTCTTTCGCTCTCATCTGTAAAATTCGATCCAGGGTTTCCGCATCCGGGCGGCGTAATTCAACTTGGACTTGTGACATCCGATCGATGACCGCTGGACTAAACTCATTCTGAAACTTCTGCCAATTATTAGGAAAGAGATTTAGAATAATCAAACTATTAGGAACATGGGTAAATATTTCCTTTACCGATTCGCCAAAATTTAGTAATAGTTTTTTGTTGTGGTCTAAATTCAAACTTTCAAGTTGGTCAAATACAATCAGCAAAGGTTCATCCAACAGCGATAACTTACTAAAAACTGCGATCGCTTCTAAGGAGAATGATTCTTGGCTCATATCTGATTGCCAATCTTCCAGCCCAACAAGCTCCAAATCTTCTGGACTCACCGAACTGCCCGCAAGCCAACGTTGTACAACACTTTTACGGCGATTATCAGAATAGCTACAAAATCCGATAATTCCCTTCAAAATTTGGGTCGCATAACCCGAAAATCCATAGGACTCAACCCACCAATCTTGGACCCGTTTCTGGATATGTAGCCATAGCTTCCGTTTGTTTTCAGTGCCATCTGATCCAAGTTTATAGAGTTTTAGGGGCGACTCCTTCACCGCTTCGATAATTTGTAGATCGACTTTTATCAGAGTGATATGACGGCTAGTGCTGAGCAATTTCGTAAAACTATGGCCAATCAGATGCTCTAGTTGGGTGTAGCTCGTATCGGGTACTTTTTCAATAAAAGATTCAAGAATACGACTATAAATATGATGGAGAATTGCATCAGGATTATTAGGATGTCGAATAAAGAGGAGACGATTTACTTTAAGTAATTCCTTTGCTAACCGCATCATCAAGTGTGTTTTTCCCGAACCCGGTTCACCAATTACCACCGCACCTCGACTTTGATGGTTTTTGTCCTGAGAAATATCCCCGATCGCTGCTTTAAGCTGGTCAAACTCCCGTTGATAAATTTGTTTCTGATCCGGATGATCCTGAAATGGATTGTCAACTCGACTACTGGCAAAGGGATTAGGCTGTGCTTTGAGTCGATCTTTGAGTTGTGCTTTGTCGGCTAATGTCATAGAAGATAGCTGCATAGATAGTATTTTTTGATAGAGATGATAGGTGAAATGCGCATCATATTTTGCGCCATGAGCTTGTCTAGGATTAAAAGTTTTCTGATCGGCTTTTAAATTTAGCTTCTTACTCAAATATTCTAAAGAATAGCTTGCAAAATTAGGAAAAGTTGCTTGGGAAAGTTCGACTGTGCAAATAAAGTTGAGGTGAGGAAATGGGATTTTCGCTTGTTGACAGGCTTTTTGGAGCATCTGCCGATCGTGCTTGGCATAATGACAGACAATCGGACGAGACTTAACGATCGCCAAAAACTCAGAAATGACTTGTTTCAGGGGATAGGTATGAAGGCGCTGAGTCGCATTTTCTGGATGTTCATTCACCCAAGCCTGATAAACCAACTTCCCCCGATCGTCAAAAACGGTAATCTCTTTTAAATAGTCGCGGCCCTCCGTATCCAACACCAGAAATGAATTCATCAATGCCTTCCCGTAGGTACAACTCAGAGAATAAGTTAACTCAGATAAACTCTTATTTAGCCCGTAATCTGAGGATCAGTAACAACAGCATTTTGGGTCAAAATTGGAAAACCAGCATCTTTAAACTAAACGATCGCCCGTAATAACGCCTGTAATTTTAATTGAACCTCCGCCAATTGATGTTCTGCATTAGATGCCTACACAACGCCCGCACCTGCAAACAGCCTTGCCCGATCGCCCGCCAAAATCGCCGAGCGGATTCCCACAGCAAATTCTCCATTGCCCTTCCCATCAATCCAGCCAATCGGGGCCGTATAACGCGGTCGGATCAACGTTTCAAGCGATCGAATTTGGTTGCAGGCGAGATCTCTCGGGACTCCGGCCACGGCTGGGATGAAGTGCGACGACGACATCGAGAATGTGAACAGTTGTGGGGACGATCGTAAGCTCAATTAGCCGACGCGTAATACCAATCCTTTTAGATACAATCCTTCCGGGTGATACAAACTTGTGGGATGGTCCGCTGGTTGGGTTAAATGATCTAGGATTTGAACCGATCGTCCTGACTCAATTGCCCCCGCTACCACGGCACCCTTAAACAAATCAGGCGTAACCACTTGAGAACAAGAGAATGTCATAACAATACCGCCCGGTTTTACCTGAGCGATCGCTTCATAGTTCAACCGCTTATAAGCCATAACAGCGGCATGTCTAGCGGATTGATTTTTTGCAAATGCAGGCGGGTCTAGAATGATCACGTCATACTCTTGTTCACAGCCAATCAAATAATCAAACACATCTCCCGTAATACTCTTGTGTTCAACACTATGGGGATTATTTAAAGCCACATTTTGAGTGGTCCAATCCATAGCCTTCACGGATGAATCTAAGGAATGAACGCTTGATGCACCTGCTTTTACGGCATAGACTGAAAAGCCACCCGAATAGCAAAATGTATTCAATACTGATTTATCTTTTACGTATTGGGCAAGCTGATGACGATGTTCGCGTTGATCGATAAAGAACCCAGTTTTTTGACCCGTTTCCCAATCCACAATAAACTCATGACCATATTCAAGAACCGTCTCTATCCGCCGATCGCCATAAATATATTCATTTCGCATGGTCGAATTTGCGGTGAAGTTTTTCGGCAGAACTGATGCACTTTTGTCATATACCGCGTGCAAGCGATCGCCATACACTTCCTTCAAACAATCGACGAGCAATTCCCGCGATCGGTACATTGCAATCGAATAGGCCAACACCACAGCCGTCCCGTTATACCAATCAATCACCAACCCCGGCAGTCCGTCGCCCTCAGCATTGATCAACCGATAACAAGTAGTTTCCGTACTTTCGGCTAAACCGATCACCTTCCGCATTTCATAAGCGGCTTTGACTTTGCGTAAAAAACAGCTTTCAACGTCCTTAAATTTCTGAAATGACAGAACTTTGACAGCAATGTTATTGGAATTGAAATGCCCGATCGCTAGAAAATTCCCCCGTTGATCCTCGACTTGGACCAAATCGCCATCGTCAATGTCACGATCGGCATTTGCGAT
>JANXWB010000096.1 GCA_025351345.1 Synechococcales cyanobacterium GL140_1_metabat_312
GAAGACCCAGAGTTTGAAACGTTCTACACGAAGAACATTCTTCTGAACGAAGGCATCCGCGCATGGATGGCGACTCAAGATCAACCCCACGAGAAGTTTATTTTCCCAGAGGAGGTTCTGCCACGTGGTAACGCTCTCTAATCAAAATTTTGCAGGAACTCGCGACCAAGAATCCAGTGGATTTGCTTGGTGGTCCGGTAATGCACGTCTCATCAACCTTTCCGGTAAGCTACTTGGCGCACACGTTGCCCATGCTGGCCTGATTGTGTTCTGGGCGGGCGCAATGACGCTTTTTGAAACTGCGCATTTCATCCCCGAAAAACCGATGTATGAACAGGGCTTGATCCTGTTGCCACATCTCGCAACTCTCGGCTGGGGCGTTGGTCCCGGTGGTGAAATCATCGATACCTTCCCGTACTTCGTCTCAGGTGTGTTGCACTTGATTTCGTCGGCGGTTCTGGGTTTGGGTGGGATATACCATGCGGTTCGTGGCCCTGAAACATTGGAAGAATATTCCACATTCTTCGGCTACGACTGGAAAGACAAGAACCAAATGACGAACATCATTGGGTATCACCTCATCCTGTTGGGTGGTGGTGCATTCCTTCTGGTAGCGAAAGCAATGTTCTTTGGCGGCGTGTACGACACTTGGGCACCTGGTGGCGGCGACGTTCGAGTCGTTACTAATCCCACGTTGAATCCGGCTGTGATTTTCGGCTATCTCCTCAAAGCTCCCTTTGGTGGCGAAGGCTGGATCATCAGCGTAGACAACATGGAAGACCTGATCGGTGGACACATCTGGATCGGATTTATCTGTATCTTCGGTGGAGTGTGGCACATCCTGACCAAGCCATTTGGCTGGGCACGTCGTGCATTGGTATGGTCTGGTGAAGCTTACCTTTCCTACAGTCTTGGTGCTTTGTCCTTAATGGGCTTCATCGCATCAATTATGGTTTGGTACAACAACACTGCTTACCCAAGTGAATTCTTCGGTCCAACGGGTCCAGAAGCATCTCAAGCGCAAGCAATGACCTTCTTAGTGCGTGACCAAAAGCTGGGTGCAAACGTAGGTTCTGCCCAAGGTCCAACGGGTCTGGGTAAGTACCTGATGCGTTCTCCGACTGGTGAGATCATCTTTGGTGGCGAAACTATGCGTTTCTGGGACTTCCGTGGTCCTTGGCTAGAGCCTTTGCGTGGTCCGAATGGTCTGGATCTTGACAAAATCAAGAACGACATTCAACCTTGGCAAGCTCGTCGTGCGGCTGAGTACATGACGCACGCACCTCTGGGTTCTTTGAACTCGGTGGGCGGAGTTGCAACTGAAATTAACTCGTTTAACTATGTGTCTCCTCGGGCATGGTTGGCTTGTTCTCACTTCGTGTTGGGCTTCTTCTTCTTGATCGGCCATCTCTGGCATGCAGGTCGCGCACGCGCGGCGGTTGCTGGTTTTGAGAAGGGTATCGATCGTGAAACTGAAGCAACACTCTCAATGTCGAATCTAGACTAATCTCTTCGGAATTAAGTCTATAAAAAAGCGGCTCCTGGATTTCCGGGAGTCGCTTTTGATTTAAGCGTTGGTTTAGATACGATTTTAATTAGCCCATTGTGAGGGCTTTATTGTGAGTGCACTCCGGGTTTACCAATAAATTTCATCTAGTTATCACGAATCGGTCTTGACTCCTGATGTTGAAGGTTGCTTGAGATTTAGTAAATCTGACATTCAAGCTTAGGATTATTAGAGGTTCGGCATTTATCCTTCTCTTGGGTTTCACACCTTTTATCCATTTTATTATTTTAAATTAGCCAATCGTCTCAATATTAGTACCTGGCTGGATTCTAAAATGTAAGCACCGTTTAATAGTATTTTTTTGACGAATAGAGTAATGATCGCGTCAAAATTTTGGGCGGGAAATCCAGGTCAGCCAAGGGGTGGAAGTATAGGTAATCGAGCGGATTAATTCTGCGGATAGTGATGATTCATAAGTGCTAAAGCGGATTCCGGGCGATCGTATCCATACCCCTGATCACCCCATTTATTTTTGACTCAAATTCAGTTGGAATATCTTCCCGATCGAGTGGCAGTTTCGTCCACCTGTCACTTTCCAAGTCACCGCCATATTCATACGATTCGATCGTCCATTTGCCATCGATCGTGTTAGGTTAATCTCCCCAGTACAGGTCGTCCGGCTATTTGGTGGCACTCGCACTTCCGACAATGGTGAATCCGAAAATGTCCCTTTATAGTAGTAATGTCCCATAGCTCCTTGACTCTCCGTAATTTGGATAAACCCACCCCAGTTTCCATTCTCAACTTTTGTCAGATAATGACCTGTAGTTTTAAATGTATTACTACCTTCTACCAAAGAAAGCGTTGTAAAGCCTGATTTAGATTCATAATCTAAAGCCTGGGCAGACGATGCAAACGTGCAAATTCCGATCGTTACAGCAACCAAAATGGAAGGTTTTACAAATTTCATGATGATAAACCAAGGGGAGAACTGTGGATAGCCGTGGCTACAATTCTCCAACTCGCCATTACTGAAATCAACACGAGTGATTGCGATCAAACGTTGAACGCTCAAATTACTAATTGCACCGATCGTAATTCTATGTCGTGACCTGAATTCAATAGTTTACATACTCAAATTTGAATGTTAGACAAGTCTCAGATCAGATTGAATGATCGTAGAGCCTCTGCCGTCACCGCTGTCACCGAAGGTACCACCCAATCTGCCCCAGCCGATCGCAAACTCGTTTCATAGGCAGCTCGCCTTCCCAGATCTCCATTCGCAATATGAGGCGGCAACGAACCCACGGCAAAAAATGATCGCGATTTATCCCGAGCGTGGGACCGGGCGATCGTCTGCATATCCGCCACTGTATCCCCGACATACACTACTGATTCGTCTGGATTCACCCCCAATCGCGCCATTAATGTAAATAGCCCACTTGGATCCGGCTTCCCTGGTGCATCCTCCATCGCCACCAACTCAGGATTCACCAAACCAACTCTTCCTTCAAGAACAAATTTCGCCGAAACCGTCGTCGCTCCGCTAAAAAATCCCCACTTTACCCCTGCGATCGTTAATTTATCGAAATAATCGCGATCGCACAGCAACGGCTCCCCTGCCAGATACCCCGTCCAAGCGCCGTCTACCCACTCACCGCGATACCGAGACTGGAAAAAAGAAACGATCGCCTCGTAATCCACCGGATGCTCAGTGCGCGATTTTCCTAATTCCTCAAAATGTCGATACACCAGTTCTAGTGACGCTTCCCAATCGTTATTCCAGATCCCTTCGCCCTTGAGTCTGTCAATTTCCTCTGGTGTCGGGTGCCACGCTCCAGCTGTAAAATGGGCCACCGTATCAGACAGTGCCAGCCGATAGGAACCTGCCACATCGCGAATCACGCCATCAATATCAAAGGCCACAATCATCTTTTTTCTCCAACACGAGCGATCGCAATCTCAAAAATCCTAACGATTATCTCGCAAATTTGGCCCGACTATCTGATACAATTCTGGGCTGTATGGGAAAAGATGTGGGACTCGCGCTGGAGGATTTGATTTGTCGAAATTTGTATTAAAGGTTCTTTGGTTAGACAAAGACGTTGCCTTGGCTGTTGATCAAGTAGTCGGTAAAGGCACTAGCCCATTGACTTGCTACTATTTCTGGCCCCGTAATGATGCGTGGGAACAGATGAAGACCGAACTCGAAGCCAAGCACTGGATTTCTGAGGTCGATCGGGTGGAGTTACTTAATAAGGCAACCGAAGTTATCAACTATTGGCAAGAAGAAGGCAAAAGCCGTCCTGTTGCTGAAGCGCAAACTAAGTTTCCTGAAGTTGTTTTCACAGGTAGTGCGTAATTGCTTGTAAACAGTTCAATCTAAATTGATTTTAAAATTGATTTAACCCAAGTCCCGGTTTTCACAATGAAGATCGGGACTTTGTGTTTCCTATGGACTATTGATAATAAGGTATATCTGGATTAATATTTGATTAATTTAGATTCTATTGTTTCGATCGATCCCAGTCCCGGAAGTCTCTCTCAGCCTCAATTTCATCAATTCGAGCTTGTTCAAGAAAACGATATAAATCCTCTTTCTTAATCCAATCAAAAGTTGGACTATGAGAAACTTCCATATAATAAGAATCACGTAATGCAAGAATTTGCTAGGTATTCCCATCAAATCGCCAAAGCTCGGGGACACTCATATTCGCGCAAAGACGGTTTTTATCAATATCAGTATAGTTCTATTAGCCGCCTACTAAATTCATGGTCTTGTAAAAGCGCCGCAATGTCCAAAACTTTATTATCAAAGGTTGAACGCGACGATCGACTATTAGATAAAGCCCGCAGAATATCCTGATAGCCCTACCAAGTGATACCCCGCAGAGTGACACGCTGTTCGCCTACGATCGGCATAGTCTGTGGTTTTGGAGTAAGCGTTGTAATCACGAATAAATTTTCTGCGACTTAACACTTCAATTTTAGCACTTAGCAAATATCCTTTCGCTTCTGAAACCAGCCAGATAAACACAAATACACTACAATATGAACTAATAAAATCCCCCAATTTAATGAAAGGTTCGACCAAGTTGCATCGTAAACAGAACTAGGATCAAAAGGGCGTGGAATAAGACTACTATCTGGAAGTTTCTTTTGCTCTGGAATCAGTGCATTGATATTAACCAGCGAACCATAGGCTCCGATCGACCAGCGACTTAACATAAACCAAGCAATGATTTTCGATACACCTTCACTTTTGAATAGAACCCCAGAAAAAATGATTTGTGGAATTAGTAATAATGGTAAAGCGCTATTGGCTTGGGAAATGTTTTGAACAACACTAGAAACGAGTAGACCCAGACTATAACTTGCGAGAAGAGTTAGAAAACTTGTGATGGTTAGTCCGATCGCCCAAGGAATCATTTCAGGAGATGGAGACTTAAATGCAATCATGATTACCAATGAGATTAGTAACGATTGTGCAATTGCGATCGCACTTAATACTGCTACTTTCGATCCTAAATAAGCAGGCAAACTCAAATTTACCAATCGCTCTCGAACATAAATAGGCATTTCTTTAACAATCTCTTGTAAGGCTCCCGAAAGCCCAACCCAAAGGGATGCACAGGTGAAGACAAACAAAATTTTAGTGGCCATGGGAGCAAGAGATGCATCAGGGATTTCGGGTAAGAGAAATGCTGCATTATTTTTAACGGCAAGGCTAATCAAACTCACCCCGATCGGAGCGGTTGCCAAAGAAATAATCAGATTGGTCCGATCGCGAGTTATAAGTTTCCAATAGCGTTGAGTTAATAGTTTTGTTTGCTCAATAATTGACGGTTTGGCTTGAGTGGGTGGAGTAAATCCTGTGATGGACTTTTGTTGGACGCTGAGGTGATTGCGGACATAGCGTTCACAATATACCGATTGACTATAGTTCGCGGCCCAATTTGTAATTGCAGCATCTTCTTCTAAGACGGTATAGATATCGGCGAAGTCGTCTTTTTTGAAAAAATCATAGGTTTCTTGGGGTGGACCAAAGAAGCAGAGCAACCCACCACGTCCCATGAAGGCTACCCGATCGCACATACTCACATTAGCCGTTGCATGAGTCACCAAAACAATGGTGCGTCCTTCATTGGCCAGCTTTCGGAGTAGTTGCATCATCTTCTTATCCAAACCAGGATCAAGTCCCGATGTCGGTTCATCTAGGAAAAACAATTTAGGATCGGCCAACAATTCAACCCCAATACATACCCGTTTGCGTTGACCACCACTTAGCAATTGAATCCTAGTATTTTGTTGCGCAGGAGTAAGTTCGATTTGTTCTAAGGTTTTGGCGACGACTTGGGGAATATTGGTATCGGGGGGGAGACGCAGTTTTGCGGCATAGGTGAGGGCTTCGATCGCCGTCAAATCTCGGTGAATGATGTCATCTTGAGGGACATAACCAATTTGAGTTCGATAAATATTAAAATTCGATCGTAAATTACTACCATTAATAAACACTTGTCCAGAAGTCGTGGGTTCTAGGCCGAGTAAGGCTTTCATCAATGTCGATTTACCCGCGCCACTACCTCCCACTAATGCAATAAATTGACCGGGTTCGATCGCTAAAGTGACATCATTTAAAATGAGTTTTGTATTCTTTTTCTCATCTAGAACTTGTCGTTTCAACGCATAGGCATCTAAGCGAATTTGAGTGCCGGAATCAAGGAGACGAAGACTATTGTTTTGAACAATTAGGGTAAATGGACCAATATTGACGGTCATATTTTCTACGATCGTCACCGAACCTTGTACCCGTTGACCATTCGCAAAAATCCCATTCACACTTTGGTCGTATAGCAAATGACCAGATTGCTGAGGTTCAATTGTGGCATGAGTTCGCGAAATCATTGGCGAGTCTAAGACCAAATTGCAGGATGAATCTCGACCGATCGTGATGGTTTGATTTGCAAAGGCGATCGATCGGAATCCTGTGGCTTTGAATGCGGAGGCAGCGAGGGGATTACGATAGGAAAGCTGAATGGTATTGCGAGGATCTTGTCCAATTTTTAGGGTGGTGCTGTTACTAAGCGAAAATCCCTCGGAAACCGTAATCCGGGTTTGATTAAAAAACAATCCATTTGTACTCGGTCTCGTTCCGTCTCCATCAAAAATGACATAGCCCGACCCGACCCGCTTCAACACTGCATGACAACTGGAAATTACGCCCCATTCTGGCGGAACCACTAGGTCACATTTCTGCGGATCGCGGCCCAAAACATGCCGATCGC
>JANXWB010000097.1 GCA_025351345.1 Synechococcales cyanobacterium GL140_1_metabat_312
GAAGACCCAGAGTTTGAAACGTTCTACACGAAGAACATTCTTCTGAACGAAGGCATCCGCGCATGGATGGCGACTCAAGATCAACCCCACGAGAAGTTTATTTTCCCAGAGGAGGTTCTGCCACGTGGTAACGCTCTCTAAACCAGATTTTCGGATTTTAGAAAGTATTTAAAGAAGCAGGCGTAGCTCTATGAGGTTATGCCTGCTTTTTAGTTAAGGTCTGTACTTGGTTAGCGTACTTAGCCTTACAAATAATTTATTTTTGCGTTGCTTGTAATAACTGCTACCACAACCCAAAAAACTATGTTAGTTTGAGTACTAGAGGACCAGTTCCTTATGCCTTACAGCTTCAAGCCTAGTGCTTGGATGTTGTTTGTGATTAAAAGTCGTTTAGCAAATCGCGGAGGTGCTTATGCAAGATAGTCATAAATTCTTGGGTCTTCAGTTTGGTGTTGTCCGGCTGTGTGCCGGGGCTGTTCTTTAAGCTAGCCCTTTGAGTCTCTATTTGGTAGCTTGGCCTAGTTTGGAGTTCCTCCCGGCAGTCAAGGTTCCATCTGAGGATCCGCTAGACCGCTCTCGATCGTTATTCTTCTGATGGAAGACGCGATCGGGAGCGGATAGTTTTTTAGGGGCACTTTTTGTCGAAAATTTTACATAGTGTGTCTTTCCTGTGAAAACGATATGACACTCCTAGATATTAATGATGCTACTTAGTTCGAGTGAACCCCCTGTAAGGCCCGAAAAAACTGTGTAGTAGGTGATTTAGGTCGTTAACGATCGAACACAGCGGAAAAATATTTTAAAATAGTGTCACAGTCACTCGATTAAGTTCGAGGTTGGGGCGCTTAACATAGCTGCATACGGAGTTTAAGTTATGAATTAGATGGTATCAGTTGATTCGATCGGTACTTCTACTGCTAGACTGTGATTTGGTATACATTTCAATTGTTTTTTGCAGCGCATCATTTGTTTGGTTCGTTGCAGACGTGAGGAGAATTTAAGGCATCATGATGAATATTCGTTTTACTTCTTTGCTGGTCAGTCCTGCCATTCTAGGTGCGATCGTTTTAGGCACCACTTCGGCGAAGGCTGAAATGACTTCTGTTGATACTTTGACTCAAGTCAGTCAGTACAACCAAGAAGGCAAGTCCGCGCAATCTGCTGTGACCTCCGTGTCTCAGTTGTCTGATGTCAAGCCCACTGACTGGGCATTCCAAGCACTTCAATCCTTGGTTGAGCGCTACGGCTGTATCGCTGGCTATCCTGACAAGACCTACCGTGGAAACCGTGCGATGACTCGTTATGAGTTCGCAGCTGGTCTAAACGCATGTATGGATCGTGTTAACGATTTGATCGCTGCTTCTACAAGCGACATGGTGAAGAAGGGAGACCTTGATACCCTTCGTAAGCTGCAAGAGCAGTTCGCTGCTGAACTTGCAACCCTTCGTGGTCGGGTTGACTCATTAGAAACGAAGACTGCACTTCTTGAGAAGCAACAGTTCTCTACAACAACGAAGCTTGCAGGCGAAGTTATTTTCGCAGTGACTCAAGAGTTCAACCGCAACCAACCTACTGGTAAGAATCAGGTTGCATTGCAAGATCGGGTTCGTTTGACCCTTAACACCAGCTTCACTGGTAAAGACTTGTTGGTCACACGTCTAGCCGCTGGTAATGCTAAACGTTTCGACAACAGCGCTCTTAATGAGGGCTTACAGGCTAGCCAATTCGGTGCTGTTGGCGGCAATAATAGTATTTCCGTTGATTGGTTGGCTTACTATGCCAGCCTGAGTGACAAGCTTAAAGTCTATGTTCCTGCCACTGGTGGTTTGCACTACGACTACGCTCCTACCATGAGTCCTGCCTTGGATTCTGGCGATAGCGGAAGTACTTCACTGTCTGTATTTGGTCAGCGCAATCCAATCTATGCTATGGGTGGTGGTGCTGGTCTTGGTGTGAACTACAACTTGGGTGGTGGTTTGCAGTTGAGCGGTGGTTACTTGGCTGGTACTGCCAACAATCCGACTGCTGGCAATGGTTTATTCAATGGTGACAGTAGCTTCTTGGGTCAAGTTAGCTATGCTCCGGCTAAATCTCCATTCCAGATTGGTGCGACCTACATCAATTCCTACCGTACAGGAGGAGCCATTTTTGATGGTGGTACTGCTGTTGGTGGTGGTGGTCTCAATGGGTCGTATATTGGCTCGGCAAATGCGAACGGTGCTAATCTATTGCCTCGTGTGAAGGCTGATGGCTATGGTGTTTCAGCTGCTTTCTCGCTTAGCCCTCAACTCGTTTTGAACGCGTTTGGTACTTATGCAAGACTGAATGACTTCAGTAACCAAAACGATGTCTGGTCCTATGGCGTTGGGGTTGCATTGCCTGACTTTGGTAAGAAAGGCAATCTCCTGGGTTTTGTTGCTGGTACGGAACCTTATGTTTCAGGTTCGACTGTGGCTGGCACTTCTACGACTATTCCTTATCACTTTGAAGGGTTCTATAAGTACCAAGTTAACGATCGGATTTCCGTTACTCCTGGCGTTATTTGGATTACTAATCCTGGCCAACAGGGTGGTAATAGTGCCATTATCGGTACTGTCCGAACAACCTTCACGTTCTAAATCTTTTTGTGTTGGGCAATAGATTTATAGATTGAGATAACGAGCATCTTCGCTAATGAAGGTGCTCGTTTTTTATGGGAAGGTTGGTCAGTGTCGAATGCAAAATTGGAGAATCTCCAACACGGAAATTGAATACTCTCCTGCCTAATCTAACGACGTGTAACATTCCAGATGGATCGCGATGTCAGGTTCCTCATCTTTGATACACTTCATTACGGAGCCGATCGTTTGGATTGTTCCAGCTTGTTGTGTCTAAAAGTAGTGAATCCAGTCATGAAATCTAAGTTTCGGTCTATCGTGGCCCTTGCCCTTGCGTTTGTGATGGTATTGTGTGTCGCTTTTGTCAATCCAGCAGACGCAAAGCCGAAAAAAACGAAACCGCAGACCTATTCAACGGAACAACTTGCGGAAATCCAATCCTACGCAAGTCAAGTTCAACTCCTGCGCGATCGGTTCCCTGAACTAGAGGCATTGATCGAAAAAGAAGATTTTATCTTTGCACGCAATTTTATCCATGGACCTTTAGGCGACTTGCGCAACACCATGGCATTCATCGCCCAAGACCTTTATCCGGAAGCCCAAGCTCAAGCTAGAACTGCAACCAAAGATTTGGCTAATGCGCTCAGTGCGATCGATCGTGCTGGAATCGCCAAAGACTATAAAGCCGCAGCGAAGGAATATACTAAACTGAACAAAGCGATTGATGCATTCTTTGCAGCCTTGCCTAAAGGCTAATCCGATCGCCCTTTAATGAAAATTTAAGAAGAGCGTCACTCTCCATTGGGTGGCGTTTTTAATTTTTAGGTCATGTGGCTTGTAGGTTATTAAGTCAGATGATAAGCTTTCAGGCTATAAATTTGAGGATGAAATGCGGGTTTTGATTGTCGGTTGTGGAATTGTAGGCGCAACGATCGCCTACGAATTGTCGAATGACGATCGGTTTGACATAACGGTCATCGATCGGCAACCGGGACTAGTGGACGCTGATAGTACAGGGATTTGCCCAACTTCAACGGGTGCAGCGCTAGGTCTATTAATGGCCGCGATCGCCAAAAAAGAAAAAGGGCGCAATTTGAAAATGCGGTTGACGGGCGTGGATTGGTACGATCGGGTCATTCCCGAATTGATCGAAACCACGGGTTTGGAAATTCCTTACAACCGTCAAGGAATTCTGATGTTGCAATATCAGAGCGATCGCTTTGAAGACGATCGTAGGCAATGGGAAGCGTTGATGAAAGTTCGCCCCAGTCAAAATCGTCGCCTAGAAATCTGGTATCCCAATCAAATTCGATCGGTTTGTCCGCAAATTGACGTGACCCACGATCGAGCCTGGGGCGCAGTATATTCCCCCGACGATAGGCAAGTCCATCCAGCCATACTTACCCAAGCCTTGATTCATGCGGCTCAACAACGCGGCGTGAAATTTGAATTTGGGCGTGAAGTATTGGGAGTGACCTCAGGAAAAAATCCAGGAGTTAAAACTACAACGGGTGCAATAAAAAGTGATGTAGTTGTGATTTCGGCTGGTTTAGGATCAGCAAAGATGTCAACCTTAGATCTGCGCCCCGTTTTAGGTCAGGCCATTCAGGTAACGATGGCAGAACCGATCGGCACTCCAGGATTTCAGCCAGTAATCACGGGCCACGATGTTCATTTGATCCCCGCGAACCAAACCCCAGAAAATTTGGATTACTATGTTGGCGCGACAGTTGAATTTGAAGCAGAACCGATCATCAGTGTGTTGAAGCCAGATCCAGCGGCCTTTGATAAACTTTGGACCCAAGCTTGTGGAATGATTCCGGCCTTAGAATCAGCTACTCAAGTACGACGCTGGAGTGGGTTACGGCCTCGGCCAAATGGTCGCCCAGCGCCAATTATTGAATGGACGGATGAGAATTCAAAAATTTTGCTCGCGACGGGGCATTATCGAAATGGAGTGCTGTTAGCTCCGGCGACAGCCATGGAAGTACGATCGATGTTAGAGCAGCTTCCTTAAGCCGAATTGAAGGACTTTTGCTAAGGGCTGGCTGGAGAATAGAGAAACTAGAGATTTAGGTTTTTAGAGGGAAAAGTCTGTGGTTTATACGGTTAAGAATCTAGGCTCGGAGATTTTGTTGTTTGAGGATCTAGTCGAGCCTGAAACATGCGATCACTTGATGGAGGTCGCGGAATTTTGTCAGTTTGAATCGGCTACAATTTTGCTTGGATCTATCAATACTGACGTGCGCAACAGTGGAATTTTGCCCCTCGATCGTCGGAGTCCCATCCAAAAAGCTGCCAACCAACTTCTCACCAGCAAGATTGCCATTATTCAAGAAGCCCTCGCCAAAACCTACGGCGTTAGATTTCCCCAAGCCGAACCCTGTTCCATTCTGCGTTACTCGCCAAGCCAACAATATAAACGCCATATTGATAATATTTTGCTGTCAAGTCGCACTCAGGAAGTCGAACAGGGCATTCCCACCCGAGATGTAAGTATCGTCGGCTATCTGAATGACGATTTTGAAGGTGGAGAAACTTTTTTCGATCGGCAAGGCATCAAAGTCAAACCTAAAAAAGGCAGTGCTATCGTCTTTCCCTCCTACTACACCCATCCTCATCAATCGATTATGGTCCGATCGGGTCGTAAATATTCTTGGACAACCTGGCTTTATCATTAGCCACTTAACAATTAGCCACTTTTTTATTAACCCTCTGTAATGTTTTGAGTACCGATTGGAGGTTTTCAGCGCCGGGGTTCGATCGAAGATCCAGGGTGCGGTAAGGTGAGGACAGTTGTTTGAAACTGCTATTCCAGCTCCTCCTAACCATTATGTCGCGCACTATTCGTATCGCTTCCCGTAAAAGCCAACTCGCTCTCGTGCAAACCCATTGGGTTAGAGACGAATTGCAAAAAGCATTTCCCGAAATTACCTTTGAAATTAAATCCATGAGCACCAAGGGCGACAAAATCCTGGATGCGCCACTGTCAAAGATTGGCGATAAGGGACTATTCACCAAGGAACTCGAAGTCCAGATGCTAGATGGAACCGCAGATTTTGCCGTTCACTCCCTCAAAGACTTACCCACTAACCTCCCTGAAGGCTTGATGTTGGGCTGCGTCACTGAACGGGAAGATCCCGCCGATGCATTGGTTTTACATGAATCAATGAAGTCCTACCAACTGGCCACATTGCCCGCTGGAAGCATCATCGGCACCTCATCTCTACGACGCTTGGCGCAACTCACTCATCATTATCCCCACCTTACGTTCAAGGACGTGCGTGGCAATGTAAATACCCGTTTGGCAAAGCTGGATGCGGGCGAATATGATGCGCTAATTTTGGCCTACGCCGGGTTACTGCGTTTGGGTTTTGGCGATCGTATTCACCAGTCTATCCCCGCTGATATTTCACTCCATGCTGTGGGTCAAGGGGCGCTAGGAATCGAATGTCGTGATGGCGATGAAGAGACTCTCAAAGTTATCAAATTCTTGGAACATACGCCAACTGCCCAACGTTGTCATGCAGAACGGGCATTCCTGCGGGAACTCGAAGGCGGCTGCCAAGTGCCGATCGGAGTCAATACTGTTATTTCTGACGGTAAACTAACGCTGAAAGGATTGGTCGCTAGTCTTGACGGTCAGAAAATTGTTCAGAACGAAGTTTCCGGTGCGCCAGACGATGCCGTGAAATTGGGTGAAAAACTCGCCGCTATGCTGAAGGAACAAGGCGCAATGGAGATTCTAGAGGCCATCTTTGCAGAAGCGCGATCGTAATAAATCCTATTCAGCAGAGACCACATTCAGAACAGGTCGTCGCTGGTGAAACTAAGGCGAAACCTTGAGCTGATCTCGGGGTGAATCCTAGTCTTAGACTCATAGTTTTGGCGATAATAAGCCTGGATCCAGGGGGCGATCGGTAAATTTCATTGTAATAACCACAATTTCTTTCAATTTAATCCCGATCGCCCCTTGAAATATCCACGCTGATGCGCTTATACTTATCCCTTGCAGAGAACTAGTCTTTCGATCAATTGAGCGCACCCTTGTTGTATATTTTCATGCCAGCATAGACGCTCTCCGAAACTTGCCTCTCTTTTTCATTTTTCCTTTGGAGCGTCCTATGTCGATTTATGTGGGCAACCTGTCCTACAGTGTGACCCAAGAAGACCTTAGTGAGGTCTTTGCTGAGTACGGTACCGTCAAACGTGTACAAGTCCCAACGGACCGCGAAACTGGCAAGCCTCGCGGATTCGCTTTCGTAGAAATGTCTACTGACGAAGAAGAAGAAGCATCCATTGCAGCACTTGACGGCGCTGAGTGGATGGGTCGTGACCTTCGCGTCAACAAAGCCAAGCCTCGTGAAGAACGCCCTGCTGGTGGTGGTGGCGGTGGCTATCGCGGCGGCGGTGGCGGTGGCGGCGGTGGCGGATGGGGCGGCGGCGGTGGCGGTGGCGGTGGCGACCGTCGCGGCGGTGGCGGTGGTGGCCGTCGCGATTACTAGTTCTAAACTGGTAATTACCTAGCACACCTATTCACTTATCCCGAGGAGCGTACCTCATGGCCCAGGTCGTAGTGGGAGAAAATGAAGGTATTGAGTCGGCATTACGACGTTTTAAGCGTCAGGTCTCTCGTGCCGGAATTCTCCAAGATGTCAGAAAGAATCAGCACTTTGAAACTCCCCAAGAAAAGGCAAAGCGTAAAGCAAGTGCCCGTCGTCGTCGGGGTGGTCGTCGTTAATCTTTAACGATTTGACTTCAAATTAAGTGCCTTGGACTAAATTCCAAGTATTAACAGCCTGCATTGGTTCTCCAGTGCAGGCTTTGTTGTACCTAGTTTGCTGTATCTCGTGACGATGCGAGGTCAATCTATCGATATAATGATGAACTCCGTTTAATTTGAGACCCTTAAGAGACCCCCAATGGCATCCGAAGATCTGCGCGCCACACGTATTGAAAAACTGGACCAACTCCGAAGCATCGGTATGAATCCTTTTGCTTATCAATGGAAGTCTACCCACAGCATGGCGGAGCTTCAGGCGAAGTATGTAGACTTGCCCAATGGGGAAGAAATAGTAGTAGACGTGGCTGTCGCCGGACGCATCATGACGCGGCGGGTGTTTGGAAAGTTGGCATTTTTTACGCTGCAAGACGAGACAGGAACAATTCAGCTTTACCTCGATAAAAATCGCATTCAGGAATTCATGAGCGATCGGTTCCCTGAAGCCTTTGCAAATTTAAAACAGCTCACGGATATGGGCGATATCATTGGCGCAAAGGGCACCCTCAAGCGCACTGATAAAGGTGAGCTTTCGGTTTATGTCAAAGAATTCGAGATGCTTACTAAATCTTTGTTGCCACTCCCCGATAAGTTCCACGGCTTGACGGACATCACCACCCGCTATCGTCAGCGATATATTGATCTAATTGTCAATCCTGAAGTGCGCGAAACATTTAGACGACGAGCGCTGATCACTGCTTCCATTCGTCGGTATCTCGATCGGGATGGCTTCATTGAAATCGAAACGCCTACATTGACCTCGGAAGCTGGCGGGGCCGATGCGCGTCCATTTGTCACCTATCACAACACGATGGATATGGAGTTGTATCTCCGCATCGCAACTGAACTGCATTTGAAGCGTCTGATTGTTGGTGGATTTGAGAAAGTATTTGAACTCGGGCGAATTTTTAGAAATGAAGGAATTTCAACCCGCCACAATCCAGAATTTACATCTATTGAAGTTTATCAAGCCTACGCTGACTACAACGATATGATGGCGTTAACCGAAACGCTAATCACAACGGCGGCGACTGAAGTTCTGGGAACAACAGAAATTACCTATCAAGAAACTCCCATTAGTTTAACGTCACCTTGGAAACGTATTACTATGCATGATGCGGTAAAGGACGCAACGGGTGTTGATTTTGCGACGTTTACGGATTTGAATCAGGCGATCGCGGCAGCAAAAGCAGCGGGTATTCATAACATTGATGACTGTTCGTCGATCGGTAAATTGCTGAATGAAGCGTTTGAACAAAAGGTGGAAACGACGTTGATTCAACCGACATTCATTACAGATTATCCGGTTGAAATCTCGCCATTGGCAAAACCACACCGATCGAAACCCGGTCTGACGGAGCGGTTTGAATTGTTTATTGTCGGACGTGAAACCGCAAATAGTTTCTCAGAGTTAACCGATCCATTGGATCAGCGTGAACGATTGGAAGCACAGGCAGCACGTAAAGCGGCGGGTGATCTGGAAGCGCAAGGCGTTGATGAAGATTTCATTACAGCGTTGGAGTATGGGATGCCGCCCACGGGTGGATTAGGAATCGGGATCGATCGTTTGGTTATGGTGTTGACTGATGCCCCCAGCATTCGCGACGTGATTGCGTTCCCATTGTTGAAATCGGAGAAAAACGAAGATCAAACTCCTGAATAAATCTTAGTTTTAGCCACCATCGATCGGAGCCTCTCATCATGTCAGGAATTGCTGTTAAGAACCTTAGCAAAGTCTATCCAGTTGCGGTTAAGGAACCTGGCTTGAAGGGGACTCTTGATCATTTTTTTAAGCGCACTTATAAGGAAATTAAAGCGGTTCAGGATGTCAGCTTTGAGATTGCGGAGGGCGAAGTTGTTGGGTTTTTGGGGGCCAATGGTGCTGGAAAAACAACGACGTTGAAAATGTTGACAGGATTAATTCATCCCTCATCTGGCAGCGTGACGGTGGGTGGTGAGATACCTTACAAACGACATCCTAAATTTCTCAAAGACATTACCTTGGTAATGGGACAAAAGCAGCAATTGATTTGGGATTTGCCTGCGTTGGATTCATTGCGAATTAATGCTGCGGTCTACGGCATTAGCGATCGGATTGCAAAGCATCGGATTTCTGAACTGAGCGATATGTTAGGTCTCTCGGGCAAACTCACGCAGCCTGTCCGCAAATTGTCGCTGGGTGAACGCATGAAGGCGGAACTGTTGGCGTCGCTGTTGCATGAGCCGAAGGTGTTGTTTCTCGATGAACCGACGTTAGGGTTAGATGTGAATGCGCAGTTGGCAGTGCGTCAGTTTTTGCGAGACTATAATCAGCGCTTTAACGCGACGATTTTGCTAACGAGTCACTATATGGCCGACATTACAGCATTGTGCGATCGGGTCTTGACGATACATCAAGGCAAACTGATTTACGATGGTAGTCTGGATGGCTTAGTGGAACGCTTTTCACCCAAACGAGAGGTCACAATTGAGTTTGCTTATGCTTACGATCGTGCGAAACTTCAGAGCTATGCAGATATTCATGAAATGAATGGGGTGAGAGTCAGTTTTTTAGTTACACAGGAAATGCTAACGAAAACAGTTTCGACAATGCTAGCGGAATTGGCAATTGTTGATTTATCTGTAGGAGAACCCCCGATCGAAGAAGTCATTGGCCAAGTCTTCCAAGCGGGAACCGTTTAAAAAAGGATAGTCTGTGCTCATAAAAATTTGATTACAATAAGGATCTCGATTAGGCGAACTTGTGATTCAGATCTTCAGAAACGTAGGAACTGAACATATTTTCAACGGCAAATCATCTAAAGCTGCTTTGAAAATATGTCCGAGTTCACTTTGGAAAGTGACGGGACGTAAGCTTGACCAATTGGACTCTGCTGTTGTTCTGGATGATCTCGCAGTTCCACCAGGAAACCGTCTAGAATCATTGAAAGGCGATCGAGCAGGGCAGCACAGTATCCGAATTAATGACCAGTATAGGATTTGTTTTACTTGGTCTAATGATGCTGCAAGGGATGTTGAAGTCGTAGATTATCACTAGGAGACTCATCATGATTAGAGTACCAACCGATCGCCCACCAACTCATCCCGGCGAAATGCTCCTTGAAGAGTTTCTGCTTCCAATGTCTATAACGAAGCGAGAACTGGCTCGTGCAATCGGTGTTTCTGAACAAGTCATCAGTGATGTGATTGATCAAAGACAAGGTATGCTGCCTGCGATCGCAGTCCGTTTAGCTAAATATTTTGGGACATCGGTAGAATTTTGGTTGCACTTACAGTTACGTTGGGATATTTATCAAGCTTATAGGAATGAATCCCTTGAGGAAATTCAGCCCAGAAGAATCGCGAGTTAGTTTGAGTTTGTATCAATGTCATTTACCTATCATCGAACCATTCATTTTAAAGATACTGATGCGGCAGGAGTTGTGTATTTTTCTAATGCCCTTAGCATTTGTCATGAGGCTTATGAGGCATTGCTCGAAACGTTGACGATCGATCTCAAAGAGTATTTCTCAGGTAAATCATTAGCAGTTCCGATCGTTCGTGCTGAGATTGATTTTATGCAGCCTATGTATTGCGGCGATAAAATCTACATAGTATTGTCGGGAACGGTTCAATTCGAGAATACTTTTAGTTTGAAGTATGAAATTTATTATAATGATTCAAATAATTCAGATGTGAATAAGCCGATCGCAATTGCTTCAACTCGCCATGTGGCGATCGACCCGGTGACGAGAAAGCGGTCAAAGCTCCCGACAGAACTGATGCAGTGGCTGGCGATTCAATGATTGTCTGGTTCTGAGAATCCATGCATGAGCGGTTATTTTGTAAGATTTAATCCCGTAGATCCCCTTAAAAAGGGAGACTGAGAAATCTTGTTAGAACACGTCCTACGCCAAATCAAAGATCAAGATTTCTGATGCCACTTGAGCAACCAACGTGATTTGTTCTATTTGCTCAAGCGCCGCTGCATCCCCTTCCACCAATAGCGTGCCATTCACCTGCACCGATCCCCGTGCTACTTGGACCCAAAAATACCGATCGGGACTCACTGCTTTCTCCACGGTTTTTCCCGCATCTAAGATTGTCGCATACAGCTTCATATCCTGATGCACCACCACCGAGCCGTCGAGTCCATCTGGGGAGGCAATAAGACACAATTGGTTTTGCCGATCGCTTACAGGGAAAAATGTTTGCTCATAGCTAGGATCAAGGCCCGTTTGATTGGGAATTATCCAGATTTGCAGAAGGTGCACTTCGTCAGTTTTGGAGTGATTATACTCGCTGTGGGAAACCCCAGTCCCAGCGGTCATTCGCTGCACGTCGCCGGGTTGCATTACGGCCCCATTGCCTAGACTATCGCGATGCTCCAACGCGCCATCCAGTACGTAGGTAATAATTTCCATATCCTGGTGGGAATGGGTGCCAAAACCTTTGCTCGCGGCCACTCGGTCTTCGTTGATCACGCGTAGGTTACGGTAGCCCATGTGCGCTGGGTCTTGGTAACTAGAAAAGGAAAAGGTGTGGGCAGATTTGAGCCAACCATGGTCAGCATGGCCTCGATCGGCGGATTTACGAAGTACTAGCATTTCTACCTCAGTTATAGGCGTATGGATGTTGCTGGAGGATGTAGATGCGACTGAGCTTGTGCAAAGCTTTGGGGCCGCTGTTATCCAGAGATTACAAAAAGATAAT
>JANXWB010000086.1 GCA_025351345.1 Synechococcales cyanobacterium GL140_1_metabat_312
ATAACCGTGGGAATTCGCTGTCTGCATTAGGCCGAAAAGAAGAGGCGATCGCGTCCTACGAAAAAGCGATCGAAATCAAACCCGACAAACACGAAGCTTTCTACAATCGCGCCTGTTGCTATAGCCTGATGGGAAATCTGGAGTTATCCTTTGAAGACCTTACGATCGCCTTCCGTCTGGCCCCCGAGGAATATCGTCAGCTTGCCTCAACCGACAGCGATCTTGATTCATTACGTGGGGAAGCGGGGTTTGTTGCTTTAATTGAGAATTGAGAAAAAGGCGATCGGCCTATCGGTTCAAATACAACTATTCATCCCCTAACAACTTCTCCAACATTGTGTAAATATCTCGCTTGTCCCCTTCCTTCCGTCGCCCAACACCAATCACAAAAACAATAACTTTTTCTGCATCAATCTTGTAAATGATTCGATACCGTTGCCCAACAGCTCGTACACTCCGAAATCCAGTCAAATTATCAACCAGAGCCTTCCCTTGCTTTTCAGGCTCAGTTTTTAATTTATCGATCCGATCGCCCAATTTTACTTTCTCTCTTTCATCTTTCACATCCCCCAACATTTCAAGTGCCAATGGCGTCAGTTGAATTTCATACTCAGTCACGCTACTTATAATCCCAATGCCACTTTTGCAGATACCCAAGAAATCGTTTGACCGTTTTCCACTTGTTCAATGCTTTGGCGCAACTTTGCCGTGAACGCGGTATCACTCAAAATATCTAAAGTCTCTAATAACTCAATCAAACGATCGTAGCTCATCGCCGCCATCACAGGAATTCCATCTTCAGTAATGATGGCAGGCTCATCTGCCAACTCCCGAGATATTTTAGGTAAATTTGCTTGAGCTTCCGCGATCGTAAATTGTTTTGACATTTTGATTTAAATGTTTAGCTAGACCACTCTGACACTGTAGCCTAGTTTTAATTGGAATTCTAGATTGAAAAAGCGATCGTGTCCTACGATAAAGCGATCGAAATCAAACCCGACTACCACGAAGCTTGGTCTAACCGTGGGAATTCGCTGGATGATTTAGGCCGAAAAGAAGAGGCGATCGTGCCCTACGAAAAAGCGATCGAAATCAAACCAGATTACGCCAATGCTTTCTACAATCGCGCCTGTTGCTATAGCCTGATGGGAAATCTTGAGCTAGCCTTGGAAGACCTTACGATCGCCTTCCGCCTCAATCCTAAGCATTATCGTCAGCTTGCCGCAACCGATCGCGATCTAGATCCATTACGGGCGTTGACGGAGTTTATTAGCCTTATGGAAACTACAGAGACATGAACTAAGATTGAACGATCGGCTATCGCGTGGGTGTTGCGATCGTCCAGTCTTCGATCGTAACTCTGTGAAAGTCTGTAGAATATTACTGCGGTAGCAATACAGTAATCCGACTGGTTTCTGTCTAAGCTGGTTGCCTACAGTATGATAAAAGTACGAGTTCATTTTGACGATGAGGGCGCGATGGTAAGTTCTGTGGCGATGACGATTATGGAGAAGCTGAAAGCCCTGCCATCCCAGAAACAGCAGGTTGTTCTGGAGATGGTAGAGATGTTGGAGCTAGATGAATTGAAAGAAATTTATCAGGGACGTTTTTTGGAGTTGCAGCGCGAGATTCAGATTGGATTGGATGCGTCAACGCGGGGTGAAGTCATTCAGGATGATGTGATGTTTTCAGAGCTTCGGGAAAAACTTCAGCGACGTAAAGCTACAACGGAACTATGACTCGAATTTGTCAATTTACAATTCCAGCGAGTCGTGACATTGAACACATTATGGATTCGATCGCAGACACCAGGAGTTTTGATGCAGCAGAGCAGTTTCTGTCTGATTTAAATGCGAAGTGCATGAAATTAGTTCAATTTCCAGGTATGGGACGACAACGAGATGAACTCTCTCTAAGATTACGGAGTTTTCCGATCGGCCAATATTTAATCTTTTACTGTTCCATCGAAGCTGGGATAGAAATTACTCGGGTTGTGAGTGGTTATCGGGATCTTGAGAGGCTTTTTGAGGATGAGGATGATCGACCTTCACTGTAGTCATCAGAATTAGCAATCGGCGATCGAAATCAAACCCGACAAACACGAAGCTTGGTATAACCGTGGGAATTCGCTGTCTGCATTAGGCCGAAAAGAAGAGGCGATCGCGTCCTACGAAAAAGCGATCGAATCCAAGTCTGATTACTAATAGCGCGGCTTACAATCCATAAAACTCAAACTTTCACCATCTAAAAATCCTGCGATCGCCATTTCCAGAACAGCTTCTACTGGATAATCAATCTTCTGTGCCCGTCGTTCAAAGGCCGATCGAATATGCTCAGGCAAAGCCGCTAACATCATTCGTGCAGCGACAGGACTTAAATGTTCGATTGTTTCAGATTCAGCACTTGGCAACATCATAGATCATTCCTCATCGGTATCCGAATATTGAACGGTGGCTTACTCCAGACTAAAATAATGCCCTCTAAATCTGATGATAGCAAACGCCACTGCCGAAAATCGATCGGATGCGTCGCGATCGCCACATTTCGATGATTATAATCTTCGAGCCAAGACCAAGTGATTGCCTTATGTCCTCCTCGAAATCTTTCCTTAATGTCTTGAGCCTTTCCCACATACAATAATCCCTCATTGCGATGACGAACGGCATAAATTCCCGGCTGAGTCGTCAGATTCGCAAAACCTCTGGTAATCGGCACACAATCAGAAAATGGTCGCTGCATCAATGAATCTAAAATTGCACGTGCTTGAACCTCGATCGAATCTGTCATGGTAATTCTTTATCACTACTCTAAAGTCAAGGGATTCACGAATTATAGCTGACTCGCATAGCATTGAGATAATAAGAGGGCTTTTGTATGAACCTGATCATAGATCTTACAATCTAAATAGCGTATGAAAAGGCGATCGCGTCCTACGAAAAAGCGATCGAAATCAAACCCGACTACCATAAAGCTTAGTATAACCGTGCTTGTTTTTATTCTCTCCAAGGCGATTTCGATCGTACAATTTCCGACCTATCAGAAGCCATCCGACTACAACCCGAACATTATCGAAAGCTAGCCGCGACGGACAGCGATTTTGAGCTATTACGTGAGGATTCAAGATTTTTGAGAATGTTGAATTGAGAATGATTTTGGAGAGGGACGATCGGCATTTAGCCAAACTTGCACAGATTCAATAAGTTTGAGTTACGGGACTTGAACAATATAGGATTGTTTTCGCCCCAGTGGTGTCGTGGACAGCAATGACAAACGCCGATCGTTTGGCAAGGGAACCGTCACATTAAAATTGCCCGTGCGATCGGTCTCAAGAGTGGTCTCTCCAATCAAAAGCAAATTAACCGAATCTGTTTGCCCCACCAATTGCACCGATCGTCCACCATCACGAGCTGCAATCACATATAACCTAACACCAGGATCATTTATTAATCGTGACGGGGATGATGGTGGCTCATTCATACCCACCGTACTTTGAAGCCCCCGACCAACCTTTGCGATCACGGACTGCGCTTCTAGAGTCACCATTCCATTCAAAGTCGCCAGTCCAGTCTTTCCGCTGGGCAACACATTCATCCCAAACTCAGTTCCCCGAACACCAGCGACCCCAGCGGGCGTAATAATTTCGATTTTGGAATTAGGATTATTAAATGGACGGATTTTAAAACGGACTTGACCGCCATTGATTTTGAGCTGAGTCACATACCCAGCACGATCCTTGTACAATCGTTCTATTGAAAGTTCTGTTTTTTCACTCACCTGAATTGTGCCAATCCCTTCATCAATTGCAAGCGTCACCGATGATTGCTTCCCCGTAATAACAGCATCCCCAACCTCCGTTAGTCGTTGTCCCACTCGTGCGGTGTTTGTGGAGTTTCCAGTCCGATAGCGAACTGTTCCAGCAAGATTGCTTATAGAAATAAATCGTTTAATCCGAAGTTGGAGGGGCGGCTGGGCGTTAGTGCTTGCCGTACTCGTGAGAATACCTGTGAAAATGACGCTGCTTAAAACGATCGATTTAAAAACGGCATACTTAATCAATTGCAATGGATTAGATTGGAAAATATTTGTTTGAATTGTGGCGATCGTCATCCTATTACCTTTGAAATATAACTATTAATCTTGAAATTAGGGAATGAAATCAAGGGAAATAGACAACTCGTGCTCTAGATTCGTGAAGCGATCGCAGAAAATTATCAGCCTCGTAACGCTGCTTGAAACTTGCAACATAGATATAAGCACCGAGAGAATGTGATGAAACAAATACCGTCTGACTATAAGGGCTAACTTTTGCCCGAATTGAACTTAAATACGATCGGGCTTCCTCAAGGCTAGAGGTTGGAATAATCACAACATAGGGACTGACCGATCGATGTCCTAAAAAAATCGGTGGCAGGTCTTTAGTGCTACTTAAGGGAACAAATTGGGCATTAGCGCTACTATCAAGGGCGATCGTTGGCTCAACCCGCAGAAAAGCCAGGGTGCAAAACGCGATAGTACAATAAAGAGATGGAGAATAGACACGCCGCATGAAAAAAACTCACGATGATAATGGTGAAATAAAACACTAAAAAGTCATAAATCGATCAGCATCAACCTCTCAAAACCTAGCCAGGAAAAACCACACTATTTCGTCTCTTATTTTGATTTCAATAAACCACTAGAAATGCGATCGTTTGCCTCAGTTTAAGTTTAGATTTAGCTCTTTATTTAGCCTAACAATAGCTCAAAATTAAATAACGTGACGTTTTCCGAAATTGGTCTTATCCTGCGAGTATCTAGCGTAGAGATCCGCAGTTTTTTATTGATTTTACGGTACGCATTGCCCTATGACCACAACCTCTTTACCGGAACTAGATGCGCTTCTCAAGGATTGGCAGCAAAAAATTGGGTATATCAGCCAAAACCTCTTTGAGCTATATGAGTTGCCAACCTATCAACGACTCATGGGTGAAGGTGGGATGCCTAAAGCGGTGTTGACGGGGGAAACTCAACACCAAGTGACGCTAGCCATTGGCGACTTGACCCAGCTTTTTCAGTTGTTTGAACTCTTGCGGGAGACGATCGATCGGGCAAAAAGTCTCCGATCGCAAATCCCAAAACGAGGGGGCGATGGACTAGTGCTAGAAATAATGACGCTATTAACTACACCGTCTATTCTGTTGCCGCAACAGCTTGTACCGCTGCAATCCCGTGATTTGATTAGCTCGTCTACTCAGGGCGACTCAGTGACGGCTGAGGCATTATTAGGAAGGATGGCAGTATTATTTTCCCGCGCAAAAAATATTGTACTGGGGGTGGATGCAGCTTGGAACCAATTGGAAACTTCGTTGATTGAGTTTCAGAAACAAGCGGTCCCCATTCTTAATGAACTTACGGCCCTACTTCAAAGCGCTCCGGCAAGTGTCCCGATCGCAATTCAGCAACAAATAGATAAATTCCAGACAGAGTTTGCAGCGGTGCATCAGGCGATCGATACCGATCCATTAACCGCAAAAAATAGTTTAATTCAGCAGCTAAAGCCCAGTCTCGATGCGATGACGCAGCACTTAACAGATCTTGCTGCACAGCGAAACGCCATGGAACGTCGTCTAGATGATGCGTTGCGAGGGATGGGGGAATTACGATCGGCCCATCAAACTGGATTAGTTGTTTTTGCGGAATGGCAGGACAAGGTGTTGAATCTTCCCGTAGCAACCCTGCCGTCCGTCGAGATTATTTCAGAACTGACTCAATGGCTCCACCGACTCTCCGTAGCCTATCAAAATGACAATCATTCTGCCGTTCATGTGGGATTAACGCGATGGCAAGTACAATTCGAGCAAACAATGTCGCAACTTCAGACCGCCACAACTCAAGCCAAACGCGGCTTACAATCTCGCATAGAACTGCGGGGACAACTGACGGCAATGAAGGCAAAAGCAGCGGCACTAGGCCGATCGGAAGATTTGAGGTTAGGGGCGATCGAAGCCGAAGCGAAACAATATTTGTATACTCGCCCTACGGATCTATCTGCCGCCCAGCGATTAGTTTGTGAGTATGCACAAATTCTAAACTGTCGATAATGAAGCGAGTGGACGATTAGTTCAATCTCTCTTCATTATTAAACGTTAATCTCTTAATAATAAATTAATACTGAGCTAATACAAGTTCAATTGAGGCTAACTTAAATAAGCCAATACGCATATCATTAAAACCAACATCGATCACGCGCCATTATCTTAATCCATAAATACATACAGATTGACTCAGCAGGATTTATGAGTAACTCCAATTCCCCACTCTCCAATTGCGCCCACTCAAACTGTTCTGGGACGATCGAAGATGGCTACTGCAACGTGTGCGGCATGTCAGCCCCCAAATCTAGTGCTAAGTCCAGTGCCGCGATCGCACCGCCTTCGAGTCTAAGCCAAAAAACGGGGATTCTAGGGAATGACCTGAGCCATAATATGAGTCGTGCCAATAGTGGAGTATTGAGCCGTCGTAGTGGTTTGGGAGTGTTGGGAAGCTTAGGGAGCGGAATCTCTAGCAGCGTAACAGGTAGCAGCACCGGAACCCGCCGATCGTCTGTGAGTAGCCGTAGCAGCCGCAAAAAATTGGGAGCCGGATTGATTACGTTGCCGGATTTGCCTTCGACTGCACCGGAAGATGTGCTGCTGGCAGAAGCTGTGGTTCCTGAACATAAACGTTTTTGCTCGAACTGTAATCATGCCTTAAAACGAGAATTCGGATTTTGTCCAAAATGTGGAGTGAAATTTTCGTTTGTAGCCTCACTAAAATCAGGCGATCGGGTTGCGGGACAATATGAAGTCAAAGGTGCGATCGCATTTGGTGGATTGGGTTGGGTGTATTTAGGATTTGATTTAACCCTCTCGCGCTATGTTGTATTGAAAGGATTACTCAACACCGAAGATGCTTCCAGTGCAGCCGTTGCTGTTGCCGAAAAGCAATTCCTTGCCTCGGTAAAACACGCCAATATTGTCGGGATTTATAACTTTGTAAATCATAATGGTGAGGGATTCATTATTATGGAATATGTGGGCGGGAAAACGCTAAAAGATATCCGTAAAGAACGAGGAATATTGCCCGTTGCCGAGGCGATCGCTTACATTCACCGAGTCTTAGGGGCATTTTCCTATTTGCATTCTCAAGGCTTAGTCTATTGCGATTTCAAACTCGACAATATGCTGATTGAAGGGGATGACATTAAGTTAATTGATCTGGGCGGGGTTCGTCGCATTGACGATCCAGAGGGTGATATTTATGGCACCGTTGGCTATACCGCGCCAGAAGCCGGAGAAGGGCCAACCGTTGTAACCGACTTATATACAGTGGCGCGGACATTATTAATTTTGGTTTGTGCAGTTAAAGGCTTTACTAAAGAACTTCAATATAAATTGCCCAGTCCTCAAGACGAGCCATTGTTTGCCCAGCAAGAATCCCTCTATCGTTTTCTCCTCCGCGCCACTGCAACGGATCCAAATGCTCGATTCCAATCGGCGGACGAAATGGCCGATCAGCTTTTGGGGATTCTTCGAGAAGTGGTTGCAAACGATCGTAATTCACCTTGCCCATCGACCAGTAATTTGTTTAGTGGCGATCGGTTGTCCTATTTAATTAAAAGCGCCCTCGATCCAATTTTGGTGGATGCACAACAAGTTCCATTGGCACTAATGGAACAGAATGATGTGGCTCTACGAGAGATTGTGGGGGCTATGAGCATTACAGATGCTCAACAACGATCGGAGCGTCTCGCGGAAATCACAAAACAATATCCTCAATCCACCGGAGCACAATTGCAATCAGTTGATTTTTGGTTCACTCCAGAATTAAGCTCAAAAATCGAACCTTTGCTTCAAATCGTGGAGAAGATAGATCCATGGGAATGGCGCGTCACCTGGAATCGGGGCCGTACTGCACTTCTGAATGGTAAATCAAAAGATGCGATCGTCCATTTCGATCGGGTCTATACTGATTTGCCCGGAGAACTTGCTCCCCAACTCGCCTTGGCATTAGCATTAGAACAAAACAAAGACTATTCCGAGGCAATCTTCTACTACCAGCGCGTTCTTCAAACCAATCCAGATTATCCAACAGCAGCTTTTGGGCGGGCACGCTGTCATATGGCGCTTCAGACCAAAGAATTAGGCCAACGAGATGCAGCAGTAGAAGCTTTAAAACAAATTCCGCCGACCTCCAGTTTGTATATCCGATCGCAAGCACAGGCTATACAAACTTGGACTAGTAATGAGACTACATCGCCAAATATTCAAGACTTAGTAGCTGCCTCAAAAATCATGGATCAACTATCATTACAAGGACTAGAGCGCTATCAATTAATGTATGCTCTATTCAATAATGCCCTTCAGATAGTCCAAAAAAATCCGCAAATGGCGACCAGTACCACTAAAGTCATGAATCGCCCATTAACACAGCCAGAAATGCAAATGGGGCTTGAGTCGGTACTCCGATCGATGGCGCATTTGTCTGAGGGCAATGAAAAAATTCGGTTAGTTGATGAAGCCAATCGCGTGAGACCCATGTCTTCGAGATGAATTAAGAACTGAGGATGTTTGGAATTCTATTGGTGTGATTATTATGAAAAATTGTTCGGCTTGTCATGAACCTGTTGACGTTAGCGATCGCTTTTGTGAGACCTGTGGGTTTTTGTTAATCAAAGATTCGAGTGCGATGGCGACGTTTCAAGCGTTAACTGAACCGATTTTTCCGAATTGTCAAAAGTGTGACAGCATCAATTTAGAAGCAGATGGATTTTGTAATCAATGTGGATTTAGGAATCCGATTCATCGCGATCGGTTTGAACAAATTTTACAGCCTGGTTTTGCAGCCCTTAGCGATCGGGGCATTCGACATTCTCAAAATGAAGATTGCTTTGCGATCGCACAATTGGCGGATGGACGATCTATCATTGTGGTTTGTGATGGTGTATCGAGTTCGATGAATCCCGGCATGGCCTCACAAAGTGCCTCTCAATCTGCCTGTGAATCTGTTCAAGAATCCTTAAAAGCTAATCTCGATCCTGAAGCGGCATTAGTTCAAGGCATTCACCAAGCCCAATTAGCAGTTGCTAAATTAGCCTCAATTAGCAAAGGAGAACCGCCATCGACCACCATTGTTGCCGCAATTATTTCTGACTGTCATTCAAATCTATCCAATTCAGATCCATCCAATTCACGCATCTCATCAGTACAAGTCACGATCGCATGGCTGGGCGACAGTCGGGCCTATTGGCTGGGTTCAACGCCCGAAACCTCGTGTCAACTTACCCAAGATCATTCATGGTGTGAAGACGTAGTGGCGGCGGGGGAACTGTCTCAAGAACAGGCTGAACGATCGCCTCAAGCCCATGCAATTACCCGATGGCTAGGGGTTGATGCGGAGGATGTTGTTCCGAGTTTGGTGACGATCGATTTAGCGGGACCTGGTCGATTGGTTTTGTGTAGTGATGGACTTTGGAATTACGCGAGCGGCGTGCCAGAATTCTATCAAGCCTTGCATCACCCACCCGGTACGGAAGCTAAGGTGATTGTTCGTCAGGGGGTTGAATTTGCGCTCCGATGTGGTGGACAAGACAACATTACAATAGCGCTGCTAGAACTACAATCCAAAGGTCCAGAGACCAGTTAATTTACTCTATTCTCAATTCCTAATTCTCTATTTTCAAACTACCATGACTACTCAATTTAATGCTCAAGTCTATCAAAATGCTTACCTCCCCGAAGGAAGTCAAGAAGTCAATGCCATTATGACCATCACCACCGATAGCGAATCAGATGGGCAAACTGGATCGCGCATCTCAGGGACTTCGGGTACGCCTCGGGTCTTTGGTGTTATCTGTGATACTTCCGGTTCAATGGAAGGAGTCAAAATTCAATCCGCCAAACACGCGATCGCCAAAGTCATTGAACTTCTGCCCTCCGATGCTTATTTCTTCATCGTAACGGGATCTAGCCAAGCCACACTCCTATCGGGACTCACTTTAGCTACCGACAGCGCCAAGAACACGGCACTCGCAGCACTCCGAACCGTCACCGCCAATCGCAGCACAGCCATTTCCACTTGGCTTAATCTCGCATTGCAGCAATTCAAACTTATGCCGGGTGCGATCGCTCAAGCGCTGTTGCTAACCGATGGCCAAAATGATAGTTCTGATTTGAATGCGTTGGACAAAGCTTTGAATGCTTGTGAAAACCAATTTCAATGTGACTGTCGCGGGGTCGGGACTGAATGGCGCGTAAGTCAATTACAGACGATCGCCCGCAAGCTGCTCGGGACGGCGGATATCATTGCTGATGCGAGTGCCATGGAAGACGATTTTCGCGCCATTCTTGGTCAAGCCATGAGCAAACAGGTCAGTGATATTGCCTTGCGGTTGTGGACTCCTCAAGGGGCAAAGGTTCTGTTCTGTAAACAGGTGAGTCCGGAAATTTTAGATATTACTAATAAGGCCAAGGCGGTCAGTGGACAGATTGCAGACTACCCAACAGGGGCATGGGGAAATCAAGAATCTCGCGATTACCATTTCTGTATTCAAGTTAATGCTGGAAATGTTGGAGATGAAATGCTAGCAGGTCGAGCTAGCTTGGTTTATAGCCAAAATGGAGTCGAGACCAAAGTTGCTGAAACTCGAATTCTGGCTATCTGGACTGATGACGAGGTGAGATCGGCCAAAATCGATCGGACGGTCGCCCATTACACCGGACAAGCGGAACTCGCTCAAGTAATTCATGAAGGCATGGAAGCCCGTGCCCAAGGCAATTTTGAAGTCGCAACGGCCAAACTATCCAAAGCGGTACAGCTTTCGGACGAATCCGGTAACGAAGCCACCATGAAGCTTTTGCGAAAAGTGGTAGATATCGAAGATGCAGCGACCGGAACCATTCGTATTCGTCGTGAAGTTCGTAAAGAGGACGAAATGGCTCTCGAAACCCGATCGACCAAAACCACTCGAATCAATCGCTAGTTTGTACTCTAATTTTAGAACACCCTGAGCTACGCCATGCTTCATAACTGTCCCAAAGGCCATTCCTCTACTGATTCAGATTTCTGTTCTGTCTGTGGAACTCGTATAGACGCTAGTGTTATTTCTAGTGCAAGTTCTAGCGTTGGTATTAGTAGCTCAACGTCTTCTAGTTCAAGTACTCCCTGCCCTGACTGCGGTACGATCCATGAGATTAGCGAAGGAAAATTTTGCGAAATCTGCGGTCATAATTTTGAAACTGGTAAATCAGGTGGATTGCCGATGGATTTGCCGCTCATGGATTTACCGCCGATCGTTATCCCCTCTCTCGACCTTCCTACGATCGTACCCCTCTCCCCACCGCCCGCCGATGGCCCGCCGCCCCCCGTTCAAACGGCAACAACTTGGACCATCACCGTCACCATAGACCCAACGATTGCCTCGGAGGAAAGCCCACCCGCACCGACTACCCAACCCGATCGCACATTTAAGCTTCAACCCGGTACTACAAATTTAATTGGTCGCAATAGTGCAGCCCGAGCGATCGCCCCTGAAATTGCTTTAGACTCCGACACCGCCGTTTCCACGCGTCATGCCCTACTTGATGCTCAGATCGACGGACAACTCGTGTTACGAGACATCGGGTCATCCAATGGAACTCAGATTAATGGTGTTGATTTGGTGCCTCTGAAAGACTACCCCTTAAAATCCACCGATCGCATCACTATCGGCCACTGGACTGCGATCGTAATCAATTAGTTTTCTCCATTCTTCATTCCCCTATTTCCTATGAATCGTGATCTTCAAAAATCTGCCAAGTCATTGAACGTTCCTCAAATCGCATCCATTACCACCATCGCTCCCACTGCATCATTACGACAAGTCAGTCTGCCATTACGATCGAAACTTTTAACCACGCCAGAAGTTTATAAAGCCGCAACTGTATGGATTCTAAGCAGTACTGTATTGCTAACGGGGGCGATCGCGAATGCTGTTATGAATCAACGATCGGCAGTTAATGCAGTGGGTTTTGAGACGACACCGAGTATCTATCATGCGCAGCGAATTCGTGACAGTGTGGCAGATATGGATGCCAATGTTGCAAACCTTTTACTAGTGCCGATCGGTCAAAACCCCGATGCTGAAAAAGTATATCAAGATCGTAAGAAAAAGCTTTCAGTATTGCTAACTCGTGCTGCTGAAAACATTACAATTCCCGGTGAACAAACACTAATTTCGGATATATCCCTGAACTTAAATAACTACATTGAAAAAGTTCAAGAAGCTAAAGTTTTTCATGGCCAGGGAAAAAATGAAGCTGCTCTACAAGCTTATCGTGAAGCAGAAAAAATTGTTGATGGTGTGCTGATGATCAAAGCTGATGAATTAGATCAAGTCAATTTTAAAGCGCTTCAGGAAAGCTATGACAGTGGTAATCGAATAATGGTGATTAATCAACTGATTGTGTTTTTCTTAGGTGCAGTGGTTGTGGGATCCTTAGTAGGATTTCAGATCTTATTAACTAAATGGACTAATCGTCGATTAAATGTGGGATTGTTAGCGGCGACCGTTATCGCTACAGTCTTTATCCTCGATACATTATTTCGTTTAGTATCCTCATCCAACTTATTAAAAGTCGCAAAAGTCGAAGCCTTTGACTCACTTCATGTATTACGCAAAGCCCGATCGACGGCCTATAGTCTCAATGCTGACGAAAGTCGCTATTTGCTGGATTCACAGTTTTCCACATTACATCAAGAGAATTTCTTTAGTAAAGTTACACAACTCACATTTATCCCCAATGGTCCCTTGCCGAAAACCCAACCCGATCGGTATTCTAGTGAACTCAGAAAGATTGTAAACATGCCCGATGCCCCATCCCAGTCGGTGATTAATGGTGCTTTTGCAACACAGCTTCAAAACATAACGTTTGACGGTGAACGTAAAGCAACTCAAACGATGATTAATGATTTTCTAAATTATTTTGATATTGACCAAAAAATTCGTACAACCAGTAAGCGAGAAGAGGCGATCGCACTATGTACCGTGAAGTCTAACCAAGCCTTTGATGTTTTTCTTGAATCCAATCAAAAGGTTATGGATATTAATATAAATGCCTTTGATATATCAATTTATAAATCATTAACCTATCTAGATGTGAATGGAGTATCTAAAGAAATATTGCCCGTTGATATGGTCTCTGATACAGCCCCCAATGGTCAAAATAAAGGATTAGACTTCTTCTGGATTAAAGCATTATTGATGACAGGCGCGATCGCTGGATTCACAGTTTATGGAATACGATCGCGCATTGCTGAGTATGAAGCTTAATTTAGTTTGATGGTAATTGCACTAGAACAAGCCATAGCCCGATCGCGAGCTTCTTTAATCGTGTTTCCTGTGGCAAGTGCCACCGCCATCCGACGATTTTTATGACAGATCGGTTTGCCGAAAATGCGAAGTTTACTCGTGGGCACTTTCAATGATTCATTCACTCCTAAAAATATAGGACTATTACTGTTCCCAGTTGCCAATATTACCGATGACGCACTAGGGTTTAGTAATTCAATTGCACCAATAGGCAATCCCGCGATCGCCCGCACATGCAACTCAAACTCTGACATATTCTGGCTGATCATCGTCACCATTCCCGTATCGTGAGGGCGCGGACTCACTTCACTGAAATAAACAGTTTGATCTCCATCCGGTGAACCCTCAATAAACAATTCCACTCCAAACAATCCCCAACCGCCCAGCGCGCCCGTAATCTGATCTGAAATTGTTTGACATTGCTCTAAGGTGTGGTCTGATAAGGCGCAAGGCTGCCAAGATTCTCGGTAGTCCCCATCGATTTGTACATGGCCAATAGGTTCACAAAAATGAGTGCCATCGATCGCCCGCACTGTCAATAATGTAATCTCAGTTTCAAAGGTCACAAACCCTTCAATAATGACCCGATCGTTCTGGGTTCGTCCTTTATCGTGGGCATAGTTCCAAGCGGGCAATATATCAGCCTCTGTTTTAATCGTACTTTGGCCCTTCCCCGATGAACTCATCACAGGCTTCACCACACAGGGCAGCCCAATCTCTTGAATCGCCTTTAAATACTCTTCTTGAGTATCTGCAAACCGATAGGGCGATGTTTTAAGTCCTAATGTTTCCCCTGCAAGTCGACGAATACCTTCTCGGTTCATAGTCAGAAATGTAGCCTGAGCCGTAGGGATTATATTCCAGCCTTCTTTTTCTAATTCAACCAATGTGTCCGTGGCGATCGCTTCAACTTCTGGAACAACCAAACTCGGTTTTTCCACTTCAATTAACGATCGTAATGCCTCACCGTCAAGCATATTAATCACATGCGATCGATGGGCAATTTGCATGGCAGGCGCATTAGCATAAGAATCGACCGCCACCACCTCAATCCCCAACCGCATCGCCTCGATCGCCACCTCACGACCTAATTCTCCAGATCCCAATAATAATAGTCGATGCGAATCCGGGTTGCCCGGTGTCGTCCATTCAGTCCAAGCAGAAAGCGACATGATTTAAGATTCCTTACGGTAGAACTCCTAAGAACTATAGCGAGTTGCTGGGTAATACATGGATAATACAACTAGATAATTAATTGATGAGATTGATTGGAGGCTTCTAGAAGTTGAAGCGAAAATTCCTAGGCTGTGGCTTAGATATTGGAACGATCGGTAAGCCAGCGATCGAGATCTGCCGATGATCCAAAATCGAGAAGCGCCTCTGACAAATCATCGAGTTGGTTGATAGAAAGTTTTCGTACAGTTGCTTCAAGTGACTGATTCAGCAATCCAATCCGACGGTAGAGTTGGCGGAGCACAATAGACAATGCCTTATCTTTGGCTCCGCGTGCTTCACCGCGTGCTTCACCGCGTGCTTCGGTAGCCGCTTCCCATTCGAGGAAAACTTTTGGATAAGCCATAATTGTTGCCTCTGAAGATTCAAAAATGGATGGATTTGTTTCTATAGTAACAATTTTCCAGGCACAGAGCATTCGTAGCAATGTGGCTCGTCGCGGATCATCTAGCGGTAGGGCAATGACTTCTAAAATCGCATTGGTTTGGGTATTGCCACGACCAAGGACACGTAACCAAAGAGTTTCGGGAATATTTGGGAGATCTCTGATGGAGACTATTGTGGTGCGGATGATGGTGTTTGGAAAACGGTAAACACCGGGGATACGGCGGGTTTGACGAATGAGCGCGCATTCTTTTTTGAGCGGTTCGGGTAACGTCGGCGTTAAAATCCATAGCCGAGGTAAATCGTTATCAGTAAGTTTACGTTTTTCGGCGTTTGCTTTTCGAGTAATTTCTTCCCGGAGCCAGAATAGTTTTAGCAGGCAAGTGGAAACGTCTTCACTAGAAGGCGCGTTACTGTAGACTTCTAAGACGCTGGGAGTGGCGATGACTTGATGCAGCAGTCCTTTTTCTTTGGAGTTGATAATTTCCGTGGGGTGGAAGAGGAGGTCGATGTATTTGGATTCGCCGGGGACTTCAAACGATCGCTCGACGGTGCCGAAGGGCGCGAGAAGATCTGCAAGAAATTCTTTGGAAAATGCATCAAAGGGGGCTTGGGTCATGGGGCGATCGTCTAAGTCCTAAAATCAATTACACCTGTTATGAATTGGCCTAAGCATCGGCGGGATTAAGCCCCATCATTTGCCAAGTCACCCAAGTTCCGATCGGACTCCACAATAGATAAGGCACTAGTAATAACGCAGCTAGCTGTGAAACCTGTAAGACTAAAAGAGTAAGTCCGATCGCCACAAAAAATCCCGTTGCCCCTAAAATCACACCGACTCGAAGCTTCTTAAAAAAGCACATCACCGAGGTATACGACAAGGTAACAACTTCTAAAAGGGCATAGAGTGCCATCAGAACGATCGATCGACAACTCCCCGGCTCTGCTTCCCACACCACATAGGCCGACCATGCTGCCGCTACAAAAATAATGGTCCAAATCACTGGAATTGCCCCTTCAAAGGTGAGCCATGCGGGACGACGCAATCTAAAAAACCAGCGTTGATCGCTCTTAATCAGTTGGTTCAGCCCAACCCCGATGACGATCGCAACGATTCCAATGACTAACCATGTGGGGAGCATCTCAATACCTCTACAACATACAAAAATAATGGATTTAATGGATTTCTGATATCACTTCCAATAGCATAGAGGACGAATTGCCCTGCCGTCCTTTTCAAGCTTTATCTGTTCTTCAGGTCATAATCCTGATAAAATTGAGTAGAACGCTGTTCATTTCATCCAATACTCCTTCACCAAAAACTCATGACTAAGGGATTCGGGCCGCAGAAAGAAGTTAAAAAACCGCCTTCTGAAACTAGTAAAAAGCGGGTAGAAGCCTCGAAGCAGATGGATGAAATGAAGGCTCAAGGTTTGCCTGAATTTGAAATCTATCTCCGAATCAAGGATCAAAAGACTTGGTTCCCAGTTGGCGCAATTACTGTGCAACGAACCAATCAAGTGAGTGCGGCTATTTACGCGAATGAACAAAGCCTTCGTCAAGGTGCATTCCGCATTTTCCCTGTGCTGAAAAAGGCTGCTCAGAATTTGGAATATGGCTATCGCGATAAGGAATTTAAGGAAGAACCTATTACAGTTGCAGTCAAACCAGCACCGGGTGTTCAGGGCGCTGTGAATGCGATCGTGAGCAATATGTCTGAAGCAGTGACGGGTTTGTTTAAAAAGAAAAAAAGAAATAGAGAATCATAGTTGTTACGAAAATCGTTAAGAAAAGCCCTCTAATTTGTTGAGGGTTTTTTAATCGCAATTTTAGTTAAAAAGCCGTAAAAATAGCCTTCGCACGAGGACCAAAAACAATTAAATCCTGATTGTTCAGAAAGGCTCGTGTTACAGGTTTCCCATTTATCGAAATGCCGTTTGTACTGGCTTTCCCCTTGATACTGCCGTCTTGTATTTCAAAAACAACGTCGCCCGCTTCAGTTATGAGACGGCGGATAACGGCGTGAAATCTGGATGAAAACTGCGATCGTAAACAAATTTTGTTATCTAAATCTCGACCGATCGTATAGATATCGTCCACTAACTGAATAAAACTACAATTTGCATCGTCTTCCAATAGAAGTGATGCCCCACTGGTGCGATCGGCGGACGCGTCTGGAGGGGTTGAGTTGGATTGGTCAATCGACTGGTTACAAACATCAGGATTTTGCACTTCAGTCAAATCTGGCGCTAACCAAGCAGGCTGGGTCTCTGGGGTTTGAATGATCAGTCCGAGTTCTTGTTGGGCCTGATATCTAGCTTGGGTCGCAATTTCGTCATTTGGAGAAATCGCAAGGGAATGGTCATAGGAAACAATTGCATCCGAATAACGCATCAAATCCATCAATGCATTGCCGTGATTACGCCAGGTCAATGCCAGTTGCGAGTCTATGTCGAGGGCACGACGATAGCAAATAATAGCGGTTTCAGGTTGATGGTAGCCATACAAGAGGGCATTCCCTCGGTGGTGCCAGCCTTGGACTTGCTCAGGTTGGAGCTGAAGCACCCGATCGTAGCAAGTGAGTGATGCATCGTATTCACCTAGACCATATTGAAAGACATTTCCGCGCCGCAGCCACAAATTTGCTAATGCTTCTCGGTTAGGTTCGAGCGTTAGGGCCTTGTCATAACTGACGATCGCATCCGCAAAACGTCCTAAATCTTCTAGGACCGTACCTCGCTCATACCAAGCCTCCCAAAAGTCTCCTCGCGACCTTAGAAGACGATCGTAACATTCGACTGCCTCACTTAATGAGCCTGTCGCCGCCGCCGAAATTCCTTGGCGATACAGGTCAAGTTCAATATTAGATAAAGGAACGCGGCCCGTATCGATCATGACGATCACTCAACGAAGTACTTTCTAGTGTGTATAGTTACTAATGGTTTAGCGTCTTTCTTAAGAGATATACATAATTTTACATCTTAATATTTGGCGCTCAACTTCAACACGATCATAACCTACAGTGAAATCACTAGACTTATGATGAAATTTTCGTGTTTTTTAACTCCGTTCTTCATTAAGTATTTTACAAAAAATACTGCTAGTTTGTCTTCAGAAGCCATCTATGAGGAATATGAGTCACTAGTGCAATCTATCCGCATAATAAATGAGCAGTTGGGACCATGAAGGATCGAAGCGAGGATGGTGAATTTGTTACGGTTTGGGATGATTTGTATTATTTCATTGGTGTGCTGCATTTTAATGGGTACGTCTGCAATTTTTGCCCAGAGCGAAGTAGATGTTTTGCAACAACAACGTCAGCAAGTTGAACAACAACGCCAGCAAGTTGAACAACAACGCGATCAACTTAAAAAGTTAGAAACCACCGCCGAAAAAGAACGATCGGGCCTACAAAAACGACTGAAATCGACAGAAACAACCCTGCAATCTCAAGAAGCAGAACTGGATAAATCCACCAAGTCGCTAAAATCTCTTGAACAATCTCTTACAAAAACCGAAGCAAGTTACCGTCAACAACAGTTGGCCGTGGTGGCGCGACTACAATTTTTACAACGACAACGCGATCGGCAAGGGCTTTCACTGTTACTCAAAAGCAGTAACTTAAATGATTTACTGGATAAACGCTATCGCCTCAAAAAGCTGTTTGATTCCGATCGTAAATCCTTAGCCACACTTCAAGAGCAGGCCACAACGTTACAAGCCCAGCGATCGCAAGTGGAGATGAAAAAGAATGAAATCTCTCTCATTATGCAGCAGCTTTTAGCTCAAAAAAATGAACTCAATGCCCAATCATCCTATCAAAAAGAATTTATTAAACATCTCAAAACTAACCGTGAAGCCTTAGAATCTGCCCTGATTCAGCTAGAACGCGACTCCACCAGTATCGGCCAAATCATCCGGCAGCGCAGCATTGGCGACAGTCGCGGCATCATCATCACGGGACGCGGAGTCATGACGGCTCCGGTGGATGCGGAAATTACTAGTGGATTTGGCTACCGAATGCACCCGATTTTGGGCTATCAAAAATTCCACTCCGGTCTCGACTTCGGCGCAGATGCAGGCAGCACCATCCGAGCGGCGGCGGCGGGTGTGGTGATTTATGCTCAATGGTATGGCGGCTATGGCAATGCGGTGATTGTGGATCATGGCAGCGGAATTACGACACTGTACGGTCATACCGAGGGCTTTTATGTTGCAGAAGGGGCTACGGTGCAAAAGGGCCAACCGATCGCCGCTGTGGGTTCTACCGGACTTTCCACCGGACCTCATCTACACTTTGAAGTCCGGCAAAATGGGGAACCGATCGATCCAGCTCCCTACCTTTAAGTACCGATCGAAGGACACGATCGAAGAACAATTGAATGCCGATCGTCGCTCCCGGATTCTTGTAAAATAGTTATAAAGACAACCTTATAATGTCGTCAAAAATCCCCATGTCTACCTCCGCCATCAAATCAGGTTTCGTCGGTGCCGTGGGCAATACGCCCTTAATTCGGCTTAATAGTGTCAGTGATGAAACGGGCTGCGAAATTTTGGGAAAAGCAGAATTCCTCAATCCCGGTGGTTCCGTCAAAGATCGGGCCGCACTCTACATCATCGAAGACGCAGAACGGAAGGGCTTACTGAAACCAGGGGGCACTGTTGTTGAAGGAACAGCAGGCAACACAGGCATCGGCCTAGCTCATATTTGCAATGCGAAAGGCTACAAATGCCTGATTATCATTCCGGATACTCAATCCCAAGAGAAAATTGATTTACTGCGAACTCTCGGGGCCGAAGTCCGCACGGTTCCCGCCGTTCCCTACAAAGACCCCAATAACTACGTTAAACTATCGGGCCGAGTCGCCGCCGAACTCGACAACGCCATCTGGGCTAACCAATTTGACAATCTAGCCAATCGCATTGCCCACTACGAAACCACTGGAGCTGAAATCTGGACCCAGACCGAGGGTAAGGTGGACGTCTGGACTACTTCGACAGGAACGGGCGGAACCTATGCGGGGGTTGCGCTTTATCTAAAGGAAAAGAATCCAAATGTGAAATGTATTCTCGCGGATCCGATGGGGAGTGGTCTCTATAGCTATTTCAAAACGGGCGAAGTAAAAATGGAGGGATCCTCAATTACAGAGGGCATTGGCAACAGTCGAGTCACGGCTAACATGATGGATGTCCCGGTAGATGATGCGCTGCAAATTGACGATCGGGAGGCAGTTCGGATGGTTTATCAGTTATTGGAAAAAGACGGGATTTTTGTGGGTGGATCTGTTGGGATTAATGTTGCAGCCGCCGTGAAAATTGCCCAAAAAATGGGACCGGGACATACGATCGTGACGGTGTTGTGCGATGGCGGCAGTCGGTACCAATCTAAGCTGTTTAACCGGAAATGGTTAGCGGAAAAAGGGTTGTTATAAGGCTTAGGCTTCAGATTGGGCTTTTAGGGTGCGATCGTAGGTTCGTAAGATGGCCTGAATCGCGCCTTCATATTCTTGAGCAATGATGGGCACACCGGGTTGGGCACTGGGTTCTAGGAGGATGTCTCCGACGACTTCTAATGCCCTTTCGTTGATGGAGTCAATTAATAATTCAGGCATAGTCAGGTTGGCTTCAGCAATTTGTTTGAGGCGCTGGGCGGGGCTGGCATGACGGGCGATCGCGGTGAGGGCTTGGACTTCATAGTCTGGTAACAACGTCGCAAACTTAACCCAGGTTGCATCCAGGTTGGGTTCTTGGCTGAAATCTAGTTCAGCGGGCGCAGTGGAGTCTGAGGGTGAATTAGATGAGCCGTTGGATTTGCCGTTAGGAGATCTGCCATTAGCTTTGTTATTGACGACAACTGCATCCTGCCATGGGTCCAAACTCACTAGATTAATCGCCTCGATGTTTTCTTTTTGAGTCCGAAGGGTAACGAGTTCAAGATCAAGGCTGTTCTTTTGGGTCCGCCGATCGAGAATCTGCGTTTCCAGGGTTTCGAGTTCACCGTGCAACGAGCTAATTTGGTCTTGGAGTTGGGTAATAGCGGTTTGCAATGATGCGGTTCCGGCGGTGACTTGATCTTGTACAGGCTCGGCAGATTTAGCAAGGCGAGTGAGTTCCTGGCGATAAAGATCTAAGGACTGAACCTCAGCTTGCAGGGTTTCGAGTTCTTTTTTAATCGATTTACGATCGGTTTCGAGTTGCGTTATCTCGTTCAGAATTTGAGTTTTATTCGCCTTTTGTTCCGCTACCTGAGCCATGATCTGATTGAGTTCAGTGGTGGTATTGATGAGCTGAGCTTCGGCCCACTGTTGGGTGGAAAGGGTGGCGGAGAGCGATCGGGTCAGATCAGCTTCTTCCCGTTCCAGACTTGTTATTTGGGCTTCGGAATTTTTGATTAACGCTTCAGACGACTGAATTTCAGCCATGGTGCGTCGCGTCGATGGCTTAGAAAGATTCCAGCTTGGGGAAACGGGCTGACTTAGGTTAGTACTTAGAGTGCTGCTTGGATTACCACTTAGATTACCACTTAGATTATTTCTTGATTGCAACTGATGCATTTGGCCTTGCAATGCCCGCAATGTCGCGCTGACCCGATCGCGTTCTTGAGAAAGCTGAGTCAGATCGTTATAAGCGTCTGCCCGACGGTTTTGTAACGATCGAATGTGGCCGCGTATTTCCTCAATCCGCCAGCCCAGTTCCTCATCATCCGAATCGGTGGGTTGACGGGAGGCGATGATGCAACCGATTTGGCTAGATAGAAAGGTTAGACTGCCGGATCCGATCGCCCCTAGAAGGCTGCCCTGACTCAATCCCAAGGTAATTCCAAAACTAACGCCAAAGGCAATAGAACTTAATGTGAATCGATTTCCAGTCATGGGCATAGGGTGCGATGGAGTAAGGCTGAGAAAAGGCGCAGAGATTTGTGTAATGTAACGCATCTTCTTGCAGTTGAAACGGATATTTAATAGTTCATGTGAACTACTGCAAGGCGGTTTTGCCCTTACTAGAGAATGGAGAATTTGTAAATGAGACTTCTTTCTGCAATATGGGGTATCCTCACATAGTCTTTACCAAAAATCTTAGGCTCTCCTCTTACTAGAGTTAATGACTAGAGCAATTGCTAGAGCTTTTCGATGAATGGTCTTGCCTCGTAACTGAACTTTTATTTATTTTCAGAATAGTTCCCATGAAATCAACCACCTCAGCCCTGTCAGCCCCGTTTGTCCTCAAAGTCATTGGCTATACCTTATTGGTATCCACGATTATTATTTACCTGACATTTTTGATTCCGCTGCAATGGCAGGACGATCAGTGGGTCTTTACTACCGTGCCTCAATTGTTCGATCGGGGAATGATGCCGCTGATTGGATTAGGCTTCATTTACATGTCCAGTTTCTTGGAAACCGGATCTCTTCGAGCGGAAGGACGTAATCCATTTTTGACGGGGCGCTTTTTTGCCATTGTGCTTTCGGGACTGTTGGGGTTGGGATTTCTGATTGCAGGTCCGGCGTACTTTGTTAAGAGCACACAGCTTGAAACTACAGGAATCGATCGTCTGGCCCAACAGGCAAAACAACAAGAGCAACAGATTTCCGCTCAAGTCCAACAGCGTTTAATGCAGTTGCAAGAACAAGTCAAAGATAAGACAAAGCTAGAAGCAGAGTTAAAACAAATCAGCGATGTGATCGCAAGTGGTCAGATGAATGGGAAGAAAATTGAAGGAAAAGAACTAGAGTTTCTCCAAAAATCTCAGAAAGATCTTCAAAAATTAAAGGATGACCCCAACTACTTACAGGTCATGGCCAAAGATGCCACGGACCAAGAGTTGCAAAAGCTCCGCGAAAGCGCAAAGAAGACTGAAGATGGTGCGCGTGGTGAAGCGACGAAGGCTCGCCTAAGAACTGGTTTGGGCAGTTTGCTGTACGCGATCGCATTCAGTTTGATCTCCTGGTTGGGATTGGCTGAAATGGGTGTCTTTAGTAGACGATAAGAATAAGCGATCGGCTCGTCAGATCTATGACGGAACTAAAGGTTGATCGATCGGCTTTTAATTTGATCGATTTGAAGAAATAAGTCTAGATTAGGGAACTATAAACCCTAGCTAGACTCTTTTTTTGATCATTTTTCCTGCACTCTTTTAACCCTAAATTCTATGAGTTTAAATTTTATGAGTTTCTCAATCTATATCCTTACTTTTAATGAAGAACTCGACATTGCACCCTGTATTGAATCAGTGATTCACTCTGCTCGCCGATCAGAAATTAATACGAACACTTTGGATATTGTAGTGATTGATTCATTGAGCAGCGATCGGACCTGTGAAATAGCCGATCGATATAGTTTAAATTATCCCGTACGGGTGATTCCCCACAAATTTGAAAGCCACGGGTTACAACGCACTTGGATGATTCGCGAAGTAGAAACCCGCTATGAATGGGCCTACATTTTAGAAGCCGATGAACGAATGACTCCGGAGTTATTTCGTGAATGTTGCAAGACGGTAGCCAATCCTGAACATGGCGGATACTTTGCAGCAGAACGCGTGATGTTTATGGGAACCTGGATTAAACACAGCACGCAATATCCGCGTTATCAAATGCGGCTTTTTGATAAGCAAAAGGTTTGGTTTAGTGACTATGGTCATACTGAACGCGAAGAATGCGAATGTACGACAGGTTATCTTAAATCAACCTACCCACACTTTACCCAAGGCAAAGGCTTTGAGCGGTGGTTTGATAAGCACAATACTTACTCTACTAATGAAGCGAAAGAGACAGTAAACCAATTACAAAATGGTCGAGTGAATTGGCGTGATTTAGTATTTGGGAAAAGCGAAATCGATCGTCGCCATGCCTTAAAAGATTTATCCCAACGTGTTCCATTTCGACCTATGTTGCGTTGGTTCTATATGTATTTTGTGTTGGGCGGTATTCGGGATGGTCGGGCAGGATTTGCCTGGTGTACGTTGCAAGCATTTTATGAATATATGATCGTCTTGAAAGCTTGGGAAATTGAGAATCTTCCGGTACCGACATTGGATGATACCTTAGCGGCATTAGAACAGTCATTAAATCAGCCTGCGATCGAAACTCGGAATAGATATTAAAATTTGGTGAAATCATTTAATTATTTCGTTGGGTTTGGGGCACGGCAAGCTATTCCCCGTACGGTATCTTGAACTCGGATCTCTACGGTATCTTGAACCCGGATCCGTAGGGACATGGCCTGCCGTGTCCTAAAACCCAACGAGAAGATTTAGAGTATTCAGCTTAACGATTAAAAGCCGATCGTATTAAATCCTAGTTCCTTAAAGAATTACATGAATTAGTTTTCAGTCCGTTAAACCTGACTTTGGTTATTAGGCTAGGATTTTAATCTCAGAAACTAAACCGTTACGATCGTCACCGTAAATTTCTTATTTTTCACAACTTCTTTAGTCGTCACTTTTACGCCAGGACCAAAGAATTTTGTCATTTGTTCTTCCTTTGCTTGCCACATTTCATTCGGGATTTCCAACGACCCAAAGGTCAAAATTAAGGCATAGTTATCGTCGATTGCCGCTTCTTCCAAACTAAGCAAGGTGGGATGTTGGTTGTCTTCTTCAGACTCTAAACCCAGTTTCTCTAGCACAGGTTCCAAATGAACCGACATGCCGTACTGATATCGAGTCACATCTAAAATAATTTGATTTTGCGTTTCCGTGGCTTTACTGCGAACAGCTTCCACCTCAGGGGCCGGAACCACGATCGGGACGGGTGGCAATTCAGTGCCCTTCAACCCCAACCCCACCACACTCATAGGCACACCAATCAGTAATGCCACGGTGGAGGGAATAGTCGTATTTTTTAGGGCATAGCAGCCCCCGACAAAGGCGATCGTTACGCCGATGGATAAAAATACGACCGCCCAACGAATTTTACGAATAAAGCTAAGCATGGGGTGCAGGAGAAAAAGACCTCCCAAATTATCCAATATTCTCGTAATTTTATCTGGAATCTTACTCAGATCAATTCCCAACCGCGAGAAAACTCATCCCAGCGATCGGGCCTAAATCTTTTCCAAACCCGATCTACGCCGTACCTACACTTTAATTAAGCCTTAACTAAGCCATCACATTTAGCCATATACAAAATTAAGTCAACCACGCGATTCGAGTAGCCCCACTCATTGTCATACCAAGCCACGACCTTGAAAAAACGATCGTTCAGCTCCATCCCTGCGCCCACATCCAGAATGCTGGAATGGGGATTGCCTCGGAAATCTGTAGATACAACTTGCTCGTCCGTGTAATCCAAAATCCCCAATAGTCCGTTGGTAGATGCGGCTTTCAAAGCTGAACAAATCTCTGCATAGCTGGTCGCTTTTTCGGTTTTGAAGGTCAGATCCACCACCGAAACATCAGGTGTGGGAACCCGGAACGCCATGCCTGACAGTTTGCCTTTGAGTTCTGGAAGCACAAGACCCACCGCTTTAGCCGCTCCGGTGGAAGATGGGATAATATTTTGACCTGCGCCTCGTCCACCGCGCCAATCTTTGCTGCTCGGTCCATCCACCGTGGGCTGAGTTGAGGTCAGGGCATGGACCGTGGTCATGAGTCCTTCTGTTAAACCAAATTTATCATTGATTACTTTTACGATCGGGGCGAGACAGTTGGTGGTGCAGCTTGCATTAGAAACAACGGTATGAGTCGCCGGATCATATTCCGTGTGATTTACGCCCATGAGCAAGGTCTTGACTCGATCTGGATCCTTCGTGGGTGCAGAGATGATAACCCGCTTTGCTCCGGCTTTAAGGTGTTTTCCAGCAGTCTCTAAATCTGTGAACAATCCCGTTGCTTCTATCACATAATCGGCATTGAGTTTGTCCCAAGGGAGTTCTTCCGGATTGCGAATGGCGCTACAGGGGACGAAATGATCGCCCATTTGAATCCCATTTTCCGTGGCATTTAAAGGCCCGGTATAAGTCCCATGGGTGGAATCGTATTTAAGCAAATAAGCCAAGTTGTCTGGCGGGACAAGATCGTTAATTCCGACAAATTCTATCTCAGGATGCTGTAATCCAGCCCGGAAAACTAAGCGGCCAATCCGGCCAAATCCATTAATCGCTACTCGAATGGTCATGATTGGTGACTCCTAAAAAGGGACTGATTTCCCGTATTTATTCCAATGGGTGAAGTATTAATCCATCCTGAGACTCAGGCTACAGTACGTCTTAGGAGGGGGCTTGAATTCGTAATGTTTTCATTCGATTGCTTAGGCGTTTCTGACAAATAATGTAGGGGATCATACTAAATACGATTATTCTCTTTAATTTTTAGATGGTGTAACATCTAATACAAAGCTCAGTAACAGGACGGATTCAAAACGTTACTTTAAGTTTAATTCATTAATTTTAGGTGTGCTTCATTGCGAAGGTTAACGATTAATTGATGGCTTGCTCCTGTGAAAGTTTGTAATCTAGCTAGTAATCTAAATGGCATGAATTGCCTACGTTAGATTTGGGGATCAGACGATCGGACTTTCCCAGAATTTGGTACACTAGCCGCTAATGTTGATGTCATAGGTTTGCATCCCCAAGGCCAATCGCTGTAAGCCAACCTCTATAGATTGTTTTAACTTGGCTCGATCGATCCCCCATGTAATGAACATGTAATGAACGCGCAAACTTTGTTGAAAAAACTGAAAGCTTCTCCTTTGCTCCTACCCATCGGTGGGATCGTTGCGCTCATTGCTGTCGGCAGCATCGCATTCTGGGCACTCACCCGATCGAATTTTGCACCGGGCACGCTCCCGACTGGATCAAATGTGATTCCCGAGGATGCCTTGATGGTGGTATCTACAACCACAGAACCGGAACAGTGGAAGCAATTGCGTTCATTTGGGACTCAGAAAAGTCAGGAATTTTTAGATCAAAACATTGCCCAAGCGCGCGATCGTTTTTTGTTTGATAATGGCTTAGATTATCAACGCGATATTCAGCCTTGGGTCGGCGGTGAAGCGAGTTTTGCCTTGCTTTCTCCCCAAGCTGAAACCGAGCCTCCGGCAGACGGATCATCTGTTCGTCCCGCTAATTCTCAGCCTGCACTGTTGATTTTGCCGATTCAGGATGGCCCAAAGGCGAAGGAAGTCTTAGGTAAATCTCGCGACGGGCAACAATGGACTAAACGAACCTATAAGAATGTAGAAATCCAGGAGGGCCAAGTTGGGAAGGCGAATAAATCCCTAGCGATCGCAGTCCTAGATGGGAAATTGGTTGTGGTTGCGAATAGTCCAAAAGCCATCGAACAGGCCATCGAAACTTATAAAGGCAGCAAAGCGATCGCCACTTTACCGGGGTACAGCCATGCCCTTGGCCAAATTCAAACTGGACCCAGCTTTTCAACTATTTATCTGAATTTGCCAGCAATGGCCCAACAGGGTGGACGGCTGATGCGGCCCAATCCAAAAAAAGAAACGCTAACCCAAGGCTGGGTCATGACCACCACGCTGCAAAATGATGGCATTCAGTTCAAGAGTATCCTGTGGCTCAAGCCCGATAGTCAAATCAAATTTTCCACGGACAATAATGCCAAAACCATGGCGGCTCGGCTTCCGGCAGATTCGGTCATGACTTTAGCGGGTGGAAGCTTTAAACAATTCTGGACCGATTACAGCCGGGACTACGCCACAAATTCAATTAAACTTTTAGACCCGAACAGCTTTAAACAGGAAATCCGGGGCGCAATTGGGATGGATTTGGAGCAGGACTTCGCAAATTGGATGGATGGTGAGTTTTCTTTAGCCCTACTTCCCGTGCCGTCGGGGAGTTCACCGCTTAATCCAGTGGGTGTCACCATGATGGTGCAGGCTAGCGATCGGCGGGCGGCGGAAAAAGCGTTGACCCAGCTTGATGAAACGATGGCCCGTAAATATAATTTTAAAATCGAACCCAACAAAGTCGCGAATCAAGATGTTGTTCTGTGGAAAATGTCCAATGGCGAAATCAGTGTCACGCGAGGCTGGTTGGACAATAATATTGCGTTTCTGACCTTAGGCGGCCCTGTTGCGACAACATTTTTACCGCGTCCGGCCAATCCTTTGAACAATCAACCGATGTTCAAACAGGTCATAGATGCAAAGGCGGCGAAAAGTGGGGAGATTTTTATTGATCTTGAAAAGGCCGCAACCTATAAAGATCTGCCATTATTACGATCGCCCTTAAGTAATTTACTCTGGATTGAAGCCATTCGATCGATCGGTATTACCACGGCCAACACCAGCGATCGGACCATTCGTTACGATGCCACTGTGCTATTAAAAAAAGGCGAACCCCCCGCCGTTCTGCCTAGCCCCACAGCCTCAGTCATCCCAACACCGACGACGACGAAAAAATGATGCGATGTAATAGGTCTTCGACTTCTATCCTCATTATTAAGGGGGATCTGGGAGTTTTTAATTCCTACATAATCGCTCTTAATATCTATATGACCTATACAACGACACTAGATGTATAGGGCTACTATGGAAAGATCTAGGAAAACCAAAAATTTCCTATTTCCAGGACTTATCCATCAAATTTGCCAGCTTATAAACAACTCTCGCACCCACATTTCCATCCCATTCCGCATTCCCTACTTCACACAGATCGTATCCAATAATTTTGCGCCCACTTTTCACCAATTCCCGAAACAAACAATAGGTTTGCTCTAGCTCTAATCCACCGGGGACAGGGGTTCCAGTATTAGGACAAAGTTTCGGATCAAGGCCATCTATGTCAAAACTAATATGAACATTTTGGGGCAATGGTGCAATAATTTCACGACAAATTTCAATCCAAGATTTACCTGAATACAATTGTTGCTGAATCGCTGAATCATAATGAGCAATGACCCGATCGTTACTGCCATTGATTAAATTCACCTCATCTTGGCAAATATCCCGCAGTCCGACTTGAACCAGTTTGGTGATTTGAGGAATTTCTAAGGCATTGAACATAATGGACGCATGAGAATACTTGAATCCTTCGTATCCATTTCGTAAATCAGCATGAGCATCAATATGTAAAATGCCAAAATCATCATACTGTTCAGCCAACGCTCGAAAACACCCTAACGGGGCACTGTGATCGCCGCCGATGACTGCCACTCGTTTACCTAATTGCAAGGCTGCACGAGTACAGTTGTATAACCAAATATTTACGCTTTCACAAACTTGATTGATATCCGCTAAAACCTGAGTTAAATCAGGCCATTCACTTAGCGTTCTTCCCAGTTCTAATCGTTCAATAACTTGCGCCGCTTGCGATCGGTAATAAACATTTTTATCTAGAATATCTTGGGGAATTTCCGCCATAAAAATGCCTTGCTTCCAGCCCTCCGAATTGTCAAAATCAAACAGATCCAATTGAGGAGAGGCCGCTAAAATCTGAGATGGACCTTGAGCTGTTCCGGCTCGATAGGACACCGTGACCTCCCAAGGCACTCCAAACACAATTAGATTTGCAGAATCATAATCAAATGGCAATCCATAGAGGTTTCCATTCACTTGCCCAATGCCGTTGGGGTCGTAATTATTTAATTGACTTGTCATAAAACCTCTATGAATAGATTTAATTATTCCTAATTATCTTTACTGATTAATCATGTTGCGAATGTAGGTTGGCAAACTAAACGCAGCAGTATGAACATCTTCATTGTAATAACGCAACCCATGCTGTTTTGCGAATGTCGCCGACTTAGCCGCATCGAATTGTTTCAGTGGATGGGGACCCTCTTTAGAACAATAGGTCAAACTCCACAATCCCGTTGGGTAAGTAGGAATGAACACTAAGTAACAATGCACTTGATCTTCGCCAAAAACTGCTTTTAAACAGGGATTCAGCTCAGTAAAGGCTTTGGGATTGAACGATGGGGATTCACTTTGAACAGTAATAACGCCGCCGGGACGAAGAATTCGATGAACATCTTCGTAGAATGATTTTGTAAATAATCCTTCTGAAGGACCCACAGGATCCGATGAATCAATAATCACTAAATCGTAGGATGCATCCGCCGCATCACTTACAAATTTAATTCCATCATCAATCAATAGCGTCAACTTAGGATTATCAAACGCTGATGAAATGGTCGGTAAGAATAATTTAGAGGCCCGCACGACTGCCTCATCAATTTCGACCATCACCACTTTTTCAATGCTGGAATGGCGCATTAGTTCGCGAATTGTTCCACCGTCACCCGCACCGATGACCAATACATCCTTAATTTCTGGATGGGTCAACATTGGCACATGGGTGATCATCTCGTGATAGGCCGCTTCGTCCCATTCGGTACACATCACCATGCTATCGATCGTCAACATTCTCCCGCAGCTACGGGTATCAAATACTTCAACGGTCTGATACGGCGACTGTTCTTGAAAAAGACGATCGCCCTTGAACCGAATCGACAATGCAAGTTCGCCATTGCTATCGGTTAGCCATTCATTGGGCTGGTTTTGAGGAGATGCAGGGTGATCAGGATGGGGCATGTTAGGGTCGTCGCCTCGAGTGAAATAAAATACCAACGCTTAAGCATACGATGCCAGTGGTCTGGACTCAAGACGTCGTGACGACAAAATGTCTTGATACTCTACACTTTAGTCCACATCTTCTGCTATTTCCTCCATTTCTGGAAGTGAATCCACTAAATTTGGCTCAGATTGGGGATGATCTAGAACATAGGCTTTTAACCGATCGCTCAATGCAACCCACTGCGACAAACTCAATTGTTCAGCCCGTGATTGTCCGCTTTCGCCCAATGTTTCAAGCAACTGGCTCAGTTCTTCCGTATTAACAATGCTTTTCAGATTATTTCGCATCATCTTACGTCGGCTAGAGAATCCCATTTTTAAGATCCGTTCTAGATACAATGGATCTTGAGCTGGAATTGAGATGGGCCTTGGTTTAATCCGAATTACCGCTGAATCTACCTTAGGTGCTGGCACGAAGGACTTCGCCGGAACATCAAATAAGAATTCACAATCGGCCAGATATTGAACGCGAATGGACAATGCGCCGTAGTTGGAGTTATTGGCTTTGGCACAGAGTCTTAGGGCTACTTCCTTTTGAACTAATAAAACAATTGAATCAAAGGGATTTGGGTTTGGATTTGAAATAGTGCCTAGGAGCTTTTCGAGAATTGGTCCGGTAATGTTGTAGGGAATATTTGCAACGACTTTTCTAGGATTCCTAAAGGCAGGTAGTGATTCCAGCATACTAGGCAAATCCATCGTTAAAAAATCGCCCTGAAGTAGCAGGAATTTTTCGACTTTACCCAACGATTTCGTCAGTCGCTCGCACAGGTTTCGATCGACCTCAACCCCAATCACTGAATCGGCCCCATCCAGCAAAGGACGAGTTAGAATTCCGGTTCCTGGACCAATTTCTAAGACCCGATCGCCTGCTTGCAACTCAGCCGCTAATACGATTTTAGCGAGCGCTTTTTCACTTCTAAGCCAATGTTGGCCAAACTGTTTTTTTGTTTTGATCACTGGTTTGTTTTGATCACGGTATTGTGATTTATCCTCGTTTAGTGTTTATCGCTTGCTAATCTTCATAGTCAGTTTTATGGCTAGTTTGACTAGTCCCTAACTAATACTTAATTAATCACCTGATTTATAAAGTCCCAGCACTTCACCATTCCCCTGAATAATTTCGCCAATTCGATAGGTCGGCAATTTTTGCTCTTGAAAAAAGTCGATCGTTGCCGTTACATCCTCGGGCGACACAATCACTACCATTCCAAGCCCCATATTAAAGGTATTGAACATCGCTTCTGCATTGACGCTTCCGACCTCAGCTAGCCACTTGAAAATAGGCAAAATATGCCAGGATGTTGGATCCACTTGGACCGATCGGCCCGCTCCCAAACATCGAGGTAAATTTTCAGGTAAGCCGCCCCCCGTAATGTGAGCCATCCCTTTTATATTCAGGTTTGATTTCAATGCGGCCAGCACAGGTTTGACGTAGAGCTGGGTGGGAGTCAGCAAAACATCGCCTAAACTTGCGCCGCTCAGACACGAGGGCCGATCGTTCCAGTCAAATCCACCATCGCTGATAATTTTGCGGACCAAACTAAATCCATTACTATGAACACCGCTACTGGCTAGGCCGATCGCCACATCTCCCACCTGAATTTTTTCGGGATCCAGGATTTTACTTTTTTCCACAATTCCAACACAAAATCCAGCTAAGTCATATTCTCCAACTTGATAAAATCCTGGCATTTCCGCCGTTTCGCCACCTAAAAGTGCCGTTCCCGAAAGCTCGCAACCTTTAGCAATTCCTTCGACGACTTGAGCTAACTGTTCCGGTTCAAGCTGCCCCGTTGCTAGATAATCCAGGAAGAACAACGGCTCAGCACCACAACACAGAACATCATTCACACACATGGCGACGAGATCAATCCCAACGGTATCGTGCCGATCGAGCTGATGGGCTAGTTTTAATTTAGTGCCCACCCCGTCAGTCCCAGAAACCAATACAGGCTCGTGATACCCCGTCGGTAAGCTAAACATGCCGCCGAAGCCGCCTAATTTACCCAGAACTTCAGGCCGATAGGTTTTTTCAACGGTCTGGGTGATGCGCTTAACAAAATCGCGTCCTGCTTCGACATCCACTCCGGCTGACTTGTAGTCCATGGTTTGGGAACTGTCCATTTTTGTGCGCTAGCAATTGTACTGTGCTTATCGCCTTGGTTTCAAATTAAAGTCCATAACTGCAATATTCATTACCCACCTAATTTATTTCCAGATCACTATAAGTCCTTTAGTCCTGACCATTGGGCTGATATTAGATAGATATGAAAGTAAATTTGTCGCCTCCGTATCTTTTTTGGTCAAAAGTATTCTCTTTAAATCCGCACCTCAGTTTAGGGTTATTAAAATTATAAGTTCTAGCCGTAACTTAAATAATTCGGCTCATAACTCCTCCGATCGACTCCCAAATTTGCGAATTCTAATATAAATTTTCCATAAAGTTGAACTAATAATTTTTTGCTCTAATCGCCAGAGTGTCTTGACTAGATTACTTTTCTGGGTATACTACTTTGTGAAGATAAGATAAAGTTTTGTCAGTTGCGTACCCTCACTAGATACACGATCGTAAAACTTCATGCTAGTCTTGTGCAGATCCGAACTCAGAGAATGAATGTGGATTGGGTATGAATGTGGGATTTGCCGTTTATAGTTTGGCAATGATCTCCGATGAATGGTTCTGGTGGCTTTGTTTTAAAGCGTTCTAGGTTTAAATTGTTCGATCGCATACACCAGTCCCAAGTGCTTCTTCACACTAAGGACAGTATGAACAACTCAATTTCTGGTAGTTTAGGCTTAGTTGCAACCTTGTTTTCAATTACTGCCGTCACTACACAACCCCAAGTTGGTCTAGCGCAAGCCACCCCAACCCCCCACTCTGACAGCAATGAGCAAGTCAAGATGGGTGAGCAACCAGCGACGACATCATCGCAGGTCCAGGATACAACAATCGCGAAGGTGCAGACCTACATCAATGCTGGAGTACAAACTGCTACAGTTTATGTCCGCAATATTCCGGTTATCAACTTTACGATGCCTCAAGCCTCTGCAATCAATGAGACCAAATTGGGGACTCAGCAGCGCTCACTCGTAATTCAGAAATCGAAGGCCATATCCAGTGAGACCGCAGCGTCTACTGATGGCGCTTCATATAAAATTTCTGGTTCTAATGTATCTATGGATCCTACGGCGCGGGCCAGTGCGATCGCAGCAAGGATAAATCAGCTCCACCGTGATGGTGTTGATGCGAATAAGATTTCTGTATCTTGGAAGTCTGAGAAAACTGAGCAATATACGGTTAAGGCCGATGGTAACGAGATCGTTGTTATTAATGCTCAGACCTTTTCTCCGGACACCAGCAAAAATCTAGAACGTGATGCATTGCAAGTAACTAATCGCTTGCGTCGTCTCTTAGGGGATGCCTCCCCCATGGGGCAAGTGGAAGGCAAGCCGAAAAATGCGATCGTTTCGACCACACTAATACCCTCTAGCACCGTATTATCATCGGTTCAAGGAATGGCATCCTGGTATGGTCCCGGTTTTGATGGAAACTATACGGCCAGTGGTGAAGTATTCAATCAAAATGCTTTGACAGCGGCTCATCCTTCCTTGCCTATGGGAACTCGCGTTCGGGTGACAAACTTGGATACAGGTCGTATGGTATTGGTCCGAATTAACGATCGTGGTCCTTACCATGGTGGCCGTATTTTAGATCTTTCGGCAGGTGCTGCGCGCATTATTGGTGTGATGGACTCGGGCGTTGCTCCCATTCGTTTGGAAGTGATGGGTCGTTAGAGTTTTTTTGGTGGTGTTGAGCTGACCCGTTCTCCATCGTCAATATACAAACGGGCCTGAATCGGAATTCAGAATATATCGGCTTGGAAGGTTTTCTATGCCGATTTTTTTTGGCTTCTTTATTTTTGATTTAGTTGTTATTTTACTTGTTGTGAGGCTCAGAATCGTTCTGGAATAGTCAACCCGCGTAACGATCGGCTTGATTCTGTTGTACTTAGATTTTTAGACTGAATTAATATGTAAAAGTTCCCGAGACCTGTGGGATCAATTAATTTATGAAGGGCAGCGCGAGTTTGAAGTCTATCGTTTATTTCTTGGATATTTTGTGTCTCTGTTTGACTTAAGGCCGCAATCCGATCGCCTAGCCCCAACGCCATTAAAAAATATGCCTGCTGCGTCAGTCCTAATGCAGTCAACTCAGCGTCTTCGCCTCGCTTCGCTAACGTTGTGAAATCAACATGAGCCGTAATATCCTGCAATCCTATATTTAGGTAAGGATTTGAGTTGGTTTGATGCTGGTAGTAGCATTGAAGCGTTCCGCTCGTTCGACGGGTATTGTAATATCGATCGGCGCTATAGCCATAATCTATTGTTAAGACATAACCCTGGTGAAGTCGATTGGCAAGTGTTTGAATCCAATCCGTCGCATTTAAATTCACTTCGGTTCGATAGCCATCGGGGTAATGTTCAAAATTAATGCCCAATCGATCGAAATATTCCTGTAATTCTGGCGTTGAGAGTGGTCCCAGTTCTTCCTTTACACGATCGCCGTCAAGTCCGACATAAACTTCCTGAAGTGCCTGGTCTTGCCAAACCACTTGATGAACCGGAAACGCATCGACTAATTCATTAGAAATAAAGCAGCCTTGGATTGACGCAGGTTCAATCGTTTCCCACTCTCGCCATTGAACGATCGATCCCCAGGCTGCAAGATGATGACGTTGGGCTAATTTGAGAGATTGCGATCGTTCAATAATGCTATAGGTCAAATGTTCAGAGAGTTTAGGACAGATTTGAGCGATTGCCTGAAGAATATCTGCTGCGAGAATTCCTTGTCCTGCACCCATCTCAATCAGTTCAAAGGCGATCGGTTGCCCCATGATTTCCCAACAATCGATCACCTGACGCGCTAGACATTCCCCAAACAGTGGACTCAAGTGAGGCGAAGTATAAAAATCGCCCCGTGCCCCAATATTCATAGCTTGAGTGACGTAATACCCATTAACTGGATGGTAGAGGGCCAACGCCATAAATTCAACAAAAGGCATCAACGATCGATTGCCTAATGCCTTTTGTATCCACTTCCATTCATTATCCATATTCATATCAATATATTCATAGAAATGACGTAGACAGAAATTTGCCCACGTCATAAATTTATTCAAGTTAGAGTGATTAACTTGTAAGCTAGCTGACAGCTCCAAAAAGCAGTTTCATGAACAACTAAAGAATCGAACAAATGAAATTGAATAAGCCTATGCCAATGCAGGTTCAGCAGCTTTTACTTTTTTTGCAAAACTTGCTGAATCAAACTCAACCATAAAATCAGAATCAGGCTTTTTATTGCGCAGAACCTTGATATAAGCATCTGCATCATTACGGCGGCGAAAACGACTGACTGGGTTGCGAAGCGTCTCAGATTCAACTAAATAGACGATCCAAGGAGTCAACTGGGCTTGGTATTGCATGGAAAATCACCAATTGTGTAAGTGTGCTTAAACTAAGATTCGGGAGAGAAAGTACAACAGAAATAATTGACATCAATCAGTCATTACCCTCTAGAGCTTCAAATTCATATCTTGCCTAAGACATACCCAAGGCACTTTTCAAAGCTCTGGGTAAAATAGAGACGAGATATTTTTGATACTTGCAACACCAGAACCTGAAAGGATAAAAAACAATAATTTAGATCCTGTAATAATCCATGCCGTTAGGTATGGTTCACAGTGACTTAGATAAGGATGGATAACATCAAGGATCAGTATTTAGAATGCCTAAAGTTGATGCTTTAAACGGTTACACTCATGTTTCTCTTGAAGTTTTTAAAGCATTGATTTAAGGCGGTATTAGGTCTGATTAAATCGCAGTCTAGTAGTTTCCGCAAGAAGTATGCATGTACTAATTAATCGATATCGGATGATTTTGTGGTTTTTTAGATCGAATTTTTATTTGATTTTAAAAAAATGATGTGGGGATCAGCTGTCCTCGTTCATTAGGACACCAGATTTTGAGAAGATTAAGCTTTTCAGTACATTTCTAATTCTTGATTCAAATATCACAAAACATCGGCCTAATTAGCTAGACCGATGTTTTATGACGCAATATTTTCAATAGTCCTAACGATCGACTGAACCCATGACTACATCTACACTGCCCAAGGTAATAAACAAGTCAGCGACCTTTAGACCTTGAACCATCTTGGGGAAGGCTTGCAGGTTATTGAAGTCGCCAGGACGAATTTTTAAACGCCAAGGGAACATATTGTCGTCTCCCATGATAAAAATCCCCATTTCACCCCGTCCAGCTTCAAGACGAACGTAATGTTCACCCTTAGGGATTTTAAAGGTGGGCGCAATCTTCTTGGAGATATATTGGAACTCAGGCGCATCCCACGCAGATTTTGGACCTGCCATCATTCGTTGTGCTTCCAGGTTTTCATACGCGCCACCGGGAATAGCTGCGATCGCCTGCTGAATGATTTTGGTAGACTCGCGCATTTCTTGAATCCGAACGGTATAGCGAGCTAAACAATCGCCCTCCGTTGCCCAAGCGACTTCCCAATCAAAGTCGTCGTAGCATTCGTAATGATCGACCTTACGCAAATCCCACTTCACGCCAGATGCTCGAAGCATTGGCCCAGAACAGCTATAGTTAATCGCATCTTCACGGGACAACACGCCCACGCCTTCAAGACGACGACGGAAAATTGGATTGTTAGTAATTAACTTTTCGTATTCATCCAATGCTGGAATGAAATAGTTACAAAAATCGGCACACTTTTCAAACCAGCCGTAGGGAAGGTCTGCCGCTACACCGCCAACTCGGAAATAGTTATTGTTGACCATGCGGTAGCCCGTTGCCGCTTCAAATAAATCCAGAATCATTTCCCGTTCGCGTAACGTGTAGAAAAACGGGGTCGCGCCGCCAAGGTCCGTAATAAAAGGCCCCAGCCAGAGCAGATGATTCACTAGACGGCAGAGTTCGAGCATAATGACCCGAATGTAACTGGCCCGACGAGGGACGGGAATTCCCGCGAGTTTTTCAACGGCGTTTACGGTGATAGCTTCGTTGTACATCCCACCGTAGTAGTCCCAACGACTGGTGTAGGGCACGTACATGATCGTCGTCCGGTTTTCGGCAATTTTTTCCATCCCACGATGGAGGTAGCCCAACACAGGCTCACAATCGATTACATTTTCGCCATCCAACGTGACGACTAACCGAAAACATCCGTGGGTCGCTGGATGGTGTGGCCCCATATTAATGACCATGGGTTCGGTCTTGGTTTCGATCATTGGCATGACTGGTCTTCTCCGCTTCGATCGTGTTCGCTATAATCAAATAATTATACGATTAGGCGAGATGAAAGTGGCATTGGATCGATCGGGGCAGAGTATTGGTATCAACATTGGTATCCATATCGGTATTGCTATTGACGCATAGCGAGATTCCCATAATGCTCAGCAATTCTCGTGCTAACAAAAGCCGAAATGATGGACTGAATTCCATGACGATCGGCGCTGGCTTAGTTGCTGATCGTTCACGTTCAGTCGCCAAGATCTCAGGTGTTAAGATCCCAGGCAATTGCAGTAATGAAGAATTCGGGTTAGTCAACACATTTAAAGTCTCTTGCCACTGTGCTTCGGGTAATTCATCTTGCAAGGTGAGCGTAATCTGTTTACCTTGAGTGCTGAGAGAAAGAATAATACTTCCTCCATCCATGGCGGCGATCGAGCGAGTGACGAGGATGGTGAGCGCCTGTTGCAAATAGGTTGGATCGGCTTGGATTAAAATTTCGCTGTCCACTATGGGGATCTGAAGCCGCAGATTACGATTGGCCGCAAGGTGACGGGTCATAAAATAGACTTCTTGCAACACGCTGGCTAAATCGACTTCTGTTTTAGTAATATCCAGGCTACTGGACTGAAGGTTTGAGACTTTCAGCACTTCATCTAATAAACCAATGAATTTGAGTGCTCCATCATGGGCAAAGCCAATATATTCCTTTTCTTCTTCAACATCGTCACAAAGCCCAGCTTGGATCATTTGCAGACTGCTGATTAAGGCATTCAAAGGCGATCGTAACTCGTGGGACGTTCGTGATAGGAAACTACCTTTAAATTGAGCTAAATCTAAGGCTGCATAGTAGGCGATTCGGCAATCTATTTGGACGATGGTCTCCGACCGACCTTTGGTCATCGGATTGGGCGATGGGATGGGATTAGGTGAACTTATAGGTTCTTTTTTAAGTGCTTTCTTCTCAGGTCGGCCACGTAGAGTAATCAACAATAATCCAATTCCAATTCCAGTTATGGTCGAAAACCAATCCATACGATCCTCAGTTAGGGGTAAGCAGCAAATATGATCAAATATGATTATTTGTATGATTTAGGGCGAAAATCGATCGCAGTTCTGATAAATACTATCTTGACAAATTTTTGTGAAATTTGATACTAACTATGGCCGAATCGAATTACAAATTAGCCCAAAACGTGACGCACAATGCTGTCAGTCAAGCACTTCGCCAACTCATGACGGATTGCGACATCGATACATTTAAAGTACTGAGTCTCCGATCGCAGGTTTCTCTCGGGGCAATAAAGCGACTCCAGCAGGGTCATATTCTGACGATGCAGGTGCAGACGGTGAGGAAGATTGCGGAAGTTCTACAAATTTCGGTGGATGATTTGGTGCGATCGCTGACGGCTGAATCGATCCCTATTCCACAGTCCACAGCCTCAAATTCCGAGTTACAGCAAGAGTACGATCGCTTAGCTCAGACGCTTAAACATCAAGAAACAACGTGTCGTGAGACCTTTCAGCACGAAGCTCTCCAAACCCTAGAACCTTGGTTAATTCAATGGTCTGCTGCTGCCCACGCTGCTCAAACTAATCCGCAATTGATGGCTAGCAAACTGCTGCCGCTGCTCAGCCCGATCGATCGACTTCTAATGGAATGGGGAGTTAGTCCGATCGGGACTATTGGCGAAGAGTGTGACTATGATCCCGCGCTACATCATGGAATGAATGGTGATTTTCAATTGGGCGATCGGATTCGGATTCGATTTTTGGGATACCGCTATCAAAATTCAACTGGAAACCACGTTTTACATCGGGCCAAGGTGATGCGGCTGGATTCACTCTGATCAGTTCACTCAAATAAATCCCTCTGAATAAAGTCATGCCAATAACTAACCAATAACTAAACCGTAAACTAAGCTCCCTATGGCTCAAACTTTTCGATACAATAACAACCCTAGGAAAAACTGATTTACACTTATCCGGCATTAAATTATGAGTCAGCGCACGCTTTTCGATAAGGTTTGGGATTTGCATACTGTTGGCACATTGCCCTCTGGTCAAACTCAGCTTTTTATCGGACTTCACCTGATTCATGAAGTGACCAGCCCCCAAGCTTTTTCTATGGTGCGCGATCGGGGTTTAACTATTCCCTTTCCCGATCGGACTGTTGCGACGGTAGACCACATCATCCCGACCGACAACCAATCGCGACCGTTTAAAGATGCTATGGCTGAAGAAATGCTTCAGGAACTTGAAAAAAATACGGCTGAATATGGCATTCGTTTTTACAACGCGGGATCGGGCAATCAAGGCATTGTCCATATCATTGCGCCAGAGCAAGGACTGACTCAACCTGGAATGACCATCGTTTGCGGAGACAGTCACACCTCCACCCATGGGGCCTTTGGTGCAATTGCGATGGGCATTGGGACGAGTCAAGTCCGAGACGTTCTGGCGTCCCAAACCCTAGCGCTGGCTAAGCTTAAAGTTCGTAAAATTGAAGTCAATGGTCAGCTTGCTCCCGGCGTATATGCTAAGGATGTGGTCTTGCATATCATTCGGAAATTGGGAATTAAGGGCGGCGTTGGCTATGCTTATGAGTTCGCCGGAACGACGTTTGAGGCGATGTCAATGGAAGAGCGGATGACGGTGTGCAATATGGCGATCGAGGGCGGTGCACGCTGTGGCTATGTCAATCCAGATCAAGAGACCTATGACTATTTAAAAGGGAGAGATTTTGCACCTAAGGGTGAAGATTGGGAGCAGGCGGTGGCGTGGTGGACCAGTTTGGCGAGTGATGACGATGCTGAATATGATGATGTCGTGGTGTTCGATGCAGCAAACATTGCACCGACGGTGACTTGGGGAATCACGCCAAGCCAAGGGGTTGGGGTAGATGAACAGGTTCCAGCCCCCGAGGATATGCCCGAGGATGAGCAAGCTTTGGCCGAAGATGCCTATGTCTATATGTCGTTAAAGCCCGGTCAACCGATGGAAGGAACTGCGATCGATGTTTGTTTTATTGGAAGCTGCACAAATGGTCGTATTTCTGACTTGCGAGAAGCCGCAAAAATTGCCGAGGGAAAACATGTTGCAAATAATGTAAAAGCATTTGTGGTCCCCGGTTCTGAGCGGGTCAAGCTGCAAGCTGAGGCTGAAGGATTAGACAAGATCTTCACGGCTGCCGGGTTTGAGTGGCGGGAACCAGGATGTTCAATGTGTTTGGCGATGAATCCCGATAGGTTAGAGGGTCGTCAAATGAGTGCATCGTCATCCAATCGTAATTTCAAAGGTCGTCAGGGTTCCTCCTCAGGACGGACGTTGTTAATGAGTCCGGCCATGGTCGCGGCGGCGGCGATTAATGGCAAGGTGACCGATGTTCGTACTCTGATGACATAGAAAATTAAAAATTAATTGCAAGGAATATGAGAAGTCTTGTTCCTTGCAATTAAAAATTGCTGTTGAAAAGTTTTGTTAAGCCAATCGCAACAGGCCGGAATAGGTTTGGTGAATTTCCTTAAGAGTGGTTTGCTGTTTCAGTGGCACATTGGGCGTGAATCCATTGAGGTCATCGCAACATAGTGTCGTCACCTTCAATTGATCGCAGGGGAAAATTAACATGTTGCCATTGTGATAATTCTCTTTCACTTGTTCTACGGTAGATGGCAACACGCCAACCAACAAGGCTAATACTTCATTCGGCAAACTTATCACTACCGATCGGCCAAAAAAGCCTTCTAATCCGGCCAATAATTTTTCGACCCGATCGATCGGATTTTCTTGATCAGCAATGCGATACAGCCAACGACTCCATTGAATCCGTAATCCATAGGCACGCGACCTATCGATCGTATTGCTTGCCGCCCCAATATCGGGAGATCCTATAGCAATGATGGCTTTGTAGGGTTGTTCTGCTGGACTGCACAGCGCCGCACCAGGACCTGCGAATTCTGCATGAAATTCTTTACAGAGGATAAGACCACTCTTTTTCTGTTCGCCCACCCTCAGGAGAGGCGTTGGACCTTCCAGAGGAAAAGTTTGGGTGAGCTGAGTCACGCCGGGTCGAACCAAAAGAGAAGACAAACTATTCACAACGATTACCCTTAGAGGCTCACCACCAATCAACTTCAGAATCTGAAATTAAGCCAAACCTACGATCTTAAACTTCAGTTATCCTATTGATGGCAAACTTTTACTACATTACATATTCTAGGGTCAGTGTTCACCTCATCATAGTTTTGTAAGGTTGTCTTCGCAGAAACTACAAATAGGTTGCTGTTATTTTAAAGAATCTTAAAATTCTACGGATTTACCGTTAAAGCCTATGGGGCAAGACTTATGGACGCGATATTGTCGTAAAAGTAGGGATTTGAATAAATATTAGAAACATAAAAACTTAAAGAAGCAAAGATCAAACGTAAATATCGATCGGTTTATGAAGAATTTTTACGTCAGATGAGGTTGAAGTTCTACTTATTTTTCTATATATAAAATTAAGGTCTATGACTGCCTCTAGATTATCAGCGCCGTCACATTTAGCGTGGAGAGACTGAGACAGATAACGTCATACGATCGCCCACCGAGATTTGCTAGCTGAAAAGCTTATAGAGTAAGGAGAGAAGCAGAGTCAGACATAAGCCGGGTTCTGTTCTAGGAAATCGATCGAAATCAATGTCCCAGGGCTGTTATCTATCTGGGCAGTGAGTTACCCCACGCCTCAAGCGGCACTTTGTTGAGCGAACCCAACAATCTAGAGCAGGCAAAAAACCAACCTTTGCTCCGACGACCTTGCACCCAACCGGGGTTTACCGAGCCAGTTCCTCACGAAACTGCTGGTACGCTCTTACCGCACCTTTGCACCCTTACCCGAAGAATTGAGAATTTCCAGTCCTTCATTCCTCCGGGCGGTATTTTTCTGTGGCACTATCCTCACGATCGCTCGCACTGGGCGTTACCCAGCAAGTTTGGTTTTTGGGGTGCCCGGACTTTCCTCAGAAGATGCAAGCACCTTCCGCAACTGCCTTCGCTGACTCTGCTTCGTTTGTTAGTGTAGGCGATTATTCAGGAAATTCACCCGATCGGACTTCTTTACAATAGGTTTCAAATGCCTCACGCATGGTTTCACGCAGGTTTGCGTAGGCTTTGGAGAAGGGTGGACTCCAGCTTCCCATGCCTAAGAGATCGCTGGTGACGAGGATTTGTCCGTCACAATGGGGACCCGCGCCAATGCCGATCGTGGGAATGGCGATTTTTTGGGTAATGATTTGGGCGAGATCTGCGGGAATGTGTTCAAGCACTATTCCAAAGACTCCAGCTCTCTCTAGGGCGATCGCCTCCCTGATGATTTTGCTCTGAGCCGATTTAGTTTTTCCTTGTTGTTTAAAGCCAAGTTGATGGACGGATTGCGGCGTTAGGCCAATGTGCCCCATGACCGGAATGCCCGCTTGAACTAAATGGGCGATCGTCGTGACCATTTCAGGATAGCCGCCTTCAAGTTTGACCGCATTAGCACCGCCCTCTTTCAGGGCCAATCCCGCCGATCTCATGGCTTGTTGAGGGCTTTCTTGATAGGTCAAAAAGGGCAAGTCCATCACGAGAAATGCATTTTTAATACCGCGCCTTACCGCTTTGGTGTGATGAATCATTTCCTCTAACGTCACGGGCAATGTGGTCGCATGGCCCAAAACCGTCATAGCTAGAGAGTCCCCAACCAAAATTAAATCTACTTGTGCTTGATCCAGAACTTCGGCTATGGGAAAATCCCAAGCGGTCAGTGCCGTGATTCGTCGCTCTTGTTGCTTCCATTGTCGAAAGTGTTGAAGCGTAACCGCCATAGGAAGACCTCTAAACCTTGCTAATTACTACGCGTTAACGATCGAGATTGCGATAGATCCGGCTGCGATAATCACTCATGCTGACCCAAGCCAAGCCTTCAGTAGTGCCGACCCACAGCTTATTCCCCGTATCTGCTGATAATGCCAACACGCGACTGCTGGGCAATCCGGCAATTTGACCGACTATGGCACCATTGTAGGGATTCAATCGTACTAAACCCTGATCTGTTCCAACCCAGGCGCTGCCGACGCGATCGAATTTGAATGACAAAACATTCTGACCTTCAAGAGATTTCACGGTGCGAGCCACGCGTCCTGTATCCGTTTTGATCTCATGAAGTCCGCCGGGAGTCCCCGCCCAAACCGAACCATGGTTATCTGTTGCCAAGGCTTGGACGGAGCCGCCGGGAACTTTCTCTAAGACATTCATCAAATATCCTGAAGCCGTATTCACCTGCACCACGCCTTCTAAGGTCCCAATCCAAAGATTGCCATTTTTATCTATTGTCAACGCATTAGCACTAACTCCGGGCAAATCTTGAATCGTCGTCATCAACAAGCCTTGGTCGGGGCTAATCATCGCAACGCCTTTATCGGTGCCAACCCAGAGATAGCCGCGCCTATCAAGGGCAAGGGAGAGAATTTGGTTTGAGGGGAGGGAAAAATTTTGCGCCGTGACTTTTTTTGTTTTGGGATCGATGCGAACGATGCCTTCGTAGGTGCCGACCCAAATCCGACCGACTTTATCTTGGGCTAAGGCTCCGGTTAGGGGATTGGGAATGGGCACTCGGGCTAGAATTTTTCCAGTATTGGGGTCGAGTTGTGTTAAACCTTGCCATGTCCCAACCCACAAATTTCCACTGTAGTCCTGAAGAATAGTCGAAACCCGATCGTCGCGTTCTTGGGGTTGTTGTTGTCCGGGTAGCGGAATTCCGACGGGCGGAGGTGCGTTGCCGGGATAGGTGGGGACAGGATCGTTGGGGAATCGTGGAGATTTTTCAGGGAGTGGGATCGCGTACGCTGCGGTTGCCGTGAATAAGATTGTTGAGGAGATAGTAATCGTAGCGAGTCTTTGATAGAGGGTACGGTAAGCGATCGATTTTAGGTTTATCCCGTACATTCCAGCGTCCATCCTCTTGTGTAATTTTTGATGCAATTTTTGGTGCAATTCTATCTTGCGTCTATGATACTGACGATCGTGGGAATGGTGAATCTATGACGGGTGAATTGTGACTTTAGATGTGAATCTAACTGAGGGGAAAGCGACATTTATAAGGGGTAGTGCGTTTTATCGTCCGCATAGTCAGACTTCACGAGATTTGGGCGTTTTGGCGGCGGCGGTCTATCGATCGAAACTTGGACGATTGCGGGTTCTCGATACGATGACGGGGTGCGGGCTGCGATCGTTGCGGTATGCCTTAGAGTCCGAGGCTGATTTGGTGTGGGCGAATGATGCAGACCCGGAGATTCATGGGGTTTTGAGAGAAAATTTGAATGCGTTAGATCCCCGTCAAGTTCGCATTACTCAGCTCTCAGCGAATCAGATTTTTTGGCGCTGTGCGATCGACGGAGACTATTACGACTTGCTGGATATTGATTCCTTTGGCAATCCCGCTGCGCTGTTGGCTTCTTGCTTACAAGCGGTGTGTGATGGTGGATTAATCTATCTCACGAGTACGGATGGACGGACAATTTCGGGCCATTTCCCCCAGGACAGTTTGCGACTTTACGGCACTTATACCCGCGCTCACCCTTGTGTTCAGGAACATGCTCTGCGAATGTTGATTGGTAGTTTGGCACAGCAGGCGGCGATGCAGGGCTTTACGGTCATGCCTATTTTTTCCCTATACTCCGGCCAAATCTATCGCATTATGGTTCGGGTCACGCATCAGACTCCGAATTTGGAGAAAAATTATGGATTTGTTGGGTATTGCCCTCAATGTGGCGACTATTCAGTGCCCAGTTGGCGATATTTAAGCCGTACAAGTTGTCTGCATCACCGGGATGATGATCCTCGTAAACCGATGGCGATGACGCTGGCGGGTCCGCTGTGGACGGGTGTTTTGCACGATCGGGATTATGTTCAGGCCATGGTTGAACGAGCAGATGATCTAAACTTGAGTTCACAAATTCCCTTGCTGGAGATCTTTCGAGACGAGAGTGATTTGCCGCCCTATCATTATCCGCTGGGGGAGGTGGGTCGGCGGGGCAAAATGGACATTCCCAAACGCGGTCGGTTGATTGATGCGTTGCTTAAGTTGGGATACCGAGCGACGGTGACGCATTTGAGTTCTGCGGCGATTAAGACTAATGCGCCCTTGGATATTGTGGTGGAGACGGCACGGTTCTCGTCAACCTGAGACCGGATTGCACTAGAATACATAATGATTTAATTCTTGGCTGATATGAGTACCCTTAAAGTCATCTCCGATTCCGAATTCGAGACCGAAGTTATTCGTGCGGATCAGCCTGTTCTTGTTTATTTTTGGGCGGCATGGTGTGGTCCTTGTCGTCTTATGGCGTCAGTTGTGGCGACGATCGCGGAAAATTATGGCGATCGGTTGAAGGTGATCAAAATGGAAATCGATCCAAATCCTTTAACAGTCGCGCAGTGGAAAGTTGAGGGCGTTCCAGCATTCCGAATTTTTGAAGACGGTGTTTTGAAGGCCGAAAGTGAAGGTGCAGTTTCAAAGGTGAAGCTAGAAGCGTTTATTGATGCGCATTTACCGGGGTAGGTGATTTTATTGAATTAGTCTTTTTGTTCTTATGACCGACCACGATCGCCTCTTCAAAGAACTACTTTCGACATTTTTTATTGAGTTTCTAGAACTTTTCCTCCCAGAAATTGCCGAACAGATCGATCCTACTTCGATCCGATTTCTTCAGCAGGAATACTTTGCGGATCTCACATCTGGAGAAGAAAAAATAGTCGATTTATTGGTTGAAGTTCAGCAACTGGGAGCAACTGCTGCTTTCTTGATTCATCTCGAAGCACAATCTTTCAGTGAAGCTAACTTTGCCCGCCGAATGTTCTTTTATTTTTCAATCCTGCATCAACGCTATCTTCAGCGCATCTATCCGATCGTTATTTTTTCTTTTGACAAACCCGATCGTCAGGAAAATAATCGCTACATGGTCAAATTTGGCGATCGGACCATTCTAGATTTCAACTTTGAAGCTATCCAACTGAATCGTCTCAATTGGCGCGACTACCTCAGTCAACAGAATCCCGTTGCCGCCGCCCTCATGGCCAAAATGCGAATTGAGATCAACGATCGGCCCAAAGTCAAAGCTGAATGTCTACGATTGCTGGCAACCTTACGCCTTGACCCAGCTCGTACTCGACTCATTTCAGGCTTTATCGATACCTATTTACGATTAAATACGCAGGAGGAACAGGTTTTTCAGAGCGAGGTTGGTAAACTAGAGACAACCGAACAGGAGCAGATCATGCAAATTACAACAACTTGGATGGAACAAGGGATTGAGCAAGGGATTGAGCAAGGAGAACGATCGCTTGTTTTACGACAGTTAACGCGCCGAGTTGGTGAATTACCCGAAGGAGTCCGATCGCAAGTTGAACTGTTTTCCCTGTACGAGATCGAAGCCTTGGGAGAAGCGCTACTGGATTTTACAAATCTGTCTGACTTAGAACAATGGCTGATTCAGCAGACTTAAAAGTTATTTCGGTTGAATAAATTATAAGAACTCTAGCTCTCAAACCGATCGAACAAATGCAACTTACAAATATTTGATAGATCTTCGCAAACTTTAACACCGCGAACACTACTGCCGTGACTATCCAAAGGTGGCGAAAATACAGCAATCCCCATTTTCCCAGGGACAACAGCAATAATTCCACCCGAAACCCCACTCTTCGCCGGAAGCCCAACTCGATAGGCCCATTCGCCTGCAAAGTTGTACATGCCGCAGGTGTACATCACACTAAGCAAATCCCGCACGTATTTTGACTCAATGGCTCGATCGCCCGATCGCGGATTAACCCCATTGTTTGCCAAGGTCGCGGCCATCAATGCCAAATCTCGACAATCGACCAACAGCGCACATTGCTGAAAATATAAATCCAAGGTTTCATCAATCCGATCGTCCATCATTTCAAAATGTCGCATCAGATATGCCAACGCGCGATTTCGATGTCCGGTGGTGCGTTCCGACATAAAAACCGATGAATCAACATACAGATCACGTCCCGCATAGGCTTTAAATGTATTCAAAATTCGATTGAGCCGATCGGTTGCCGTGTTGCCTTGAATTAGGTTGGTGGTGGCGATCGCTCCTGCATTGACCATAGGATTATCAGGGCGTTTTGAATTTTCATCAAGCCGGATGATCGAATTGAACAGATCACCCGTAGGTTCTACGCCAACTTTAGAAAGCAACATGTCTCGCCCTCTGTCTTCGAGTGCCATGCCGTAGGTAAACACTTTGGAAATGGATTGAATCGTAAACAGTTGCCGATCGTCGCCGACACTCAACAGATCACCATCCACGCTTGCCACGCAAATACTAAAAGCATTAGGATTCATTTTGGCAAGTTCAGGAATGTACCTCGCAACCGTTCCCGATCGGCAACTTTGGTAACGATCGTGTAATTGGGTTAGTAATTCTAGACTGATTGGATTTACAGAAAAATCAAGCATAAGATTCAAAAAAATTGCGTTCTTACTATACAGAAGAAAATACGGCGCTATGTGAATATCCGAAGATAGGTTGGCGGGCGGACGCGTTATTATGCGAGAAATTCGGGTGGGCCAAGCGTGACAACCGACAGTTGTGTTGGAGCAAAATAGCCAGCGTGTTAACAAATCGATCGCACCGATCGATTCCGTATGACTTCATTTCGGGGCTTGTAAGAAGAAACGGCTAATCCAAGCTATGAATTAGCCAATGTCAATGATTAACAGCCCAATAAGATGAATTATTGACATGTTTTCTGAATGCATACCGATCGCATATTTAGATACCTTACATATGAAAAAAGCCCTTAGAGAACTCAATCTCCAAGGGCTTAAATTTAAATTGAACAAATCTAGTTTGTCAATTAGTAACGATAACCGCTTCCGCCAGTTTGACCGGGCTTATAAACGATAAAGCTCATCACCTGACATTGCTTGATGTTATCGAAAGCAACAACACGGATGAAGGACTTTGGAAACTCGGATTTGCACTGTTGCACTTCCGCAAGTACTTCCTGAGGAGAACTGCACTTAAACAAAGGCAATTTCCACATCGTCCAATAGTACTGTTTTGGATCCGGGTTTTCATTGAACTCGATGCAAGGGAAGTATCCTTGTTCCATCGTGTATTCAATTTGACGAGCAATTTGTGCATCAGTCAAAGGAGGCAAGTACGAAAAAGTCTCGTAGCGCTTCTCAATAGGCAGAGTTTTCATGAGTTCTCTCAGTTAAATCGTTCGGTTGAAGTTTTCGTCAATCTTAGAACAAGTCACCTTGCGGCATCTGCTGTTCGGGATGAGGCTCTTCTGTACTCACTTGAGTCATGCGCTCCAACTGCTGCGATCGCTGCTTGAGATTGGACTGAGACATTTGCGATCGGAGCATATCCGGCAAAAAATCTGCAAGACTATCAGCCAACGCTTCCCGCACGGTCAATATCCGAAACGCAAGATCGGGTCGCTCTCTAAAAAGCTTCTCAATAAACCGATCGCCATCCTTTATGATTTCGCTAGAGGCAAACTGGTGTAACCAATAAGCTCGCTTCGGTTCCGTTTCGTCTAGTTGTTCATAAACAACCCTAACCGCTTGGTAAGTTAAATAGCTCACCAAAGTAGTTGTCGTATCATTCGCAATCTTCTTAAGATCCATATTTCAGGAAGGATGAAGTGGGAAGTATGAACGCTGAGGCTTAGAAATTTAATCTACCGTATTCCTACAGTATGCCGCATCTTCTCATTCCTCGCCCAAAATTCAGACTTCATCCCTTACAGAAAGGTCGCCCTTACACAGCAGTCCAACAATTAAATGGTGTCTTGTGCTTCAAATTCAAATTTGATTTCCTTCCACAGTTCGCAAGCGACTGTTAATTCAGGAGACCATTTACAAGCTTCACGAATGATGTCGCCACCTTCACGCATGAGGTCACGACCTTCGTTACGAGCCTGGACGCAAGCTTCAAGTGCATCGCGGTTCGCTTTAGCACCCGGCGCATTACCCCAAGGGTGTCCGGAAGTACCACCACCAAACTGTAATACGGAGTCGTCGCCGAAGATGTCTACCAATGCGGGCATGTGCCACACATGGATACCACCGGATGCAACTGCCATCACCCCAGGCATGGATGCCCAGTCTTGAGTGAAGTACACACCACGAGAGCGATCTTGTTCAATGTAGTTCTCACGCAAGAGGTCGATGAAACCAAGGGTGACTGCTTTGTCACCTTCGAGTTTACCCACAACCGTTCCGGTGTGAATGTGGTCCCCACCCGACATCCGTAGGCATTTTGCCAAGACGCGGAAGTGAATACCATGATTTTTCTGACGGTCAATCACGGCGTGCATTGCACGGTGAATGTGCAGCAGAACACCATTATCGCGGCACCAATGAGACAACGTGGTGTTGGCGGTGAAACCAGCAGTCAAGAAGTCATGCATGATGATCGGCATTTCGAGTTCTTTAGCGTACTGAGCACGCTTCAGCATCTCTTCGCAAGTACCAGCCGTCACGTTTAGGTAGTGACCTTTGATCTCACCCGTTTCAGCCTGCGCTTTGTGGATTGCATCAGCAACAAATAAGAAACGATCGCGCCAGCGCTGGAACGGCTGGGAGTTGATGTTTTCATCATCTTTGGTGAAGTCCAAACCGCCGCGTAGTGCTTCGTACACTGCACGACCGTAGTTCTTCGCCGATAGACCCAACTTGGGCTTAATGGTACAACCCAACATCGGACGACCATACTTGTTAAGACGATCGCGCTCCACTTGGATACCGTGAGGAGGTCCTTGGAACGTCTTAAGGTAAGCAACGGGGATCCGTAGATCTTCCAAACGCAAAGATTTCAGAGCTTTGAAACCAAATACATTACCGACCAAGGAGGTCAGCAGGTTAGTTACCGAACCTTCCTCGAACAAGTCGAGAGGGTAGGCGATGTAACAGATGTATTGATTCTCTTCGCCAGGAACGGGTTCGATATCGTAGCAACGTCCCTTGTAGCGATCGAGGTCCGTCAGCAAATCAGTCCAAACCGTTGTCCAAGTACCTGTCGATGACTCGGCGGCGACTGCTGCTGCTGCTTCTTCTGGCGGCACGCCAGGTTGAGGAACCATCCGGAACGCGGCTAGGATGTCTGTATCCTTTGGCGTGTAGTCAGGCGTGTAATAAGTCAGCTTGTAGTCCTGGACTCCGGCATTGTACCCAGCTTTGGACTGAGTTTTCGCTTGCGCGTAAGACATAATCTCCCTTCCTGTGAAAATGTGAAATCATTCACCGACGATCATTATAAATACCAGATTCTTGTTGCCAAGTCATGGATTCTATAGCGATCGTAACTCAAGTGTCCGTCAGCCCGAATGTCTTACCCGATCTGTATATCTTATGTACTGGACAAAGACTACGTTCTGGACACGATTACGTTCTTCATGAACAAGTTCTTAGGCATCATATCAGGAAGTCTATAAGCTTTGCTTGAGAGATCCTGTAGCGATTGATTAATCCTTCTTATGTTTTGTAACACAACCTAAAGATAAAGCTTAGGACTCGTCCAGAACCACTAATTTGAGCAGTTTTGGCTTGATGCCGCTCTGAAATCAGAGATAATTTTTGATTGATCTTACTTATGGTGCTATTCTTAATGATTGTGAGATTTTTTAGGCTCTCCCGAGTAGAGGAAGAATATGGCTAAGCGCCGCAATTTGAAGAGAGAGAAAGCATTGCGCAACTTGGCGTATGCGCGTAAGTTCCGGAAGCGGACGACTAATGGACGGTACGGAAATCGTCGCCGTTTTGACGATAACCGTCTGGACGAAACAGAAGGTGAAGCTGGGAAGGGTGGTGCTGAAGAAGGCGCTGCTGCCGAATAAATTTCGGACTCTAGTTTTAATTGATAACTCTGAGAGGGATGCAACATACTGCATCCTTTTTTTATTCGTGAGTATTCCCAAAGAAACGCATCCTCCAATCAATGGTCTCGGCAAATGATGCTCGATCGATATCAACAGGGGGAGCGAGGTTTCTCTGCGGTTAATCCATATAAGGTCGATTTGTCTCGGGTGCAATTGCCGGGAATTATTCTGAAGGATGCGATTTAAATAGTCATTAGCTAATCCTCAGGTTGACTCATTGGTTATGCATTCAGTTCAACCTAATCAAACCCAGATTAGGCGTGCAAACTTGTTCATTACAAAACTTGTTCATTACAATTAGAGTCGATTTAATTATCTATTCAATTCATGCTTTAGCATTTAAAGATACGATACAAAAAAGCCTTAACGCGGCTGCCGTTCGCCTCACCTTCACGGAGAATCGCGCATGTTCAACACCATTCTTTTCCCCATCGATCGCAGTCTCGAATCTCGCGAAGCCGCCGAAGTTGTTTCCGATTTTGTTCAGCAACACAATAGTAGACTTGTTTTGCTTTCTGTGATTCAAAATGGTAGGTCAGCCCCAACTCTGATGTCTTCTCCTGAAGGCGTTGAGGAACTTCTTCAAGAAGCTCGATTTTTATTCACGCAGCAGGGCATTGAAGTTGAAACCATCGAACGGTCGGGAAAACCTGCATTCACGATTTGCGATGTTGCTGATGAGGTTGAGGCTGATCTAATTATTATGGGAACCCGAGGACTGGGTATCACCGACGACAGCTCCCACGAAAGTGTGACTCATCGTGTTATTAGTCTATCGCCCTGTCCTGTTTTGGTTGTGCCTTAGTATCAGAGGTGATCGCTTTAATGCAAATTAGAAGAATTGTTAATTTATATCCATATAAAGTTGACCCTTTTAAAATGCACTAGGGTTTCGAATGAGGGCGAGGCTACAGTAAACTATTGGTATGCTTAAGGGCTAGCGAGTACATGGTGAGCTTAATCTGCGAGAAAATTGTATGAGGCTAAAATCTCTCACATACCATGAACGCCAAAGCGATATAAAGGGATGGTCAGTTTCTGGTTTTACGCTTGCACCGATCAATTTAATTGTTGGTAAGAATGCGACTGGAAAGACCAGAACGTTGAGCGTCATTAATTTTCTAGGACTGCTCTTGTCGGGGACTCGAAAGCCTGGAGAGATTCCCACTGGTAACTATGAAGTGATTTTTGAGCATGAGGGACGTACGCTCAAGTATGTTCTGAATATTTCAGACTATGAGGTTATGTACGAGTTATTTTCAGATGACGATCGAGTCTTGCTTGAGCGCCGAGAAGGTGGTGTAGGAAGAATTTTCCACGAAAAAGAAGGAAGAGATCTTGAGTTTCAAACGCCGGAAACCGATGCAGCAGTTGTTGCAAGAAGGGATACAATTCAGCATTCTTTTTTGCGCCCGCTAGGTGATTGGGGACTGGGGGTTCGTCACTATTCCTTTGGAGAGATGATGGGGCGTAATACGATCGGCCTCTCAGTAGAAGATGGTCCACAGCCGGATCCCAGAAACCCTGATGACGTGGTTGGCTTATTCCGCAGAGGAATCGAACAATATTCAAATGATTTTAAGGATGCAGTCATCAATGCGATGAACGAGATGGGCTATGACCTGGAGGACATTCGCCTCATCACACCTTCCAAAATCAAGCTTCAAACAAATATTGGTTTTCTACCAACGGCCTTTTATCTGGGTGTAAAGGAACGTCAACTTGAAGAATTAACCGAACAAATTGAAATCTCTCAGGGTATGTTTCGAGCGCTTTCTGTGATTATTCATCTCCAATATGCCATCAGAGGAGAGCATCCTAGCTGTATTCTGATTGACGACATCGGCGAGGGGTTGGATTTCGATCGTTCCTGTCGGCTAATTGATATCATTCGTCGCCACGCAAAAGATTCCATCATCCAACTTGTTATGAGTACGAACGATCGATTTGTCATGAACAACGTCCCACTTGAAGAATGGTCATTGTTGAGTCGTGAGAGTGGGATGGTTAAGGTCCATAATTTCCAAAACTCACGGACAGCCTTTGAAAATTTTAAGTTTACTGGCCTAAACAACTTTGACTTTCTTGCTATGGACTTCATCAATGAATCCGAGGCGTTTTTGGTTGGGGCTAATTGAGCTAAGCCATGACTCGTTTTTTAGTACGTACGGTATCAGGTATCCATTGATGAAAAAGATGGCAATTTTTGTCGAAGGTGAGACTGAGCTTTGTTTTGTCGATTGTCTATTGAGAAAAATAGCAGATGAGAGAAAACTTCAGATTGTATTGGTTAAAGCAACGGGTGGAACGCACAGTATTAGAAGATTCAATGTTATTGCTGATAGCGGTGAAGGTTCAGATAAGAAGTTCTATATCCAAATTATTAACTCATCAACCGATAATCGTGTTGGTTCAGACATCAGAGATAACTATGAGAGTACACCCAGCATCCGACCTTGATGAAATTTATGCCCTAGAGGGTTTTGCATACAAGAAAAAACGTAGCCAAGTACAGAGAACGATCGAAGCTCTGGACTATGCTGAAATTTATCTAGCTCATCGGGTGAAGTTTCCGGATATCAATAAATTGATGGAAGAGATCGATCGATTCTTGGATTAATAATTTTGTTGGGCTGATGACTACATAGATAGAACTCTGCTCGCGATAATCTGCTAGGGTATGTGGTCTAGCAGAAAAATTGTAGTACGCCCATGTCAACGCCTCCCGTCCAGTGGTATCCCGGTCACATCGCCAAAGCGGAGCGACTGTTGACAAACCAACTCAAGAAAGTCGATGTGATCTTGGAAGTCCGAGATGCCCGAATTCCTTTGGCCACCCATCATCCTAATGTTGATAAATGGATTGGAGCTAAGGGTCGAGTTTTGGTGATGAATCGGATGGATATGATTCCCGATGGGGCACGATCGCTTTGGTTTGATTGGCTCAAGGAGCATGACGGCATCCCCCAATTTACTGATGGTCACAGCGGGCGAGGAATTAAAGAACTAGCCGGGGCCATTAAACAAGCAGGCATTGCTGTTAATCGTCGCCGTCGCGATCGGGGTATGCTGCCGCGTCCGATTCGGTGCGTGATGATTGGGTTTCCGAATGTGGGAAAATCTGCGTTGATTAATCGGCTAATTGGTAAACGGGTGGTCGAGAGTGCGCGGAAGGCAGGGGTGACTCGATCGTTGCGGTGGGTAAGAATTTCAGATGAAGTCGAATTGTTGGATGCACCGGGAGTTTTGCCCAATAAACTAGAAGATCAAGCTTCAGCGGTTAAGTTGGCGATCTGTGACGACATTGGTCAAGCGGCGTACGATCACCAGCGCGTTGGGTCGGCCTTGATTGATTTGTTGAAAAAACTAAGCCAGGAACGAATTCTGACCAATCAATACAAAATCAATGCTACTGAAATTACTGGCGAATCATTTTTAGAGGCACTGGGTGCATTGAAGTATCAAGGGGACAAAGAACGGGCTGCTAATTTAATTCTCAATGATTTTCGCATTGGTAAGCTCGGAGCTATTGCCCTAGAATTTCCGCCAGAAATGCCACCAGAATTAGCAGTATTACCCGCTGAGGAATCGATCGATTCCTCGATTGAGGAAGAATCTGATTCATCGATCGAAGAATTGAGCGAGTCGGAATTGCTAGAGATCTAACGCAAGAAGCCTGAATGGCGTAAGATTTATGCGGTCTTGTGGTCTGAAGTGATTCTGAATTGATATGGAACAGCTAATTCAATCGGTGGTGAATGGTCTGTCATTGGGCAGCATTATGGCCTTAAGTGCGATCGCCCTCACGTTGACCTATGGTATTTTGCGCCTTTCCAATTTTGCCCACGGCGACTTTATGACCTTGGGCGCTTATTTAACCTTGTTATTCAATAGTTTTGGGTTAAATATTTGGGTGGCAATGGTGCTGTCTACCCTTTGTGTTATTGGGTTTGCATTATTTACAGAGCAAATTCTATGGGCTAGGATGCGCCGGGGCCGTACGACTTCGACGACGCTGATTATTATTTCTATTGGTCTAGCGCTGACCCTACGAAATTCCATCATTCTGTTTTGGGGTGCAGGACCGCAAAATTACGATCTTCGGATTTCTGAAACGTTAAATATTAGCGGCATTCGAGTGCCCTTTAATAGCTTTGTTGTCATGGGCATGGCAATCGCAGCGATCGGGCTTCTGCATTGGGTTTTGCAATATACAAAAGTCGGTAAGGCGATGCGGGCAGTGGCGGATGATATTGATTTAGCGCGGGTGACGGGGATTGATGTCGATCGAGTGGTGGTCTGGACGTGGGTGCTGTCGGCGGGGTTGACTGGGCTGGCGGGGAGTATGTTGGGCTTGTTGGAAAAGGTGAATCCAAATATGGGTTGGTTTATGATTTTGCCGCTGTTTGCATCGGTTATTTTGGGGGGAATTGGCAATCCTTACGGGGCTATTGTTGGGGCGTTTATTATTGCGATCGCCCAGGAAGTGGGTGCCGGGATGAGCCAAACCTTGGGACCGTTGTATGTGACGTTGTTAAAAAATTCGTTCCTATATCCGATCGTTCGATTGATGAGCGCGGATTACAAAATTGGGATTGCCTTGGTGATTATGGTGCTGGTTTTATTATTCAAACCACAAGGACTGTTTAGAGGGACGATGTAAGCCAAAATCCCTCACTCAAAATCTCCCAAATTTTCAGGAGATTTTGGAAGGGAATCGACTTATTTTAATAGCACTTTTAGCGATCGGACGTCAGCTAAATTTCCGAATAGCACAATGCCTCGATCGTTTGCAGCGAGATGGCGGAGTATTTTATAAATTGCCTCTACTTGATCGGGCATTTTAGCTCTAATGGCTAGATCCATCAGCCCGATCGGAGCCGTTTCTGTGCGAAGAATGGTCATAATCTGACTTTGCACATCCAGCACCATCGCTGCTGCTTTTTTCCCTGCTTCCACGCCGGGTTGGTGATAGGCATTCACATTAACCAGATAGCCATATAACCCTACAGCTCGCTCATATAGAGCAATTAAGGCACCCACCGTTTCCGCCGTGACTTCATTGACGGTGATCGTAATAGAATCACGATCGTTCTCGTACAGCGCCGCCCGAGTGCCTTGGATTAATCCCGATAAATAATCGCCGCTGGTTACCCCTGGATCCACCTCGATCGAATTTCCCGATCGATCTTTCAACACTTCAATGAAGGTCAGGAAGAAATTCGATACGCCTTCTCGCAGTTGTTGGACGTAGGCATGTTGATCCGTTGAGCCTTTGTTGCCGTAAACCGCAATGCCTTGATACACCAATTTGCCATCCAGGTCATACTGTTTGCCGATCGACTCCATGACTAACTGCTGGAGATAACGACTAAACAGAAGCAGACTGTCTTTATACGGCAGGACCACCATGTCTTTTTTACCGCGCCCGTCTCCAGAAAAATACCAGCTCATGGCCAATAGTGCCGCTGGATTTGTTTTTATATCCTCGACTCGGGTGGCAATATCCATCTCGCAAGCGCCCGCCAACATGCCCCGAATATCGATACCTTGGAGCGCAGCAGGCAATAGGCCCACGGGAGATAATTCAGAGGTCCGGCCTCCCACCCAGTCATACATGGGAAATATGGCTAGCCAGCCGCCCCCTTTCGCCACGCCATCCAGCTGACTGCCTGCCATAGTAATGGCCACGGCATGTTCTGAAAATTTCAGCCCCGCTTTCATATAGGCATTCTGGATTTCCAACATGCCATTACGGGCTTCGGGAGTACCACCGGATTTGGAAATGGTCAGGACTAACGTGCTGTTGAGCCGATCGCCCAATTTTGCCAATACTCGATCGATGCCAGCGGGATCAGTATTATCAACGAAATGAATTGGCATGGGTGGCAAATCTGGCGACAATGCTTCAGCCACAAATTGCGGGCCAAGGGCCGATCCGCCGATGCCAATGGACAACACGTCTGTAAACTTTGCGGCTGTCGGAGGCTTGATAGCTCCGCTATGGATTTTGCTGACAAAAAGTTCGATCCGATCGATCGCATCCACAATTTCAGCCTTCATTTCCGGCGTTGGGGCCATCTGAGGCGCTCTGAGCCAGTAGTGGCCAACCATTCGATTTTCGTCGGGATTGGCGATCGCGCCTGCTTCTAGTGCGGCCATCTCGCGGAAGGCCCGATCGAATTTTGGCTGCATCTCAGTGACAAAACTAGAGTCAAATTTCATCCGACTCACGTCTAGATAAAACGAGAGTCCTGGATGGTAGTAGAGCCAATCTTGATAGCGGTCCCAAAGTACAGTTGCGTTCATAATTCTAAATACTCCTCTTTGAATCCACGTCCAGTGTATTCGGGGTCTAGCTTAGGGGGGATCGAAACGTGAGAAAGTATAGAAACGTTCAAAAGTGAACAATTCCTGACAATTTGCTCACGTTATTGTAGTAGTCGCCATTCTAATCGTCATTGTGATTCTGATATTGTTCACATTTTTAGATGTCAGGTTTGGGTAACACCCGTACAAATTTAATAATTTGTCCCGTAACTTCAATACAGATCAGATGCTCTTCTAAGGTAAACCGATAAAAAATTTGTGTTGCTCCCATGGGCCGAAAGTCAGGTAAATATTGCAAATGCTTTGTCTCGAAAAAATCGCTAAACACAAACTGGCGGATCCGATCGCGCACTAGGCTAGTTGAAATAAGTTTTAAATCTATTATGAACGATCGTTCATAGCGAACCTGTAAAGCGGATGGAGACAGTAGCCCGCCTCGTCCTGGAATAAGGGGAATGCCTGTCATGGTGCGTCATCAAAAAGGGATGTTGACAAAGGTTTAGTCAAAATAGCTAGCGCTTCTTCCCGAGAAAATACATCTCCCGGTTTAAAGTTTTCCTTGGCTGACTGCACTGCATTGAGCATATATAAGTCATAAAACTGAATCTGCATCAATGCCCACATAGTGACGAGTTCATCATCTGTGAGGACATTTAATAAATTGTGAGCACGATCGCGCAGAGCTTGCATATACCAGGCCAGAGAGCGACAAAAATGGTGAGCAGTTACAGGCTAGAATGCCCAAGGATTACGTGAATTTAACGGGGTCACCCTCATAAGGTACGCCTCAGTAAATTAATTTACTCAAATTGTAATGATTTCCTTGGGTCGCCCATGTTCAGCTATCTCTTTTCCTTTGATTCGGGAATTCTGACCTACGTTTCATTCCTGATCACCAACATTGCCATTTACGCCATGCTCGGGCTGGGTCTCAATCTTCAGTGGGGTTTTACGGGGTTAATTAATTTTGGTGTGGCGGGTTTTGTGGCAGTGGGGGCTTATGGAACGGTGGTGCTTAGTATGAGGGGGGTTCCGCTGCCGATTGCGATGATGGTGGGCGGGTTGTTGGCGGCAATTTTTGGTTTGGGCTTGGGGATTGCGACGTTGCGATTGCGGGAAGATTATTTGGCGATCGTGACGATCGGGGCGGCAGAGCTGGTTCGGTTGGTTATCAATAATGAATCGTTAGTGGATGGAAAACCGGGTGCGATCGGGATTAATGGATTCCCGTTGCCCTTGGCTAATTTTCGACCAGATATTTTTACGCGTTATGGCATGGTGTTGCTTTTGACGGGGGTGTTTGGGTTGGCGCTGTGGAAGTTGGGTGATTGGGGTCGGCGGCGATTGGGGTCGGTACGGGAATCGAAGAATAAAGTGTGGCTGACGGCGGTGACAGGAGTGGGGGCTTTGGTTCTGGTGCGGGCAGATGTGGTGGTGACGATGGCGATGTTAAATTTTAGAGACAATCAAGTAGTGAATGGTCTTTTGTTTTGTTCGGTGTTGATGGCGGCGTTGGTATTTTTATTGGTAGAAACATTGGTCCGATCGCCGTGGGGACGAGTGTTGAAGGCGATTCGTGAGGATGAGGAAGTGGCGAAGGCATTGGGCAAAAATGTGTTTTCCTATAAGCTTCAGTCGTTGATGATTGGCGGGTTTATTACGGGAATTGCGGGTGCGTTTTATGCTTGGCAACAGAGCAATGTTTACCCGGATAATTTCAAGTCTGATTTGACGTTTAATGTGTGGATTCTGATGGTTTTAGGCGGGGCGGGAAGTAATCCTGGAGTTGCGATCGGAGCGGCAATTTTCTGGATTTACACAACATTAACGCGGGACTTAAGTAAGTTATTCCCCATGATTCCCACGTCCCAAATCGATGCGTTTCGGATGGTATTTATTGGCCTATTGCTAATTGGATTAATGGTGTGGCGACCTCAGGGTTTGCTGGGCAATCGGGCTGAGTTGACGTTGGGGAAATAGGTTTACATTTTTTAGAGTTATTTTTACTGTTAGGAAAGAGCGATGTCTGCAATTTTATCGGCAACGGGATTAGTGAAATCATTTGGCGGGGTACAGGCGGTCGATCGAGCGGATCTAGAGGTGATCTCCGGCAGTATTACTGGACTGATTGGCCCAAATGGAGCAGGGAAAACAACGTTTTTTAATTTGCTTTCTAACTTTATTACCCCTGATGACGGAATTGTGCAGTTTAAGGGCGATCGGATTGATAAGCTGCAACCCCATCGGATTGCTCGTAAAGGCATGGTGAGAACCTTTCAAGTGGCTCGTGCCTTATCCCGACTGTCGGTGTTGGAAAATCTTTTGCTAGCGACTCAAAATCAAACGGGTGAAACGTTTTGGAAGGTCTGGACACAATCGAAACGGATTGCATTAGAAGAGAAACAAGCACGCGATCGGGCCATGGAAATCTTAGATTCGATCGGTTTGATTCAGAAGGCGAATGACTATGCGGGCGGATTGTCGGGCGGACAACGAAAGCTCTTAGAAATTGGTCGGGCGATGATGAGTAAACCTGAACTAATTCTATTAGATGAACCTGCTGCGGGCGTAAATCCAACGTTAATTAATCAGATTTGTGAATATATCCAATATTGGAATCGTCAAGGCATTTCATTTTTGATTATTGAACACAATATGGATGTAATTATGGGCCTGTGCGATCGGGTTTGGGTGTTGGCGGAAGGGCGAAACTTGGCTGTAGGAACTCCTGAAGAAATTCAGACTAACGATCAGGTTTTGGAAGCATATTTGGGTGCGTAAAGTTAGAGATAATATACACGTCAATTAGTTTTGAACGATTTCCAATTGCGATCGACTATTAATCAACCGATCGATCCAAGCCGTAAAATGTTGACGATTCTCCGCTTTGTCTTGTGGATCAATACTATCTGTTGAATGCGGAGCTAATCCAATCATTGTGCCGCTAGTGACGCAAAACATTGACTTCTGAAAACTTATAATAGACTTCACACACAAATCAGTTTCACCTCGACTAAACGTGCGGTAATGATTCAGCAAGTAATCTGGCATGTGACGAATTAGGTCGCGGGCTAGCAAACTCGGCGGAACCCCAGCACTTCCAGCCGGAATCGGATCTGCATACAGCACACCATAAACAAACTCAGATTGCTCTGCCGGAAGCTGTTGAGCTTGGGCGTTATAGGACAGAATTCCCATGAAGGGGAGCGATCGGAAAAATACCGACTCGACATAAGGAATTGCAGCATCGACCAGAAAAGTCAATCCAACCGACTTGGGAATAATTTCGTAGGACTCACCCTCAATATCAACACTGTAATAAATCGGCACCGCAGCCGCTGCAACCAAGCCATCTTTAACAAAATGAATCACATCGCGAATTGAGGTGATTTTGCCCTGATGATACCGATCGGCCAAGTCAAAAAACAGGTCAGCCATAATGTCCCAAAACTGACCTAATACGCGGTAGTAACAAAGCTGGCGAACTTGTTCGAGGAGAAAATCAGAAGATACAGTATTGAACCCTCGCACTAATAAATTTTTACTCGTTTTTGCCCCGATCGCCTGGTTTGCCAGTGCAATAAATTCTGGGGTATCGAGATAGGCATCCAACCCGCCGCCACCGTGATACATCATTCCTTTCATGCAATACTCGGCGAACTCATAATTAATCCGATCGTGCTGCCAATGTTGAAGCAAGCGCGCCCAAGTCACATTGCCATTCATGTACTTAAAAAACGGAAACAAGACTAAAAACTGTTGATCTGCAATATATCGAAGATTAATTTCATAGGCCCGAATCACATGGCCATAACTTTCTAAAATCCCCATCACTTCCAATAAATTCGTCTCCGATTCCGGGAGTAATCCATCTCCAACAGACAATCGCTGAACAATCGATTCAAACGGATGGGGCACGATCGGGCTTAAGGGCTTGGTGGTCATAGCAAATTTTTAAAGGATATTAACTGAAAAAACAGAGACAGGACTCCTACTGGTCAAATCTATCAACCTTATCAACATCACAAAGGCTGCACGGGAATACTATCTGAAGCCTCCTGTAAAAAGACCTGATGCTTCACAGTTGGAAAATCTCGGACCAAGGCGATCGTCGTTACTTCTGTCCAGCGAGACATCCAACCCGGACTCAAGCCAAATACCACAATCAAAACCGCCAACAGCAAACCGGGCGATCGTTCAGCCCAAGTCATCATTGGTAAATCAGAAAACTGGGGTGGCAATCGACCAAAAAAGGTATTATTCACCAACAACAAAAAGTACACCGCCGTCAGCCCCGTCCCCACCAAGCACAGCAACGTCTGCACTGGATAAGCCGCAAAACTCCCCCGAAAAATTAAAAATTCAGAAATAAAACCAACCATTCCAGGCATCCCTGCCGAGGCCATCACCGCCAACACCATTAAACTACCCACAATCGGCAAGCCGCGCTCTGGATTCAATAACCCTCGCAGCACCGTAATATCGCGGGTTCCAGTCTTTTTATAAACCAAACCAACCAACACAAACAACAACCCTGAAATCAGTCCATGGGCCACCATCTGAAACATCGCCCCCACCATCGAAACCGGAGTCGCCGCCGCTGCCGCCAGTAACACAAATCCCATATGTCCAATGGAACTATAGGCCACCATTTTTTTCATGTCTGTTTGGGCGATCGCCGCCAAAGCTCCAAACAAAACACTCACCACCGCCCAACTCGCAAACCATGGAGCCGCTATCATCCAAGCTTCTGGAAATAAGCCAAGGCCAAAGCGCAGCAAGCCATAAGTGCCTAACTTCAACAACACGCCTGCCAACAGAACTGAAATAGGAGTCGAGGCTTCAACGTGGGCATCGGGAAGCCAAGTATGAAATGGAAACAGCGGAATCTTAATCCCAAATCCGACCACGATCGCCCCCAACAACAAAAGCTGAGGTCCGATGGGTAGTCCTTGACTTAAGGCAGGATTATAGTCAAACGATGATGAACCACTGAGCCAAGTCAAGCCTAAAAATCCGGCCAATACCAAAATTCCTGAAATGGCGGTATAAATCAAAAACTTTGTGCCCGCATACCCCCGTCTTGCACCGCCCCAAATACTAATTAGTAAATATAACGGGATTAATTCAAGCTCATAAAATAAGAAAAATAGAAGTAAGTTATGGGCCAAGAATGCACCCACGACACCGCTATTCAGAAGAAAAATTAATGAATAGTAAAACCTCGGACGAGTCACAGTCGGTTCGGTGATGTAAATTGCGACGAGGGTCAACAGTCCATTCAGTACCACCAACAACAGCGATAAACCATCCACACCCAGCCGATAGTCCAGCCCCAATTCCGAGAGCCACGGCAAGTTTTCTAAAAATTGTAATCCCGCGATCGTTGGATCAAACTGAACCATCAATACCAGGGTCAGTCCAAACAAAACACTCGCCAAAGTCAGGGCCGCTGCTTTCACCTGCCCGCCATTCAACGGTAGAAACCCAACCCCAACCGCCCCCACAATAGGCAGCACAATTAACGCACTCAACAGCATCCCAATACTCCTAAATTCCTGGCAAAATCAACTTCGACCAAGACAAAAACAACCCAATAAAGCCAACCCCCAATAAAATCGTCAGCATGTAGGCTTGAGACTTACCCGAGGCGCTGTACTTCAGACTTTCGCCACTGAACAGCGACGCAAATCCAACCAAATTCACCGCACCATCAACGATATAGCGATCGAACCACGACGTAAAACTAGACAGGGTTCGCACCGCCCACACCACTGTAACCATATAAAATTTATCAACATAAAAATCGTAAGACAATAAATCCTGTACGAACCTCAAAGGTGCTTGAATCGGACGAAGCCAGACATGATTAAGTTGAATCAAGCTACCAATGCTGATGCCGACAATCCCTGAAGTTGTCAATAACGTCGCCGCCGTAAAATTGATTTCCCCAGTCACAGGAAGCAAGTCTAGTCTCAACAACACAAAGGGCAGCGCAGTAGTGGCTCCCACCAGAATCCCCATGGGCATCGCCATCTGCCAAGGCACTTCAGGCGATCGTCTTGTCTTTGGAGTCGCGTCGCCCAAAAACACCAGCCGAAACACCCGTACTAAACTAATCGCCGTCAACCCATTTACTAATAAAATTACAGCCACCGCCCAAGGTGCCTCCGTCCAAAATTTGCTCATCCCATCCAACATCGCCCAGTAGGTCGCCATCGGTAGCACTCCTACCAACCCCGCACTCCCTGTGATGTAGGCCAAGGTTGTCATCGGCATTTTCCGGGCTAATCCCCCCAATTCCGTCACATCCTGCGATGACGTGGTGAGGATAATAGAACCTACGCTCATGAAAATCAAGGCTTTAGCGATCGCATGGGATAGCAGCAACAGCAGCGCAAAATCGGTCCACTGCATCCCCACGGCAATAAATACAAGCCCCAAATAGGCGCTAGTTGAATGAGACATAGCTCGCTTAATGTCAATCTGAGCTAGGGAAACCAAAGACGCTCCGATCGCAGTCAATGTCCCCAACAAAATCAGTACATCTTGAGCGATTGAAGACATAACAATAATCGGCTGTAGCTCAATCAGCACATAAGCTCCGCAGCCCACAACTACTGAATTCCGTAGAATTGAGGCCGGATTCGGCCCTTCCATCGCTTCATCTAGCCATAGGTTCAGCGGAAACTGCGCACATTTTCCCGTTGGACCTGCAATCAACGCTAGCCCCAATGCAGCAGCGACAGGCGGTGCAAGTTCTGCGGTTTGGGTCCATTCCCCGATCGTCTCAAAATTCAGCCCATCAGCATACACCGACAGCGCCACTACGCCCATTAGCAACAAAATATCCCCTACACGCTTGGTTAAAAATGCATCCCGTGCCGCATTTACCACCAAGGGCTGTGCATACCAAAAACCCACTAGCAAATAGGTCGAAAGGGTTAGCATTTCCAGCAATCCGTAGGTCAAAAACAAAGAATCGCTGATGACCAACCCGCTCATCGCCGCTTCAAAAAAACCCATCAGTCCATAAAACCGAGCCAGTGAAATTTCTTTTTCCAGGTATCCCAACCCATAAACCTGAGCTAACAAACTCAGTCCCGTAATCAATTCCATCGCCCCAACGCTAACGGAATCCAAATTTACATTAAAAGTCAGATTGAAGTCTGCTACTTGGAACCAAGGTAAAATCAGTTGATAGGCAGGCTGTTGCCATATCTGTGTGAACACTAACGTGCCATGCACCAGCGCCACCAAAGTCATAAAAATATTTAGATAAGCCGCCAGCCGCTGCCCCCGATCGCGAATCAGGCCCGTTGCCCAAGGCAGACTTAGTAAGGCTCCAACCAATCCATACACTGGAATTAACCAGCTCGTCTCCAGGAGAAACTGATACATTCAACAACCCTACCGATGGAACAAGCAAAATCGATCGTTTCCAAACGATAGGCTTAACCTCTACATTACCGTTAATAGGTGATTTACTAAAGGGTCTAAAAATCTTGACATTGGCGCTTGAGACCAGCGCTCAAGACCGATATTTGGAGTCATTTGCAAGCATCTCTAAACTGACTTTGTTAAGAATTATCAGAATCATTAATGAAACTAATTTATAAGTATCATCAAACTTTATATTGCCAAGGGTAAGACTGACCTCTATTGTATTGAGAGCAAGTCATTAGGAGACAATCATGTCGATCGCGGTTGGGATGATTGAAACGCGTGGATTTCCGGCTGTTGTTGAGGCCGCTGATGCCATGGTGAAAGCCGCTCGTGTCACCCTTGTGGGATACGAGAAAATTGGATCGGGTCGCGTAACAGTAATAATCCGGGGCAATGTGTCTGAAGTAAAGGCTTCTATCGAAGCTGGAATGGAAGCCATCAAACGCGTGAATGGCGGCGAACTATCGTCCAGCCACATTATTGCGCGTCCCCATGAAAACCTGGAATACGTCCTTCCTATTCGGTATACCGAAGCGGTTGAACAGTTCCGGAGTTAGATGCGCATAAGAGTTCTAAAATGCCTTGGTCGGTTCACTTAACATATCTTTACAGATTCTCATCCATATTTTGGGTCGAATTAGTGAGAGAAACGATCGAATCGATTCAAAAGCAGTTTAGAATGTTTTGTTGGTTCAAGATTTTGTCGCTTACGCGGGAAAAGACTGATTAAGAATTGATTGGAAGGGAGTTTTTCGGCATGGCTATCGCAGTTGGAATGATTGAGACTTTGGGCTTCCCCGCAGTGGTTGAAGCCGCAGACGCAATGGTGAAAGCCGCTCGTGTCACATTGGTTGGATATGAGAAAATTGGATCGGGTCGCGTAACGGTAATCGTTCGTGGTGACGTATCTGAAGTTCAAGCATCTGTAGCCGCAGGTATCGAGAATGTGAAACGTGTAAACGGTGGACAAGTTCTATCGACGCACATCATTGCACGTCCTCACGAAAACCTCGAATACGTGCTGCCTATTCGCTACACCGAAGCGGTTGAACCCTTCCGTGAGAGCGTTTCTGGAATTCGTCCCATGAACCGTCCATAGTATCGAATGCAAATCGCTAAAGTTCGTGGCACTATCGTCAGCACGCAAAAAGAATCGAATTTAACGGGTGTTAAGTTTCTTTTGGTTCAACTCATTGACGAAGAAGGGCAACTCCTTCCAGTTCATGAGGTTGCGGCTGACCGCGTAGGGGCAGGGATTGGAGAATGGGTGCTGATTAGTCAAGGCAGTAGTGCCCGCGAGGTTGAAGGCAATGCAAATCGCCCGATCGATGCGGCTGTTGTTGCGATTATTGATACCGTAACGGTTGAAAATCAGCGACTCTATGACAAAAGTACGCAGTGGTAATGCCTGAGATTCGATTCATCGTCTTACAGGTTAAGTGCTGTCGGTTTTTGATGCCGGGTGGATTTACTGCCTCCGGTTATTTTGCATAGATGCTTTCGCACAGGCGACATCCAAATGTTAGCAAATTCTTTCCTAGCGATTCGTATTCATGCCTACGATTTGACGGCTGATGACTTGACGATTTAACTGAATGGACGTTTGCTCACATGGCAGCCCAATCTGTATCAGCGACCTCCCCGGCCCTTGGGTCACGGACAGTAGCAGAACCAAAAATTCATCACTCTGCCTACGTACATGTGTTTTCAAACCTAGTCGGTGACGTCAGGGTCGGAGAACATGTAATGATTGCTCCAGGGACTTCGATTCGCGCTGTGGATGCGATGTCATTTCACATTGGCGCTAATACCAATGTTCAAGATGGCGTTGTGATTCATGGCTTATCATCGGGCCGGGTGCAAGGTGATGATGGTGAGATTTATTCCGTTTGGATTGGCCAAAATAGTGCCATCACTCACATGGCTCTTGTGAATGGACCCGCCTATGTGGGAAGTGATTGTTTCATTGGATTCCGAACCACTGTGTTTAATGCACGGGTTGGATCTGGATCAATTGTGATGATGCATTGCCTAATTCAGGACGTGGAAATCCCGCCGGGACGATTTGTTCCCTCTGGATCGATTATTACAACACAGCAGCAAGCCGATCGCCTGCCGGATGTAACGCCGCAGGACCAGGAATTTGTGAAGCACGTCATTGGTATGACGAAGGCGACCCAATCCCCTCGATCGAGTTCTCACTGCGCCGAAGTTTCAGCTAGTATCCCTCCGATTAAAAACGACATGGCTAGTACCTATCAGTCCAAGAGTGCAAGTGCGGAAGTTGTGGATCACGTGCGTCAGCTTCTGGCGCAGGGTTATCGCATCGGTACCGAACACGCTAACAAGCGTCAGTTCCAAAATGGGGGCTGGAAAACCTGTACCCCTATTCAATCTACATCCGAATCTGCCGTATTAAGTGAGCTTCAGGGATGCCTGAGCGACCACGGTGGTGAGTACGTTCGTCTGATTGGCATTGATCCCAAAGCCAAAAAGCGCGTCCTTGAAAAGATTATTCAACGTCCAGAAGAATCACCCGTCAGTCTGAATGGAGCAGCGGTGTCTAGAACTCACAGCAATTTTAGTCATGCCTCTATTTCCAGCAACGGCGCAGGTCCAACCGATAGCAGTGCAGCGGCTCAGATTCGCCAAGTTGTGAATCGGGGCGGCCGGATTTCTGTTGAGTTTGCGAATAAGCGTCAATTCCAAAATGGCGGTTGGCAGAGCGGTGGGTTCCTAAGTGGATCGAATGAAGGCGCGATTATGTCGGCCCTCAATCAATTTATAGGGCAACATTCCGGCGAATACGTTCGGGTTGTAGGCGTGGATCCTGTAGCTAAAAAGCGTCTCATGGAAACCATAGTCCAGCGTCCAAATGGCCAATCCGGAGGGAACGTCAGCCCGATCGTAGCTGCAACCAATTCCGTTTCCGCCACTCATTTCTCTGCTCCTTCCGTGAGTGCAGATTTAGGTAGCCAAGTTCAGCAATTGTTGAATCAAGGCGCTGCGATCGGTCTAGAGTTTGCAGACCAACGGCGATATCGGGCTTCCTCTTGGACCACTGTTCCAGCGCTTTCTGGGCGCAGTGCAGGCGACATCCTGAACACTGTTAATCGTTTCATTGCGGACCATCCTAATGATTACATTCGGTTGATTGGTGTGGATACGAAGGCGAAAAAACGTCTCGTTGAACTCACCATTAGTCGTCCTGGAAATCAAACGGCATCTGTTGCAACCCAGAGTTACAGCGCTCCCTCGTCCAATGGTTACTCCAACGGTTCTAGGGCAAGTATCGCTCCTGCATCTAGCGGTAGTTTGAATGCACAAGCAGCGGATCATGTTCGTCAACTGGTCCGATCGGGTCATAAGTTAACTCTTGAGTTCGCGGATGTTCGTCGGTACAAGATTAATTCTTGGCAAACCGCTGGAGTTATTCCATCAGGCGGCAGTGAATCAAGCACGATGAATCAAGTCCAAGCATTAGCTGGACAGTATGCTGGATCCTATGTGCGGTTGGTTGGAACTGATGGTTCTAAGCGTCGTGTGTTGGAAGCGGTGATTCAAAAGCCATAGGGCTAGTTTGAATTTTGGGATTTGGATTGGGTTCAATCTTTACTGTGAACTCAGTCCGACTTCTTGGTTTCAACGTTTGACTAGAAATTTCATTTTAAATTTCATAATTGTCGGATTCTTTGATGTTTTCTCGTGCCCTTAACTTTGAGCCGATCAATACCGAGCAATCGTCCACCCAGGGTGATGTTGTTATATTTCCCGGTGCGGTGATTGCTACCGGAGTTTTGTTGCAGGCAGATATTGGTAGTCAGATTGTGATCCGATCGGGTGTGTGCGTTGGGTTAGGCTCCGTAATCCATGCAAGTGGTGGCCCCATTATTGTTAATGAGGGGGCGAATTTAGGGGCGGGTGTTTTGTTGATTGGGGCGGTGACGATCGGCGCAAGGGCTTGTTTGGGTGCGGCGGTGACGGTGATTGACAGTGTGGTTGCACCGGGGACAATTCTGGAAGCGGGAAAATTAGTGGGCGATCGTAGTCGTCATCAGGTAACGGTAGATGATTTGATTGATTCCATTCCTATGAATTTGCAGACCAGACCTATGGAAATTGGAGCTGATCTTAATTCGATTATCGAACCAATTACTCAGCCAGTTGTTGAGCCGATCGTCAGTTCATTTGTTGAGCCGATCGTAGATTCATTGAATGTAAATTCAAAATTTCAATATCCATCTGAAATTAAATCAGAACCCATCGCGGCGGGTGTTGTTGACAGTTCTGGGAAGCCTTGGCAATCCTGTGATCCAAACCCTTGGGATCCAACCAATCATCCGCCGGATGAAACGACCTGTCAGGTCACAAGTAAACCAAAAGATCAAAAAACGTTCGACCCAACCCTATTTTCAAGTCAAAATTATTCGTCACCTTATCCGCCCTATCAACAGCAACCTCAAACTTCTACGATCGGACCATCTGTAATTGAACCTATAGTTACAAATTCATTCCCGATCGAACCTGTTACTGAACCCTCAGCCGATATAGAACCGAAGGCGGTCTACGGTCAAGAGTATGTAAATCGGATGTTGGGAAAAATGTCAGGACGATAGGGGCAAAATTGTTGAATCGATCGGAATCCTAATCGCAAATTGAGTTCCCTCCGGCGACGACCTGCAAACTAATGTGCCATGGTGTCGATCGACAACAATCTGATGACTGATTGAAAGCCCCAACCCAGTGCCTTTACCAATTTCTTTAGTCGTGAAAAATGGATCAAACAACTTTTCAATTAATGCCTCAGGAATCCCCAAACCATTATCGGAAATAATAATCTCAGCGTAGTTGTTAATATGCTTTGAGGTGATAGTTATTTTAGCGGTATCAATAGGTCCTAGCGCATCGATCGCATTCCCAATAATATTCATAAATACTTGATTCAACAGACCCGGAAAACAATTCACTAAGGGTAAATTGCCATAGTTTTTTTCCAGAACAATAGGTATTTGGGGCGAACGTTTCAACCGATGATGAAGAATCAGCAATGTACTATCGAGTCCTTTATGGAGATCGGATGCCTTGATATCAAAGCCATCAAGCCGAGAAAAATTACGTAAACTCGAAACAATCTCTTGAATTCGACTGGTCCCCATTTTCATTGAAGCCAACAGCTTCGGGAAATCGGTTTGAACAAATGCAAGATCAATAATCTCAGCATGATCCTTTATTTCAATTGGCACAGTAGATTGAGCATGAAACAACTCAATATGCTTGATTAATAGTTGTAAATAGGATTCAGCATATTCAAGATTGCCATGAACAAACCCGATCGGATTATTCACCTCATGGGCAATGCCCGCCACCATTTGTCCTAAACTCGACATTTTTTCACTTTGCACCAATTGAGATTGCGTTAATCGCAAGTCCATCAATATGTTTTCGAGTTCTTGGGTTCGGGTTTGAACTTGCGTTTCGAGAGTTTCATTGTAAGTAGCAAGCTGACTGAACGACGCTTTGAGCTGTGAGGCCATGCTAGAAAACGATCGGGCTAAGCTCCCAATTTCGTCCCGGCGCTCTGTTTCAAGTTGCATTTCAAAATTACCCCGCGCCAGAGATTCGGTCGCGATCGCCAGTTTTGCCAGCGGCAGATGAACATTGCAGCGAAGAATTCGATACAGCAAAAAAAGCTCGATCAATAACGCCAAGAAGCCTAGTATCACTAAGGGAGCCGTTGAAATCAGCGCCTTTATTGTTAATTCAGATTGCGGATACACCGTCACCCAATACCAATTGGGTCCATTAATTTTAGTAATTGCCCAGAACGATTTTCCCTGTGGATCTTTGATGATTTCCACTGATTCGTTTAGCAACTTAGCTTGCTGAAAAATGCGTTTAAATTCCAGGTCATCAATCTTTTGCAGGTTTAGCTTACCATCGGACGCTTTGAGTTCATCCATCCGATCGGGATGAACGATAATTTGCTTTTTGTAAAGATGGGAACGCTTTCAAGTCTTTTCCCTGAGGGAAATTTCGATAAGTCTGGTCATTCCACTGATACATCTGTTTACCAAATCTTGTCACGACATCCGGTAACATCGGTTGCCTAAGCCGCTCCATTAGATCAGTCTTAAGAATCTTATGATTTGCTTCTGCAAGCTGGAAAATATCTTGATCATGACGCGATCGGTCTCTTAAATGGCGTTGTAAATCTTGCCGAAGATGAAACTCAGCTTCTTGTAAGGCGTGGAAATAGACGAAGGCGATCGCTAAGCCCGAGATTCCTACCACCGGAAACCCTAGCCACGCCATGGTTTTTAAGGTTAAAGACTGAGCCAACCGCGATCGTAATCGATCCATAACTTAAAGATGCATGGTGTATGTATAAAAAGATGCATGGTGTATGTATAAAGCCAAAGGCTAAATCCGAGATTCAAGGACTCTTTTGAGATTTTACCCGTAATTTTGGAATGGTATTTGTTATTAGTTCATCGCAAGTTTCAGAAAACCCCGATCATGGGTGTGCGACTGTACCCAAACCAGTTAAAATAATCACCTGACTTATTGTTAAGACTTCTTTACCTCATCTCCTTACCTCATTTAGGCTAATATGTCTCTTCCCATTCGGAACATTGCAATCATCGCCCACGTTGACCACGGCAAAACCACCCTTGTGGATGCGCTGCTACAGCAATCGGGTACCTTTCGCGAGAACGAAGAAGTCCCGATCTGCGTGATGGATTCCAATGATCTTGAGCGGGAGCGGGGCATTACGATTCTGTCGAAAAATACGGCAGTTCGTTACAACGACATCTTGATCAACATTGTGGACACTCCCGGACACGCGGACTTCGGGGGCGAAGTTGAGCGGGTGTTGGGGATGGTAGACGGATGCCTACTGATTGTTGATGCGAACGAAGGCCCAATGCCTCAGACTCGGTTTGTGTTGAAAAAGGCACTAGAGAAAGGTCTACGTCCGATCGTCTTCGTCAATAAAATCGATCGGGTTCGCTTGGATCCCCACATCGCCATTGATAAGGTGCTGGATCTCTTTATCGAACTTGGTGCAGACGACGATCAGTGCGATTTTCCTTACTTGTTTGGATCCGGTCTCGGCGGCTTTGCAAAGGATCAGCCCGAAGATGAATCCGACAATTTAATCCCATTGTTTAATTCAATTTTGCGCAACGTTCCACCTCCTGTGGGGGATCCGGAAAAGCCCTTGCAGCTGCAAGTCACAACCTTGGACTATTCTGAATATCTCGGTCGGATTGTGATTGGCCGGATCAATAATGGGACGATCAAAATTGGACAGCAGTACGCCCTCGTTAAAGAAGATGGCAAGATAGTTAAAAACAAAATCTCGAAGCTCATGGGCTTTGAGGGCTTGAACCGGGTTGACATCGAATCCTGTAGCGCTGGAAACCTCGTCGCTGTGGCCGGATTTGCAGATGCTAATATTGGTGAAACCATCACTTGTGCAGAAGATCCCCAAGCGCTCCCGATGATCAAAGTTGATGAGCCAACGCTTCAAATGACTTTTATGGTCAACGATTCGCCGTTTGCTGGGAAAGAAGGCAAGTTTGTCACCTCTCGTCAGGTTCGCGATCGGCTCATGCGTGAATTGCAGACCAACGTGGCGTTGCGAGTTGAAGAAACTGATTCCCCCGATCGGTTTGCTGTTGCAGGTCGTGGGGAATTGCACTTGGGTATTTTGATTGAAACCATGCGCCGTGAAGGGTATGAGTTCCAAGTGTCCCAGCCCCAGGTGATTTATCGTGAATTAGCGGGTAAAAAATGTGAGCCGTTTGAGCTTCTGGCCCTTGACCTACCCGACGAAGCGGTGGGTTCAGTGATTGAGAAACTAGGCACCCGTAAAGCAGAAATGCAAAACATGGAAGCCAATGGATTGGGCCGTACGATTTTGGAATTTGTCGTTCCAGCACGGGGCTTGATTGGCTTCCGGGGTGACTTCATTCGTCTAACCCGAGGCGAAGGCATTATGAACCACAGTTTTGTGGACTATCGTCCGATCGTAGGCGATATCCAGGCTCGTTACAACGGGGTTATTATGTCAGTGGAAGAAGGCACGGCCACCTTCTACTCCCTGATGAATGCTGAAGATCGTGGATTCTTCTTTATCAAACCAACCACCAAGGTTTACAAGGGCATGATCATCGGGGAACACAATCGTCCTCAAGATCTTGAAATCAATGTTTGCAAATCAAAGCAACTGACTAACCACCGGGCATCTGGTGGAGAAGAAACGGTTCAGCTTAAGGCTCCTCAGGAGATGAGTCTAGAACGTGCGCTTGAGTATATTGGGTCTGATGAATTACTCGAAATCACCCCATTGTCAGTTCGCTTACGGAAGATGGACAAAAAGAAAGTTGCAGGCAAACGCTAAGATTCCGATCGGCTTTTGATCGATTTGTTGATAATAAGGGGGAAGGATCTACATCAGATTCTTCCCCTTATTTTTATCGGTCATTCTGTTAATGCAAGCGGTAAACTTATACCGATCGTCCTCATTGCCTACACCTCAATTATTCTTATATATTTAACGAATATGTCTGACGAAATGCTTCCTCAAGATTTGCTTCAGCGCGAACAAGAGTTTCATGACCAGTGGGCCAGTACAATTGATATTGATGGAATTCGAGTTGCCGATTATTTTGAAGCCTGCACTGCCCCTGAAAACCGATTTATCTTGAAGCATTTGGGCGATGTTCGTGAAAAATATTTACTTGATCTCGGGTGTGGTGCGGGCGAGAATAGCGTTTATTTCTCGAAGTTAGGAGCGCATTGTGTTGCCTCAGACTACTCTCCAGGTATGGTACAAGTTGCCTTAAAACTTGCGCTAAAAAATGGCGTTCAGGTGGAAGGTCGGGTTATAAATGCTATGGCAATAGATTACCCAGATAATACGTTTGACATTGTTTATGCAGCAAATCTGTTGCACCATATTCCAGATCCTAGTGTGACGATTCGTGAAATGCATCGAGTGTTAAAGCCGGGTGGGAAGATGTGTTTCTGGGATCCATTGCGTCATAATCCGATCATTAATATCTATCGAAAAATGGCGGTGGAAGTCCGTACTGAAGACGAAACACCGCTTCATATCAATATTGTTAATGAAGTGAAGCAACAATTTTCATCGACTAAATTCGATACCTTTTGGATTGCCACACTCTGGATATTCTTACAATTTTACTTAATTGAAAATGTTAATCCAAACCAGGAGCGTTACTGGAAAAAAATTATTCTAGAACAAAATCGTCTTCGCCCACTTTATCAACGGTTAGAACGATTGGATAAGTTTTTAAAGAGAATTCCAGGAATGCATCGATTGGCCTGGAATCTTGCGATCGTTGCTACTAAATAAGATGATTTGTGGAATTAAATTGTATCTTGTGAAAGCAAGTGAGTGAAGGATTCTATGGTTAGATAAAGTATGAATTATTGCTTGGAATATTCCAGTTAAAGCAACTTTCAAGTGTTGTTCTTAAAATCACTTTTCTAAACAATGGTTAACGTACAGTGTGGCCCTATCCAATTTTCACAAGTTCAAGCAGTTATCTTTGATAAAGATGGGACATTAGCTGATTCTAAACACTATCTTCGTCAGCTCGGCTATCAACGGGCACATCATTTAACCTTAGCTGTAGGTAATCGTGCGAGTAGCGATTTTAAACAGGGTTTACTGCGATCGTGGGGAGTAACGGAAAATTGTGTCGATCCAACTGGACAAATTGCTGTTGCAAGCCAAGCTGAAGAAGAAATTGCGACGGCTGGCCAATTAACAGCTCTTGGTTATGGGTGGATTGAGGCTCTGGAAATAGTAAGACGATCGTTTGATGCGGTTGAATTGACGCAAGCGTTACTCACCCCAGCGTTTGCCGGAGTTGGGGACTGTTTGCGAGGACTTCATAGCGCAGGATTGAAGGTTGGAATATTATCTTCCGACTCAACGGATAATGTAAACGCCTTTGTGAATCAATGTGATTTGAACCCTATTTTAGAACTCTGTTGGGGATCCCAATCTGCTGATTTTAGAAAACCGGATCCACGATTGCTTCATCGCGCTTGTGCGGCCTTAGGTGTCGAGGCTTCTCGGACCTTGATGGTCGGTGATTCTCGCGCAGATATTGAGATGGCAAAACAAGCCGAAGCTCAGGGCGCGATCGGGGCGGCTTGGGGTTGGCCACTTTTTGATTTGCCCGGTGTAGATGTGATGTTAGATAAAATCAGCGATATTTCGGCATCTGTTTATTAGGCTGCTTTAATCATTAGATCAATGAAGGATCGGCAAGTCTTGTCCAATTGTAGATTGTGTTTTGGCGATCGTATTACTAGATTGGACAGTTGATTCAGGCAAATGGAGTTCGGGCATTGAGGCCGATCGGGTTCCAGCTGTGGGAAGATTTTGGCTGTCATGATAGGTGAATAAAAGGGAACGCCGCTCTTGTCGTGTTCGATTGCGGGGCGCACCGTGAAATGTCAAACTATGAAAGAAAATCGTATCTCCAGGCTCTAAGTCTATAGTTATCGCGCGATCGAGTAGAGCTTGATTTACAGGTAGATCTGTTTTTAAGAAAGACTTATTATCTAATTGATGATCCTCAATTATATCTTTATGGCTTCGGGGCAAAAATCGGAGACCGCCATTTTCAGTATTTGATGGTGTTAAGGCAAGAAAAACAGTAATGAGATCGGTCGAATTAAATGACCAATATCGAATGTCCCGATGCCACCCAGTATCGCTACTAAAATCTGGATGCTTGCTCATAATTGAGTTGTGATGGGCCAGAGAAAGTGAAATTGATTTACCAATGAGTTGATGTAATCGGGATAGTACATCAGGATGGGTGGCCCAATCATAGAGGCTCTGCCCTCGGCAAAGGGCATTTAAAAATCGTCTTGGTATTTTTGAACCGATTTCATCCCTGAGTTCAGGTGCGCCGGGATAGCCTAGTTCTGCTTCATATTCGATCGGCAGAATGGGATTTTGAAGTAGATTATCGGTGACTTGATTGATCCGATGGAGCAATTCTAGTTGAGCAAGCTGACGAACAACTATAAATCCATCGCGATCGAAATCTTGAAGTTCTTTTAAACTGAGTGGTTTTGAAACAGATAGAGGCATAATCTACTATGGCCGCCGGAATTTTAGAAATTGAATTCTGTTCAAAGCTTTTATGAAACTTTTTAAAAACTTGAACATATCTAAATCTTAAAGTGCAGTTTTAAAAAGGTCAAATAATCTTTAACTTGTCGTTAATGCCAATTCTCAATTGTCCCACTTCTTGATTGCAACTAAATTTGATAGATGCAACCAATACAATAAATATAAACTTTGCTTTCATTAATTGCTACTCTTTATTTTGAGGCGATCGTTCCTTTAGGATAAAGATTCACCCTCTTCGCTAAACCCATTAATTGCAAACTCCGAATCGCCATCCAAGTTGTATCAATTTCCCACCAACGGAATCCCGATTTGGCGACATGGGGATAGGCATGATGATTGTTATGCCAACCTTCACCGTAGGTCAAAAGTGACACCCACCATAGATTTCTAGACCCATCTTTTGCTGCAAAATTTCGATATCCTTGCTCATGACAAGCCGAATTCACAAACCAGGTTGAATGCCACAAAAGGACCGATCGAACAAAGATGCCATAGACCACAAAGGACCATCCGCCTAAGGCATACAAAGCCACTCCCAACGGTACTTGTAAGGCTAAAAAGTAGCGATCGAGAAACCGATAGAATCCTTGTTTTGCCAAATCTGGGGCATGATGACTATACAATTTTGGATCAAAGCTTTCGGGGCTAGGGTAAAGAATCCAAGCAATATGACTCCACCAAAAGCCGCGACTTGCTGAATAGGGATCTTTATTCAAATCTTCGGTATGAGCATGGTGTTGACGATGGCCTCCAACCCAAAAAATTGGTCCGCCTTGAATAGCCAATGCCCCAAATGTTGCAATTATATATTCCAACCAACGTGGCACCCGAAAACTGCGGTGGCTAAGCATTCGATGATAGCCCATACAAATGCCAATTCCACCAAATAACCAATGTAATAACAGTGCAACCCCTAAAGCAGACCAAGAGAACATTAAGGGAGCTGCAATCAATGCAATTAAGTGGAAAATACTAAAAAATAAAACATTTGTCCAATTCAGCGCAGTAGAACCACGACCGATCGAGGCAGTTTGAGTTCGATTTATCATCATATTTTTTGGGATTTAAGATTTGTTTTTGGAAGTGGTGCAGTAGAATTGCAAGTGGCGATGTAAGTTTCGCTTGCAACTACTCTAACAACCTTTTTCAAAAAATGCAAGCAGCACTTACAGGATTTCCGATCGTCCTCTATTCTTGTAAAACCAGTTCTTATAAAACCATGGCTTCCTCTTCCACCCGTCAACGTCTTATTCAGTCGGCACTTACGCTTTTTACGAGTGGCGGTATTAATGCTGCTACAACCCGACAGATTGCAGATGCAGCGGACGTTAACGAGGTGACGCTTTTCCGACAGTTCGGGAATAAGCAGGGCTTAATATTGGCAGTAATCGAGGAGTCAGAGAGCTTTGAGAGCTTTGGGTCTATTCTGCATCGGGTTCCGGCTTCTGGGGATGTTGCGCAACTTCTTCGCGATTATGCAAGTGCCACTTTAGAGGTGTGCGATCGTTCTTCGGAGTTATTACGATCGTTTTTCGGGGAAGCTGATGCTACTATTGCGATCCGCCGTGCCCTTGCCGATCGCCTAAGTATTGCGAACCAACAAATTAGCCAATACTTTTCGCATACCGCTCCAACCATCGATATTACTATTTTTAATACTGCGCTTCTGGGATATGTGATGACAGAATTGACGCTTGAATCTCATGGTCTATGGCGCGATCGGGCTGATTTTCTCGATCGGTTGATTCAGGTCTGCCTTTCCGAATCTGCAAGTTTCGACGTTATTTCCGATCGACCGTTATCCAGTCTAGTAGAAGATTTACGGGATCAATGGGTCCATTTAATTCTAGACCGATCGCGTAAATCAGGCATTCAAGAATCAGCTTTGGCCTATGTGTTGCTAGGTTCAGGACTTGCTCCGGAGGAAATCGTGGGATTGAGTCGGCAGCAATATGTCAGCGATCGGGACCAGAGTTATCTGCAAGTTAAACTTGCATCGAAATTTTGCTCTATTCCTTTAAATCAATGGATTCTCGGTAAACGTTATGGTTCTTATACTAATAATCCTTTAACTAAATGGCTTAAACAGCGAAAAGATGATCAGACTGCATTGTTTTTTTTAGAGGGCCAGCCGATATCGAGCAAGCAGATTTCGGAGATGTGGCAAGGTTGGTGTGAGGGATTATTGCGGGCAGATGGAGGAATGCCGATCGTGCTGCAAGCCCAGCAAACTTGGTGCGTTGAGATGTTGATACGCGGGATTGAGCCAGAAAACCTGAGCATTCTCACGGGCTGGACAAGAGCGCAATTGCAACCCTATATCGATCGATCGGGCATTAAACTCGCTTTGGCTCAAGCCATGCAACTGGATCAAAAATCGAATTGAAAGAAGACCCACTCAAACCCTTGTTCTGTCTAAGTTGATTAATCTAGCATTAACAAATAAAGTTAATTAACAAAATTGAGTGACTTAACTGCTGATTGACTTAACTACGGACTTTTGGGCAAGCGGAAGGAGTAGCAGTTTCGCAGGCGCTGAGGCAGGGGTGTTGGTAGGCATCTTCAGTTGTTAAATCAGGTGGAATTTGGCCAAAGACCATATCGCAACTATAGTCCTCAAAGTTTGGCGTTAACGTGACAGGGATTCCAAAATCTTCCGTGAAAAAGGCTTGAGTGGGGAGTTTACACATATTGACGCACATCCCTACACACTCGCTTTGTTCTAGATAGCGACATTTAAGAATGTGGACATTGCTGCGTTGGAGTTGGGTTGTGCCGTCTAGATTGGTAATTTCAGCCTCGCGAACTTCACAAGGGCCAACGAGCCAAGTAAACAATCGGGTGGCAAACCAAGCATTGAGTTCACAGACTAACCGAGTCGGAACAAATACCGTACGAATGAGCCACAGAATTCCCGATGGGATCAACGATCGGAGTACCACCTTCACAAGAGCTTGCTGCTCGGTCGCATTTCGTCCCTGCATGATGCGTTGGGACAGATCTACAAAGCCGTCATAGCCAGGAAGACGACTTTTTTGACCAACAGCGTTAGACATTTTTTTTGCAAAAACCCAAATGAATGCACGATCGATCGTATTGTCGTGGTAAGTAGTTTTCTCTGTAGTTTGAAGATTTGCATTCATGGTGAGTTATGGGAGAGCAACGATAGAGATGTCCGTAACACCCTTCAATCTCCGTTCATTTTACGGTCAGAGATTATGGTAAATTCAGGTCAAGAATTCACTGTCTCTTAAGTTTAGACTTTACATTCAATCTTTGCCCTACTATTTCTGCCTAGATTATGCCGATTACTACGATCGCCCAAGAATTTTCCTCTACTGGAAGCGTGACGGACGTTAGAACTTTAGGAAATGGCAATATTAATGACACCTTTTTAGTGACAGATGAAGCAGGCGATCGGTTTGTACTCCAGCGCATTAATACGCAGGTATTTCGTCATCCACAATGGGTGATGGAAAACATGAAAATTGTGACAGAACATATTTACACTAAGCTTCAAGCTAGCAAACTTCAAGACGATCGAGTAGAACGTCGATGGGAGACACCTCGGGTTATTTTGACAAACTCTGGGGCGGATCATTTTGTAGATGAAACTAATTCATTCTGGCGAGCTATTAGTTTTATTGATCAAGCGGAAACAATCGATCGGATTGAAGATCCAAGTCATGCCATTGAAGTTGGAATCGCACTCGGAATATTTCATGGATTGGTAGGCGATATTTCAGCAGCAACTTTACATGACACCTTAGAAGGCTTTCACATAACACCTGTATATCTGAAACAATACCACGACGTTCTATTCAATTCTAGATTGCAACAAACCCCAGAAATCGATCGGTGTTTGCAATGGGTCAGCGATCGAACTTCATTTGTAACCCTACTGGAAGACGCTAAGCGATCGGGGAAATTGATGCTCCGAATTATGCATGGCGATCCAAAAGTGAATAATGTCATGTTTGATTCAATGACCCATCAGGCTATTAGTATGGTGGATCTCGATACGGTAAAGCCGGGACTGATTCACTACGATATTGGCGATTGTTTACGATCGGGTTGCAATGTAATGGGCGAAGATGCGAAAAATTGGGAAGCGGTTCAGTTTGATATTGGCTTGTGCGAAACCATCTTACAAGGATATTTGCCACAGGTTAAGGGACTTCTCACAAATTTTGATTATGATTTTATTTATGATTCAATCCGATTAATTACCTTTGAATTAGGGCTACGTTTTTTGACAGATTATTTGGCAGGAAATACCTATTTTAAAGTAAATCACCCTAGTCATAATTTAGCGCGCGCTATGGTTCAATTTCAATTAATGGAAAGTTTAGAGCACCAAGAAGATAAAGTCAGAAAGATTGTTGAAGGTCATAAAAAGAATAATCTAAATAATGTATAGATAGGGACTGGATACCTAGAGTTGTTAAATCTGCTACCGATCGTGTCACGATTACGCTAGGCTATAGACGCAAAATCTTGCATTCTCACACCACATTATGACTCTTTCTACTGTCCCCGTAACTGTTTTAACTGGCTATCTAGGTTCGGGCAAAACTACATTACTAAATCGAATTTTGACCCATGAACATGGGAAAAAGGTTGCGGTCATTGTGAATGAATTTGGAGCGGTGGGAATTGATCATCAGTTAGTGGTGGATGCGGATGAAGAAATTTTTGAGATGAATAATGGTTGTATTTGTTGTACAGTGCGTGGGGATCTAATTCGGATTATTAGTAATTTAATGCGACGGCGTGACAAGTTTGATCATTTGGTTATTGAAACAACAGGACTAGCCGACCCAGCTCCAGTGATTCAAACGTTTTTTGTGGATGATGCCGTACGAGAGCAAGCAACGTTAGATGCCGTGGTGACGTTGGTAGATGCAAAACATATTGTTCAACATTGGGATGCAGATGAAGCGCTGGAACAGATTGCGTTTGCCGATATTGTGATGTTGAATAAAACGGATTTGGTGATGGCTGATGAGTTAGATCAATTAGAAACTCGGATTCGATCGATGAATGCATTTGCAAAAATTTACCGTACTCAGGATTCTGAAATTGAAATGGATAAAATCCTTGGGGTGGGTGCATTTGATTTAGATCGTACTTTAGAAGTAGAACCCGGTTTTTTGACGGATGATCATGCCCATGAACATGATGACCAAATTACATCAATTGCACTTTTAGAATCAGCTCCTATCAATGCCGAAAAGCTACATGACTGGATTACCAATTTGCTAAAAACACAGGGACAAGATATTTTCCGAATGAAAGGAATTTTAAATATGGACGGAAGTGATCATCGGTATGTATTTCAGGGTGTGCATATGATTTTTGATGGGAAGGTCGATCGGTTATGGAAATCAAGGGAACAACGCAAAAGTGAATTAGTATTTATCGGACGTAATCTCGATCGAAAAATGCTGGAGAGTCAATTTCAGGATTGTGTGGTGAAGTAGAGATGGAATGGATTCGAGAGCCAGATTTTGAATTGGATGAGTACGTGACTGCGATCGCTTGGATGCCGGATGGAACCGGATTTGTGGCGGCGACAGCTCATGGACAGGTAGTGACGTTTGAGGATTTCGATCGCCCTAAATTTCCCTTAACGAAGACCAAAATAACTAAGCAGAAAGAGGAAGATGGGTTTTCTCTTGATGCGTTGGGGTGGTCGGCGGATGGGAAGTATTTAGCGGCGGCGGGGCAGAGAGGAGAATTGTATATTTGGAGCGAAGGAGAACTTATTGAAACATTGATTTATTCGGGCTGGATTGATGTACTGGCTTGGCATCCAAAACGATCGTTACTTGCATTTGGAGTTGGGAAAACGATTTATATCTGGAATGCTGAGACGAAAGCTATTGAATCAAGTTTAGAACAGCTAAATTCATCAGTCTTAGCGTTAGCTTGGAATACTAAGGGCGATCGGCTGATGGCGTCTGGAAATCGGATGGTGAAATGCTGGGATATACAACATTGGACTGCTAGCCCGATGATCTGGGATCTGAGTGCGGCTTGCGGGACGATCGCTTGGGCACCAGAGGATCGTTTTTTTACGGCGGGGTGTTTCGATCGGACGGTGCTGGTGGCTTCAGAATTCGGCAGTGAAGATCCTTGGCGAATGAGCGGTTTTCCCGAGAAGATATCATTAGTGGCTTGGTCGTCGGTGATCAATCCTGTTACGGGATGCCCAATGTTGGCGACGGTGAGTGGGGATGGGGTTGTGATCTGGAATTGGAATGGAGAAGGTTGGGATGGCAATATTGTTGTTTCAGAAGGAAGTCGAATCAATACGATCTCTTGGAAACCGGGGAAACTATCGTTTGCGATCGGGACGAACGAAAGGATTGAGATAAGAACGTTCGATTAGAAATATGGGCGGTGCAAGATTCGAACTAGCGACCTTCTGCGTGTAAAGCAGACACTCTACCACTGAGTTAACCGCCCGATGGAAACCACTATAGCAGAGTAGAGGACAAAGACGATCTCCAAATTGAA
>JANXWB010000026.1 GCA_025351345.1 Synechococcales cyanobacterium GL140_1_metabat_312
ATCGGGCATTGCATTGCCATCACTATCTTTCGCTAGCATTAGCATGGATAGAATATCAGTCCGCTCTTCTAGACTAGATTCCAGGCTGTCTAATTCCGATCGTCTATCATTGATTTCTGCATAGATCAATTGATCAATCTCCGCCATCTGTAACTGATAGCGTCCCCAAGGACTCCAAGCCCCTAAGTTTTGTTGTAAAGGCGGTAGAAAAAATTGAACTGAATACAATGGGTCAGTAATTTGAGCTAATAATTTTTCGAGGCGCGATCGGAGTGCTTCATAGCGAACTCCCGGCGCTAATCCAAACACAACTTCTAAAATCACTCGCAATGAAATTTGAGACATTTCCTGACGAATGTTGATTTGGTCGCCCGGTTTCCAATTCACCATTTGATCTCGGGTCAAACTACAAATCAATTCACCTTGGCGCAGTAAACTTTCCCGATGGAATGCAGGCATTAACAATTGTCGTTGTCGCTGATGCCGATCGCCCTGCTGCATAATCAACGACTGACTCCCGACCAATGGCAAAAACACCTGCGTCACCTTGCCAAATTCCAAGGAGCTTGCCAATGGCCCAAACACTGCCCCAATCTCATCAGGATTACTCAAAAAGACTAACGGCGGCGACTTTGGCCCTAATATTCGTAATGTAAACCGATCGCCATACCGCGCCCCACAATCCGTCAAAAACCCGATCGGATTCGCAATCAACTGCCCTAACTGCACCCACCAAGGCGACTTTGGCCCAACAAAATCATCGCTTACAAAATCAGAATTCAGCAAATCATTCCCACCCATAATCGTCTTAATCCATCATTCTCGCAGCTTCAATTCACATATTCTACAGTCCCCGTTCTAGATTCTCAATTCCAGACTCATTGTTAGACTCATTGTTTCTTAAGCAACCATAGAAAGCGCCCAACAAATAAAATCGATGCCGTGGTAATTCCGATCGATTGTCCTATCCATAGCCCTATTCCACCCCAGCCCAACCCAAATCCCAGCCAATATCCTGATAAAAGTCCCACCATCCAAAAGGCCACAAAACTCAGCACCATCGGCACCGTTGTATCCTGCAATCCTCGCAGGGCGCCAGCCACAGTAGTTTGTACACCATCCAGAATTTGAGCGACTGCTGCCACCGTTAACATTCCCGTCGCGATCGGCACCAGTGCTTGATTAGCGGGAACAGACAGATCTACATACAACCCTATGACAACCTTCGGAAACACAATGAGCGAGAGAGCCGAAATCGCCATAATTCCGCCGCCGATCGCCATCCCCACAAAGGCCGATCGACGAACGGCAGGAATATTATTTTTCCCCAACCATTGCCCCACTCGAATAGTCGTCGCATAGGATACGCCCAATGGAAGCATAAAAATCATAGCGATCGTTTGAAATACAATCTGATGGGCAGCTAATACTGAAACGCCAAATCGCCCCATTAACACGGTTGTTACACTAAACAATCCCACTTCCGCTGTAAATGCAATCCCAATGGGAAGTCCAAGTTTGAACAATTGCCAAAGCATCAATCTATCAATCTGTGGAAATTGTGAAAGCAATCGAAAGCCTCGCAGTTTGGGGCTAAAGCACATATAAAGTAGGATAGAAATAAACATAAACCAATGGGTTATAGCCGTCGCAACCGCTAATCCTGACAACCCCATTACCGGAAAGCCGAATTTCCCAAAACCGAGAATATAATTTCCCCCCGCATTCAATGCCAGCCCCACGATCGCAATCACCATCGTAATTCGGGGCGCATTCATTGACGACACCACACCCCGCAACATGACAAACGCGATCGCTGGAAAATATCCTAGGGCGATGAATCCTAAATAGGTTTGGGCATCACGAGCGACCTCCACAGGTTGTCCACTGAGTTGCATTAACGTGCCCGCTTGGGTAAGCAGCACCATCGCAGGTAGTGAAATTAAGAAAGCTAGGAGAATCCCTTGGGCCGTAATTTTTTGAATCCGATCGATGTCTTGACGACCATAAGCTTCAGCCGCTAGCGCCGTCACACCATTTGTCAGCCCAAGACCACTCACCCACAGGGCCATGAACAAAGCAGCAGCCAATCCACCCGCCGCCAAGGTACTCGGTCCCATCCAACCCATCATCACCGTATCAACAAATCCCGTCGCAGACTGAGCGAGTTGGGAGGCGGCCAGGGGAATCGCCAGTGCTATTGATTCTCGGATTTCAGTTTTAAGCGTATCGGGTTTATTCTGGCAATGCATCATCATCTAAACGGCCTACGATCGCGGCACAGCCCGCAAATCCTAACATCCCAGCGATCGGTTCAGCCGTCATGAGGCTAAGGGCCAACCCTGATACTAAAGTGACGATCGCTAAGACACACCATTGTTTTTCGTCCAAACTCAATCCTTCTTGAACCTTAATGGTTCTCAAGACCTGAATTGGAATGGGAGTCGGCATAACAGCTTGCGGTGGAAAGGCCCAATAGGATGACTGTTGTTGAAAATAATCCGTCCAGCCATTCTCTTCGCACCAATCGGCAATCCATTGTTCGCAGTAGTGGTTCATCTTAAAAGAGTAATTCATGGTCTGAAAGGCCGCTTAAATTATCAAGGGAAGACTCGTAGCTTTTATTCTTGAAATTCAGATTGGCAAACATATTAGCAAACACACGTTAATGAACCATGTATTTACAACCTACATATTTACAATCTATGTATTTACAACTGTTATGCTGTCCAAAACTCTGAAATCCTGAATTCCCTCAAGATTAGCAACTCAATCTCTATTCTCATCATCAATGACATTATTGTTTACGCGATGATGCATAAATATACTGATTTATTTAATCTAATTCAACTAGATTCATGTTGTGGCAGGAGTCAGTTTTAGCTGATAGCGGTACAGCGCAACGGGTGTACCGATCGCATTAAAGTAATTTTGGTCTTGTGGCGAAAGGTAAATAGCGGTGTATTGATCCGCAACGATCGTAGGTATTTCGTTACGATCGGCCTCTACAGAATCAACCTTTGTAGTTGAATTGGCATTGGCATTGGCAGTTGAACTAGCGTTTGAATTTGCTAATTTTATCTCTGATGCAGCCAGATAACTGTATTTAGTTGTTGTTTCAACTTGATTTAGAAAGGGTTGGTCTGAGGAGCGAAAGATCTGTTGGAAAAATTCACTAGTGACAAATGAATTTGAATCAGGCCGTTCACTTTGGTGTCCAGTCGTGACTGACAACAATTGCAATCCATCTTTTAAAGTCGTAAGTTGTTCATTTGGTAAATTAGGATTAATTTTAACCGACTCAATTACACCATCACCGAGATAGGCGCGGCCAATACTTAAGGCATTAAAGACTCGATCGACCACTACTTTTTCTTGGGCCGAGGATGAGAAATTTATGATGGTCGGCATACCAAATTTCCGCGTCGCCTTGGTTTTCGTCGCCCCAAATCGCACATCAAACCGTATGGGGTCATTCAAATATTTTCGATTTCCTTCAAATCCCGGTGTTTTCACGTTTGGAATCGGAGCCACCATATCAATCAGCGTACTCTCGCAAGTCCAAGTTCCCGACATCCACGCGGGATAAGCCACCTCTTCAAAGTTTGGATTAAGCTCAGGTTTGCTATGCCAATCAGGATAAGCATTCAACCGATCGGTCAAACTCGCAGCTTCAGCCGGAAGTACCATCAGACCCAGAAACATAACAAAAACGAACAGAAAACGAACGGATACTTGGGCTGCGATCGAGACAATGAAATTGAACATCAAAAACCAAAAACTACAAACTACGAATTACACGAATACCCTTCAATTTAACCACGGGAACTTAGATAAACATCTTGGTATCAAAAGCCCCGATCTCCCTAAAGCCAGCTTAGTAAAAGGAACTATGAGTTGAATTCTAGTTCCTCTTACTAAAGCGATTAGCGAGATCGGGTCTCAATGGTCACAACCTTCGACGTTTAAATCACTTTCTTACGGTGTCACGATGAAGTTAGAGGGAATCGGATTCGCTTTTCCAGCATTAACCAACGCTTGATAAACAGTTGCAGCCACTTCGGCTCGGGTCGCTTCACGATTAGGGTTGAGCTGAGTCAGCGCTGGATAGTTGACCACAATTCGTCGTTGGGTGGCTGCCGCAACAAATCCCGCTGCATATGCAGGAATCGCGGATCCGTCTTTATACATTGCCAAAATCGAAACAGTCCCTTCGCCAAACTGTAGACCATTGGCCAGCGCAACCAACACCTGCACACGAGGGATACTTTGCTCGGGTTTGAACAGATTACCAGGGTAGCCAGACATAAAGCCTCCGCGAGATGCAGCCGTGATTTGGTCAAATCCCCAGAAAGTTCGAGCCACGTCACCAAATACGATCGCGTCACGTTTAGCGACGGGGGCAAAAGCTTTGTTGACGATCGTGGCAAACTGAGCGCGGGTAACGGGAGCTTCTGGCTTGAAAGTCCCATCCGGGAATCCAGTAATAACCCCTCTAGTTGCAAGCTGAGCAATGTAGGCTTCAGCCCAATGGCCTTTTACGTCTTTAAACGATGAGGAAATACCGCCGCCCGTATCAGGGATATTTTTGGTTACTACGGTGACATCGCCGTAGATTTTTTTGATGTCAAGGTCATTACCCACCGCAGAAATCGATTGACTGCCAGAATTATTAACAGCTAGTGCGCCATTATCTTTAATCAGATTGTTACCAGTTTGGCTGGCAATACCAATGTCCGGCTTAGCATCCATCGTAATGACGATGCCATCGCGTTTGTTGTTTTTTATGGTGTTGCCCCGCAGAACGGGTTGGGCGCGCTCATTAATATAAAGACCATCCGTATTTGAGATGATTTGGTTACTGTCAATTAGAGTTGTAGCAGTCCCACCGATCGCAATGCCGAATCCAGTCTCTTGCATAACATTATTACGGATCACTCCAGCAGCAGTTCGAGCCACTGAGATCCCATTGCCTGCATTTTTAAAAAACAAGTTGCCTTCAACCAGAGGAATTGCCGTACCCGTCATGAAGATGCCTTCACGTTGACTGTTGGCGAAGGTATTATTGGCGATCGTGGGATTAGTAGATTCGACCCAAATTCCAGTACCACGAGATAGAGGATTTGTAATGCTCAGCCCCCGAATTGCGCTGTCCTGCATGGCAAAAATCGTGACATTCTGGCGAGCCAAGGAAACTGTATTGACCTGACCACCGCCACTGATAGTTGTGGTTTGGCCTTTGGTCGCTTCGTCGCCGCGCAGAGTAATGCCAGGTTTCAGAATCAGGGGGAAAATTTCGCCAGACGTCTCGCTGTAGTTGCCTGGTGACACTTGAATCGTGGTGCCAGGTTGCGCTTGCTGTAACGCATAGGCAATGGTCTTTAAGGGTGATGCTTCTGCTTTACCCGCTGTCGGAGAATCTTGGCCTAATGTGCCATTGACATATAGCACCATGGTGCTGGCTTGGGCAACTTGGATCGTCGATCGGGTGACAGGAATCATGACTGGCGTTGCGATCGCGGTTCCAGTCATGCCAACAACGAGTAAAGCCGTTGCTACACTAAAAGTTCCAATAATGGGCTTACCCTGAATATTCATACAGCTCTCTCTTAATGCAGACTTGCCTGAGAAATATAACGCAACTGATTGAATTAGAGACATGGAGGACCAATATTCTACTAGAACCAGTACCCGACCCCAAGATTTGAGCAGGGGCGAGCTTATTCATAGGAAATTAATAGGCAAATCTTTGATCAAAAGCTTGTTGATCAAATTCCCTAATACGCAAGAGTTTCGAGGGTTTCTCGCAGATAGGCATGGACTAGTTTGTCTAAATTTAAACCTTTAAGTGCTTCTACTTCAGATCGTTCCAGCTTCCAGCTCTTGAACCCAGAACTTTCAGAAACGACTTTTTTCAACCCTTCCCAAGATGCTTTCTCAGAAAATTCACCATTTTGATTGGAAAAATTGGTCATAGCTATCTTTGCAACCCGAAAAATATTTTATGAATACCATTTTCAATAGTAGCGTTATTCACGGAGCTGATGATGTAGAAGCGATGACAGAAATAATGAAAAAAATCCTAAGCTCACGATCGTACCGTTCACCTTCCGCATAGATCGGGTAAACGCTACGAATCTTGATGGTCAATCAATGACGACTCGTAGCAATCGAACCGAATAAAAAACTGAGATCAGTTTAAGATTTAGAGTAGACCTCTAGGACAGGAGTCTCTAACCGGGCAGCTTTCCGAGCACGAAGCTGATGGAGAAGCATTTCTGTTTCGGCCTGTATCGACAGAAAACGCTCCTGATGATCCGCGTGATACAGCACCTTCATGCGCTCAACCACTTGAGCATGAACGGGGTCTAATTGGGCAGACGGCATCATTTGATTACTCATGTTTATTTTCACGCCAAATTATTTTAACTGTTTTTTGTTTTTCTTATCGTTCATTTACATTTTCAGGCTTTAGACCGCTTGAAACATCAATTGCCAGGGGACAGGTGTTTTCCAAGACAAGGCTAAAATCTGTCCTTTTCCAACCATCCTGAAGAAGATAGAGAGTTGAATTAGATTGGAGGCAAACAAACCATATGAGGGCAATCCTACAACTTTCCATTGAAAAGTTAAAACATAATTCTCAAGTAGATATTGTTCAGGTGAGATGACTCGGCCTATTGTACGGAAGTTCCAGAGGACTAGATTCCCCACATAACATGGATTATGTAGCATCTTCCTCCGGCTGATTCATCCCAAGAGGGCCGGAGCAGGGTAAAATGTATGGCAATTGACCTTCAGAAAAATCCCCTATCGACTGTGACCACTAGCCTCTCTGCTACCAACGATGCCATCAACCGCCGTCTACCCGTCGCGAAACGATGGAATGGATTGATTGATGCTTATCGTCCCTACCTCCCAGTGACGGATTCAACGCCCATTATATCCTTGTGCGAAGGAAATACACCACTGATTCCAGTGCCTTCGATCGCGGCGGAGATTGGTCGTGGGGTTCAGGTCTATATCAAGTATGACGGTCTCAATCCAACGGGTAGCTTCAAAGACCGGGGAATGACGATGGCGGTTACAAAGGCCAAGGAGGCTGGCGCTGAGGCCATTATTTGTGCAAGTACAGGAAATACTTCAGCAGCAGCAGCAGCCTATGCCTGTCGGGGTGGGATGCGGGCGTTTGTTCTGATCCCGGATGGCTATGTTGCGCTGGGGAAACTGGCTCAGGCATTGCTTTATGGGGCTGAGATTTTAGCGATTAAGGGGAATTTCGATCGGGCCTTAGAAATTGTTCGCGAAATGTCGGACAACTACCCGATTACGCTAGTAAATTCTGTTAATCCTTATCGTCTTCAGGGCCAAAAAACAGCGGCATTTGAGGTCGTTGATGTGTTGGGGGAAGCTCCTGATTGGCTATGTATTCCGGTGGGAAATGCAGGAAATATCAGTGCCTACTGGATGGGATTTAATGAATATTATGCAGAGAAGCGCTGCACTAAGTTACCGAAGATGATGGGGTTTCAGGCTTCAGGAGCAGCACCTTTAGTTTCGGGAGAGCGAGTTAAAAATCCTGAAACTTTAGCGACGGCAATTCGGATTGGTAATCCGGCAAATTGGCAGAAAGCACTGGATGTACAGGGGGCGAGTGGGGGTCAGTTTAATGCGGTGACGGATGAGGAAATTATTGCGGCATACCGGAAGCTTGGGGGAAATGAAGGCATTTTCTGTGAGCCAGCCAGTGCGGCATCAGTGGCGGGGCTTCTGAAGGTGAAGGATCAAGTCCCAACCGGGGCGACGGTGGTTTGTGTGTTGACCGGGAATGGGTTGAAGGATCCGGATTCGGCAATTAAGCACAGTGAGAATCAGTTCCATCAAGGCGTTGATCCTGAGCTTATGGCAGTCGCTAAGGTGATGGGGTTCGCTTAAAGAGTTTGACTTAAAAATAGAATCGTTATTACTTAATGGAATCGTTATTACTTAATGTGTTCGGTTCGGGCTAGCTCAATCTTCATTTTCTGGACTGAGCTAAGTTTATTACTAATTTTTGGGCGTGAGAACATCCATTGCATCCGCTAAGGCCATGGTGAAATCTTTTCTGGTTTTTTCATGGGCCAGTTGCTCTTTTTTAAGTGCAGCTAGGACGTTATCTCTATCCGTCCAAACTTCAAAGAGTTTGCCTTGGAGCGCAGTCATGCTGGTAATCCCGTTGATTTGAAGGGCGATCGCATCATTGCTTAGGGTGGTTGAGAATTCAGGTTGGGTGCGAAGATCGGCTATTTCAGTTTGAAGCTTATTGATTTGGTCTTGGCGGGTAGCGATATCGTTGCGTCGTTGTTGGCCTTCTGTCTCATAACGCGATCGCCACGAGTCTGCACTTTTTTGGGCAGCGTCAAGTTCGAGCATTAGGTCTTGGACTTGTTGTTGAAGAGATTTGACCTCGTTGAGCCATTGCACCACTTGTTTCGGTTCAGGGGGCGATTGGGAAGAGATGTCGATTGATTCAGGATTCATAGAGAAGAAAAGGAAAACTATCTAGGATCATACGGGGCAATCTTAGGAATTCAAATTTAAATATTGACGATTAAATCGCCGAGTTCTATTCTTTCCCAGAGGGCTACTCTGATTTCCAATTCTGGGCGGCTTGAGCAAGAACATAAGCCGATACGGTTTGGATTTCTTCAGGAGTGAGCCGATCGGCATAGGCAGACATGTTTCCTTTACCCACCGTAATCAGGTTAACGATCGCCTCTTGAGTATCTACTTTATTTTTCTGAAGGGCTTTAAGCTTAAGATTTTTGCCGCGTCTAACAATATTTCCACCGCCCGCATGACAGCCTGCACATTGAGCTTCAAAAAGCTGTGATCCATTTAGCGGAATGGCCTGAGCACTGGGGATGTGAAGGAGCATTATGACCACTAGCCAACCACAAATATAGGTGATGATTGGATGGAATCCGCTGCGGGTTATGAACATTTGGAACTTGGACGTTTGATTGGGGGTTAACATAATCAATTTGTCAATTATGGAACAGTAGTTTAGGTGCTGTTATTAGTGTAGTGGGCTTAAACGGGGAGATACTGTAAAAATATAAAAATCAGTTGAATAGTATTACAAGATTTATTGAATCACACAAATATTCTGTCACAAAAAAGTAGCCTAGAAACCATCTCTAAGGCTACTTACAATAAATCTAGATTAAGTCAATTCAAAATCTACAACTCCAAAGTCGAACCGATCGGTCAAACTAAGCTTCAACCACTTCTTCCGTTGTGATTTCCATGGATGCTACAGGCGTACCTTGCTCTTTCAGCTTCTCGCGGTACTTAGCAGCCATTTCTTCAGCTTGATCAAAGACGGCTTGACGGTTCTTCACCATGTCACCCGGTTCTGGTTCAAGTTGTTTGGTGGAAAGCGAAATCCGACCACGTTCTGCGTCTAGATCAATAATCATCACCTTGACTTCGTCGTTCACGTTAAACACACTGTGAGGCATGTCAATGTGATCGTGGGAAATTTCAGAAATGTGCAACAGTCCACTGACTCCGCCGATGTCGATAAATGCACCGTAAGGCTTGATGCCGCGAACAGTTCCGATGACGACTTCGCCAACTTCCAGACGGTTCATCTTACGTTCGACTAGTGCACGGCGATGGCTGAGGACCAAACGGTTCCGCTCTTCGTCCACTTCCAAGAACTTGAGAGGCAACTCTTCGCCAACCAACTCTTCTTTTGGTTTGCGAGTGCTGATGTGAGAACCAGGGATAAATCCACGCAATCCTTCGATGCGAACTAGTGCGCCGCCTCGGTTGGTAGCGAAGACCAATGACCGAACGGTTGCGTCTTCCGCTTGAAGTTGACGAACCCGTTCCCAGGCACGCATATATTCGATGCGGCGAATGGAAAGCGTAAGTTGTCCGTCTTCATTTTCATCAGCCAAGATGAAGAATTCACGGGTTTCATTCGATTGCAACACTTCTTCAGGTGCGTCAATGCGATTGATGGACATTTCTTGGATAGGGATGTAGGCGGCAGTCTTAGCTCCGATGTCAATCAGAGCGCCCCGTGGTTCAAGGCTGAATACTGTTCCGGCGACAACATCTCCAGGACTGAAGTGGTAGTCATATTTATCCAATAGTGCCGCGAAATCTTCGTGGGTAAAACCGACATCGACTTTGGGCTTCGTATTCTGACTGAACATGCTAGCGAGTTCCTAGTTATTTTTTGGCAAAATTCGCCTCCTGTTAGATGCGCCTGTGAAACTTGACGAAAACGATCGGGCAAAACTTGCTCACATCGCAATAGTGTCATTCCACAACTTACACCTTCATCCTGGCAAAGCGCTGAGTGCTCTAATGAAGAGAACTAACTTTCCAGGATTAACTTGGACGTTTCAAGGGTTTACAAGAGGTCGATTGTACCGCATTCGTGGATTCTTTACCAGAGAGGTCTGACCTCTTCAGGGTGAAACTGTTCTCTAGCGAGTGATTTAGCTCTAGATACGTTTCGGGAAATGAGTATAATTACGGGCAGTCCGAGTAACTCTGTCCATAAAATTTTTGACCGAGTTTATGATTTGGATTCTAATCAGGCTATGCAACTACCGCAAAAGACAATTTTGGTTATTGAAGATGATTTTTCGATTCGCCAACATATAGTCGAGACCCTCAATTTCAATCAATTCCAGACGCTGGATGCTGAAGATGGTTCATCCGGGCTGGCGTTGGCACGTCTTCGTCGTCCCGATTTGATTTTGTGTGATGTGCAGATACCTCATATAGATGGCTATGGTGTTTTGGCGAAAATTCGGCAGGATCCGGAGTTGGCGACAATTCCGTTTATTTTTTTGACGGCGCGGGCGAGCCATGATGAGGTCCGTCACGGGATGAATCTGGGGGCCGATGATTATTTGGTGAAACCTTGTCGGAGTCAAGACTTAGTTGCCGCGATCGAGTCCACGATTCGGAAGCACAAGATGATGAATCGGAGCTATTTGGAGCAAGTTCGGGACTTCAAGGTACAGATCGCTCAGATTGCTCATTGGGATACGATGACGGATTTACCGAACCGATCGTCGTTTCGAGAGCATTTGAGGACATTGTGTAATCGTGCAGATGATGGCATCAACATCTCTCCTGTGGCGACGCTATCCATTAAGGTAACTAGCTATCGCAATGTTTGTTTGACGTTTGGACAGGCGGCGGGCGATCGATTTTTGAGGTTGCTGGCGGGGCGATTGATAATTGCGGCTAGTCCAGGATTTGTGGGGCGGTTGTCGGAGGATGTCTTTGGGGTGGTGTTGGAGAATGCGGGCAGCCCAGCCGAGATTAGTGAGTTTACTCAGAGGTTGTTGAGCATTTTGAACGTGCCGTATCCGCTGTTCGAGGAGACTTTACGGCTTCAGTGTCATGTGGGAATTTCGGTGTATCCGCAACATGACTTGAATACCGATATATTGATTCTCCAATCTAGTGTGGCGATGACTTGGTGTTGCGCTGAGAGGGCGACGGGATATCGGTTCTATAATCCGGCGATCGCGAATTTGGAAACGGAACGGCATTTGATGACGACAGATTTGGCAATCGCAATTGAACGATCGCAGTTAGAATTGTATTATCAGCCGCAGATTAATTTGGCGACAGGTGCATTGACTGGGGTTGAGGCGTTGGCCCGGTGGAATGATCCAAAACGCGGGGTGGTGTCACCAGAATCATTTATCGGAGTGGCGGAGGAGTCGGGATTGATTGTGCCGTTGGGGGAATGGGCGCTGCGATCGGGGTGTGAGCAGTTGATGGCCTGGTCTAAGCATCTGACCGTTCCGATTACGATGTCGATTAATTTATCGATGCGGCAATTTCAGTGTCCAAAATTGGTGAATCTAGTTAAGAGTGTGTTGGAAGAGACTGGCTTGGATCCGGAGCTTTTAGTGTTGGAGTTGACGGAAAGTTGTGTGATGGAGAATTTGGAGGCGACGGTACAAAAGCTGTTGCAGTTAAAAGCTTTGGGCGTGAAGCTGGCTATTGATGATTTTGGCACAGGATATTCGTCATTGAGCTATTTGGGGCAGTTGCCGATCGATGAGTTGAAGATTGATCAATCATTTGTCAGACAAATTAATCGCGATCGGAATGCGATGTTGATTTCTAGCAGTATTATTTCGATGGCGCGGGGTTTAGAACTCAAGGTTGTGGCGGAAGGAATTGAAAATCAGGAACAATTAGATTTTCTGAAGAAGGTGGGTTGTCATGTGGGACAGGGTTTTTTGTATTCTAAGCCGTTAACCTCTGCGGCGATGACCGATTGGTTTAACCATTTTAATGGCGTGTTGTGTTGACAATTTCACTCTGTACTAAATGGGTCAGCATTTATATTGTTAAGAGTTTGTTGGGACTCTGGTTAGAGTTAAGGTGTAGGTTTGATTTTGTTTGGAGTGGCACTGAGTTCGCTGAGGAGCGATCGTTCTTCTTTACCGATAGTATTGTAAGTTATAACTTTTTGTTTGTATTCATCTACTTTTTGATTGAATATATCTACTTGGTCTTGGTGGGTTTGAACTTGGGCATTGTAGTCTTGGACTTGAGCGTTGTAGTTTGATTTTGTGCTTTCAAATCGCTGGGCAAGACTCGTGAAATTTTCACTGGATGAATCGTCAGCCTGATCTTTGAGCATCATTAATGAAGATTTGAGAGAATCTAGATTTTGTTGGTTGGCGAGTAGGGCTTGATCTGCTTTTTTAATGCTTTGTTTATCCGCTTTTAGATTCGCTTCTAGAGTATCGAGTTCTATTTTTAGGGCTTGGGCTTTGTCATCTAATTGGCGGAATGCGGTTTGGGATTTTTTGGCTAGGGCAACGACTTTTTTACGATCGGTAAAGTAACGATTATAGTGTTTTTCAAGAACTTCATTGCCGAGGTTGTCCAGTTCTGTACCTAGGTGAGAATGCAGTTCGTTACGGTAGAGTTCACGATCGGTATCTTTGTAGCGTTTTAAAACTTCAGCAAGACGAGGATCTTTAACCCGCAAGGCAGCCTGTTCTAAACGATCGCCTAGATCTCTTTGTTCGGATTTACTAAGGCGAACATAGACCGCATGGAGCATCTCGTGGGCGGCGGTCACTTCCATGATTCCATCAAAGCGCGCATCGGTAACAGATTGAATGTAGATTTTGCCAGAAATGATGAGTCCAGATTGAGTACTGCTGCGAAAACATCCGAGGGCAACAAGTTCGTCTGTGGCGTGATTAACGTTGCTACAGCTTTGGGCAAAGACAGGTTTAGGTTCTATGACGGGGGTTTGCCGATAGAAAAGCTGGGTGGCTTCTGGGGTCATAGCGGTGGCGATCGTGAGTTTGGTGATTTCAGTGCTGGGTGGGTTGAGCCAGAGGGGCACTTCTCGCATTAGGGTAGGCAGTCCAAAATTCATGAACCATAGAGCAAACAGGAAAAGAGGGAGCGATCGGAGTTGAAATTTTCCTAATTTTCTTGCACTCATGGATGATCCTACTAGTCGTGAATCCCTAAATTAGGTTTAATGCTAATGGTTTGAATCATATGCGGGTGGGCGAAATTATAACGATCGCAATTCTTTTAAATCTCCAATCATCTTTTCGGTCCATAACCAATTCTTGCTAATTGATTTTTCTGTAAAGTCATCGGGTCTTGCTTTGAACGCACGATCGCGCAATTTGATTGCTTCAGATGTAAAGCTCTGGGCTTTTTTAGGATCTTTCTTAGCCATTTGCATATAATTCAATGCCAAGCCAATAGTCGCCATTATCCGGTCTTTACTATTTTTGTCCGATTCAGTCAGCGTTAAAACTTGAGTCCAGGCACTTGTAGATAAATCATAATTTTTTTCCATATAGTAAGACCAGCCCAACACATTTTGATAGGCTGAATTATTGGGTTCTTTTTGAGCGGCGATCGCCCAATAACGACGGGCATCTTGGGGACTGTGAAGGGTATTTCCTTGGGCCGCAAATTGCCACGATAAACGACCTCGCAAATAGCTAATGCCGTGAATATTAATTTGGTCGGGAGTAGCTGCATTCAGTGCCGTTTCTGCCGCAACAAGTGCATTTTGATTCAATAACGCTTCTACGGCTTCTTGGCCACGGCGTGGATTTTGCCTATTGAATTCTTGAGTTGCGGTGGCGACTAGAAGACTGGTGTTTGAATTACTAGTATTTGAGTTGTTTGAATCATTAGAAGCGGTAACGATCGGATCCTTGGTCTCACTGTTAGATTTCTCGCCTAATTTGATCACGCCAAATCCAAGCCCAATCGCCGCTAGAGAAACGATCGCAATAGAGGCCGATTTCTTCCAAAATGGCGCAACATCACTCTGTTTACTATCAAAACGTTTACTGCCCTTAAGAGTCTTAGAATCTCCAAAAACGGCAGCTTGTCCCGGCGATGCCATACTAGAAACCCGGCTCCGATCGCCCTGACGGATTGCATTCAAATTCGCTTGGGCACTGTCTAGGGTTGGGGCGAGTTGGACGGCCATGCGATAGGCGGAAAGGGCTTCGGGAAGATTGCCATATTGTTGAAGCGCGGTGCCAAGACAATCATAAATAACAGCATTTTGACCATCTAATTTTAACGCCTGACCATAGGCATCGATCGCTCCCGTGAGATCGCCACTATTCTGAAGGGTTTTACCCAAAATTAATAGATCGTCGACTGGAGACTGCGGCAATGGAAGCAAAGCTGGAAACATATCTGCGGGCGTAGGATTCAGTCCTTGCATTAAGTCCGCAATAGTCGATCGATCGCTAGCATAATCCTCATCTAAAGACAGATCCACCATCCCTTCAAAATCGTCCATCGGCAAACTTTCAACATCTATCCCCATTGGAAAATCCATCATATCAATTGGGTTGATCGCACCTGTCCTAACGTTATGCAAATAGCCATCGAATTCAGGATGCAAATATAAAATCGGCAAGGCCCAATAAAGCTGCTGAGAACCATAGGATGAGATCAAGCCCTGACGCGATCGATTCAGGCTGAGATCGATCGGATAGCCCTGTTTGAGATTTCGATAAAACAACCGACTCAGACTCAGGGCCACATCATCGGGAATTCGCTCTGCCATGGCCAAAATTGCTGGAACTCCACGTCGCAACAGCGCATCGGCTAAGTTTCCGATCGATTCCCCTGTTGCCGTTGCCCCATGGACACCGCGACAAGAATTCAACACCGCCATCCGAATGCCATTGTTAACCAGCAGACCCGCCAGATCTTCGCCGCTCAGGGCTTCTGTCAATCCAGTTCGACTATTAACCAGATACAGATCGCCACCTGCCACGCCCCAACCGCTATGACCTGCGTAATGAAAAATATCGTAATTCCCCTGTTCAAGGTCTTGAGTAAGCTGCTCGCGTCCCGGTTGCTCTAAAATTTTTAGCTCGATTTCTGGGCCTTGATGACTAGCGCGATCGTGAGCTAATTCTTCCCGAAGATGATTCGCCTCCTCGTGCAACTGAAGCTGATCTTGGTCGGTCGGGGCAGATAACACCATCAAAATCCTTAAGGGGCCGCTACTGCCACTGTCCACATAGGTTGGCAGGCCGCCGACTTGGTAGCGCGAAAACACTACGTCTGTTCCAGTAGATAAGGGCCGATCGCCGCCATTCATCACTTCCCAAGGCAACCGGGCCAGCCTATTGTCCATCAGCCCCAACCGTAGACGCAAGATGTCTTGTTGGTTTTGGGCAATGCCTTGGGCGGCGAGCCAGCTATCTCGAATGGTGCCTTGAAAGAGCGCATGATAAAGCTGTTGGCCGAGCAACACCAAGTTTGAAGGGCTGGAGGAGTTGCCGGGAGTCACCGATGGGGAAGTTCCGCTACGAAGAAGTCCCAAAAGCGGGTCGTCCATTAACGTTGCCGCCTGCTCAATCCAGTTCTCCACTTGCCAGGTGACGATTTCTTGGGCCACGGGCACTCCAGCCGACATGCGCTCATGCTCAGTCCGAATGAGATATTTGTTTCCTTCAACGGGAGTTACCGAAAGTAGAAATTCTTGCGTCACAGATTCCCCTAGGATGGCCGACTTAGTGCCCTTAAAATCGCTGTCCTCTCCCTTATAGCTGTAAATGTGACAACTAGTCGATAGAAATTCAATTCCGATCGGCTTTAGGAAAAGTTCATAAACCTAGACTTAAACTTCATCAAATTCCTATAATTTTCTCCCTGATTAAGCCAAGGTTGCTTAGAAGTACTAAACGGTAGATGCACCCTGATTTCAACCTCTGATTTATGCCTAATGAATCAGAGGTTTTTTTTGCAAAATTTTAGGCGCAGTTTTTAGGCGCAGATACATCAAGTTAATTGAATAGGCACGATCAATTCATCAAAAATTGCTGAAGCCGATGATTGGATTGACCATAACTTACGATCGCAATATCTAAATCATAGTGTTCATAGCGTTGAAACGATCGTTGCATTGCATCCAAAATCCAATCGATCGAATTTCCAAAAACACCGCCACCCAACAAGGTTAAAAAAACTCGATTATTCCCTGTTAACTGAGCATTTACGATCGCACTACAAATGGTCGCCTCGTAAGATGCCTCCAAAGTCAGACGAGCAAACTCTTCCCAGAGATTCATATCATGGGGAGAATAACCCACGGGCAAGGCAGAGCAATAGGTTTGAGTTACAAGATGGGCACTCTGGGCGATCGTCACCTGAGTATTCCATTGCACACCAATGCGTAACTGTTGGCGTAGATAATCGCGATTGCTTTCATTCATCGATCGTAGTCGAGTTTGAATTTCGAGCAAGCCAGTTTTGGTAGCTAATGCATAACCATTCTGCATTTTCCAGAGCCGATTCTGGGTATTGTCTAAACTTTTTCCAATATCCGCCAAGCAATCGATTTGGTTATCCGCAGATTGTCCAATCTGACCATTACAGAGCGCATAGTAGTTTCGATAAATGGTTCCAGCACCTGCCGCAACAGCACAAGCTGGACCTTGAGTACGATCGTTTTCATAAATCCCAACCCCTGCCTCTGGGGTGATTTTTTGGGAAACCATTTCCAATAAATTAAACTGCGACGCAACTTGAAACAAAGCTCCAGCATTAGACAATTCAGCATGAAAGTCTTTGACATCGCCCACGACTTCACGAACAGTCAGTTTTCCTTTTTTGAATTCACCAGACTGAACCCGGTCTCGCAACTCCCCTAATGAGGGTGTTTCCATTTTCCCACAGGTAAAACTTGTTCCATTAATGCGTGATGTTAGTCGATCGCCTTCCAACAACAAATTTTCGCGAACTTGATGGGACGAGGTTTCTCGGAATCCAGTTAAGTCTTCAAACCAGTTGACAGTCATGTGAGCTAAAACCAATGCTCCAAATCTTTAATATCGGTAAACCCAAGTACGGCTTGACTAAGGGCTTGCAGTCGATCGAAATCTAACGATTGAATCTGGGCTTGATTATCAGGTGATAACTCTCCAAATTTATGATTCAGCAACATAAACACAATCTCTCGTCGCTCTTCTTCACGACCTTCTTCACGACCTTCTTCGCGAGCTTCTCGATACACCCTTGTCTGCTTTAGTTCATCGATTTTAAACCCTAACATCGCATCAATCTCCTCGCGGCTTAACTCAGTGAATTTATAAACCATGATCGTCGAAACCATCTCTATTATGGCATTTACATTGACCGATCGAGAAGAACGATTTAACATTTCCTTTGCCTCAGAAATAGCACGATCGTCCTCTAACGTCGTCAAAACCATCAACCCCAATCCGATCGGCAATTGCTCAATTTCACCCAATTCATCCAAATAAATCGGAATAATACGACCACTAGCAAATAATTCGGATGGAACTTTAGTCGTGGATTGCTCAGTCGCACGGCTTGGATAAATCGCTACCGATCGCCAACTCGAAAACAATTCGGTTCGACGATAAACATAGTTACCAATCTCTGCAAACATTCGCTCATAAAGCAACGGATCGGGCTGCATCTGAATTTCAGTGAAAAATACGTCGCCACTTGGATCGGGCGGAGTGAGAACCCCATCAATCCGAAAAGAGGCTTCTTTTACTTCCACTGACTCAAACGTGTAGCGCAGCGAATTCTCTGGCAACAGGGGCATCAAATCAAACAGAAGAATCGGAGATTGTTGGAAAATTCGATAGAAAATCGTATCGCGCTTCATGGAATTAAGAATGGTTAAGACTATTTTTAATGTAACCTTATTGTTCCAAGTGGAAATGATTACGATCGCTACAAATTCCGATCATTTTGTATCCGTTACACGCCAACTCAATTTCAAATTAATCCAAAAATTCCACAGCATCACAAGCGAGATCGCCAATAACTTCGCTCCGATCGCTGGAACACCCGCAACATTGCTCATCAACCCAACTAGCGTGCCTTGCAATACAATTCCTACTAAACAAAGCACATTAAATTTCAGGAATCGCCTCACCCTCGATCGGCGGCCCGGTTGCTGAATAGACCGATCGCCAAACGTCCACCGATCGTTCCAAATAAAATTATTTAGCACGGCCACTTCGGCGGATAATATCGTCGCTGTAACTGCTGCCAATCCGAACCCATTGGACAGTATCCAAAATACTCCCAAATCAATAAATACACCACTAAACCCGACTACTCCAAACTTCAAAAAGCGACCGATCGGGAACCGCTCCTGAAATTTCTCCAAACGACCATCAGAACGCAATCGCACTAAATGCTGCAAATATTCCACATACTGCCGCCATGTCACCTTACTCTCGCCGTCTTGTCGTTCCTGAAATACATACCCCACTTCTGAAATTCGTCCAATCTCACCACGTCCCAAAATCTCCAACAGAATTTTGTAACCCTGGGGATTCAAAATTTGATTAGTCACGGACGATCGGCGCATCATAAAATAACCACTCATCGGATCACTCACCCGACCCACGACTTGGGGAGCAATCATCAATCCCAAAATCTGCGCGCCTCGCGAGGTCATCCGGCGAAACACACTCCACTCGCTAATTCCGCCGCCGACCACATGCCGACTCGCCAAGGCCAAATCACTCCCCGAGACTAATTCACCCAAAAGCTTTTCCAACACCTCTGGCGGATGCTGAAGATCCCCATCAATCACACCCAACAAGCGCCCCCGGCTCGCCTGCCAGCCCCGAATCACCGCCGTAGATAATCCCCGTTCTGCCGTCCGCCGCATCACCCGCAAGTTTGGATATTCAGATAAGAGCGATCGGGCAATCTCCCACGTCTGATCCGGACTATCATCATCCACAATAATTAATTCATAATCATTCGGACAAATCCGATCGAGTAAACCCGTTAGCTTCTCTACCAACATCACCACATTGCCCGCTTCATTGTAGGTCGGCACAACCAACGACAAGAGTACCGTATCAACTTGCTCAACGTAGGGGATTTGCAACAGACCAACAGGCATAGCCAACAGGTCAAGAGCTAATGTAGGCACAGGAAACTCCTCAGAATAGCGATCGTAAAAGCGTTCAGACAACAAAGCAATCCATTGTAATCACAATGATTTAATTTATCCCCAGATTAAACTAATTCCATACAAATATAGTGGAATACCAAAGACAATATTAAAGGGAAATGTAACCGCTAAAGCCGTCGAAATATACAAGCTCGGATTCGCCTCGGGAACCGTCATTCGCATCGCTGCCGGAACTGCAATGTAAGAAGCGCTTGCACACAATACGGCGAACAATAAGGCATCGCCCTTAGACATATGAATTAAATAGGCGATAAATGTTCCAATTCCGGCATTCAAAATTGGAATCAAAATGGCAAATGCAATCAGAAATAGACCCGTCTTCTGCAAATCCTTAATTCGTTTTGCCGCAATCAACCCCATATCCAACAGAAAGAACATCAATGCCCCATAAAACATATCACCAATAAATGGCTTTACCTTTTCATAGCCATGTTCACCACTCAACATTCCAACAACAATGCTGCCAAATAGCAAAAATACCGATCCATTCAGAAATGATTCCTTCAGCACTTCGCCCCATTCAATCTTCTCCCCCTCGCCTCGTTCTGGCCCAAATACTTGAACCAACACCAATCCCACAATAATTGCCGGAGACTCCATCAACGCCAACGCCGCTACCATATAGCCATCATATTTAATCCCAATTTGTTCTAACAGCGTACTCGCCGTAATGAACGTCACCGCACTAATAGCTCCATAGGTGGCGGCGATCGCGGCTGAATTGTAGGCATCAAGCTTTGTGCGTAAGATGAAATAGGTGTAAATCGGCACTGCACAAGACATAAAAATAGCGGCCCCGATCGCCAATACGACCTCTTGACTGAAGCCACTATTCACTAGCTCAACGCCGCCCTTAAACCCGATCGCGATCAACAAATAGAGTGAAAAGAACTTAGGAATAGGCTGAGGAATTTCCAAATCGGACTTGGACAGCACCGCCAACATGCCCAGAAAAAAGAACAGCACCGGAGGATTGAAAAAATTCGATGCCACCAAACTCAAATCCATGCCCAGCCTCAATTACTTCACAAAACAACACGATCGAACCGTTGTTAAGTCTGACATGCATCGGGGACATACGATCGACTCAGTGGCGAAACTCTTGCTATACTGTGAGTAATTAGTGAGCAGAATCAGCGCTCATTGGAGACTGTAGCTCAGATGGATAGAGCGACCGCCTCCTAAGCGGTAGGCCGTGGGTTCAACTCCCGCCAGTCTCGCTCGTAGCAAGGGTTGATTATTCTCTTTGATATTAAAACCGGGGTAGTAGAGTTCTCTAATCCCGAAATAACATCAAAGAGAATAATCGTTTAAAAGTCTTCAACAATGATGTCTCTAGATGAGGCGGCGTAATGTTTCCATATGGTTTCGGCTGAATTTCCGACTAGTGTTGCAATGTCGGTTACTTCAGTTCCCTTTTTTAATGAAAGGGTTATGAATGTATGTCTTGTATGTTTTGGTGATAGGTATTGGTCAATCAATCCTTTACTTTTGAGATTGGTAAGAATGGGCACCCAGTGGCGACTACGAAAGTGGTGTGGATCGATCGGATTATCGGTGAGAGATGGGAATACCCAACGGGTTGAGATGCCGCGCTGTTGATTCAATATTTCTCGTATTTTTGGAGTGATTGGGAATTTGCGGGTTTCTCCGGTTTTGGTGGGTGTAGGGATTTTGAAGTGGGTTGCGACGGCTTGATAGAAATGAATCTGCTGTTTCAATACCCCATTCCATTCCAAACCCCTGGCTTCTTCATGACGGCATCCTGTTCTGAAGCAGAAGTTTATGAATGGATAATGCTCGGGAGACCTCAAACGAAAGGATTCTAGGATGATGTCTCGCTCTGCACTGGTGAATGCTTGGCGCTGTGGCTTGCTGGTTTTGGGAAAGTGGCGCTTATAGCGAGAGAACGGATTGTTTTCTAGTCTTTCGGTGCGGATTGCCCAGTCATAGCAGGCGATGAAGCCTTCCATGGTGCGGCGGTTGGATTCATTGGAGTATTGGGTCTCCATCCAGTCCACTACGTCTCTTCCGGTGGTGCAGTAGGTGGGGATTTTGGCGATTACTTTGGCTTTGGCTCCATAGGTTTTGGCGATCGTGTTGGGGTTGAGGTGGGTGGATTTGTAGTCAGTAAAACTAACCCATAGAGCGGATAACTCTTTTGGGATGTTGGTAGGGAATCTCATGATTTAAAGGATGGGGCTATTTACAGGGCTTGAAATTAGGTCGTCACAGTAGAACAAGCTTTTCCGCCCCGTAGTCTGACTCAGGACAAGCGCCTTGGTCCGATCGCGGCTAATGGACTGGATACGAGATGGGCTAAGCAACTCTTGCTGTAGAGCGGGGGGCATGTCTGCAATTGAGATTTCTTTTTGGGTTTTCAGGGACGGTTTTAGGTCTTTCCAGGGGAGTTTGGTAACGTCACTCGCCTTAATCCATCGGGCGGTATTAATCGGCACCACAATTTCACCGAGTTTTTTGATTTCCTGATTCTGGTCGCCTTGTGACACTTTTTTATTTTGTGTGACACTTTCTGAAAAAATAGCGTTTTTTTCGTTTTTTTCAAAAGCTTCGTTATTTTTGATCACCACGATCACCAAGCTATCTGAAGAGGGGTCTAACTCTTGCTCTGCTTGGGTTTGAGGGTGGTGATCTAATAGGTTATTTACTTGTCTTATTTGATCACCACGATCACCAAGATTATCCTCTTCAATAAAGTTTGGTGATCTTTGGTGATCATTGGTGATCGTGCTTGTCACCAAGGGAAACTCTTCTCCTATATGGCTTTGAGGCACTTTTTCTAGGTCTGGTGATCGTGGTGATCGGAAATCAGCGCCGGAATTTTTTTCACTTGCGTCGATCAGCAAGGTGTGGGGGATTTCGTAGCACCATCTCTGTATTCTCTCGGGTGGATTGGGTTCGATTTGAGACGAGAGGGCTAGTTTGGCACGCTGAAATGCCCGTGATTCATCCTCGTTTCCGTGGAAATATTGGCGGGTTTTTCTGATGCCCCGACTCATGAGCAGTGATTCTATTATTTTTCGGTTGTAGGCGATGCTGAATCCTTTGTCCATTTGCGCCCAGACTCCCGGCAGATAGACCGCCAAACTGCGGCCTGATTCCCGGTCTACCCATCGACAATTCCATTCTCCGACCTTGGATTCGGATTGAAGGACAAATAGCTTCTCTAGGAAGTCTCGGAGTGAGTCACCTGCTTCGTCTGGGTCGTTGACTTGGGTGCAAACGAAGTTTTCGACGTAGGTTTTGATGGGTTCGGGGTCCATGCCTGCTAGCTTGGCTACTTCCATGGCGTAGTGAAGCACCAGGGCGATCGATTTGGCGATTCGTTGGTGAGCATGGGGCAGGTGGCCACCGAGGTGGTGTTCTAGGGCGTAAACTGCTTCCTTTGGATAGCCGATTTTCATCAGTTGGGTGATACAGCCTGAGGCTTCGTTGTAGAGGTGGGGCAGTTCTCGGAAGGCTTCCCGATCGCCGTCACGAACTAGGGGAAAAAATAGCCGAATCAAGCGGGACTGAGTGGCGGCTGAATTCTCCCCACAAGCGTGGTTTGACGTGACCATTAGGGGGCTGTGCGGTTTCTGAATATTGAATCCGCTGGAGTCTCGGCCCCGAACAATTCGAGAGTTGCCGTTGTAGAAGCCCTTGAGAAATTCATCCAATTCGGGTGTGCGTTCGGGGTCATCCAGACAGTGAACTAATCCGCCCGCTAATTTCAGCCGTTCATAGGCCGCTGATACTGAAATGGAGCGCATGACTCCTTCTTTGTGCTGTCCGACTGTGGATAGTGCGGCTTCTGCGGCGGTAGTTTTGCCGCTTCCTGGGTCTCCGTAGAGGTTCATGATGGGAAAGGCTCCTTCGGCTTCTTGGATGTGTTGGTAGTGGACTCCTGCGGCTCCGTATCCCATCACTAACATGGTCAACATGAAGTTGCTGCCCATGGCCCGCTGTAGGCAGTTGATTAGATTTTTGATGGCTTCGGGATTTTGTTGGGCGATGATTGGCGGTCTGAATCCGCCCGATTCGTCACAGATAGCCGAATTCCAAACCCACTGCGATCGGCTTTCTTCGGTGGGTTCGCCCTGACTGGTGAATTGGCATTGTTTGAATACCCATGTCCCATCACCCTGTTGACCGATTCGGCTTGCTAGTCGGTAGGATTTGCCTTGGCGGGTTGAGCGATATTCGTGGAGCCTGACGCGGATGAGGGCTTGGAGTTGGTCGTTTTTGAGGTTGCAGATGACACCGCCGCCGAGTCCTTTCTTAATCGCGTCTATGAATTTTTGAGTGGATGAGTAGTCTTGAGATTTGATGTAAACCCGGTTTTGTGCGCGATCGTCGGTGCGTTTGACCTGGAGCATTAGGCCGCCGCCGTCGTCGGAAATGAGTTCGCGTTCAACTTGAAAATCGAAGTCACAGAGCGGCCTGAATACTAAATCTTCGTCGTCTTTGCTGGAGGTTCGCCACACGCCCAATTCACCCTGCCAGCTTTCTGGTGATTGCCATCTTGCGCGCTGCTTTCGTCCCCGAATTTCTAGTTCTTGCCGATCGACGGCTTCACTAATGCAGGTTTCCAGAGTTTTTATGATGGCTTCTGGTTTCAGTTTGGTTTGGTTTAGAAAGTCGAAGATGTCGCCGCCCTGTGGACATTCGGGCCAAAGTTCGATCGGTTCTAGGGCGATCGCTGGAATCCGTTTGATATAGCTGTCTCGTAATGCGCCTTCAGCAAATTGCTTTTCACCTGTTAGGTCAAAGTCTGGATGGATGACGAGTAGCGGTTTGCATCCATTCTTTTTGGCGGTGTCGAATACGTCGGAGAGTCTTTCTATTATTTGTCGATAGTTGGATTCGCCGCCCTGGCAGGTGGTGGCGACCATGCCGATCGATCGGTAGGCTTCGACGGCCTGTTCTCCACCGACGGCAAAGATGATTCCGCCTTTAAGGATTTCTTCTTTGGCTTCCTGTTCTCGGTACAGGGGCCATGGGCGTTCGCCTTTTCCTTTTGGATTCCAGTTTCCGGCCTCGGGGGTTCCTACCCAGTGTTGTGGGCGGATTTGTTTGGATTTACGGTTTTTTTCGTAGATTTTGCGGCGATCGGTCCACTGGATTCGTTCAATTCGGCCTAAGGGTGAACCATCTACTGCGGGGTAGTAGTAGTGAATGATTTGTTCTTTGGCTCCGTTGGGGTCTGTGACTCCGGTGTCGCGCCATTCGGGTAGGGGTTCTCTCCAGAATGGTGTATCCCAATGCTTTTCTCCACCGCATTGTTTTGGGGTGAGATGGATGTATCCGGGGAAGTATTTGCGGGTTTGAGGTGCGCCCCGTTTGGTGTAAATGCCTCGGCCATCTTTGGCGGTTCCTGTACGGTCCCATCCGGTGGGGCTTTCTTCGGCCCATTGGCAAACGGCTTTGATGATGTTGCTTTTGTCGTCACTGATGAGATAGCAGAAGTGTTCGTGGCCACACAGAGGGCAGGGTGTTTGTTTGCTAGCTTCAAAGGATTGGCCGTCTGCGGAATCTTTGGCGAGGCTTTTGGCGGTGTCTTGAGGCATTTTGATTTAGTGGTTAGATTTTCGTGAGAAATAGCGCTAATAATTACGTGTTCTGGTCCAACATTTTTCTAAGGTTTCGCCATCGATGACGATCGCTCCATCGCTCTCGAAAACAAGGACTCTACGCGGCTTCTCGGCACAATAGCCAAGCGCTTGTATCAATGCGACTGCGTAAATTACTTCAATCTGTCCATTAGGAAATATCAGCCCATAGCGAGCTGAACCGATCGTGCGTCTTGTCATATTTTTAGGGGTCTAATTTTTTACGCGATCGGCTCACAATGGCGATCGTTTTTTTGCATGGATGCAAGTTAGTTGTCTTCATCGCTAGTCAGATTGTTTGATTTTTTCCTGCCAGCATTGGGGCGCTTTCCCCCTCTCTGGTCATGTATCGGCTCTTCAGTTATTGGCAACTGCCCAACACCCTGACAGTGTTTCCATAGAACCATTTCGACATAACTACCAACACTCTCACCATTTATCTCCGAGACCTTACGCAACGCCTCTAATAGGCGCTCGTCAAGTTTGAAGGTTTTAGGCTTTCTAGGTGCCATTTCAAGAGTCATCATCATATTTCTGTTTCCATTAAATGCGATGTCAGTATATTAATCACAACAACAACCAAAAGTATACTATAGATAAGTTATACCTATGGTGTACTTTTGAATAAAGTCTTTGCTAGAAAGCCTTTCAGGGTTTTAGACTGCTTCCCATTGATAAGTTATCCTGAAATCAAAGGTATTCCCAAACTATAATCAATAGGGTACTGTTGAATTCAACGAAACACAACGCAGCCTAGAGCGTCGTCCCTAGCAGGTTCAGCCCTGGTAAATGCAAAGTGGTCAGTTAAAGGACATAACGGACCGATCGCCGTGGTAGGACGATCGGCCCTTTCTCACTCACTACCAGGATTAACAATGACAATGACAAATCCGATCGGACTGACCAAACGAGAACATTTCGCCGCCCTGATTTTGGCTGCGATGGCCTCTAATACAGACCTCACCACGCGCCTCACAATTCAGGCCATGGCCAAACACGCCGTTAGACAGGCAGACATCTTGATTGAACGGTTAGACGAGCTTGATGGCGAACTGGAAGAGAAAATCAAGCCAGTTGAAATGACCGACGAAGACAAATTTCATCAGGAGTACTACCGCCCTAAATTTTCAACAAAGTTTGTAAAGAGGTAAACCGCTATGTATTCAAGATGGAGAAACGCCGCTTCACTAGCGATCGCTGAAGCCCTGGGACGATTTACCGACGGCGGTGGTGACTTATTTGACCTGAACGAAACCGACCATAAGACCATCAAAGCCCTAATCCGTGACAGCTACCCCTTTGGCGCAAGAACCAACCATCCTTACAAGATTTGGTGTGACGAACAGCGGAAAGTCCTCGTATCACTGGGAATCCCGGTTCCTGAATCAAGCCGTGCTCTCTCAATAGACCCGAATCAATTGAATCTTTTCAGTACCCGATCGAAAAAAACAAGGACTCAACAAAATGGCTAAATTTCAAAAAACCTCAAACCCAACAATTGCAGGAGCTTCAGCGATTCCTACTCCTGAAATCCTAGACGATGATGACCAGGACGCAGAAGCATTCCTTAGTGCAGTTGCTCTCCGGCAAGACTTAGCGATCGAGCAACTAGAGAAGCGCCTGGACGAACTCGGTAATGAGTTCGCCGCCCGTGTCCGAACCATGGTTGAACGCGGTCTCATGGTGGCTCGTAGCAAGGCATTGAATGAAATCAGGACAATAGACGTAGGTTTTTTCCTCCAAACCGAGCCGGGAACCTTGCCTGGCTCGCAGTCCATCCTCACCGAATCACAAGAGGTAAACCAATGATTGATGAATTGAAAGACTCACTCTTAGAAAACCCGACAAGTTTCGCGATCGCCGCCATTTCAGTAGGAGCCGTTGCGATCGGACTATTCCTAGGAATCTCGAAAGGTGGATTAAAAGCATCACCCGCTCAACAGCAACTAGAAGAACAAGCCGAAGCCCAGATGTTCAATGCCAAATCAATAGAAATCGCTAACGCCCGATTTGATGCAGGTTGTGAAGGTGTTTTCTACCTCGCCCCTGGAACGAGTACCTACCAACCCTTAACCGAGGGTGTAGGCGTTCTGTCCGGTGCCTACTGGCAGAAATGGAACAAGGCCAAAACCAAGCCCATCCCCGCTGCTACCGACTATCTCCCCGCCAAAACAACGGTTTGCGACGCTTACGGGAACGTCGGAATCCTCGCCAAATCACCCAATGGCCCCGCCGTCGTCAGTGACTTGCTGAATACTCCCGATATCAATCGGATTAAGAAAATGATGTCTCGCTACCCATCCGCTGTTCGCCCTCAAGTAGGTTCCTAAATCATGTCTATTTTCAATAAATCTCGTGCTGTCGATGCCTACCAGGATTCCTCATTCATCAGAATCACTTCCTGGATGCTCTTTATCGGACTATTTGCCGCCTTAATCACCGTTGCAATCATCAACATAAAGCCCTACACCCTAGTAATGGCAGGTGCCACCGCTAACGCTTCATGGATTCACGGCATTCCTCTAATCGGTGCAATATTTAAGTCACTCTCGATCGGAGTGGAATACATCGCCGCGATTCTAATTTGGGTTCCTATCCAGATTCTGGAATGTATGTGGTTAGTGATTGCCCTGGACGCAAAAGCTCAGAAAGCCGCGCTCAGACAGGCCGCTTCCCTTTCCACTGATTTACAGGAAGCCAGACGAGGAGGGCCGGAATCTCGCGCCGCCGCCCGCCGAATTTCCCGAATTCCCTTCTTCTTCACCAAATGGGCCGCAATGCTCTCCCTCGGTGCCTATACCTTTGATGTCGTGGTCGGATTGCAGGCATATCCGGTGTGGAAAGACTGGAACTCGTTCGTTTCGTGGAGCAAATCCATGAACGGGATGTGGGTTAACTTTGATAACCTGCAAAGCCTGGTAATAATGCTTTTCAGCTTTGAAGCCGTCTTGGTTCTAACGCTCATTGTTTGGCAGTGGGTTAGCTTCAGAAAGGATGGTGAAAGTGATGCTTAGCTCTATTTCGGGTGATTCTTTCCCGGTGCTATTGCAGCGCCACCATGAGCAATCCGACGACAATCTAGACAAGATTGAGGATATGGCTGATGAAGTCCTAAAAGGTGCCTTGCAATCCTCTGCACTACCTCTGATGTCTGGGCTTGGGGTTGGATTCACGATCGCCGCCATATCTGGCGTCCCCATCATCGGGGCGATCGCAAGTAGTTACTTCATCTACAGCGCCGTCGCCACCGCCAAACGCAAAGGAACTGAAGCTGAGTACATCAAAGATTCAGGGATTCTAGCCCACTGTCTAAAAGAGCATGAGTTGGTGCGTTATGCCGAAATCATCGGGCTTAATGCCTGCATGGATGAGATAAAAACGGCCTATCGTGACGGTCAACCCATCACCGCCGCCGCTCGGAAGATGATTAAGGCATCAAATGAAACGCTTACTAGGCGCACGATTTCGAGCTTTATGGCTGAACTCAAGAAACTAGACAGCATCCCAGATGATAAGCAAACCTTGCTCCTCGATGCTGCTCCTCAAGTCGAGACGATCGCGCCCGCGTCGGTGCCAGATAGTTACTTCAATGCGAAAACAGGTGAGGGGAGCTTCTTACTAGATGCGGTGCTGAAATCCCCTGGTATCAGTCGATTAATGATTGGTGGGCAACGAACGGGGAAAAGCTACTTTGCCGCCGTTGCCTCTCAGTTATTGGCTTCTCTCGGATGGAAAATCTACCATATTAACCTTGCTTCCTATGGTACCGAAGACGGTTACTACTGGAACCACACCACCAAAAGCGTTATAGGCGATTTAGCCTCAATCACTGACGAAACAGAGGCCAAAACCCTCATAGAATCTGCGATCGAGTGTCTAAATGAATTTTGGGCAGAAGAGAAAGCAATCCTGATCGCCGATGAGGTTTCCTATATCGGCTCTAAGTTTGGGATGTGGCAAGATGCCGCCAATGAATACCTCTGTCTTCTTGCAGGCCGAATTAGCGCCCTTACTAGCACGGGCATGAAACGGGCAAAATCAATATGGGCGTTGTGCCCTGAGCTGGTTTCCGGTTCTCTGAAAGGTCCAGCAAAGGCGGTTAAATCACTTGATTTAATGCTGTTTGCGATCGCCCCTGGTCGAACGGTCGAATGGGAGGGACAAGAAATCTCTTTCAATAAGAGTCTCTATGGTCAGGTCGCTTACAACTTCGATGGCGTATCCATGCCAACTGACGAGCAAGTTTCCCTCTGTGCGGCCCATAAAATCGATCGGATTTGCATGATTAACAGTGAATGGATACCCGTTGGTGAGCTGCCAGCACTGACGGCCCCGCCGCCCAAAATACCCGATAGTCCCGCCGCTGTTTTAAGGGCTTGGGGTGGGGCTAATCCCTATGAGGTTCTAACTCACGGCCTCGCCACAATGTTACTAACTGAAAACTCTGACCCGGCGATCGACCTCATCAACGAGATTGAGGAGTCCGACAAAAAAGAAGCCCTCACGATCGCTTACAACTGGGCAAGTTCCCGCCGCGATAAGGGGACTGAAACCACGCGAACCGACTTCCTAAATCGAGCGCGAGCCGAAAAGAAATCGCACTATCTCAGAGACAATCGGGATGAGATTTGGGATGAGTTGCAAGCGCTACTGTGAGCGTAACAAAGTGCGTAACGTAACACCGTAACGGCAAAAATAACGCCCGTAACGCCGTTACGCCCCGTTACGCCGTTACGTTACGCCGTTACGTTACGCTGTTACGCCCAACAAAAAGGCGATCGGACTGTGAGAACCGATCGCCTAAAATGTAATTAGTTTCATTACAGAGCCTATTATGTCAGACCCAAAAGATGAACTCGCCCGAATTACCACGACCTCAAGGATTAAACGTGACAGCGTTGGAACCATCACCCTCACCGTCCCGATCGGCATCGAAAGCAAAATCCATCTAGAACCCGGCTTTGAAGTGGAATGGGATA
>JANXWB010000061.1 GCA_025351345.1 Synechococcales cyanobacterium GL140_1_metabat_312
GAACAAACTGATGGAAATCTTATTCCCTCCGCGAGAAGACCATCACGGACCCACGCTTCAATGGAGCCACCAGAACAAACTGATGGAAATCTCCATACGATCGTTGCTAAATCGAATCCCAAACCGCTTCAATGGAGCCACCAGAACAAACTGATGGAAATCTTTTAGTGCCGCAGGACGACAAGATTGACGCGCAGGCTTCAATGGAGCCACCAGAACAAACTGATGGAAATCATTCTCTCTCTTGTATTTGGAATATGGTCGATTTTGCTTCAATGGAGCCACCAGAACAAACTGATGGAAATCCCCCTTACAAGCTGGCGTGTTCTGCCACTCCTAGTCCAGCTTCAATGGAGCCACCAGAACAAACTGATGGAAATCTGGCGAAAGTTATCAAAGGCGAGATGGGAGGGATGAGCTTCAATGGAGCCACCAGAACAAACTGATGGAAATCAACTTGAATGAAATTAGGTTGATCTTCAGCAGGTTGGCTTCAATGGAGCCACCAGAACAAACTGATGGAAATCCTTCATTGCCTTCACCCTTAAGAGTGAAGGGAATGCTTCAATGGAGCCACCAGAACAAACTGATGGAAATCTGCGGGAGCTTGAAACCCTTGCTGCATTCAGTTTTCAAGGTCCGATCGCGCAGATCACCTGCGAAACTCACCATACCACTAAAAAAATAAAACATTCGTCCTCCTGAAACCCCGAAACCGCCCTTCCTGCAAAGCATCCACCGATCGCGCGGACCCCAAATCATCCCACACCCCCGAAAACCCAACCACCACAACGCTTTCAGCCCTTAAAAACCAACCCCTCAAAAAAACACCTACCTCTCCGCGCAACACCCCAACACCCCTAACCCAAAATGTGCCCCATAGCCCAACGCCATCGGTCCCACCGCCGCCGCCCCAAACTTAACTTCCAACCAAAACCCCTGACCCAACGACTTCGCCCCCGCACCATGCCCCCGTACCCGCTGAAACCGCACCGCCGGAAACCGCAACTTCCCCCCTCCGCAATCCATCCACCCACAATCCACCAATCGAACCCGCACCAAAACCTCACCCTCTTCCCCCCGTAACCCCAACCAATCTCCATCCCCAAACCGTTCCCCATCCCCAAACTGTCCCAACTGCCGCAACAACCGCAACGCCTGATCCTCCGGCCCATCCACCTGGAACCCCGTCCCCACAATCAACTTCGCATTACCCCTACGATCACACTTCGGAAACCGCGTCAACACAAACGGAGTCAAACTACGCCACAGCCGACCACAACCCATCACCTGCATCCATTCTTCGCCCTTAGACTCCTCAACCCTAGCGTTTAAACCAACCTCCACTCTCCCCAGAAACACCAACTCCACACCAATATCAAATCCCTCACTGCCCCAAACCTTCTTAATCCCCCGCAACGCCATTACCGCAACCTCATCAAACCCACCCCGCGCATACACCACCACAGTCACAATCTCACCGAGATCATTACACTCCGGCAAATACCAAGCATGATCATGATCTAACCTCAACGCCTCCCCCGCCTCATTGCGCCCCGAAAACACCCGAGCCGATCGTCCCTCCTCACCATCCCGACTCCACCGCATCAACGCCCGATGAAACCGTTCCCCCACCGATAACGCCGCCGTAATTTTTGGCAACACCTTCGCCGTCAACCGAAACCGTGCGATCGTCGGCTCACCTAACAAACTATCCGACCGCGATCGCCCCGACTCAACACGCTTCAACAACTTCGGCGGCTTCGGCGTTCCAGAAGGCAGGATGACAGACAACCCGATCGCCGACTCAACAGGCTTCAACAACTTTGGCGGCTTCACCGTCTCCATCGCATACAAAGCCCAATCACTCCCCGGAATCCCGTGCCACCCCTGCTCATGCAACCGCCCCACATCCAACTCCAACACCTCCAACACATCCCCCGGAGCCGTCCACATTCCCCGCCCTTTTTTTGGCCTTGGCAACGCATCGATCGCCGACACAAACCCCCTAAGCCCCGACGCATTCAACGGCACCAACACCTTCTGTATCATCTCCTTAGCCTTCACCTCCGACTCACCCTTAATCGGCCTCGCATTCACATCCCCCATCATCTCCACCACCCGCATCTCCACCCAAGACTCCGCCCGTCCCAGATAACCCACCTGCGCACACAAATCCTCCAGCAAACCCTTAAGAGGCTCCTTCAGACAAACCTCCGACCAACACACCTGCACGATCGCCTTCTCCGACAAAGCCCCCCCCGGCAACGCATAAAACGTATCTAGAACCTTCGTCGTCGTGGCCTTCCCCTCCTTCCACAACGGCATAAAATGTCGAGTATGCGCCGCCGTAAAAGCAGGTAAAACATAGCTCGGCGGGTATTCAGCAAGTTGCCCCATCAACGCCAACATCACCGATCGTTCCGGCCTCACAGCCAACCGATAATAAGCCGCCACCAGCGATCGTAAAATCCGCCAAGGCGAAGGCGGCCACTCCACCACCCCCTCATTCACCTGCTTATCCCAAGGAGTCGCATGATAACGGCCCGTCAAAAACTGAATAGAAATAGCAATACTCATAACGTCTTACTCCTTCACAACCTTCTTCTTCTCGGCCTTGTATTCCACCACCGTCACCGCCGGATCAGCAAACACATCAGACGCAGCCTTCACCAATCCCGGCAACGCTTTTTTCAATTCCTCGATCGTCGGCAACACATAATCCTCAGGTCGCTTAACAATCAAACCATCCTTCTTTACTTCCAAATCACAAGCCGTTCGTAGTCGTAAACCACTCGTGAGAAATACTTGAATTTTGTACAGCGCGATCGCAATCAACAAATTCTCAACATCCACGCCTAATCGATAACTCCGAATCTGCGCCAAATCCAAACTAAAATACGCCGTAATACTCTCCGCCGCATACTCCTCTCGGTAATAGGGCACATTCCCAAACCCGTCTGCCGCACCGCCCTTATCATCCGCTTTCCCTGTCGCATCCACCCGATCGTTCTTCACTCCACCTTGCCGCACCACCTCAATATTCTTCGCCTCAATAAACCCCGACAAGGCCCGAGCAATTCGAGAAACCCCCGACATCTTTTCCAAGAAAATTCCATGAAGCAATGAATTAACATCATACTTCGCCAAAACCGTCGCAAATAAATGAAGATCAAAAGGCCGATCGCTCTCCAACTCCTTTTTCACCAATTCACCAAAAGTCGTTAACTTCTTACTCGCACCCACAATGTACGGAGAATTCAGTCGATGCGCTTCTAATAATGAATTCGTCAGAAACTTTTGATTCTGTTCAACATTCACATAGGAAATACCATCTAGGGGAGCAGCGATCGATTGCGTGGTCTCATCCCAAATCGTACTCTCCATCCGATTGGCCACACTCTGCGCCGACTCCAACAGCAGCATCTTCTGCTTCTCCCCCGGCAAACTATAGACCGCCGCCCCCAAATCCGGGAACCCCGTCGGCTGAAAGCGCGATCCTTGTAAGGGTTGTAATTCCGCTTGAATCAGCAACCGAGTTTGATCGTTAAGCGCCTTAAAATCCATGATTGATTCTCCTAATTGTCAGTATTCGTTAGCATTTAATTGTCAGTATTCTCAGAAATACAAACTTGTTTGAGTAAGGTAGCTACTTGTTGATCCGTAATCGGAAACGCCAACGCCGCCCCCAATCGCGATGGTTCAAAATTGGGATCAAGCCAATCTCCCATCGCTTTCGGACGCAAACTACTCGATCGCAATCGCCGTTCAGCATCTTCTACAGCCTCCTTTTTTCGATTGGCACGGAGTTTATTAATCAATCCCGGAACTCTAGGCAATCGCAAATCCGGCTTAATCTGCCGATGTTGAACGACTTTAAGCAGTTGGTATTCAGTGGGTAAAGTATTAGACTTCTCACTCACTGGCTCCAACGATCGCGTAAATTTCAACAACGATAACCCACGAGCCAGAGACTCCAATCGATCGTCATCCACATCCCCTCGAATCCAATCCTCAAGGTCTTTAAAGTTTGGTAAATAATTCAATGTCATATTACGACTAGATTCCTTGAGTTGTTCCTCCTCTTTATCCAGATCTTCCACGGGCGCATCCACCCGTGCCCCTAATTTTTCAGCCTGTTCTTCTTCAATTTCAATCCGTTGCGTCAACGTCAGCAGATTGTCTTCTAGCGAACCCAGTCCCCAAGTTGTAATTTTGTCATCATCTTTTTCCCAGTAAGCCTTCTGGCCCCGCACCTGGACCAATCGCTGACGAAAATTCAACCGTGCAGCCAAAGCCAAAGCCAATCTAAATTCCGCCGAATCTTCATAGGATTCAACCAACCAACGACTCGATCGTAGATAAGGAATCGGATTGATTTTGAATGATTTCGTTTTTGCATCATACAAATACCCTAACGATTGATTCAATGCTTTCTCTACCTCACCCAAAGCCACTAACAAATCGAGAAAACCCACCTTTCCTTGAGCTTGTTCAACAATAGTATTTTCCAAAAGTCGGCGCGATCGTTGAACAGACAAAGGGGCATCCCCACCATCCGCCGCCACTACAGCAAACCGATCCAACCACCGATCCAAATCCCGCAACGGATCGCGCCTTGGTCTAGAGGGTGTCATATATCGGCCCAACGACACCGCAAAATACGACAACCCGTTGCGCTCCTGAAATCCATACCGATGGAACGCCTTAATTCCCCTTGCAACCCCCAAACTCGACACCGCCCGTACAAAATCCACCCCACTCTTCGCCGTCCTATATTTCAGCTTCCCGCCCGTATTCACCTTCGCCCGACCTTCCCGGAACAGCACCCCCAGCTCTCCCAACCCCACAGGCCGATCCCACAACGGAATCCATAACTCCGCCCGAACCTTCTCATCCGCCGCACTCCCATAGCCCGCCAACGAAGGCCGCGATGCTGTAAATGGAGCCGCCACACCCGTCTTCCCCATCTCCCCTCGCCGCGTAATTCCCGGCATAAACACCAGCATCCCTTCCAACATCAACACAAAATCCCACGGATTCACCCGCGAATCGCCATCGGTGCCCGTCGTAGCATTCGCACCCCCCGCCGCGATCGGACTAAATTGCCCAATCTTGCCGCTGTAAGCTAATTTCGGCAGCACTTCATCAAACAGAGCCGATCGTAATAGTTTATCCGCACCCTCGATCGGTTCCCCCGTCGCAAAATCAATTAAATTCTGCAACTGCTGCATGAATGTCCGACCAAACTCAAAATTGCCATCATTCCCGCCCGTCCCCATCAGCGGCACAAACTTCAAAGGACTATCCGAATCATTTGTAATCATCGCGCAAGTATCAATCCACTTGGCCATCGTATCCGGCACAGCATCCCGCAACTGGCTAAACAACAGTTTTTTCATCTGTGCATCTTTCGGCTGTTCTTTCAGCTTTAACCGTTCAATCACACCTTGAGAAATTTTGATAGCCTTGTGGTATTCTCCAAACCGAGTTTCTGGCGCATCTAAAATCGCCTTTAACAAATCCTTTTGTTTATCTTTTTCATAGAACCCCGTACTCCCATTCCAAGGCGATACAAACGGCGACGGTGCATATTCCCGCAGGAAAAACTCCTTAATTTCCGCCTCTGTCAGCGTGGTAATCAAAACAAAATTATCGTTCTCCCAATAGCCCTTACATTTGGCATACGATCGCGATTCCGACAGCACCCGCAATACACCCAAAGCCTTGAGATAATTCGACAATGGTTCAGGCCGACAGCCCTTCAATACAATCTTATGCATCAGTTTCCCCCAGATTAGGATTATCTTTTGCTGACGCTTTCCAATCCGCTGTCCGAATCAATGCCTCCAGAAATGCCAATCGAAACGGGCCATACTCTTCAAGTAAATCGACGGCTTGTTCTGTCCACGATCGCACCGCCAAACTCACCGTCCCATCATCATTCTCCTGAATCTCAGCCGTCCCACCCAATTCCATACAAGCCAACGAAACCTTTGTCGCCGCAATCACCAATCCATCACCAAGATCAATCTCAGGCAAATCATCATCTTCATGAACTCCCAAAGCATACCGTTTTGGTCCTGACTTATGAATAGGTGCTTGTTCCGTTGGCCTGGGCTGAATCGTCATTCGTACTTTGCCATGGTGACAAGCCACGAGATAAGGAATAAGAAAATTCTCTTCAGTTTGAATGGCTAACAATGCACTCACTAACTCATGACGAAACCCTTGACGATTGCCATCTTCGGAATCATATTTATAAGGATCCTCTTTTCGTTGTCTCCAAGTCCGATCGGACTTCGCTAACATTACGCCCTTTTGCTCTTCTGGTGCTTTGTAATGAAGCATTTTCTGAAATACATGATGTGCTTTCCCAGCATCATGCCAACGTGCCGATCGCTTCAGTTCAAATACAGGTAAATCATTCATTTGTAGTTTATCTAAAGTCGCTTTTAATGCACTCACAATATCTTCCGAATGCTGCTTCAGTGAGACAAACTCTCCCACATAGCTTTTATCATCACTAGCGTCGTTTTCATTTCCAATATCTTCATAGGCGATCGGGTTCGGTCTATGTTTTGCATCCCCGGTAAACCCGATCGTCTCCAAATATCCACCATCCTGACATTTCACTAAAATCGTTTGCCCTGGATAAATCGATCGCGCATCCACCAGTTCCCAAGACTTTTGCAATCGATCGAACACATACCCCTTTGCCTTCTTCAAAAACTCCTTCGCCGCCCCAATGCCTATCTGACAAAGTTCATCTGGCTGCAACGCCGCAAAGTCAGGGGGTGGAATTTCATCTGGCCAAGTTCGCCAAGCGATCGCCACATCCATATTCTTGGTATCCCGAATAAAGCAAGAAATATCAATATCATGTCCCGCCAAATCCACCGAAGTATCAAACAACTGCATCAAATCATGTTTGCGTGGAATCATCCCTTCTATTTTTGATTTAGGTTTCTCATCTTCTGACAAATCTTTTGCAAACGTCTGCAATGCCGCTGGCCCAACCTGTTCCAATCGATTCAACAATAGTCGAGTTTGTTCTAATTCCTCCAGCTCATACGGTCGTGCTGACTCCTCCGTCAAATCATCAAAATCAATCCAATAAACCGTAGAATCATTGTCCTCACCTTTACGATTGCACCGTCCCACCCGCTGCACAAATGATGACCAAGGTGATAACTCCGTAAATAAACACTGCGCTGAAATATCGATGCCAGCTTCTACAGCCTGTGTCGCCACCACAATTCCCGATAGATTTCCATCTAGCAGTTTTCGATTCAACTCAGTCCGATCGCCCGCCCGAAACCGTGAATGAATCAGCAACGTTTGCCTTTTCGATATCAACGCACTGTATAGCGCCTGTGCCCGTCGCACCCGATTGCAAATCACTAAAATGAGCGTTCGTCCTTCATTCGCCTCTGCTTCAATTTGTTTAACTAATGCACTGATGTAAGCGGCTTCATCTTTTTCTTTGGCGGGACAGCCGATCGAAAACTTCTGCAATTGCTTCTGTGCATTCAATCGTTTTTTGACATTTGGTTCTTCCCGATCATCTTTATTCAAGGTAAAGCAATTAGTATCTAAATCCAGATTCGGCGGCTGATAATCGGCTGTGGTTAATAACTGCGTATCCATTGTCGCGCTCATCCAAACCGTTTGCGTCTTCCCAAAAGTCTGCCAAACATCTCGCAAACCCTGAAGCTGAGCTGTAGTCCGCAAACCCGCGCCCATTAATTGCGTTTCATCTACCACGAACAGACAATCCTGATTCAGTAGCCCAAAATGCACAGGCCACTTATATTTATTCATACTGTAACCACGATTCAGACATCGCGATAGAATCTGATCTTGAGTGCCCACAATGATGCAATCTGCACTCGGATCGCGATCCCAATCTTTGCTCACGGCACCGCCCATCAGTTGATACACTTCGATGCGATCGTCATCCTTCTCTTGATTGTTTTTTGCGATTTCATCAAGCCATGCTTGTATCGATCGAACCGTTTGATCAACCAGAGTTCGCATCGGCAAAATGTATACTAATCGTCGAGGCGTTTTGATTTGTAGTGCTTCGTCATCCTTATACTTTCTTCGCCAGAGCCAAGCTAATACGATCGCTGCTGTTTTGCCTAAGCTTGTGGCTACATCAATGACGATCGGTAATTCTTCAGCTTCTGCCAAGCGCTTTTGATACAGGTACGGTGGATGCCCAGTAATATCTTCAAACCAATCTTCAAAATTCTGTTGAGTCATGAGAAGCTAGCTGTCCTAAATGAAATTGAATAGATATGAGAGCGAAAGCCTAAAAGTCCAACACATCAGGATTTTTTAATGATTTCTTATCCTCTGAAACAAGACGACGTTCCACCTTTTTCACATCTTCCGCAGCAGGTAATAATTCAGGACGAATTCCACGTTCCAGCAATGTATCGCGAACTGCTCGATTATTTGTAACGTGTTCATTAGAAATTGCACCTTCAGTAGACAAGTTACGTTCTCTAGAATTAAAAATTGTGATCTCTGTGGCAAAGTCCTTGGCCTTTAAAATAATTGTTGGAGCAAAATCAGCTAGTGGGCGTTTATCCGGAACCTTCCACTGTGCTTTCATTTCCTGAGTCGATTTTCCGAATAATGCTTGATCACCTTTACTGCGAATCAAAGCAAAATCTTGGTTGCCACCCGTTTGCTCGTAAATTACTTGGGAGAGTTCTTTTTCAGTTTCAGTTAGTTTTTTTCGAGCCGAAACCCTCTCCGCATTAAGTAACCGTTGTTCGATCAATTCTGCTCGTCGAGTTTGGATTGCAAAGTAAGTTTGAGCAAATGCAATTTCTTGTTTTCGTGGATCTCCATTTTGAGCAATCAGATAGCAAGCATAGCGTGTCAACATAATGTCATCGACCTGACGCTGACTTCCAGAACCAAGTTCAACCACTTTGTTAACGTCAACAAAATGGTCAGGGACAGCAGAACCAGAAACTTCACACGCAGTTTTTGCCTTTGTTATGACCGCTGTAAAGTTACGCCACTCTCCATAACCCAACAAATATCGGAGATCGCGAGCCAACCAGTATTCAACGCAACTCTCAGCCTGTTGCGCATGTCCCTCAAAATCCTCGACCAAGGACTGAATCGTATCAATATTCATATAAGTTTTTGATTTTGGGGCTTGTAATTGAGAATTTTGAATTCAAAAGAAGTCCTTGAGAACATAAACTTCTCAGAGACTTCCCCCAGCAGTTTAACTACGCTGACATTCGAGGCGCGGGACGGAAATAAAGATCCCAGACGTATCGTCCAGTCTCGGTCTTACCGATCGGTCTAGCAATCCAGAGACCTTCTAAAGTAGAAATCTCAAAATCTTCGCCCTTCGCTACGCGACGATTCAACTGTTGAACAATAGTCTGCCGCTGGCATTTTTTTGACAATTTGGGCATCAAGTCAGAAACTACATCATGTGTTGAGAGACTTTCACGCGTCAGAATCTCCCACAATTGCAGATTAAGTTGCCCATTTCCATTTGAACGGTTCTGTGAGATCATAGGTTTTAGGTTCATTTAATTTGTGGACGAATAAAGGGGTAAAAAGCAGTAATAGGACGGTCTGAAAATCATTCCTAAATACTGTGAAGTAGAAGGATGCGCTAAGTCTGGATAATTCCTTGCTTGGCGCATTCTTTTATAGTCTTTATATAAAGTATACTAGATTTGCTGAATCTGTCAACATCAGCTTTTTAAAGCTAGTGATAATTCTATTATTAGCAGCTCTGCTGACACGACAGATAAAAGTTATAGTTCTGCAATTAATTTTGGCTTGCCTTCGTCTAAATAATGGAGCCACCAGAATGAACTGATGGAGTATGGCTTAATAACTCAAGTCAGCAGGTCAGCAGACACGCTTCAATGGAGCCGCAATTTTTAGAATGCGGAAAGACCTAGGCAAGCCATAGAGCGATCATGCCATCGATCGAACCCAATAGCAAAACAAAATTCTAAGTTCTCGAACCGATCGTCATCAAAACATCCAAATAAACCAGAAAAAAGGGATTGCAACGATCGTCACAACCCCTGAACTCGAATTCATCAATCTAACGTTTGTAAGGAATATCCGAGAATCCTAATTCCACCAATTGCGCGTAGGCTTTCTTACCCAACGCTCGGGTCGCCTGCTGACTCTTCAGCACCTGAACCAACAACGGAACCGACATTTCAGGCTGATTCAAAGCCCGATGGACTAAGGCTAATTGGAAGGTGGAATCATCACGCTTTTGAGCCGCTTCAACCGCCTTTTCTCGGCTGTTATTGGCGATCGGAGTATCAATTCCAGCAAACACTCCCGAAAGATCTTGATACAAGTTCGAGACTTGATTAAACAAATTTCGCGATTCTTTTAACTTAGTTTGCGCTAGGACATAATTTCCCGCCGCCACTGCCGTTTCTGCCTCCTTCATTAAATTCGTTCCACCCGCCAAACTGACTAATGCTAATTCAGGGGTTGCCGTCACAGTTGCGCCAGGAGTTGGCGCAGTAGCAGGATTTTTCTCAGGCTGTTTCTGACCAGAGAATGGCAAATCCACAAAGCCAACTTGCAGCAGTTCGGTATACGCCTTCTGACCTAGTTCCCGCTGCGCCTGTTGGCTTTTAAGCACTTGTACGAGGAGAGGGACCCCTAAGTCTGCCTGTTTCGATGCTCGGTAGGCTCGTGCAAGGTCGTAAGTGGCTTCATCACGGGCTTGGGCCGATCGTAATGCTCGATCGCGGGCACTGGCTGAAATTTTGCTATCTAAGCCAGCAAATGCGGACACTAATTCTTGATGAAAATTAGAGAGCTGATTGAAGACTTGACGCGCGTCTTGAAATTTTTTGACAGCTAAAGGGAAATTACCACTGTTGTACGCAGCAGTGCCTTCCTGAGCGATTTTCTGGCCCGCCTGGAGCGTTAAAATGCTGTTGTCCTGAGCCAGCGATCGCATGGAGTTGGAATCTGACGTGACCTCCACCTTTTGCGCCAGAGCGGGGGGAGCTGAAACCGAAAGTACCGCCGTCGCTAACATCAAGCAAGCTGTGACCGATCGGTCAAAAAAGGATCCAGAAATCATCCCAGGAAAACTCACGAACGAGGTGTGCAGTAGGCTATTGCGAAAAATTCAACCTAAGTGGAATCATGCATAATCTACGACACATCGTAGCATCCTCTGAAACCTCACGGCACCCTCCCTATGCCACCTTAATCCAGTTATTTCACTTGCCTGCGATCGGTTGCCATCACTTAAACGAGTAGCTCTCTGGCATCCGCATATACAATCCACGCGGATCATTCAAGGTCTTCAACTGATCAAAGTCCGCTTTTAAGCGTTTAAACTCCTGACTGAAGGCATCTTGGGAAACTGGCGTTTTAAGATGCGTGCCGAGAAAATTTTGCAATAACCGTTCTTCAAAATTCGCCGTTTCAGGAAATTCCTCAATGTGCCAGTCATCACCAAGCTTTGCCCGCTTTGCCGCATCCTGAATCGCCGCATCTAGCCCACCCATTTCATCCACCAAGCCCAACTTTTTCGCGTCAGCCCCCGACCAAACTCGACCTTGGGCAATCTCATTCACCTTCGATCGGTCTAACTTGCGAGACTCTGATACTTTGTCTAAAAATTGATCATAAATTTGCCCAATGACTTGCTGCACCACTGCAAGTTCTTCTTTAGTTTTAGGACGACTTAGGGTTTCTGCGTCGGCAAATTTCCCAGTCTTTACGACATCCCAAGTGATCCCATTTTCATTAGCAATTTTTTGAATATTTGGCAATAGCCCAAAAACTCCAATTGATCCAGTAATTGTAGTCGGTTCTGCATAAATCCGATCGCTATAGGTGGCAATCCAATATCCCCCAGAAGCCGCTACTGTCCCCATGGAAACGACTAAAGGCTTTGCTTTTTTCGCCAAAATCACTTCGCGCTGAATAATATCCGAAGCCACTGCACTTCCGCCGGGACTATTAATTCGCAGAACAATGGCTTTTACGTCTGGATTGACCCGTAACTTACGCAATTCTTTCGCAAGTGAATCACCGCCTATTGTTCCTGGACCACCCACGCCATCAACAATAGTCCCTTCAGCATAGATGACCGCTACTGTGTCGCCTTTAGTTGAATTAATCCGATCGGCAACCGCCTCGGCATAGCGGGACAAACCAATACTGCGATAGGATTTCGTTTTTTTATCTTCGCCCGTTAGCGTTTTGAGTTCATCTTGAATTTCATCAGGGTAGGCAATCCGATCGACCAATTTGGCTTCTTTGGCTTCTTTCGCCGTCAGAACACCCTTTGTGTCGGTCAAAGCTTGCAAGGTTTGTACCGAGATTTTTCGAGAAGTCCCAGTTGATTGTAAGAATTCACCCCAAATGTTGTTCAAAAGCAATTTGGTTTGTTCTTTACTCGCTGGACTACTACTTTTTCGCACGTAAGGTTCGATCGCCGACTTATATTTCCCTCGCCAAACCGCTTGGACTCCAATCCCAAACTTTTCTAAGGCTTGCGAATAGAACATGGTCTGCGCACTCAACCCATTAAATTCCATCGCACCCATGGGATTAACAGAAATAGTATCTGCTACTGATGCAAGATAGTATTTTTTCTCGCGCCATTGCGTATCGTAGGCATAAATCTTTTTCCCGGAGGCTTTGAACCGCGTCAAGGAATCCCGCACTTCCTTCAAGGTTGCATAGCCAGACGGATTGTCCCCACCCCCACTTCTAAGATACAAGGCGACAATACGAGGATCTTGGGCAGCTTGATCGATCGCTGTCGTCACGGTCCGAAGGGTTACGCTGTTACTAAAATCTCCTGACAGCGCATTATTAAAGAGTTCCCGAGGAGATTCCTGTGGCTGTGAATCGGTGATGGATTTATCTAAATCCAAAGTGAGAATGCTGCGATCTTGAACCTCTGGTTTGCTATCTTGACTGCTCACTAACAGCACAATCGCAAACAAGCCAATCAAACTAATTCCGGTGAAGAGGGTGAGTCCGAGAAGTGTTGCCAAGGTTGTCTTAAAAAAATCGCGCATAGAGAAAGAGGGTGACGGGTGATAGTGTTCAGACGACCGGACGGGAGATTGTTCTTAATCTAATCCATCTACCAGTGTACACAGTTGAGCTAACGATCGGCGTTTATTGGGACTAGGCTAGTAATTCTAATGTTCTGTAGTAGCAATCCAAGCTTTAAATTCACGAATTGCTTGTGACTCACCGATCGATAATCGTCGATTTAAATACATATCAATCACTGGAGCAGGTAAATTAGGAAATGTCGGACTGATTTGTACGGCCTCATACTCATCATTTTTGAGCAGATAATACTGAACGGTCAGACCATCGTATTGCCACAGTTCTGGAATACCGAGCCTCGCATAGATGGGCATTCGTCGATCGGAAGAACTTGTAATATCGACCTCGACGACTAAATCCGGTGGTGAATCAACGTTAAGATCAAGTTCAGTCAAATGACGAACTAAACTTTCATTCTGAATATAAAACGATGAATCAGGTTCGGCTCCAGCTTTTTTGGGCTTCTCTCGAAGAGTTACTGATCCGGCGACACGACAATTCATATCTAATACTTCCGTTGCAGCACAAATTAAGCGCTCAATAAACCGATTACTGCCTTCATGTAGAATAGCGGGGACATAATTTGTAACGTTCCGTCTAGATAATAAAAGCGTGTATTCCGATGATCGCCAGATTCTGCAATCAGACGATCGGCTATGGTTTTGTATGCTGAATTAATCAATAAATCCTTTGATACCTGCAAGGAGGACTTTTGCGATTAGTAAATAGTAAATATATTTAGATCAACTTGTTCATTACTGTAGTCTTTTGCTTGTTGAAAGCCAACATTATATTTATCACCAAATTTCGATCGAATATCTTCAATGTCCATCCGTAGTGCGTCATGAAATCGACCTTGATCAATTAGTTCTTTTTGTTGCTGTCGATAATCTTCAGATGAACCTCTGCGTCCCCAGCTAGCTGTCTGACGGTGATCTGTTACGGTCATCCAAGCAGGTCCATCATTTTTACTTAATAAGCTTTATTCTGAGTAAGCTCCATAGGCGGGAATATGATGGACTTGACCGCCATTGTTAGCAAGTCAAACATCTCGATAAGAACCACCTTGAGAAATTAAAGCAGTCACAATCAATTCTTACCGATCATAATATCCATGTTCAAAAATAATCACAGCTTCTACCGGATGATCCGGTAAAAACTGGAGAGTAGAAGTAGCCTATGGTCGATCATGTATTAGGGTAGTTTCTATTAAGAAATAGCCTGAAAGCCTGATTCTTACGTCATCAACAATTTATTGCATAATAAATAGATTGGGTCAGATTCTTTGAAGCCCAGTCGTAGCGGCACTTGTAAATTTATGGATAGGTCTAGTGGGAACTAACAACCTACGGCTTCGGTGAGGAACTAGAACTTATCAACCTAAATCTTATGATCTCGATCGATCATCTCTATGAAGATATTGTTTTGACTGTAGTTTGTAAACCTTTTGGGAAAGAGAATTTACCCGATCGCACATTCCTATGATGGAAACGATCGACCGATAGAAAAGACGACTGCACGATCTTAATGGTGCTGAGAGTGCGATCGTAACAAACACTAACCGAACATCTTGATCGCACTATCAATGAGTTCACCGATCGCGATCGCAGATGAAATGGTGGAAACACCATCTGTAACAACCTTCATTCTTTTGAGCATTGTTTGAGCACGATCTTTATCAGGATTAGCTTGTTTTTGAGCTTTAATTGCTTTAGCTAAATCTTCGCGTAAATCTTCGCTAGCTGTTGCTGGGAGATCTGTCGCTTGGTCTAATTTCTGCTGAATCAAATATAGATTAGCTAACAACTTATCTGGCGTTTGGCTGAGGTCTGAGGTTATCGTGTTGACGACATGATAACCAGCACTACTTCCGTCTCCGATCGCAGCCCCACGCATATCGATCGCACCATTACCAGAGTTGTTAATTTCGATCGGCTTTTGTCTCATCATGATATTCTCTTTGAATTTAACTGATTTAAATCTTACTTGGAAACACTATTTGAGTAACCTGCTTTATTCCCTGAACCGAATGCCGCACCTCGCATATCCATGGAACCATAGTTGTTGACGACAGTGGCAGAACCACTATCAACCTGTTTCATAAAGGCATCTAGGCTATCTATGGGTAGTTTGGATGCCGTAAAGATCTTTGCAATAGAGTCTGAAGCGGCATGTAATGTAGTCTTGATAAAAATCAAAACATCATCTTCGTCAAAAGCATCAAATTGCGCTTTACCTGGAAATTCTTGTCTACGCGCTAATTTTATATCACCTTCATACTGCACTCTCTTTCTCAATTTATCCCACATTGAAGACGCTGGAATTAAGGTAAGAAATAATGTAAATGGAGAGATTAAAATAAGTAAGAATGTACTCCATTGACGAGATCCGTACAACTGACTATCAAGTTGGCCTAGTATGTACACGTCAATACCCACAAAAAGATTGTCACCCGATCCTAGAAAACGAATAAATATTGTCGTTCTAACATCATTCTTTGTATTATGAGTTGCGAGGATATATCTTCTTGATTCTCTTTCTTCTTCTCTTGCTCTATCGAGAACGTACGTGACGATCCTACTTTGAGCATTGCCTAATGTACCATCATTGATTTCGTGATTAACATGCTCATATAGCTGCTCACAAATTTCAGCAACCTTACTTCGATCAACTTTCATCGTTGTAGACATAGAAAAACCAGGAAGATTCACCCCTGCGCCATCAGTTGGAGATGAGAGTCCAGCATAACCAATCTCAATTACACCACTTCCGCTCTTTGAATTATTCCTAACATAACGATCGCGATCGATCGACCTTTCATTCATGTCATTTGCGGCTGCTTGGACATTTTTGAACAATTTTTCAGCACCTGCAATCCCAATTTTGGCATATTCAGCAGCTTTATCAACGATCGGATTAAGCGATGAACCGTCCTGGGTCGCTGCTCGTTGATACTGAGGTACTTGCCGCGAAACTTGAGTTGGAGCAACGATCGCTTCAGGCATTAAAACGATCGATTGCCCCACGACCTTTAACTGACTCTGAGCTTGAATAATACTGCGGGTCAGTCGTTGATTATTTAGCAGTGTCGTAGAATCTTTTTTCAAATTCTCAATATGCCAGAGTGAGCCAATGCCATCAAATTTAAATTTAATAAAGGCGATCGAATCATCGATCGATTCCACCATAATATCGCAATCAGGACTTGTCCCCATGAGATACTCACGTCCCGGCTTGAGAGTCCAGCTTTTACCTGTTGCTTCAATCAATACTTTAAGTTGCATAGTTCTAACCGATCGATGAAATGGTTGATTTACGTAAGCTACGATGCTAGTCTTCCCAAAAATATCTCACAGTAACATAATAGTTGAAATATGAGATCCGGAGAGAGTAAATACTTTAATATTACTAGCCTGTAGAGTCGATCGACCTACGAAATGCTCTCACAACTGGAAGATTCCTGAAGCTTGAGCTGATCAAAAACCTGACGTGAGACGGCTGGAAAAACATCCCAATCATCTGCATACCTTTTATCATCTCCAAAAATTGTCAAAATATAATGTGCAGAGCCGCCGGAACTCTGGACGATCGCAACATCTTGCCTAGAGCTAGCAGTCCAGCCAACTTTAGATGCAACATAGGTATCCAGAGGTAGCTTCTCCGCAAGGAAACCTCGAATAGAATTGTATTCCTCCTTCTTCCAGACTTCAGGACGCAGATCGCGAACCATTAAGCTTTCCATGATCTCACTTTTCTCAACTGAAACAGCTTTCCGAGAATGGATCTCATATGCCAATCGAGTGACATCATAGGTTGTTAAAGAATTACGAATGGGCGATCGTTCATCTCCTCGAATCTGCAAATCTCGTCCTTTGGGGTCCAGCATCGCTAATTTTGGAATCGGAAAGTTCTTTTGGCTCACATCAATATTTTGATAACCTGCGGCATTGAAGTAATCATTAATCGATTTACGCTGAAAATCCCATTGAGAAAGCTGACCAGGCGGAAGAGCGTCACCTGACGTTGCACCTGTAATTGCGTCAACTACATCACTAGCCGCTTCATTATCCGATTTCTGAATCATTTTCTCGACAATCGGTCGATCGATCGGTTTTTGTAGTCTAGTGTTGCTGTTAATCTGCCCATAAAGTGCAACCATCCAGAACAGCTTACTGATACTGGCAGGAAAACGAGGTTGGCGATCCTGGAACTGAGCTGTAACTTGGCACTGAGGATTTTTAACATTGATTAGACTAATGGACAATTTGTCAGTCGGTAAGCCTTTATCTCGAAATGTCCCAACAGCGTTATTAACAATCTGTTGAAGTGATTGACTACTTTTGAGTGCAGGAGCTTGAGCAACGTTATAGGCTAAAGTCGTTGAATTGGCGGCGATCGTTTTCTCAGGATTCTCTTGTTTCTGAAGTGAAATAGAAGGTTCAGTTCCTTGAGATGAAGAGGCTGATTTAGGTGGAAAGAATTTAGTTATAGATTGTGGAGATTGCGTTGAACTTAATGAAATATTGGACGGAGGTGCTTTCTGCGTATCTGCAAAGTAGAGCATTGGAATGACGATCGCAGGCATCATCATTATCGCGCCAATATGTATCGGCTTAAATTTTTGAAAGGTTTTCTTTATAATGCGGTAAGTCATAACAAGTTTATGGGATAACCTTGGGGCGGACGAGTAATTTCTATTTGGATCCCAGAGAATAAACTCCTTTTTGCGTTGAGGCAAGAAGGAGAAACTCTGTTTCTAACGTAAATCTAGATGAAAATTAGCTATTCAATCTTCTTGTAATCTGCAATCTTCCAAGTCCCATCAATATATTCAAACTGATAGGTTGATGTTCGAGTTTTGTAGGAGGTTTGGCTATTGTCAACTCGACCATTTTTGTACAAGGTAATGTCTTCAGTCATATCCACAAGCGCAGATGCACTCGCGCCACTGCTACTAAAGTTTGAAATCGAGCCAACTTTTTGAGCACCAAAGTTGTAATAGCTGCTATTTCCTCGCAGCCAATCTATTGATCCTTCAGGTTTTGTAATATCTGAGTAAAGCTTGCCAGTTGTGTAAACCGATGCAACTTGTGAATCAAACGGGGCTGCAAAGACTCTTTTCTTTGCACTCATCCATTTGACTAATAGTTCACGAGCATCTGATTCTGAAAAGCTAGGAACGTTAGCATCTGAAGAACGCGGCGTTGTTGTCGTTGTTGTTCTTACTGGAGGTGCTGACGCAGGTTCAGGCGATCGTACCTCAACCTTATCGGGCACTGTACCTCCCGAATTGACTGTCACTGATGTCGCAGCCGGAGCGGAACTAGCAGGAGTCGTTTGGGCTGGTGCAGTGGTGGCAACAGGTGCAGACTTATCCTTCATGATCGCCATGACACCAACCCCTGAAAGTGTAACCAATGCCCCAACACCCAAAGCAATAATCCAAGTTTTTGAATCTTGAGCAGGTGAGGATTGATTAACGTGAATGGGTTGCTGTGGGTACTGCAGTTGTTGTGAATATTGCGGCTGTGCATACTGCGGTGGCTGTTGATAATTGCCGGGAGCCGCTACGATCGTCTGCTGTGCCTCACTCACGGGTGAACGAGTCTGTGCTCCACTTGGTGACATCGACATCACTGTCCCTGGAATTCCCGCAGGCATTTCCGATCGCAGCAGCTCATCCAACATTTGTCCCGAAGTCTGACACCGATCGCGACTCATAGGGGCAATTGCCCGATCGATCACCGCCGCCAACCCCGCACTCACACTCGGCGCATACTGTCGCCATTGCACATTACCCGTCGTCAGATCCGTCGGCAACTCCTGGGGAATCTTACCCGTCAACGCATAAATCGCCGTCAAACCCAAACTATAAAGATCACTAGCAAACACTGCCCGACCCGCCGCCTGTTCACTCGCCATAAAGCCAGGAGTCCCAATCACGATCGACTGCGTACTTTGACCATTCGGAGTAATCAACGTCCCCATCGTTTCCCGCACCGCACCAAAATCAATTAGCACAGGCTTATGATCCCGAGATCGCAAAATGATATTGTCTGGCTTAATATCACGATGAATAATCTTCCGATCGTGAACCACCGCCAACACAGGCAACAACCCCATCACCCATTCCCGCACCGCCGCATCACTCATCACCCCTTGCGACTGAACCCTTTGCGCGATCGTCTCCCCCTCCACATACTCCTGAACCAAATAAAACTTGTTATTTTCAGCAAAATACGCATAAAGACTCGGAATCTGAAGCGTCAAATTACCCAACTCCTCTAGAATCACCGCCTCACGTTCAAACCGCTGCTTCACCAATGTATAAATTTCCGCACTACTCTCAACAGGCATCAACTCCTTCAGCACACAACGCCGCCCCGACGGAAGCTGCGTATCCTCCACCAACGAAGTCGTCCCAAAACCGCCCTTACCTAACTCGCGCACTACACGGTACCGATTGCTCACAAGTGTCATCGTCATTAGTCTGTCCCGTCCGCTGTAAGTGCGTTGTAGATGTTTTTATAAGCAGATATTTGCAAGCTCAACTGACCTATATTTGCCTTAGTTAAGACAACATCAAATGAGAATGAGTTTCCTGAGAAAAATTAGAATTTTCTTAGGATCTAGAGTTGACCATCTGACCGGGAAATCTAACAGCATCGCGATCGATTGTCTGCGATCGGGCATAATCTATGACCCTTACCCTTTAAATTACCATAAAAGATAAATTTATCTATCCCGGAAGGCTCTTTTTAAGAAAAAATTACAAATTGGACAGATTTAAGAAATTTTCTTGAAGAAACTCAATTTCTTTTAGGCTGATAAAATAGCTACAATAAGTGACGGTCCAGTTTCATATCTAGATTCATGCGTCGCGATACTATTTTCTATCAGCTTTTTAAACGATCGCCCACCCTACTCTTTGAATTATTGGAATCATCACCCGATCGGGCATCCGAGTATCGATTTGATTCGGTGGCTGTGAAGGAACCGAAGTTTGAAATTGATGGTGTGTTTCTTCCGCTTACAACTGACAAGCCAGGTATTATCTATTTTTGCGAAGTTCAGTTTCAAGCTGATCAACTTCTCTACGAACGAATGTTTGCAGAATCGCTCTTGTATTTTTATCAGAATCGAGAGCAGTTTTTGGATTGGCGATCGGTTTTGATTTATCCCACGCGATCCCTGGAACAGTCACGAATCTTACCCTACGAAGATTTGATACATAGTCACCGAACAACTCGTATTTACTTGGATGAGCTTGGAGATATTAAGTCGTTGCCGTTGGGTGTGGCGTTGATGGTGTTAACGATCGTGGATGACCAAATTGCACCACAGGTCGCGAGGGATCTTTTAGCGCGGTCGGCTCAAGAAAGTAGCATTCCCGAAGTCGGACGTGGCATCATAGAAATGATCGCGACGGTGATGACCTACAAGTTTATTAATCTGACTCGTCAGGAGGTTGAAGCAATGATTGGAGTTACTTTTCAAGAAACCCGTGTCTATAAAGATGCCAAGGAAGAAGGCAGACAAGAAGGCAGACAAGAAGGACAGCTAAAACTTGTTAAACTTTTGTTAACAAAGAAAATGGGGACGATCGCGCAGACCCAAATAAAGCGCGTAGAAAAGCTGTCACTGGAGCGGTTGGAACGATTGGCGATCGCACTTCTATCTTTTGAGACTAAAAAGGATTTGAAGAATTGGCTGGATGAATTGTAATGTCTTACCGTGAATTTACTTGGTCAAGCGTTAAGGAAAAATTTGATTTAACTGCGATCGAAGGTGGCCGTTTTTTACCCATCATTTCCCCAATTGAACCGAGTGCATGGCTTCAGGAAACTCTGCGACGTGGAATTCCTTGGGCAATGGCAGTAGGCGGTGAGAAGGCACGATCGGAAGCAATCATTGCACCTATTTTATTAGAAGTTCGCGAAATCTTAAACTCGGAAGTTAGTGTTTTTTCAGGCGAAGAATTCAATGTTGAACCCGAAACTGGATTGAATGGATATTGTGATTTTTTAGTGAGTCGTTCAAGAGAGCAAATTGCAGTTGAAGCACCCGTATTGATTATCATTGAAGCGAAAAAAGCTGATATTAAATTAGGACTTGGACAATGTGCAGCAGAAATGATTGCAGCCCAAAAGTTTAACGATCGTAAAGGTCGATCCATTGAAACAATTTATGGAAGCGTGACAACAGGTACTGCATGGCGATTTATGAAACTTGAAAAATCAACTATTACGGTTGACCTAAATGATTACCCGCTTCCGTCCGCCGCTGATATTTTAGGCATGTTAGTTTGGATGTCTCAAATTCATGAGTGATTTCAAGTTTGAATCGAATTAAATTAATAAGATCTAAGTAACCGATCGTCTTTACTTGAGAGACGATCTGCTATGCGTTCCAAACATTCCTAATTTGTTTCTACTCTAAAACCTTAGTTGACTCTTGTGTATGACACCCATACTTCCGCAAATATCAGTATTATACCAATCACCACTTGAACCATAGATTTTGATTGCTGACTCTTCATTGACTGAGCATATAATTTTCCCGTTTGGAACATTACGAACATTTGATGGAGGATCAATGACGATCGCCGAGCCTGCGCCAGAAATCACGCTATTACTTGAAGATGATTTTCCAGAGCAGACTTTATCTAACATTTTTTTTGTTGCGTTCGATTGTGGATAATTAACCTGTTTTTCTGGAAAAGTTATCCAAGTTCCATTCGCACAATTTGCTTCACTTTCAATTCGCTCTTGATTGAGATAGTAAACAAAGCTAAGATTCCCAGAGAAATTAGGATTAACCGAACAAAGGTCAACATTAATGATCTGTCCATCAACAGACCTTCCAGCTTCATAATTACAAGCCGAGGATACACTCTGGGCAGCCTTACTAGAAGATTCTGGAGGCGTTTGAGTTTTGGTTGACTTAGATGGTTTTTGAGGCTCTTCGGTAACAGAATTTTGATTGGCAACTTGTACTTTTGGAGAAATTGTAACCGAAGGCTGAGTAGTCGGCGGAGCCAGAGCAGTTACCTGAGATTGGTTAGGTTTGTCTTTGTCTTTTACGATAGCCAGAACCCCGACACCCACCAGTGCGACCATTGCACCGACACCTAACGCAACAAGCCAAGTTTTAGGATCGCTAGCGGAACTTTGGGCAGGTTGTTGTTTATCGGCTACTGGGTATAAATAGGGGTTTCCATGGGCTGCAATGATAGTGGGCTGGCTTGACCTAGAATTACCATTATTTGGCGGAGCGGTTGCAATTTGGTTAGATCCGGGAGACAGCGCAACTATAGTTCCTGGGATATTTACCGAATTCGATCGCAGCAACTCATCCAACATCTGACCCGAAGTTTGGCACCGATCGCGGCTATGGGGTGCGATCGCCCGATCGATCACAGCGGCCAAACCACCGCTAACAGTCGGCGCAAATTGTCGCCATTGAATATCACCCGTCCGCCCATCTGTCGGTAACTCCTGCGGAATTTTGCCCGTCAACGCATAGATCGCCGTCAAACCCAAACTATACAAATCACTCCCATAGACCGCCCGCCCCGCCGCCTGTTCACTCGCCATAAATCCAGGTGTCCCAATCACGATCGATCGCGTTGTGTTGCCTTGACTATTGATAGCGGTTCCCATAGTTTCTCTGACTGCACCAAAATCAATCAGAACAGGCTTGTGATCGCGTTGACTAAGAATGATATTTTCAGGTTTGATATCGCGATGAATAATATTACGATCGTGAATCAAACTCAATATAGGAAGCAACCCTGACAGCCATTCCCTCACCGCCGCATCACTCATGACACCCTGAGATTGAACTCGCCCAGCAATAGTATCCCCTTCAATGTATTCCTGAACCAGATAGAACTTATTATTTTCTGCAAAGTAAGCATACAAACTTGGAATTTGAAGCGTCAGATTACCGAGTTCTTCGAGTAAAACAGCTTCCCGCTCAAATCGTTGTTTAACAAGATTATAAATTTCAGGACTACTTTCAATCAGGAGTAATTCTTTTAATACACATCGTCGCCCAGATGGAAGTTGCGTATCCTCCACCAAGCTCGTCGCTCCAAAACCACCTCTTCCAAGTTCTCGGACCACACGATAGCGATTGCTTACCAAAGTCATAAAAAACTAGCCTTACCGATTCATAGAGTTGTCAATCAAATTGAAGACTAGCTTAAGAATATATGAGTGATATTACGCACAACCTTTTGCTGACCATAACAATTTTAAGGTATCCATGATAAAAAATCACAGATATCCTAAATTTATTTCAAATTATTCGCTTACAGTAAGTATCAGTTTCATTCATTCCTCCATCTTCCATGATTAACACGCTTCCTACCGTCATTGGACAATCTCAGTACCTTGAACTAAAAAATCAAGAGAAAACGTGCCGTTTTGATCTGACGGGCGATCGGCATGTTTTGGGCCGCGATCCGCAGAAATGTGACCTAGTGGTTCCGCCAGAATGGGGCGTAATTTCCAGTTGTCATGCAGTGTTGAAGCGGGTCGGGTCGGGCTATGTCATTTTTGATGGAGACGGAACGAGAC
>JANXWB010000063.1 GCA_025351345.1 Synechococcales cyanobacterium GL140_1_metabat_312
TAAAGGAATGTCATCAGGTCCCGAATGTTGGCAATTCTGATAAAGACTAATTTGGTGAAACTAGACCTAAAACTATCGAAGCACCGATCGCTGCCGTTGAACTTCATACATCACCACGGCGGCAGCGATCGCAACATTTAACGATTCTACGCCTCGGGCTAAGGGAATGCGAACCGGAACATCGGCCAATGCCTGAATCTCCGGCGACAGTCCTGCGCCCTCATTGCCCAAAACCAAAAGTGTCGGCTTAGTCAAATCCACATCCCACAGCGTTTGGGTGGCTGTCATAGTTGTCGTCACGATTTGCATTCCTTCATCTTGCGCCTCGCGCAGCCGATCGGGTAAATGATTCACCGTCATCATGGGCAGCCGAAACCACTGACCCGCTGACGATCGCATCACCTTGGGATTATCTAAATCGGCACTATCGGAACTGGCCCACAATCCATCAACTCCAACTCCCGCTGCCGTGCGAATCATCGTCCCAACATTGCCTGGATCCTGAACCCGATCGAGTACTAATCCAAATGAATCTATTGCAATGTCACTCATCGTCCGTTTCAAACAGCTAGCCACCACGCCTTCTGGACTAACCGTCATTGTCATGGCTTTGAGAACTTCGTCACTGACCAGTTCTATCCGAGCGCTTCGATCCACTCCCCAGCCATACAAATCAGGATTCCGATCGCGCCAACTTTCTGTAAAGCAAAATACTTCAAAGCTCCGATCGGCCTGAACTGCTTCATCAATCAGGTTATTCCCTTCGAGGAACAAAGTATTGAGTTCCCGGCGATGCTTTGCCGTATGAAGCTTCTTGAACAGCTTGACTAATGGATTCTGAACGCTAGTAATCATAAAACCTAAAGTCATAATGCGGAATCCGGGACTCGAACCCGGATGCCCAAACGGGCACTAGGACCTGAACCTAGCGCGTCTACCAATTCCGCCAATTCCGCTTATTCAAAATGCCGCAATTTTTTTCGCCGCAACGTGTTTCACTATTCCAGATTCTCTTACGGCTGTCAAGCCTTCCACGCCAGGTAGAACCTCAGAACACCCTGCTACTCACAAAATTGACATAAACTTCGATATGGGCAAAGACGGGCTTAGGAACCTGACCAACGATCGTAGATATCGACCAACTTTCCTGTAAAATCAAACCCAATTCAATGATCTTGCGTTATTTAGTCATCGAGGGTATAGCTATTTCTTCTGTTCTTGGTTCTCTAGCCCCTAGTTCGGCGATCTCCTCAGGTCTGGCCGACGACGTTCTGAAAATTCAAGGTGGTAAAACCCTGAATGGGCAAGTCACGATTAGTGGCGCAAAGAATTCCGCCCTTGCACTAATGGCAGGCACCCTTCTTTGTTCAGAAACCTGTCAGCTTCAGAATGTGCCGTCCTTGGTAGACATTCGTTTGATGACTAAAATTCTGACTTCCCTAGGCGTTAAGGTGACGACTAATAATGATGTTGTTCAATTTGATCCGTCCCACTTAACCAGTACTGAAGCACCTTACGAGTTAGTCAGCAAAATGCGAGGTAGTTTCTTTATTCTTGGGCCGCTTTTGGCCAGAATGGGAGAAGCGCGGGTACCAATGCCGGGGGGTTGTTCAATTGGGAGTCGCCCGGTTGATCTGCACGTACGAGGTCTACAGTCCCTCGGGGCCGAGGTGACGATCGAGCATGGTGTCGTTTATGCAAGAGCAAAAAACGGAAAACGGCTGGTTGGCGCATCTATTTATCTTGACTCGCCAAGTGTCGGTGCAACGGAAAATATTATGATGGCGGCGACGCTGGCGGATGGGGAAACCATCATTGAGAATGCTGCACAAGAACCTGAAATCATCGATTTGGCAGGATTTTGTAACGCCATGGGTGCAAAAATTGAGGGAGCTGGAACCCATCGTATTGTGATTCAGGGGGTCGAGAAGCTTCATGCGACTGACTACCGAGTGATTCCCGATCGGATTGAAGCGGCAACGTTCATCCTGGCTGGAGCGATCACCCGATCGAGCATTCTCGTTAATGCAATTAACCTGTCCCATATCGCACCAATTCTGGCCAAACTCAAAGAAATTGGAATTGGCTACGAGATAGAATCTCCAACATCCCTTCGGGTGATACCTGCTGCATCCTATCGTGGAACTGACATCGAAACGCAACCTCATCCTGGGTTTCCCACAGATGTTCAGTCGCCGTTCATGTCGCTATTAGCCTTGGCTGATGGGAGTAGTGTTGTCACGGAAACTCTGTTTGAAAATCGCTTCATGCACGTCGCAGAATTAACTCGCATGGGTGCGGATATCAAAGTCAAAGGCAATGTTGCCATGGTCAAAGGCGTGGCTTCGTTATCGGGTGCCCCGGTCATTGCTACAGATTTGAGAGCTTCTGCCGCATTGGTGATTGCCGGACTGGCGGCAGATGGGGAAACTATTGTCAGCGGTTTGCACCATATGGATCGAGGTTACGATCGGCTCGAAGCCAAGATGCAGGGACTGGGTGCAAATCTAACGCGCATCAGAATTGTCCAATCTGAGGTATAGGTTCACTATTTGGCCTGTTCGACGTATTGATTTACTATTGACAAACTTAGAATTGCCGCATGTATCCTGCGGTAATTGTCGAACACAGACCCTTGAATCGAGGTTTCGTTATGTCTCTGGACTGGATTTCTACAGCCGATCGTCTAAAATCCCTACCGCCCTATGTTTTTGCTCGGCTAGATGAACTGAAGGCCAACGCACGAGCCGAAGGTGTCGATCTAATTGATTTGGGGATGGGAAATCCAGATGGTGCCACCCCAGCTCCTGTGATTGATTCGGCTATTCGAGCTTTGCAGGATGTCAAAAATCATGGTTATCCCCCCTTTGAAGGCACCCCAAATTTCCGAGCTTCAATTACTGATTGGTACGAGCGTCAATACAATGTCGTTCTAGATCCTAATGGGGAAGCTTTGCCGTTGCTTGGATCCAAAGAAGGCTTAACCCATTTGGCCTTGGCTTATATCAATCCAGGCGATCTAATTTTAGTCCCGAGTCCCGCCTATCCGCCCCATTTCCGAGGGCCGCTGATTGCGGGAGCAGAGATTTATCCAATGATGCTGTCTGCTAAGAATGACTGGCTGATTGATTTGGCCGCAATTCCTGATGATGTAGCCGATCGGGCTAAAATCATGTATTTTAATTACCCGAGTAATCCAACTACAGCCACGGCACCTCGGGAATTTTTCGAGGATGTGGTGAAATTTGCGAAGAAACATGAGATTTTGCTGGTTCATGATCAAGCTTATGCAGAGCTAGCGTTTGACGGCTACAAACCCACTAGTTTGCTAGAGATTCCTGGAGCAAAAGATATTGGAGTCGAATTCCACACGTTATCTAAAACGTACAATATGGCTGGCTGGCGGGTCGGTTTCGTAGTCGGTAACCGTCACGTCATTCAGGGATTACGGACGCTGAAAACCAATTTGGATTATGGCCTGTTTTCGGCACTGCAATGTGCGGCTGAGACTGCGCTTCAGCTTCCCGATCGGTATGTCGAAGAGGTTCGTCAACGCTATCGTAGTCGTCGAGACTTTTTGATTCAAGGTCTCGGTGAGCTGGGCTGGACTATCCCTAAACCAAAAGCCACGATGTATCTATGGATTCCCTGTTCAGTTGGCATGGATTCCACCACCTTTGCCTTATCTGTTTTGCAGAAAACGGGCATTGTTGTTACGCCTGGAAATGCATTTGGGGCAGGGGGCGAGGGCTATGTCCGAATTAGTCTGATTGCAGATCATAACCGTATGACTGAAGCGCTCAATCGTTTGAAGAACGCAGGCATTCGCTATGAGTCGCCGATCGTTTTCTAAAGTACCCCACACAAAAACCAGCTTGTACAATGTGGTTCGATCGAACAAGCTGGCTTTCTAATGTATTAAATGATGTCTAAAAAACTAAGCTGCTTTCATCAAACCATCAAACCAAGGTTTAAATTGATCGCGGCGAAAGACTTGCGCTCGTTGACGCTGGTCAAATCTCACTAAGCTAGGCGCTCCATGCAAACCTATACATTTGCGCAACCAAGTCGCAACTCCTTCGCCTGAATCAGAAGGCATTTCGGCCTGGAATGGGCCATACATCAATACCAAGTAGCTATTGCTGTAGAGTGGCGCATCTTCTTCAATTAAACGGGTGAGATAGGTGTGCGGGGTATAGCTCTCATCATAAGAGCGATGGCCCCCACTCCAACTTTTATGTGAACTGATTTCTGAAGACACATTACCTTCTACGGGATTACGGCCATATCGACGACTACGCTGCTGAGAATGTCTCTGAGACATATAACTCCTTAAATTTACGGGTAAGACCCTTCATATCGATTAGCAAATATCATTGCGTTCCCCGTTCTGTGTGGGCAATAGAAATTACAAAATTGATATGGGTCAAAGATAAAAACAGTGCCAATTACTTTGAAGCACTGAACCTACGGCTAAGTAAGCACATTACTGGGAAGCAAAACTCATTCCCGTATGCTTGTGTTGAAGTAGGTTAGGTGAAGAGATAAATTAATCAACCTTTCGTAGATATATAGTACTATCTTTTACGAAAGATGGCAACATAGTACATTGCCATACTGAGTCTTGACCAAGATATGTAATACGGACCACATTTTGCTCCTGTTCTCCATGGGATTATGGCGAATGAGAGACAGAGTTCGATACTATTATTAAAATTACTGTTGGAATCAGAATCACTGTCGGAATTCGATTAAGCATTCGCATTTAAGTTAGAAACACTATCTCCTATGGCAGTCTACGAATATCGTGCAGGTCTTGAAGGCGTTCCCGCAACCCAATCTAGCATTAGCTTTGTGGATGGGCAAAAAGGGATTTTGGAATATCGAGGTATTGCTATTGAACATCTTGCGAGTCAAAGTACTTTTCTGGAGACTGCCTACCTTTTGATTTGGGGAGAGTTGCCCACTCGTTCGGAACTCGAAGACTTTCAGCGGGAAATCCAAGGTCATCGCCGACTAAAATATAGGGTGCGAGACATGATGAAGTGCTTTCCGGAGAGCGGTCATCCAATGGACGCATTACAGGCTTGTGCCGCTGCTTTGGGCCTATTTTATTCTAGACGAGAAATTAGTGATCCGGCTTATGTTCATGAATCAGTTGTTCGTCTTTTGGCTAAGGTTCCAACTATGGTTGCCGCCTTTCAGCTCATGCGGAATGGGAACGATCCAGTGCAGCCTCGGGATGACCTTAGCTATGCGGCAAACTTCTTATATATGCTCAATGAGCGTGAACCCGATCCGTTCTTGGCTCATATTTTTGATGTGTGCCTGACGCTTCATGCCGAGCATACTATTAATGCCTCTACGTTTTCGGCTATGGTAACAGCCTCAACACTGACGGATCCTTACGGGGTAATTGCATCAGCCGTGGGAACGTTGGCTGGACCTCTTCATGGTGGGGCAGCTGAGGAAGTGGTCGGGATGCTAGAAATGATCGGGACAGTCGAAAATGTTCGGCCCTATGTTGAAAATTGCGTTGCCAATAAAAAGAAAATTATGGGTTTTGGTCATCGAGTCTATAAAGTTAAAGACCCGCGTGCCACTATCCTGCAACATTTAGCCGAACAGCTCTTTGATCGGCTTGGACACGATCGTTATTACGATATAGCCGTTGAACTAGAAAAGGTTGTGAGTGAAAAGATGAGCTACAAGGGTATTTATCCCAACGTAGACTTTTACTCTGGCTTGGTCTATCGCAAGCTGGGTATCCCAACGGATCTCTATACTCCTGTATTTGCCATTTCACGAACGGCGGGTTGGTTAGCCCATTGGAAAGAGCAACTGGGCGAAAATCGAATTTTCAGGCCAACGCAAATTTATACGGGACTCCATGGACTCGATTATGTCCCTATGGACGATCGCTAATGAAGGAGTCGGCAGCAGTAATTTTCTCTATTCCTGAAGGAAGATTATTACAAAAAAAGTGCCCTTAATGGGTCTCACCCCTCTTCACGAAAAAAAACTCATTTGCGATGATTGAAGAGTGACGATTTTCAGGAACTCCAGCCCTCAGAAGAAATTTTGGGGGTTTATTTTATGCACGAGTTTATTTCTATTCTTTAGGCCCGATCGGACGATTCCAGAGTAACCATTGAGATTAAGTAATTCTCATGTAAGGTGAAAATCTTTGTATCTACCTCCATTGAAATGATTCCAGGCTCCAAGAGAAAGATATACTAGTAAAGTTGACGTGGGTTATTCGAGTCATGGATTCGAGTCGCTAGAGTAAGAAGTCGCGAGTGAGTCACGATGAATCCAGGAATTGATTTACAAGGAACTTTTATCGAATCTTTGCAGGGGTTTGGCCTCCCTGCTGGGGCCGCCAAGGCAATTTGGATGCCATTGCCCATGCTGATTGTGCTCGTGGGTTCGACGGTTGCCGTTCTGATTGCGGTGTGGATGGAGCGAAAGGTTTCAGCCGCTGCCCAGCAACGTATTGGTCCTGAGTATATTGGCCCACTGGGAATCTTGGCTCCTTTGGCGGATGGTTTGAAGCTGGTTTTTAAGGAAGATATTATTCCGGCAAAGGCCGATAAATGGCTGTTCACCTTCGGTCCGATGATTGTGGTGATTCCGGTTTTCCTATCCTTTCTAATCGTGCCCTTCGGCGAGAATTTGCTGATTAGCGATGTCGGGATGGGCGTTTTTCTGTGGATTGCCCTTTCCAGTGTGGTTCCGATCGGACTCTTGATGTCTGGTTATGCCTCGAACAATAAATATTCTCTCTTGGGTGGACTTCGAGCCACGGCTCAATCTTTAGCCTACGAGATTCCGCTGGCATTAGCAGTGATGGCGATCGCCATGATGTCGAATTCTCTCAGCACTGTTGACATTGTTCAGCACCAATCGGGTTATGGGTTGCTTGGATGGAATGTCTGGCGGCAACCGTTTGGATTTGTGATTTTCTTCATTGCGGCATTAGCTGAATGTGAACGGACTCCATTTGACTTGCCTGAAGCAGAAGAAGAACTAGTGGCTGGCTATCAGACTGAGTATTCCGGGATGAAGTTTGCGCTTTTTTACCTAGGATCTTACGTCAACTTAACGCTGTCAGCTCTGTTAGTTTCGATTCTTTACCTGGGTGGGTGGGAAGCTCCGATTCCAGTGGGGTTAATTTCAAGTACGTTCAATATTAGTGATACGACTCCTTGGTTGCAGGTGATTACGGGCGCTATTGGTATTCTGATGACGCTGTTGAAAACCTATGCATTGGTGTTTTTCATCGTGTTGATTCGATGGACGATTCCTCGGGTCCGCATTGATCAACTACTCAATCTGGGCTGGAAGTTTTTGCTTCCGGTGGCGCTGGCCAACTTGTTAGCGACAGCGGGATTGAAGCTAACGTTTCCCGCATTTTTTGGTGGATAGGTGCGCTAGTTTGAATAGCCTGCCAGATTGAATATTATTTCAGTGCGATCGTAAATTTTAGAGAGCCACGCATCATGTTGAAATTTCTAAAGCAAGTTGGAGACTACACCAAAGACGTTGTCCAGTCTGCTAAATACATCGGCCAAGGACTCTCCGTTACCTTTGACCACATGCGCCGCCGACCCGTTACGGTTCAGTACCCTTACGAAAAGCTGATTCCATCGGAACGGTTTCGGGGGCGAATTCACTATGAATTTGACAAATGTATTTCCTGTGAAGTTTGTGTCCGGGTTTGCCCCATTAACTTGCCTGTTGTGGACTGGGAATTTAATAAAACGACGAAGAAAAAAGAGCTGAAACATTACAGCATCGATTTTGGAGTTTGTATTTTTTGTGGAAATTGCGTTGAGTATTGCCCAACTAATTGCCTATCCATGACCGAAGAATATGAATTAGCAGTCTACGAACGTCACGAACTTAATTATGACAGCGTGGCATTGGGCCGATTGCCCTACAAGGTGACAGATGACCCCATGGTGACTCCGATGCGTGAGTTTGCCTATCTACCAAAGGGCGTGATGAATCCTCATAATCTTCCTGACGGATCTAAGAGAGCTGGCAAGACTCCCCAGGAAATTGTGGCGGAGACTCAATCCGCTCAGAAGGTTGCGGCCATTTCTGAAGGCTCGTCTGAAGGCTAATTGGGATTGGATTTAGAGTTAAGTTTGTAAGGAATGGAGGCCGATCGGTGAATTTGGCAGAAGGCGTACAAATAGTTTCGTTTGGAATACTGGCGGCGGCGGTGCTGATCTCAGCATTGGGCGTGGTGTTGCTGAAAAATGTGGTTTATTCTGCTTTTTTGCTAGGCGGCTCGTTTATTAGCATGGCAGGATTGTATTTCCTTCTGAATGCTGATTTCGTGGCAGCGGCACAGGTTTTGGTTTATGTCGGGGCGATTAATGTTCTAATTTTGTTCGCTATTATGTTGGTAAACAAGCAGGAAGAATATGCTGTCGTGAAGGGGGCTGGCGTTCGTCAAGTGGCGACAGGGCTGGTGTGTTTGGGCCTGTTTGCACTGTTGGGGACGATGGTGGTTTCGACTCCTTGGGCGATTTCGTCTGCGACTCCGGCAGGTGATAGCAGCATTGTGACGATCGGCATTCACTTTTTCACGGATTTCTTGCTGCCCTTTGAACTGGTGTCTGTGCTGCTGTTAATTGCGCTGGTTGGTGCGATCGTCTTGGCGCGGCGTGAGTTTGTTCCAGAAAACCTGTCGGCCTCGGGCGAAGATGAAGCGTTGATGCTGCCTGAACGACAGAGAGAAATGGTGTCGAGCCGCGACGATAACTAGGGGCTTCTTCTTTTAGTCAGAATTTAAGGATTTATATGCAACTTCAGTATTTTCTTCTCATTGCTGCCGCTCTGTTTTGTATTGGTGTATTTGGGCTAGTTACAAGTCGGAATGCTGTACGAGTGCTGATGTCCATTGAGTTGATGCTTAATGCAGTCAATCTAAATTTGATGGCATTTTCAAACTACGTCGATCCGAAAGAAATCAAGGGTCAGGTTTTTACCACGTTTATCATTGCGATCGCGGCGGCTGAAGCTGCTGTGGGTTTGGCCATTGTTCTGGCAATTTATCGGAACCGCGACACGGTGGATATGGAGCAGTTTAATTTGCTCAAGTGGTAGGAGTGGAATTTAGAATTTAGGACTAGAATTTAGAACCGATCCTGAGTGACTTAGGGTTGGTTTTTTGTCGTAATAGGTATAGCTATCGCTTCATAATCCATAGCTTTAGAAGTATTTTGTATAGTATTGTCTTCCCGAATGCAATTTCATCAGGAACTTCCCCAGTAGTCTGTGTAGATATAGGTAGATGATATGGTGCCAGAGCTATGGAAAAGGTCGTTACGCCTCCGATCGATACAGTCAGAGCTTATTTGAGAGAAATTGGCCGTGTGCCTTTACTAACTCAAGAAGAAGAAATAATCTATGGCAAACAAGTCGTCCGATTGACTGAACTGCGTCAGGTCCGATCGGATCTAGAAGCCGATCTTAGACGGCCCGTTAGTCGAACGGAATGGGCTGGTGCGGCTAATCTATCTGAAGCCCAGCTTAAACATCTGATTCAGCATGGTGAACGCGCTACTAAAAGGATGATTGAGGCGAACCTGCGGCTTGTTGTTTCTGTTGCTAAGAAATATCAAAAACGTAATGTAGATCTGATGGACCTGATTCAAGAAGGCACCATTGGAATGCAGCGCGGGGTCGAAAAGTTTGATCCCAGTAAGGGATATCGATTTAGTACCTATGCCTACTGGTGGATTCGCCAAGCGATCACACGTGCAATCGCGACCCAAGGCCGATCGATTCGATTACCTATCCATGTCACCGAAAAGCTAAATAAGCTCAAAAAAGCCCAACGAGAGCTTAGTCAGCAACTGGGGCGTGCTGCCACAACACTAGAACTCTCCGTGGCGCTAGGTCTGTCTACCGATCAGGTTCGCGAATACTTACAACACAACCGTTTGCCCATTTCTCTAGACATGAAACTGGGTGAAAATTCCGACACTCACCTAGGCGATCTACTAGAAGATCCTGGATTGTCACCGGAAGATTTCACCAGCGCTAATTCTCTTAGACAGGACATTCAAGGGCTGCTGATTCACCTGACCGACCAACAAAAGCACATTCTTAGTCTCCGCTTCGGCCTTGGATCGGGGCAGACTATGACTTTGGCAGCGATCGGGGAAGAACTAGGACTCAGCCGAGAACGCGTCCGACAAGTGGAACGAGAAGCTCTCAACCGCCTACGTAAGCAAAAACTCTGTATTACAGGCTATCTAGTCAGTTAGCCCCCTTAGCTCAAAGCTTGAGGCATCGTGCGAAGGGTCCGTAGTGAGTTAAGGCATAGCGGACAATCGCAGCCAAACAAGGCGATCGCAGCGTTACTCTCTTCTTCGGAAAAATTAAACTCAGCTGGAGAGGTGAGATGGTCTGTAGCGTAGTCTACAGGTCTCACTTTTGGCGCATTTCTCAAGGTGCTGACTTTTTCGCACACCAAATTAAATCGGCTATGGCGTGACATCACGCAAATTTGCGCTTCAGTGGCCTTGCTGTCGGGCGCCGCGATATGTTGCTTGATACTTTTCTGTTCGATACTGTGGGCAGGCATGGCAGTCAGCCAGCAGAATGAAGAGCCGACCAAGGTCGGAAGAGCCAATAAGTTAAGAAGTAAACGATTCATAGGCTGCGTAAAATTAACTCTACCTAGCGTAACCCCTTCTAAGGAAATAGGACAAATTCACCGCTCAAACTGTCTCGTAGTTATGCTCAGTTCACTAATTAGACGGATTCAGATTCTTGATTGGCTAAAATGTCAATCTTTATAATAAGTTTTTCTGAAGTCTCTAACAAACCTGATTTCGATCGAATTAATCTCAGAATTCTTCGATATTATCCATAAGCTTAGTGTGACAATCAAAAATTCCCGATCGGGCTAAAAAACCTCAAAAAAGCCTTAAGAGTCAGCTAAACCAGTACTTTCAAGAGTTTAGGGCAGAATAGATTTACCTCCTCTGATAAGTATAAGTAAATCAAATCACCCCTAACGATTACGAATCCCATTCATCTAATGACTCCATTGGGGTTGCAACAGCGAGTTTTTCCCGTAGTATCAAAAACGAAGTCGAAGATCGCACGGGCCAACTTTAAAGCTTCGGTTTTAATTCGTCTCTTGCGGGTGTCGGCAACAAGTTTCAGAATTAAAGGCACATGTGCCAGTTCTAAATCTGACATTTCAAATCTACAGAGGATAATTCCAATGGCAACTTTCAAAGTTACCCTCGTCAACGAGGCTGAAGGCTTAAATAAAACGATCGACTGTGATGACGATACCTACATTTTAGACGCGGCTGAAGAAGCAGGTATTGACCTGCCCTATTCCTGCCGTGCGGGCGCTTGCTCCACCTGTGCTGGTAAAGTCACAGCCGGAACCGTCGATCAGTCGGACCAATCCTTCTTGGATGACGACCAAATCGAAGCGGGCTTTGTGCTGACTTGCGTGGCTTACCCCACTTCTAACTGCACCATTGCAACCCACCAAGAAGAAGCACTCTACTAAGTCTCACATTCGACTTAAGTTGAGTCTTTACCCTTGAGTCGGGTCTCAATTGCAAGTTAAGTGTGCTTTTCTCAGTAGAAAAAGCGATATTGAAGAGCGGAGGAACCCCTGGATTGCCTCCGCTTTTTAGCATCCGTGCTGAATTTCAGCTCCAGTTCTGTTAGAGTATTGCCTACCTATCGTTGTTCGGTGCGCTCTAGATGTTGAGCGTTTTTCTGTGTGATTGCCATCTATCCAGGTAGCTTCGACCCAGTTACCCTCGGACATCTTGACATCATCGAACGAGGCGCGCGTCTATTCGATCGGGTCATTGTTGCCGTTGCTCGCAACCCTAGTAAATCTCCCTTGTTCACCGTTGCTAAACGTACAGAACAAATCAACAAAGCCATCCACCATCTAGATAATGTAGACGTTGATAGCTTCGAGGGATTGACCGTCACTTATGCTCAAAGTAAGGAAGCTACCGTTCTCATTCGAGGATTACGGGCCATTTCAGACTTTGAAATGGAGCTTCAGATGGCACATACTAACAAAACATTATTTGACTCGATCGAAACTGTTCTGTTAGTCACTTCCAACGAATATAGTTTTTTAAGCAGTAGTATGGTTCGCGAAATCTCAAAATTCGGTGGACCCGTACACCATCTTGTTCCTCAACACGTTGCTCAGGATTTGCACCAATGTTACGTCAAAAACCAAACTCCCCTGACGGAAGAGCGCCCGAAAGCGCTGATGCTGGTGCAACCAGCCTTGACATCCAACGAGAACTAAACCGTCTAGAGGAGATGCTTCTAGACAGCCCTCGGGTACCCTTGAGTCGTCGAACAATGGTCGATGAAGAAACTTTCTTGGATCAGCTTGATGTGATTCGGCTGAGTTTACCGGACGCTTTTGACCAAGCGGAGTCAATTTTGAGGCAAAAAGAAGAAATTTTGGCCCAAGCTGAGCAGTATGCCCAAGAAATTATTGCAACAGCCGAACAGCAAGCATCCCAGATTCTAAATGAAACGGGAATTCTGCGTCAGGCAGAATATGAAGCTCAGCAGCTTCGTCAGCAGGTGCAACAGGAGTGTGAACTGGTCCACAGTCAGATGATGGCCGAGGTGGAGCAGTCTCGCCGTCAAGCCTTGCGAGATTTGGAAGATGCACGGCGCGGATCTGTTGAAGAGGCCGAGGAGATTCAAAAGGGTGCCGATGAATATGCAGACAAGGTTCTGCGCGATATGGAAGCCAACATGGGCGAGATGTTACGAATTGTGCGCAATGGTCGTCAGCAGCTTCGGATTAATCAGCCAGAAAATCGCAATGGAGCAGCCCGATCGGCAACCCGTCAGCAAACACCACCGATCGTTCCCCAGCCTGCTGAGGTGCGAAATGGAGCGCCCCCCCGAACCCCAACTCGTCAACCTGCAAGGCGATAACTGATAACTAAAGTCGATAATTTTCAACCCTATTCTCGACTTTGCGCCTTTAGTAGTGTATCTCTCTAGTGGTGTACAACTGATAAATGAATTCGCCCCATTGATCCGAGATTTGAATCTAATTGGTTAAATTTTTCGGTTGGGCTGGGGAAACTTGCGCAACTTGTTTAGAGATTTCAGGATTATAGAGTCGCATGTAGTTCCAATAGTTGGCGAACACGGACTTCACATAGTTCTTAGTCTCGTCATAACGAATTGATTCAACAAACTCATCGGTATCTTGGGTCTTGCTTTGGCTCAACCATTCACTCACAGCACCAGGTCCAGCGTTGTAGCTGGCGACGGCCAACATTGAATTGCCTTGATAGGTTTTATGGGTGGAGTCAAGATACCAGGTTCCAAATTTAATATTGTCATCGACATTTTCTAGTTTGTAGTTTTTAATTTTGATTTGGCTGGCAATTTCACTCGCGGTCTCTGGCATGATTTGCATCAATCCCGTTGCCCCTACTGCTGATTGAATTTTGGGTTCAAAGCGGGACTCTTGACGAATTAATGCAGTCACTAACATTGGATTGAGCTTACGATCGGCGGACCAAGTGGAAATCGTCTGCATGTAGGGAAATGGATAAAGCGACTGCCAATAACCCATTTCTTGCTTTAGGCTTTGGACTTGCTTTTGTTCCTCGGGAATAGTGCGATCGTCAAGATGGCTGATCATAAAAATGCCATCGAGATTGTCGCCCATACTCAGTCGCATCACGCCATCTGTGAATTGTTGCGCGACAGAGGGGTTAACGCGAGATTGATATTCCACTTGCCAATGGGACCAAGCCTCTTGATCCTGGCCGAGGTGATGCAATTCACGTAGTTCTTCGGAGCCTGCGGGCAATTGAGTGCGAAGGTTTGGGGGTGAGATTTGGGGCGTTAGGTCTCGAACAGAGTCAAAATCACCGACTTTCCACCCTAACAACGAAGCCGATCGCCATGCGTAGTAGGATTCAGGGCGAGCTTGTAGAACAGTTTGGAAATGCTTTTTTGCGTCGGCATTTTGCCCCCGTTTCATGGCCCATTTTCCGGCCCAAAATCCAGCTTCGGGAGCCAGTTCAGCTTGAGGATTTCCGGAAATTACGGCATCAGCCCATTGCTGTGCAGCCTCGAAACTATTGGCCTTGGCGTATTGCTGCGCTATTGTCCATCGGAGTTCGGCAGCGGATTCACTAGCGGAATATTGATCCAATAGGATTTGTCGAGTTTGGCTGGCGGTTGCGGGGCTGTTGAGTTTTTCTTGGGCATTTGCTTTCGCTAGAAGAGCTTCAGGCGTCTTGTCTGGATAGTCAGCTAAGATAGTGTCAGCATAGAGAATTGTATCTTGTGGCTTTTCAGCTAGAGAAATTAATCGAGTTAGCGCAAGTCCTGCTTCTGGGGTTTTTGGGAAGGACTTGACCACATATTTATAGCGATCGACGCTGCTGGCATTGCCTGTAAGATGGAGACCACGGGCCGATCGGTATGCTGTCAAGGCACTGGCAGGGGAAAGCGCATAGGCAAGGGCGGCTTTTTCATATTTTTGATTTTCCCATAGGCCAAAGGCGATCGTTTCCCACTGTTGGGCGGTGAGTTGTTTGCCAAATGTTTGGGTGAGTTGTTCTGTGCGATCGGCGTAGTCCTTAGCTTCTAAATCGTATTGGGCTAATTGAAGTTGTAAGGCGAGCTGTTTGGGATTTTGCTTGAGACGTGCTTTTGCTAAGTCGATCGCTTTGGGATGGGATGGAAACTGGGAGAGGAGTTGCTCTTGAGATTTTTTATCCTGTTGACCTAAGAGGGCAAGAGCGTCGGCGGCAGATGGATCCCTAGGATATTGCTGAATAAGTTGCTGGGCTGTTTTTACGGCTTCGGGCATCTGATTTGCTGCCATCTGCGCCTGGGCACGTTTTAGCAAAATAGGACCGCTGAGAACGGTGTAATCCTTTTCCAAATCTTTCAACTGCTCTAATGCGGCCTGCGGTTTCCCTAAACTCAACAAATCACTAGCCAAAAGATACCGCGCTCGACTGCGATCGAGAGACACATCACTAGTTTGAGCTGTTTTCTTCAGGAGTTCAGCTCGTTGTTTTGGGGTTTGGGTGACGACGGGAGTGACGATCGGGCTGGGGGAACCAATTCGATCGGGAGTAGGATTGCTTGCCGATTTCCCAAAGGGCAACAGTCCGGCAAAGTTAGGGTTTTGTTCGGATCCTGGTTTGACGGTGGTGGATACTAGAATTCCGACCCCAAAGGACATCATCGCCAAGCCTCCCACGATTGGCACCCATAGCTTGCGAGGCTGTTGACTGAATTCTTTGAGTGAGTGCAGTGACTTCTTCCACATAGTCGTCGGCTCCGAGGGGTATGGGAGATTCCCCGACCTTCTTATAACAAATTTTTAGGGGAAAGTTTTGGAAATGATAATAGCAATTCCAAATTTGGAATGACCTAAACGGATCCCAGCCGATCGCTGTCCTTCTGTGAAACTTGCGAATTATTATCAGAATCTGGTCTAACCTAATAACTCGGCAACAACACTGTAAACGTACTGCCCACTCCCACGGTCGAATTCATTCTAATTTCGCCATTATGCGCCTCCACAATCCGCCTCGTTAGATATAGTCCCAAGCCACTCCCCGATCCATTGTGTTTCCCCGTCACAAAACGTTCAAACAACATTGCATGTTCATCCGCCGGAATCCCCACCCCCGTATCCTGGATCTCCAACCCAATCAGCGCGGTATTTGATTTTAAAAGTTCCCTTGGATTCGTCATCAAATTCACCGTCACCCATCCCCGATCGGTAAATTTCACCGCATTTCCCACCAAATTCGTAATCACTCGATACAACTCCATCCGATCGCTCTTCACCAACAACGGCTCGACAGGCGCATTCACTAGCTCTAATACCAATCCCTTATCGATCGCAATGGGTGAAAGCTCTTCCACCACTTCACGCACCAAAATCGTTAAATCAACAGGCGAAAAAATCAGCGCCTTCCGACCCGCTTCATAGCGATACACTTCTAGCAACATATTTACCATTGTCAGCAGACTTTGATTACTGCGACTCATGATCTCGATCGCCTCCTGCACATCACTCGACAACTCCCCCATCACCCCTTGAGATAACAGACTCAACATTCGATCGGCAGCCACCATCGGCGTGCGTAAATCATGGGTCAACCGCCCCACAAAATCTTCTCGCTGACTCGCAATCTGGTCCCGCTCAGCCACACTGTGCTTCAGCCGCAACAACGATCGGACTCGCGCCATCAATTCATCATATTCAACTGGTTTACGAATAAAATCATCCGCACCTATATCCAACCCTCGGGCCACACTCAGTTGGTCATAAGCTGTAATTAGCAAAATGGGAATGAAGGGCAAATTAACATTATTGCGGACTTGACTCGTCACTTCATAGCCGTCCATCATGGGCATCATCACGTCTAACAAAATCAAATCAGGCAGAAATTCCTCAATTTTAGACAGTGCTTCCTCGCCATTCTCTGCCGTCTCGATCGCGTAGCCTTCCTCTTGCAAAATGCTCTGAATCAAAAAAATATTGTCAGGTGAGTCATCCACAACTAGGATGCGATCGATTTTGGTTTGTTTGATAAATGGAACATGATTCATTACGACTGAACTGAGTGAATGGGCAACCAGCGTTAAGTGACAGGAACAACGGGAGTAATAAGCTTTTCTACTACTCTAGGCTAGGAGTCGGTTTTTTACCGATTTAGCGTCACTCTCAAAATAGAGTTATAGATACAACTTGGTATTAAACGTCTCGTTCTATCTGCTATCTGCAACAGCCCCAAGAGACGACCCCGCTTTTATCTTAGTTATTCCCAGGTTAGCGCCTTGGAATCAGGGTAAAGTTCTGATGAAGTCATGGGCTAAATCAAGGGAAGACATGGCAAAACGAATTTTAGGTTTGGATCCTGGATTGGCGACGTTAGGATTTGGGGCGTTGAGTTGTGTGCCTGCTGTAGGGCGACAAGCGGCAAAAGTGGACGTGCTGGATTATGGGGTGATTCAGACTCCCGCCGGAGAAGATGTGGGAAAGCGGCTGGTTATGCTCCATGACGATCTGCATAGCTTGGTGGAAATGATAAAGCCGGATCTCGTTGCTATTGAAAAACTGTTCTTTTATAAAATGGGCAACACAATTTTGGTCGCTCAGGCGCGGGGCGTGTTGTTGTTAGTGTTGGCCCAACATAATTTGCCGATCGTTGAATTTACCCCGGCCCAAATCAAGCAAGCGGTCGCAGGACACGGTAATGCGGAAAAAATAGAGGTTCAGGAAGCTGTGATGCGGGAGTTGGGGCTTGAAAAAATCCCGCGTCCGGATGATGCTGCGGATGGGTTGGCGATCGCGCTGAGTGCTTGGTTTCAGTGTTGATGCAATCAGCGCAGTTCCTTGTTTTTATTTAGCTGAGAGTTTGGTGGTATCGAGGTTGATTAAAGGTAGCGCACCGTTTCCACCCATGACTTGAGGAAATTTACCATCCCACTTTTCGATCGCTTGCTTTTGCAACAGTTCGGACGTTAGGGTTTCCCGAAGCAATCGTTGGGCTTCGGCTTGTCCTTTTGCTCGGTTGACGTTGGCTTCTGCTTCCTGTTCGGCTTCTTGAGCAACATAGACGGCACGTTGGGCGCGTTGTTCGGCGATTTGCTTTTCTTCGACGGCTTTGGAAAACTCGGGGGAGAATTCTAAATCAACGACGCTGGTATCGAGAATGATGATGCCGTATTTATCGAGTCTTGCGCCTAGGGCTTGATCAAAATCTTGTTTTAATTCATCGCGGCGGGTGATTGCTTCTTCGACGGTGCGACGGGCGGCAGCGATTTTGAATGATTCTTGCGTTTGGGGCGCGATGATTTTGGAGACAATGTTTTGGAGACTGCCTTGGGTTCGACGAATATCTACGACTTTGATTGGATCTAGGCGAAAGTTGATGGCAAAGCTGGCCGTTAGATTTTGTAAATCTTTGGTTGAACTTTGGGCGGGGACTTCAAATTTCTGAACGGTGAGATCGTAAATATCAACATTAGAAATCAGTGGCGGCTTGAGGTGAAATCCTTCAAGTAGTACCTCTGGCTGGGCTTTTCCTAGAACGCTCAATACGCCTGCTTGTCCTGGGTTCATGACGATCGCAGAATTGAATCCAAGAACTAGGAGAATGGCTAATAGTCCGAAGATCATGAACTGTTTAAACGTTATGGGAGTATTCATAAGAATGGTTGGAATCGTTAGGATAAGTTGGGATAATTAGTCAGAATGAGATTGAGGCGTTGTCGGTTCCACTAGCGCGTTTGAGGCAATAAGAGGGGCAAGAGCTTCCGCTAGGGAGAGTTCGGGAGGGTGTATTTCTAGAATCCGAATTTTAAGACGTTGGCCTTCCCGAAGGGTGAGGGGATCTATCGGGCGAAGTACGCCTGCTTCATAGATGACTGTCAGATCGGCCATTTAAGTATAGGAATGAGTGGTGGTAATGTTTTATTGTAGGCTTAAACTTCCCAGTCATGGTTATTCAACCCTGGCTCTTTTGAATCTCGGATTTGAACCATGTATCTTTATGGCTTAGTGCATCGCAGTGCGATCGAAATGTTGGTGATTAATCAGATTAATGGAATTGCGGGTGATTTAAGCTGGCGAGAATCAGGTGAACTGGCGGCCATTGTAGAAAGCGGTTTTCCTGCCCAGGCTTGTGCTAATTCTGAGGCGACATTGATTGAGGCGATTGTTAGTCACGATCGGGTATTGTTATCGGTTTTTGCTAGTCAAACTATTTTACCGTTACGATTTGGGACTGAATTTGCGTCAGAACAGGCTCTCATTCAGCATCTTGAAAAAAATCAAATTGCCTATCTTAAAGCGATCGAGGCGCTGAAAAATAAGGCCGAAATCAGTCTTAAATTATCCGCCACCCAATCCGAGATGCCTCCAATTCCTACTGAGCTTAAGGGCCGTGAATACTTCCTTGCTAAAAAAGAACAATCCCAACAACAACAATTCATAGAACAGTATCTCGATCGCGATCGTGCCTTACTTCTACAACACCTATCCGATCGAGGAATTCAAGTGTTTGAAAAAGCGGTGGATCATTATTTGTTGTTGTGCGATCGTAATTTTGATTTGAAATCAATTTTGGAGAATTGGCAAGTTGAAATGGAAGAATACGATCGTACAAATCAACCTAAAAATCAATGGATTTGGAAGAGCAGTGAAGAACTCCCGCCCTACCATTTTTCGGGGGAATTGTTGAATCTTGCGAATGAACTCTAGTTTGAATATTCGTCCTCAATTATACTCTCAATTATAAAGTAATTTTTTCTACGATCGGCGACCACTTCGAGAATGTTGCAGCCTGACCCCGATCGTTCCCGTGACGATCGGTTACGTTCCAAATCGTGGCATTCTCAATCCAAAATCGTTTGCCTGTGCGAGAAATCCGAACACCGCCATAATTTTGAATATAGCCATTGTTTTTAGCTTCCAACAACAACCGATCGCGATCGACTTGAGCCATGGGTTCAGCGGAAAGGCGGGATGGAAGCTTAAGGAAATGCTCCCAATCAAATTCCCATAGATCTAATGCCGTTTGATTGCCGTAATTAAAAATTGGGTCCGGTTGAGTACCATGGGAAACCACCACAAAGTTAGCATTAAATAAATTATTAGCTTGAATTTCAATCGATGGACTCCGATCGATCAGATCATTCCCCGTCAGAGTCTTGAAACTGTTGAGAAGATTTTGACAATGCTCTATCACCGACGTGGTAAGGATAGTAGAGATTTCAGAACCGGACATGGCAGAACCCTAGATTGATTTGTTGAGAATGACTATTTTATTTGATTCGTGACGGTTCTAGAATTTCCTATAAAATTTGAATTTCGATCGTAATTCTGATTATTCCGCAAGTACCGAAACCATCGCACTGCCCGCAATCCAGCCTGTACTCCAAGCACTTTGAAAATTAAATCCTCCCGTTACCCCATCAATGTCTAGAACTTCCCCAGAAAAATATAATCCTGGACAAATCCGACTTTCCATTGTTTTGAAATCAACCTCTTTTAAATTCACTCCACCACAGGTGACGAATTCTTCTTTGAATACCCCTTTCCCGGTGATTTGATAGGTTCCATTCATTAATTCTTGCAACAACAAATTAAGCATGGGTTTCGATAAGTCTGACCATCGCATTTCGGGTGAAATGCCTGCCGCGATCGTGAGACTTTCCCAAAGGCGACGAGGCAATAGGACTGGACATTGGGCGGCAACGGTTTTGCGGGCGAGCTGAGATTTTACTTTAATCAAACTGTCCTTCAATGTCTCGGGATTGGTGTTGGGAAGCCAGTTGATGCTGAGTTGGGTTTGGTAATTCATTTGATGCAATACTCTTGCGCCCCAGGCCGATAGCTTCAAAACGGCAGGTCCGCTCAGACCCCAGTGGGTGACCAGGACTGGACCGGATTGTTCGAGTTTAGTGCCTTTGAGTTTGAGTTTGGCCATAGGTACGGATACGCCAGGAAGGTCAGTGAGGCGGGAATCTTGAATGTTGAAGGTGAATAGAGACGGGACAGATTGTTCAATGTGGTGGCCAAGGTCTTTTGCGATTTGATGCCCGATCGTGCTGCTGCCTGTGGCCAGAAGTACCCGATCGCATTCTAAGATTTCATCATTCCGGAAGACTAGTGTAAACCCATGGTCTTGACGGATTATTTTTTTCACAGCGGCTTGGGTTTTAATTTTCACACCCGCTAGAGCCGCACTTGAACTTAGGCAATCAATGATGGTTTGGGAGTCGTCAGATTCTGGAAATAAACGACCATCGGATTCAGTCTTTAGTTTTACGCCTCGATCGGTAAACCAAGCTACCGTATCAAGGGGCTGAAATCGCGTAAATACGCCGCGTAATGCCTTACCGCCACGAGGATAATGTTGCACTAGGGCGGCAGGGTCATAACAAGCGTGGGTGACATTACAGCGGCCTCCACCGGAAATTTTGACCTTGGCCAGTACAGTCGATCCTGCCTCGAATAGGGTTACCTGAGCCTCAGGGTTTGACTCCGCCGCTGCGATCGCCCCAAAAAAGCCGGACGCTCCTGCTCCAATCACGACGATTCGCACTGCATTTCTCCCTAAGTTCTGAGCTAAGATAATAGTCCAATTTGCGGTGACTCTGATGTTATTGGAACAAGTTGTCTGAATCCCTCCAAAACTTGTCGGTGAAAAGCGAATGAGCTTTCGAGGTCTGGATTGGCAGGTTTTTAAACAAATTCAGTCGTTATTAACAAACCATACTCGGGCGTATTTTAACTATGACAATGGGGTCCTAGAAATTACTATGCCCTTGAAATCCCATGAACGATAGGCAAGATTGATTGAACTTTTTATTAGAGTACTCATCGTCGAAATGGGCATGATCGTCAAAACTATGGGTTCAACGACGCTCGATCGTGAAGACATGCTCAAAAGTGCTGAATCTGGACAATAGTTATTATATTCAAAATTATGAACGGGTGGCCGACCGGACGGTTAACTTGAATGTCGATGCGGCTCCTGATTTGGTGGTTGAAGTTGATATTACGCATACAGATTTGAATAAAAATGTTCTCTATGCAGGCATTGGTGTTTCTGAGTTTTGGCGTTTTGATGGGAGGGTTTGGACTATTTTTAAATTAGTAGATAATAGACATTAGACATTAAAGGAAATAGTGAGTAGTAACTATATTGAAGAAATCATCAGTTTCTAAACTACATTGTCTATAATAAGTAGGTCGATCGTATCTAATTTCAACTATGGGTAATAATCACTTTAAGTATTCGATCGAATTAAGAATATGAACTCCATACTCTTAATTTGATCGAACTTACTCTCTAGATATTTGTTAAATGTAGGCTACCATGTCATCCGTTGGAAAACGAACCTTAGCCATCGTCGCATACTTGTCATCCGCCGATCGGTAGCCTGCTGGACACACCACCACCGACGCATACCCCAAGGCCGTCAAGCCCAGAATCTCATCATATTTCGCAGCTATAAAGCCCTCGATCGGACAAGTATCAATGCCCATCATGGCAGCCGTCGTCATATATTGGCCCAACGCGATATAAACCTGACGCGTTGACCAATCATTCACATTGGTATTACGATCCATGAATGCTTTCATCATCCCCGTATATCCCGCAAGCGCTTCAACAGTTGTGCCATGGACTTCCGCTTGACGAGCAATATACCGATCGACATCGGTACCATTCATATCTTTTTTAATGGCCAATACCACCAAATGAGACGCGTCAACTACCTGTGACTGCTTCCAAGAATGCTCTACAAGCTGCGATCGCACCTCAGGATTCTTCACCACAAAAAACTTCCAAGGCTGCAATCCAAAGGACGAGGGAGCCAATACTAAACTCTGTTCTAAAGCAGTCCAAATCGCATCAGGAATGATTTTTGTAGAATCAAACTTTTTCACGGCATAACGCCACTGCAACTGATGAATCGCCGCTTCAGGAGAAAGTACAACGTCTGACATAAGAAGAAACCTCTAATTCGATTGAAACCCGCCAGACACTACAATACAAGGCGTTTCTGTTTTTTGCATGGTTTTATCAACAGATGTTGAAGATTTGGACATCGCAGAACATGAGATTATGATTCAGATTAATGATGAAGCCCATTAAACTCTTCCGCCGATCGTGTCATCACCATGCCCACTGCAACGCTCTTCCCAACCCTAGTCGGCCAACCCAGCGCCGTCGAACTGCTCACTCAAGCGATCGCCCAAGACCGCGTGGCTCCAGCCTACTTATTTGCAGGCGCCCATGGCATTGGTAAACGATTGGCTGCGAAGGCGTTTTTGCGGGCACTACTCGGCGACACGGAGAATCGAACACAGCGGGGAAACCATCCTGATTTACTCTGGATTGAGCCAACTTACCTACACCAAGGGAAACGCTTTAGTCCTGCCGAAGCCGAAGCCGCTGGAGTCAAACGCAAATCCGCACCGATCGTTCGACTCGACCAAATTCGCGAAATATCAGTCTTTCTCAGTCGTCCGCCGTTAGAAGCCGATCGGGCCGTCGTGGTGATTGATAGCGCTGAAACGATGCCCGAATCTGCGGCCAATGCATTATTAAAAACATTGGAAGAACCCGGTCGTGCCACCATTATTTTGCTTGCACCCAGCGTTGAATCATTGTTGCCGACCTTAGTCTCCCGATCTCAGCGCATTCCCTTTTATCGACTGTCTCATACTGATTTTTGTACTGTCATAGAACGATCGGATCATTCCCAACTTTTAGAACAACAACAAATAATAGACCTTGCCCAAGGTAGTCCGGGTGATGCGATTGAACAATGGCAACGATTGCAAGACATTCCACCAGAATTACTTAGCCAAGCCATCCAGCGCCCAGGGAATATTCCCGATGCATTGCGCCTCGCCAAACAAATCACAAAAACATTAGATGCCGAATCTCAAGTGTGGCTCTTAGATTATTTACAACAGGTTTACTGGCGATCGGGCACGGCCAGCATTTCAGTATTAGAACAATTGGAAAAATCTAAAGAATATCTGCGCGCCTACGTTCAACCCCAACTGGTTTGGGAAGTTACCTTAATGGCTGGATTGATCTAATTCAGCCCTCATATTTAAAGCTCTTAAAGCTAATTTAAACAAGTTTCAATTGTTCTTGCCACACCCATTGCTAATCCATCTAAATCATATCCGCCTTCCAACCCAAATAAAATTCGAGGCGTAATGTCTAAACACCATTTTGTAAATCGACCATAGTCGTCAGCCTTCAATTGCATACGGGCCAAGGGATCGACCGCCATCGCATCATATCCAGCACTAATAATTAATAATTCTGGATTGCCCGATCGTAACCACGGTAGAACCTGTAATTCAAACGCTGCATTGTATACCTCCGAACCACTTCCTGGTTGTAAGGGCACATTCAAAATATTACCAAATTGACCCGTCTCACTCGCCCCACCCGTCATCGGATAAGCTGGGGATTGATGAAGTGAACAATATCGAATTTTAGAATGCGTTTCAACGATCGCCTGCGTCCCATTCCCATGATGCACATCCCAATCTAAAATCGAAACCCGCGACAAACCTAAATGCTCAACGGCATAAATGGCAGCGATCGCCGCATTAGCAAACAAACAAAATCCCATTCCTTCATCCGGCAATGCATGATGACCGGGCGGACGTGCTAATACAAACGCAGGACGATTTTTTGTTATGACTTGATCCACCCCATCGACCCAAGCATTCACCGCCAAACGCGCAACATCGTCACTGGCAGCACTTACAGAGGTTGATTCAAACGAGCTATTTCCAGAAGCCGCAAACTCCGTCACTCGTGCAATATGCTGGGTGGTATGCGCCAATAGCAACAAATCGTTGACAGGACGGACTTCGATCGGAGTCGGCACCAACCATTCCAATTGATCTGCAAAGGTCGCCCGTTCTAATTTGGTCTTAATTGCGGTCAAGCGTGCAGCACATTCAGGATGATCGTCGCCCGTGTCATGGTCTAGAAACCGATCGCTATAAAAAATAGAGAACATTATTATTGATTCCTGCTGCTTACAACGTCTGATTTGATTCAAAAACACGAAAGGCGCGATCGGAATACTTTCCAATCAACGCCTATCATGATTCTAATTGTTAGAACTTACGTAACAAACGATCCCAAAGAAAATCCCTAAGGGTCAATTGTCCGCTTACCACTGAACTTCAGAGTTGAAGGATTAGGGTTGGATCCAATGTTACGAGGAACAAAGTTAACCATTTCACGACCTTCGTTCACCTTCACAGGGAACACACCATCAGCGGGATGAAGGTACTGAATTTCACCACTTGGGTAAACTCGATAAATTTTGTAGTCCGTGATTTTGAACTTTACCTTGAGTTGACTGCCCAACGCCAAGCATTGTTCTTTACGTGCAAGATACAAAAGGTTTTCGCCTTCATTCATCGTTGCAGCGCCGCCAGTAGGCATTTCAAATACGTCGGCTTTTTTACCAGACCACGTAATTGCATATTTTTCTTCGACTTCTGCTTTAGTCAGCAGACCGCCAGTACTGCCCGGAAATAAGGGCGCTTTTCCTGTGAGGGTTTCCGACATGCGTTTCGCTCTCTCAAAGAACATTTAGTAAAAATTTTACCTCTGACGATCGCTCTGATTCCTGAATGAGACGATTCTGTAACAGTTGTTAATGAGTGTTAATGAGGAGTGTTAGTGAGAAATTTCTAAAAATCGGACCTAGTACCCGCGCAGTCGTCGGATAAGAAGGTCTAATCGACGGCGGGCAAGGGGCAAATTTTGGACTACTTGAGGGCTTAAATCACGCACTAATTGCATGGGCGAATCCGGCGGATACTCTTGACCATATCCAAGGAGACCAACAGTATTACGCATCCGATCGGCTAAAAATAAGGCGATCGCCCGGTAGAAATGAGCCGCAAATTTACCGCCATCGTCTAACTTCTGTTGCAGCAATTTTTGTGGAATCGTGAACACAATGGAGTCCCGAGTTGCAATCACTGTGGCGACGGGAGGGCGGCTATCTAAGAATGAAATCTCTCCAAAAACTTCTCCACTTTTGAGACGCGCAATCTCTCGCCCTTGCAGCGCCTCCACCACCACCTGAAACTCTCCGCTCACTACCACATAAAATGCCTCAACCGGATAACCTTCCTGAATTAACCGAGAACCCGTTTCAATGTGTTCTTTGCGCCCCACTCGCATCAACCACTCCACATCGGCATCATCTAGTTCACCTAGAATGAAAAGAATTTTACGCATGGTGTTGATAAAGCCTATTGGAGGATCCGCAAGCAAATTCTTAGTCTAACGATTTTGTGGCAAGGAATAAACATCAGGACCGCCAAACAGGGAAAACGCTACGGAGTGTCGTAAATCTTTACTGGAAAGGGTGATAAATAATAATATTCCGATCGCCACAATGCCAGTCGCCACCCCAAACAAGCCCCGATAACCAATGGAGTCAGCAATTCCTCCCAGACTAGGACCAGCGGTAAAAATCCCTAAATCAAATCCACTGAGCGTTAGGGCAAAAATCCGTCCCCGTAGGTCGGGGGAACACCGATCGGTAATCGTGGCTAGGGTCACAGGTAAAAACATCCCGCTGCCCATGCCTTCAATCAGTCCAGCTAAAATAAAGGTGCGGTCTCCCGGAAACAGCCACAACAACGCCATCGATAATCCATAAGCGGCCATTCCCAAGGTAATAAATCGACCTCGACCATAGCGATCGCTTTGTTTCCCAGCGATCGATCGGGTGACGAATCCCATAATTGCGGCGGACGAATAGAATGCACTGGCCGTAACGCTAAGCTGATTTTCTCTGATATACAGCGGCACAAAGGTACTCAGAATCCCAAATGCCATGCCGACCACCAGCAGCGTCAAGACCGGAAGTCGAAAGCTATTACTGACTAATATCCTCCAGAAAGGCTGAGTATTTTGAGTTTGATTCGTAGGCTCAGACTTAGGGGACACTACGATTTGAGTCGCTAAGACAAAGCTGACCGCAGCTAAAGTAGTGGCCAACCAGAAACAATCAGAATAATTGACATAGCCCCGCGATCGCAGCACCCAATCCCCCAATAGTGGTCCAAAGGCCATGCCAATGGGATACGTGAGGCTCATGGTTCCAATAACTTCGCCACGATGTTGGGGGGGAGAAATATCGGCAACTAAGGCGTTATAGGCTGTCGCAAATGCAGCAATACTAATCCCATGAAAAATTCTGACCCCGATTAATGTAAATTTTTGAGTGACGAATAGATAGGCGACAGGAGCGGTCATGGCCACTAAAATGCCCAATATCAAAACCAGTTTTCGTCCGCCAGAATCTACCATTTTTCCCAGATGTGGCCGAAAGAGTAGCAGACCCATGGCAAAGGATCCCATAATAATGCCAAGTTCTTGGGCGGTGGCGTTGAGGTCTTTGATGTAAAGCGGCAAGATGGGCAATAGGCTGGCCATGCAGGACCAAAAGACTAAGCCTGATGCGAACAAAAACCAAAGATTGCGACGAATGGGCGGGGACAGTTTGGCGATCGAACTCATAAAAACGTTGGACCTGACTTAAAATTAGGTCTGTGAAACGGCCTGAAAATTCTCAACAGAACACGGCCTAATGCAAGTGCTATATCCTGTTAGGGAATCTACCATAGCAACTCTTCTATCATTTTGGTCACAAAAGTTTAAATAAGAATCCAAGCGAATGGACAATCGATCGCTTGCATTGAACTTGCATTGAAAATGATTCAAGAAAATATTTTGTTGGGAACGATCGTTCCTCCCATACATAAAACGATAGTTATGAAAGCCAGAAATGAATACTATCCGATCGAAGATGAAGCATAAAGTAGTTCGATAACTAGTGAACGGATTGATTAATCTCCATCAAATTGAGAATGAAGAAATTAAGAGCAATTTTTTATATTCGCAATTCTTCACTCGATGGGAGGATCTATTACTCCCGAATCTATCCTCAATATTAATCAAGATTCTCTCACCATCACCTTGGAAGCAATGCAAGGAGGCAGAGTAAAAAAGTCTCCGTCCACTCCACCATTGCTCCATAGGTATCTCCCGTGTGACCATTAAACGTCCTATTGATCCAAGTGGCTAACCCCCAACTAAAAAATAAAGCCGCGATCGGCATCATCATCGTTTGTTCCAGACTAAAAAAGCCCACCTCGTAAGCCGCCACCTGACATCCCAACAAAATCAATAGACTCGGCAGCGCATCTTTAAATCCTCTGATTGCAGTTTTATGTAGCTTTCCCTTTCCCTCAGCTCTCAGATAGGGATATTTCACGATCGCGATTAGTTGCCCCCAGCGCGCCCAGCCACAGATTAACGGCAGTGCCAATAGTTGTGTTCCCTGAGGAACGATCGCATCCTGACTCAGGGCCGCCATTTTCAGCATCAGAATTACGATCGCCGTGATGATCCCAAAGGCTCCACTATGGGGATCTCTCATTACCTCCAGACGACGATCGCGGTCCATACAAGCCCACCCATCCGCCGTATCCATCGCTCCATCTAAATGTAACGCCCCCGTAATCCAGACCCATAGAGCCACAACAACAGCGGCTAATAGCCAAGGCGTAATCACGGTAAAGGTTACAAGGAGGATTCCCGTCATCATCAAAACCCCGCCGATCCCCAAACCCACGATCGGTCCGAACCGAGCTATTCCGTCAAAGTCTAGCGGAAGGCTATGGGGTAGCGGTATTTGGGTGTAAAAGACGAGTGCGCCTAAGAATTTTTGGATAAATGCCCGGAGATGTCGAACCATGGGTGAAGTTTTCTTTACGTGATTAAGCGAAATTTGGAAATGTGAGGGAATCCGTAAAATAGTGCCGCGTTATGAGTGCTGTGCCAGAATAGTAGAAAGTCGATCATCACCGCTACTAAAACCTGGTTTAAGGGTGGGTGTAGGGGTTGACGATCGAACAGTGTGAGCAAGTTTGGTTTTATTCTCTAGGATTTTGCAGTTTTTGGCTATGAGTCACGAGTTTGTTGCGGGTGGTATGAAACGTCCAATGCCTTGTATCGTTGATGCGGGAATATTGGTCAATAAGCGGGATATTCAACGGTTACTCGGAGATTTAAGCCGGGTAAGATATATATTCTTCCAAGATGGAGAAATGGTGAATCATGGCGAGGGCTGTGTTGTGGAAGTTTTCCATGAAAGCACTAGCGCGACGATGATTGCTAATGGTTCTATTTACATCAATGTGGGTAGTTTTGATTGCTTGCAGCTTGGAAAAGCGATCCTGTCAGGGGCAGAGCCAGCGCAAACGTTCTTCGACTTAATGCAGGACGATCGTTGTCTGCGTTTAGTTCCCTTGGGTAGTTTGCTGCGAGATGTGGAGGATCGGGCGATCGATCGGGCGGCTTTGGATGCGGTGGTGGCGGATGTTTTGTCATCGGGTTGGGATAGCTGCGGCGATGAGGATGAAGATTTTTAGCATTGAGAATTCAGAATGGTAAACTTATCAGCGGCTTGTAGTCTGTGGGTAGGTTTACTTTGGCTAGTGAGAATTTGACGGGTGACAAGTTTAAGGCCGAGAATTTTAAATTTGAGCTTCAGGCCACTTGTCCAGTAACAGGCGCGCGCGCGGGAATTTTTCATACGCCCCACGGAATTGTGGAGACTCCGCGATTTATGCCAGTGGGGACGCTAGCGAACGTAAAGACAGTGACTCCTGATCAGCTTCAAGCGACGGGCGCACAGATGGTGCTGTCAAATACTTATCATTTACATCTGCAACCGGGCGAAGATTTGGTGCAGAAAGCGGGCGGATTACATAAGTTCATGGGCTGGTCTGGTCCAATGTTGACGGATTCGGGCGGGTTTCAGGTTTTTAGTTTGAGTGAAATGCGATCGATTTCGGATGAGGGCGTGACGTTTCGATCGCCCCGTGATGGCAGTGTGATTAATTTAACGCCGGAACGATCGATTCAGATTCAAAATGCGATCGGGGCGGATGTGATTATGGCGTTTGATGAATGTGCACCGCCGGGAGTAGGCCGCGAGGTGGTGGAGAAGGCATTAGTTCGGACAACAGAATGGCTAAAGCGGTGCGTTTCGGCCCATGGTCGTCCGCAGGATCAGGCGTTGTTTGGGATTGTGCAGGGCGGGGAGTTTTTGGATTTGCGATCGGAGTCCGCGCGGCAGTTGGTGGCGTTGGATTTGCCCGGTTATGCGATCGGGGGGGTGAGCGTTGGGGAAGCGCCAGAAGTCATTGATCAGGTTGTGCAGCATACGGCTCCATTGTTGCCGCCGGATAAGATTCGCTATTTGATGGGGGTGGGGACACATCGGGAAATGGCACGGGCAATAGCGGCGGGAATTGATGTATTTGATTGTGTAATTCCGACACGTCTTGCGCGGCACGGAAATGCAATTGTGAATGGCGAGCGATGGAATTTAAAGAATGCGCGATTCCGGGAAGACTTTACGCCGTTAGATGAGACTTGTAGTTGTTATACCTGTAAAAATTTTAGTCGTGCTTATATTGGCCATTTGTTACGATCGCAGGAGTTATTAGCCTATACATTGCTTTCAATTCACAACATTACAGCCCTAATTCGCTTTACTCAGGAGATCCGACGATCGATTCTCAATGGCACATTTGCAACCGACTTTTCTGCTTGGATTAAACCCGTGAATAGCTGATTTTCACTAGTAAACGATACAATATTGATCAAAGATCTTTGGAGCTAGAAGTCTTATGGCTAGCCTACTTGTCAATTCTGAACGGATGTCAATTCCGATCGATTTGTCTTCGTTGACCCCCTTGCCAACTATGAGCGAGCCTCAGTTCTATGAATTTTGCCGCACAAATCCTGATTTAAGAATCGAGCGGAATGCTCATGGAGAAGTGATTGTTATGTCACCTGCGTTTGCTGATACTGGAAATCGAAATGGCAGAATTTTTGCTCAGGTTTTCAATTGGGCTGAAGAGAATGATAATGGGGAGACATTTGATTCGAGTAGTGGATTTACATTGCCGAATGGTGCAATGCGATCGCCCGATACTTCCTGGATTCAGTTTGATCGGTGGAATGCACTATCTCCGGAAGACCAAGCTTCCTTTGCACCGATTGTCCCTGATTTTATAATTGAATTACGATCGTCTAGTGACACATTGAAAAGTTTGCAGGACAAGATGCAGGAATATATTGATCAGGGGGTCAGGTTAGGATTGTTGATCGAT
>JANXWB010000064.1 GCA_025351345.1 Synechococcales cyanobacterium GL140_1_metabat_312
TCGTTGCGAGACATCACCTTTCTCATAAGCATCAACAATTTTCTGACGTAAGTCTAATGAATAAGGCTGCATTAACTGTTTATAAACTGAAACTATGATTTTGATTAATAGCGTACCTCACTAGACCAGTAATGGCTATAATAGCGATCGATTTAAATTTAATGTTGTAGTGGGTGCGATCGCCCTGCAACTGAATCCCTATTACTTTACGTGATTAAGTTTAACGATCACCCCTGCCAGCATGAAGTACTAGACTGGCTAGCATCTCCACGATTCGTGCTTTCTAAGAAATTCTTCATAATGCTTATTAAGTACTTCCTGGCTAGGAACCAAAATTTCAGATTTCGGCACTTTTAATTTCCTCTGAACTAGACCTTGATAGCAAGTTCCATCAAGTTCAGGAGCAATTACTATCTCATAACTATCTGGCTGAATTGAAATGAGATGTAAATCAAATAGGGTATGAATATCCGCTCTTAGCGGCAGACCATTAGCAGGGTGATTCGTTGAAGTTCCCTGATACGGAATAATGTGGGCGGCTTCGATCGCTGGTTCTACATCACAACCTGTTATTGCACATTCTTCACCATACAGTGTAAGCAATTTTCGACGAAACTCAGACTGTCCTTGTCTCTGTACTATGGATCTTGTTACTTTTTGCCTAGCATCTTCAAGATTTGCAGCATCAAAATAGCCTTCTGATTCAATCTTTTGACGCTGAATATTTAAATCAGATCGGTCATATCGATTAACTTTCTTTAGATTTATTTTCTGATAATCTTCTGGGAATAATTGTGAAAGTATCAAGTCTCTATAATCTAAATCAACTATGGCGCGATAAATAGTGGGAGCGTGCCATCTTAAGTGAGATGAGGCTGAACCACGCTTAGCTTCTATCAGAGCAGCTTCTTTCCAAGCTAACGCTTGGGTAGACGTTAATAAGTCTTTAGAATATCTTTGAAACCATAGAAAATATGGAGTTGTATCTTTCGTTTCTGTTTTAAAGGGATCGAAACGCCAACTTTTAGTATTAGTGGATAACATGTCTGAAATTTCTGGAAAATCATACCGGAAAATGAAGCCTAAACTTGATTGGGATGGATTTGCTGTAAGTACCCATCGTTGATTAATAGAGATGCTAATCCTATCTTTATTTCGTGGAGAGACCACTAAGCGAGGATCGCCAGATTGAAGCTCCAGAAATTCAAACAACTCTTTCGCTAAATCCAAATAATCGTTAATCCATTGACTATCCGAAGTTTGCCGCAGGATTTCCAAAGATTTTCTGTCTCGATCTTCTGAATAGGGCTTGTCTTGTTGAGGGAGCATCTAAGTTTTATCATCTTGGACTTAAAAGATACGATAACTTACTGTCTAACCTAGGAACAGAGGCAGCTAATAGGCATGTAGGTTGAAATTTCCTGTCTACATGCCTTGATTTGGGATCTGAAACCAAAAAATGCAGTACATCTCATGAGAAAAATGTTCAAATAAAAACCCAGAAATTAAGACTTCTTCCAGTTTGGCTTCACCACTTGACGGGCACGGGCGATCGCCAAGCAATCATCGGGGAGATGTTCCACGATCGTGGAACCTGCCGCAGTCGTCACATCATTGCCGATAGTTAAGGGTGCAACTAAGGAGTTGTTGGCCCCAATTTTGGTCCGATCGCCAATAGTAGTGCGATGTTTAGCCTGTCCGTCATAGTTGACCGTGATGGTTCCAGCGCCGACATTGACCTGAGTACCCAAAGTTGCATCCCCGAGATACGTCAAGTGAGCTGCATTTGTGCCGGATCCGATTTGAGAATTTTTCAGTTCTACAAAGTTACCAATCCGACAGTTTTCGCCCACCACCGCTGCCGATCGTAAATGAGCATAAGGTCCAATGGTCGAACCCGAATTGACCGTACTGTCAGTAATTACAGAAAACAAAATCGTCGTGTTTTCACCGATCGTACTATTTTCAATCAAGCTCCCAGGACCAATGCGACTGCCCACTCCGATGGTCGTGATGCCGCGAAGGTGAGTTTGCGGTTCGATGATCACCTGAGGCGCGATCGTTACCGTGTCATCGATCGTCACACTAGAAGGATCCACAATGGTTACGCCTTTCAGGAGCCATTCCGTTTTAATTCGGTCTTGCAGCATCGCATAGGCATCGGCCAACTGTTTACGATCGTTAATGCCCATAATTTCCGCCTCATCTGGCACATCCACCACCATGACAGGACTGAGGAAATTCACCGCATCGGTTAAGTAATATTCTTTCTGGTCATTTTCCGCCGTCAACTTTGGCAACACTTGCTCTAGATCGGGCCAACGAAAACAATAAATACCCGCATTGACTCGACGATTTTTCCGTTGTTCTGGCGTGCAGTCGCGGTCTTCAATAATTTCAGTTAAATAGCCCTTTTCATCACAAAACACACGACCATAGCCTTTGGGATTAGTCAATTGAGCGGTAAGAATGGTGGCGGAATTGCCGTTCTCTTGATGAACTTTGAGCAGTTGTTCTAAGGTATTCGGACGGATTAGAGGCGCGTCGCCATTCAGAATAATCAAGTCGCCCGTGAAGCCCGCCAACGCTGGAAGCAACTGCTGGGCCGCATGTCCCGTCCCAAGCTGCATTGTCTGTTCAACAAATTCAAGGCTACGATCGGCCAGCACCTGACGCACTGTATCCGCCTGATAGCCAACAATCACAATTTGTCGCTCGGGTTGCAGCCCCTGAGCAGTATCCAGAACCCGCTCTACCAGTGTCTTTTGCCCTAAGGTATGGACAACCTTTGGAAGCATGGATTTCATTCTTGTGCCTTTTCCGGCTGCCAAAATTGCGATCGCGACCATAATCGATTCTTCACCCAATACCATCACGGGCAGTATACCGCGCCGATCGAATTGATTCTCCAGTTAGCCCCATGACTGAGAGGCTACCCAGTGTTCTGTCCCCTTCATATATCGATCTAACCAACCATCACGGTTCGGTTTGTTAATCTCAGTACCATAAATAAATTCTATAAAAGACTTCATCAACACTGGATTTCGCCAGTTCCGATCGGCTTCCTGTTGCATGATGTCAAGGGATTCTTGAGGCGTAAAGCACTTTTTATAGGGCCGTTCACTGGACAGCGCATCATAGATATCAAGGAGCTGGAACAGCTGAGCTAGATAGGGAAAATCGTTGCCTTTTAGTCCATCAGGATAACCCGATCCATCCCACCGCTCGTGATGATGGCGAATAATTGGCGTAACCCCGCGCATGGTCCGCAAAGGCTGACAAATGGATTCGCCGATCGTCGCATGGGTTTTCATAACCGCAAATTCTTCAGGCGTAAATTTTCCTGGCTTCAGTAAAATGGAATCTGGAATCCCGATTTTACCAATGTCATGCAAATAGCCGCCCCACATTAAATCCCGAATATCATTGCGACATAAGCCCAAAAACTCACCAAATGCTTTGCCCTGATTCACCAATCGTTCACAGTGAGCGCCCGTGTTTGGATCGCGACTTTCCACCGTGCGGGCGATCGAAAATAAGACTTTCTCAGCATGGTCTAGATCTTGATTCAGCCGTTTTTGGCGAACGAGAGATTTGACTCGAGCCGATAGCTCAAGTTGGTCAAAAGGCTTAATCAAAAAGTCATCACCGCCCGCCTCAATACCCCGAAGTCGAGCTTGTCGATCGTCCAATGCTGTGACAAAAACAACTGGAATCAAGCGGGTATGGTCATCGGCCTTGAGACGACGGCAGACTTCATAGCCATCCATTCCCGGCATCATCACATCCAGCAAAATTAAATCTGGATCTTCAGCTAAGACGAGATCGATCGCCGCTGCACCATTTTCCGCCTCCAACACTTTATAGCCCTCTAACGCGAGCAGTTCAGATGCAACCATACGACTAAAGGTATGGTCGTCCACCACTAATACTTTTGCAGAGTTTAGATCAAAATTATCCACAGTATTATTCACAGTAGCCAACGCCTATCCTTGACGGATACGATCAGGAAAAATGGAGTAGCAGTCCAGTTCCGTTGTACGAAGTATAGGCAGTTATCGAATGTGATTGCTCAAGTGTTAAACGTAATTCAAATGATTTTATTGGAAAGTTTAAAAAGGTTTGAATAGTATAAAGCTATATAAGCATTGAATAAGACACTACTCAATGGTCTCATTAATGGGAAAACGATCGATCAATTGAACTGCACGAACGGCATTATCCTTCAACGTTCGTGAAGCGTGGGGAATGTAGGGAATTTGTGACAAAATATCCAGCGTCCGACGCATCATTCTGACAATATCACCTTCATCCATACTAGTATTGGCCGCCAGCTCCGCCCATTCGGTTTCCAAGGCCCACTGCTCCACAATGCTAACTAGATCTTCTTCGAGCCAGAGAGGAATCATCACATCTTGACGGCGCTGACGTTGGAAAAGCTGACGGCGCAAAGGGCGCAGAGTTTCAACAGCTTCGATTACGGTCTCAGACAGCGCATACCGACTCCAACTATCTGGGCGAGCCGTTTCTGTGACCAAGGCCGCGCAAACAGCCGCTAAGTGGTGCGGATCGAGATCATCCAAGTCACCAGACATCACCGCCAACCCCAACCATAATTCGTTGTCCCCTCGAATCGCCGCGATCGCTTGCCCAAGTTCTGTCGGCTGCAACCCATCTAGTGCCCCAAATTCTTGCAATAACTCCACTAAGGCCAAGAAGTCGTTCCAGTGTCGCTGGCTCTGACGGCCCATTTGAGACGTGACAGCGGTTAAATCTCCTTCAAGCAATTCAATCCGCCGCTGAGCCTTAATGATTTTGGCCCGATCGCCCCATTTGTGAACCGGATGATTGTCGATTTTGGCCTGAACTCCTTGCATCCGTTGAAGTTGGGCATAGACTTCAGGCGGCAAAGTTTCAGCAGTGTCGTAATCGAGTTGGGGAATTTGGCTCGCGAGTAATGCAGAAACATCATCGCCTCGACGGGACTGACCAGGGCGCGGCATCAAGTCATCGGGAATGGGAAGCCGATCTATTGCTTCTAAACGAGGAATATCGGGACGCAGTTGAACAACATCAGCAATGCTAGCAATCCGCCAACGGTTATCGCGGCTGAGACAGAGCAAATAAGGAAGCTGACCTGGACCGGAAAGTTTGGTGACGAGTACGGCAGAAATGGGAGTCGGAACCTGAACGGTGTTCCCTTTGAGCAGTAGCGCAGTTCCAGCCAACGCATAGGGCAACATCAGCACGAGTTCCTGCGCATGGGATTCGCCTGCTTGAAGTTGGAGCGTTTTGAGCAGCCGTTTTTCTTCGCGCTGCCGATCTTGTAGTTTTTCATACTGAGATAACAGCTTCCAATCTACCGAGGCAACCCGTTTCTTCAGGGCAGTAAGTTCGCCTTCAATCCGATCGACTTCTGCGCGTTGAGGCTTGAGGGCAAAGGAGGCTAGATACTGAGCAAAACTTCGTTCAATCAGTTCTTTAGCTTGCTCTAGAGTATGAACCTGCAACAGATTCAGGACCATGCCATAGCTTGGCGTAAACTGGCTCACCAATGGATCCGCTCCGCCTGTTGCCAGCTTAGCTGCTTCCCGTGCCCCTTCATAGGGAGTCTGAACTGTCAGCACATAACCAACTTTGTCCATTCCACGACGGCCTGCACGACCGGACATTTGTAAAAATTCAGAGCCATTTAACAATCGATGTCCCGCATCCGTTCGTTTGCTTAATGTGGAAATGACCGTAGTTCTCGCAGGCATATTGATCCCAGCGGCCAAGGTTTCAGTCGCAAATACAACCTTAACTAAGCCCTGTTGAAATAGTTCTTCCACAAAGGCTTTCCAAGCTGGAAGCAAGCCTGCATGGTGTGATGCGATGCCTCGAACGATCGCACTGACTTGACTTTCACGAGCAATTTCGGGATTACGATCGATGAATGCTTCGACCTCAACTCGAATTTTGTCGGATTCTTCTGGAGTGAGCAAAGTGAGATCTGCAACCGCATCCATGGCCCGATCGCACCCTCGACGACTGAAAATAAAATAAATCGCAGGCAACATCTGAGCCTGATTAAGCTTTGACACCACAAAAGAAATGGCTGGGGCTTCGGGTCGTTTTTCGCCCCTAGGATTTGAACCGCGTGGCCGTTGTTTGCCGCCTTTTGGCTTTAACATTGGGCTAATGGCAGTGCCGGAGTCATCTAATAATGGAAAGATCCCCAACGGATTTGCAAAGGAGAATTGCAGCGGGACAGGCCGAAAATCTGAATAAATTAGTTCTGTTGGTCCATGAATTTGGTTGATCCAATCCGTAAGTTGATTGCTGTTTGCCACCGTTGCCGATAAACCAACAAGCTGAATCTCAGGCGGACAGTAAATAATGGACTCTTCCCAGACTGTCCCGCGCTGACGATCGTTCATGTAATGACACTCGTCCAAAATAACCGATTCCACACCCAACATTGAACCACCCGTTTCACCAATAGCCGTTCCATACAGCATATTTCGGAAGATTTCAGTGGTCATGACGACGATCGGTGCATCGCGATTAATTGACGTATCCCCTGTTAACAGACCAACTTGATCTTGACCAAATTGATTACGAAAGTCACGAAACTTCTGATTTGATAACGCTTTCAGTGGAGTGGTATAAAAAACCCGACGATTTCGCTCAAGGGCGCGGTAAATAGCATATTCTCCAACTAATGTCTTCCCAGAACCTGTCGGCGCACAGACAATGACAGATTTACCCATATCTAGTGCAACGATTGCATCAAGCTGAAAACTATCTAATTCAAAGGGAAAGACTTCAGACGGGTCGATGCCAAAGATTTCAGGGGAGTTAGTCACAGGGCACAAATCGAGGGATGACAGTATACAGAAGTTCCTCAACTATCTAGTGTACGCTCACTTTTGACCCATCACCCATTTGCGTGTGATCCAGCAAACTGCTGTAAATTGATCTATAGCCAATCTCGCGGAATCCTGGATCATGCCTCCTGATATTGCCGGAACTGATTTATGGGCGCAGACGCTTGAAAAGCTAAAGCTAAAAATGAGTCCGCCAACTTTTGATACTTGGATCGCAAAAACCGTAGTGGAGAGTTTTGATGCGGACTGTCTGATGATCCGAACTCCTCATCCGTTTGCACAGAAGTGGTTAACGCGATATTACTTACCGACAATTCTTCAAGCTATTCAGGATGTAGCAGGTCGTCCGATCGATATTAAGCTTGTCAATTCAGTGATTAATCAAGATCCAACAACTGAGTTTGATGATGCGACGTTATCAAAGCCATCCTCTAAAATAATTGATAATACTAAAAGCGTTAAGCCTTCAGTTCAATTGTGGCAACCACCCTCAGCCCAGGAATTTCGCCGATCGGAACTTAATTCCCGCTATGTATTTTCTCGTCTAGTTGTTGGCCCGAATAATCAAATGGCCCATGCTGCATCCTTGGCAGTTGCAGAGTCTCCTGGTCAAGAATTTAATCCATTATTTCTCTGTGGTGGAGTGGGTTTAGGTAAAACACATTTGATGCAAGCGATCGGCCATTATCGTTTAGAAATAAATCCTGAGGCGCGTATTTATTATGTGTCTACTGAGCGATTTACAAATGACCTAGTAACTGCCATTCGTAAAGATAATATGCACGCATTTCGAGAACAATATCGCGAGGTTGATGTATTACTAGTTGATGATATTCAGTTTATTGAAGGTAAGGAATACACTCAAGAAGAGTTTTTCCATACGTTTAATACATTGCATGAAACAGGTAAGCAAGTTGTTCTGGCGTCCGATCGGCCCCCGAATCAAATTCCTCGATTGCAAGAACGACTATGTTCTAGATTTTCGATGGGTTTAATTGCGGATATTCAGCCACCAGACTTGGAGACTAGAATGGCAATTTTGCATCGTAAAGCTGAGTATGAAAACATTCGTTTGTCTCGAACTGTAATTGAATATATTGCTTCGACTTACACATCAAATATTCGTGAGCTTGAAGGTGCATTAACCAGAGCTTTGACCTATACCTCGATCGCAGGCTTACCGCTTACGGTTGAGAATATTGTTTCAGTTCTGAATCCGCCGATGGAGAAAATTGATGTGTCCCCGAATGTTATTTTTGATGTGATTATTGATCACTTTAATGTTCCGTCTGTTGATTTAAGAGGGACATCTAGACGGCGTGAGATTAGTATGGCGCGTCAAGTTGGGATGTATTTGATGCGTCATCATACTGGTCTTAGTTTGCCAAAAATTGGGGAAGAGTTTGGCGGAAAAGATCACACGACGGTGATGTATAGCTGTGAGAAGATTGAAAAGCTCAAAGAGTCCGATCGGGATTTTGCACAGACGCTACGGTTATTGAACGATCGGGTTCAAGCGACAAATAAAGGCCGTAATCGGTAGCGTTGAGTTATTAGTTAAGTTGCGATTACGCTTGAAAATTGATTCGTTTTACTTATGTTTTTAGACAGATAATTATGACACTCTGGATAGACGCTATTGAGTTTGTGATTATAAGGTGTGGAAAACAAGCGATCGAAATGTGGAAAACAAGAGTTAAATTCTGATTTTCTGTTGCACGTCATTATACGGAAGTCTCTCTGGCTTGAGTTTTGGCGGCTTTTCCACAACCGATCGATCGTGTGTGTTGAAATGGATGTCAAGATCACGTTTTCCACAACCAAGATCGCCCACAATCCTTTACAGTTTAAAGCTGGATTTTGATCCGTTTAACCCCAGTTCAACCTTAGATTCCCCACCTCCCCATGAAACTCGTCTGTACCCAATCTAATCTCAGTAGTCATCTATCGTTAGTGAGTCGTGCGGTTTCATCTCGTCCGAGTCATCCGATTTTGGCCAACGTGCTGTTAAATGCAGACCAAGCAACCCAGCGCGTAAGTTTGTCTGCATTTGATTTGAGTTTAGGAATTCAGACTAGTTTCCCCGCACAAGTGACAACCGGAGGCACGCTGACTATTCCGGCTAAGCTGCTGGGTGACATTGTGTCGCGGTTGCCCGAGGGTGAGTTGGCGCTAGATGATGGGGCGCACGATCGTTCCGGGAATGAAGATGAGGGCGGTATTTTGGTGACGCTGAAGTATGCGTCGGGTAAGTATCAAATGCGCGGCCTTGGTGCAGAAGAGTTTCCAGAGTTGCCAATGATTGTAGATGGAGATTCGGCGCAATTGTCGGCGGAAGCGATGATTGAAGGGTTGCGCAGTGCGTTGTTTGCAGCGAGCGGGGATGAGACGAAGCAAGTGCTGACGGGTGTTCATTTGAGTGTCCAAGATGATGGATTGGAGTTTGCGGCGACGGATGGGCATCGGTTGGCGGTAGTGCAGACGGTGGCTCATCCAGATGATGTGTCTGGGGCATTGCCGAAGTTAGATGTGACGGTTCCCGCCAAGGCGTTGCAAGAGGTGATTAAGATGCTCGATCGGGGCAGCAGCAGCACGGTGGCGGTGAAGTTTGATCCGGGTCAAATCGTATTTGAATGGGCCGAGCAGCGTTTGACGAGTCGGCTTTTGGAGGCGCAGTATCCTAACTATCGCCAATTGATTCCCCGTCAGTTTGCGCATAATGTGACGATCGATCGAAAAGGATTGTTGAGTGGGTTAGAACGGATTTCCGTGATTGCGGACCAGCATAATAATATTGTCAAAATGAGTATTATGCCCGAGTCACAAAGCATTAGTTTGTCCGTGGATGCGCAAGATGTGGGAAGTGGTCAGGAGACAATTGCGGCGCAGATTACGGGTGAGGGAATGGATGTGGCGTTTAATGTCAAATATTTGATTGAAGGGTTGAAGGTAATCAATACTACCGAGATTCAAATTCAATTGAATACGCCAACCAGTCCCGCAATTTTGTCGCCACTCGGAAGTTTGAAGATGACCTATTTGGTGATGCCCGTACAGGTTCGATCGTAGAAATATTGTCCTAGAGGTGAGATAGAATGGGGCAATCTCTTATTGTCCTACTCTATGAATTATCAAGATATCATCACGCTTGAACCGGGTAAGCGAAGCGGTAAACCTTGTATTCGAGGAATGAGAATTACGGTTTATGATATTTTGTCTTATCTGGCCTCAGGGATGACTCAGGAAGAAATTCTTGAGGATTTTCCCTATTTAACAATGAACGATATTCTAGCCTGCTTGAGTTATGCTGCCGACCGTGAACAAAAAACCCTAGCTATTTCTGCATGAAGCTTCTGTTTGATCATAACTTGTCCCCTCGTCTTGTTCGTCTTCTTGCAGATCTATATCACGACTCCCAACATGTCTTTTTGTTAAGGATGGATCAGGAAGATGATCGTGTAATTTGGGATTATGCGCTACAGAACAAATATGCGATCGTGACTCGCGATTCAGATTACTCCGATCTCACTTTGCTTCGGGGGTTTCCACCCAAAGTTATCTGGATTCGCTGTGGCAATTGTTCAACTAAATACATTGAAAATATTTTTCGATTGAAGACGATCGAAATTCAAGAGTTTTTTCAAGAGCCATCACTCGGTATTTTGATTTTGTCCTAAGCCCAGCCTTTTATGTCCCGACTATTTAATTTGGACAGTTTTTCTTGATTTTACTGATCTAAATGACTCAATCTATTACCTCCAAAACAACTAATACTAAATAGCTATTCATTTCCTGGATATCGATCGTAGGAATTCAAATGCTGATGCTCGAAATGACTTGGGTAAATGAGACAAGATTAATCCGGCCATTGCTTTACCTTCAGAACTCGATCGGCCTAAATGAACTAATTCCCGACCTCGATCGGTTTCTCCTTGTTCAATTAAACGTAATCCCAATAGCAATTGAGTTTCAGAAAAACGCGATCGACGAATAAACTCAATATTAATATCTTCAAATCGATAAGCATTCAAATAGTTTAATTTATCAGTCAAGTAGGGAATTGCCCGATCGATCCCTTGTTGTTCAGCATGAAAACGGTACGCCATGAGCCGATCGCTTAAGTAGTATGCCGATCGACCCGACAGGGCAAATCGTACAAATAAATCATTGTCCTCGCAATTCTGCCAATCTTGTCGCATGTAATCTAGATCTTGTAATGCATCCGATCGCCATAGCGTTGCGCCAATTTGTAAACTCTGAATCACAAAAACTTGATTTAGTAGATTCGGTAGTATTCCAGAGTTGAGTTTCGATCGGCCCCACTTTTCCGAATTCGCCACACTCCACTCATGCTGAATTTTCCCCATCTCATCCATTACCCAGTGATCGCTCCCTACCAAACCCGCACTAGGATTCTCGTCTAACACCCGACTCATCTTCGCCAAAAAATCTGGCATCAACCGATCGTCATCATCGAACTTGACAAAATATTTTCCTGTTGCTGCCTTATATCCCGATCGCATATTGTTACTTTTTCCAATATTCTGCGGGTGTCGAATGTAGCGAATTCGGGGATCCTGAATTTTTTCCATCACCTCAGAGGTCTCGTCCCTTGACCCATCATCACAAACAATCAACTCCCAATCCGATTCTCCCTGAGCTTGCACCGACGCGATCGCTTCCGACAAAAAATGGGCACGATTAAACGTAGGAATGCAAACGCTAATTTTCGGCATCACCAAATCTCCAAATAACTCCCGTTAGCATTCCCTATTCTAAATTCTAAATTCTTATCTCCAATGCGCATTTTAATGTTGTCCGCCACCTTCCCCTACCCGCCCACCAACGGCGGCACTCAAGTTCGGACCTTTAACTTACTGAAATACTTACACCTGCGTCACGAAGTTACGATCGCAACTCTACGGAATGATCACGTTACGCCTGCTGATGTTGCTGCTCTGGAACAATTTGCAACAGAGGTTATTGTTTTCGATCGACCTGCGGTTCCGAATTTAAATCTAATTTCAAAATTCCAACGGAGTGCAGATTTTTTAATCACGGGAACTCCGCCCAGTGTACGATCGAGCTATTCTCCAGAACTTCAGAATTGGCTCGATCGAGTAGTAAAAGCTCAGAAATTTGATGTAATTACTTGCGAACATAGTGTTAATGAAAACTATCTGAATCCTAATTGGAAAAACTCACTGCGAACGGTTGTTAATGTTCATAGTTCTGTCTATGCAACGTGTAAAAATCAGCTTGAAACTAAAACCGCAGAGAACCCCTTACGCGATCGATTGAACCAACCTCTTTTGAAACGGTATGAACAACGCTTTAGTCAGAAATTTAGCACCATTGTCGTAACCACCGATGACGATGCCCAGCAGTTCAAAACCTTCGCCCCTAACACCCCGATCGCCACCATTCCCAATGGCGTAGACTTTGGTGACTTTCCCTATCGCAGCATTGATCCAAATAATCACGATTTGATTTTTATTGGCGCAATGGACAACTTAGCCAATATTGATGCAGCCCGTTTTTTAGCTCAGGAAATTTTCCCGCAGGTCCGATCGCATTATCCCGACTCAAAACTTATGTTAGTTGGATCTCGTCCAGTTTCTGAAGTCTTTGAACTGAATCAATTGCCCAATGTTGTGGTGACGGGAGCCGTGCCATCAATGGCGGACTATTTACACCGGGCTACTGTTTGCGTGATTCCGATGCGGACTGGGTTTGGAATCAAAAACAAGACCCTAGAAGCAATGGCCGCAGGTACGCCTGTAGTGGCTAGCGATCGGGGTTTAGAAGGGTTGACGTTGGACCCCGATCGTCCCTGTGCTTTGCGCGCCAACAATCCGGCTGAATATAGTGCGGCAATTCTGCAACTATTGGATAATATGGCCTTGAGAGAATCAATTTCTCATCATGCTAGAGCCTACATTGAGCGTGACTTTACTTGGGAACAAGCAGGTCGCCAGTATGAGAGTGCAATTTTGGGTGTTTGAGTCTTTTTAGGGTGTCTAAGTCCGATTGTCTAAGTCCGATCGTCCTCCAATTCCACCATGAAACGTTTTCCGCTTGCTGGTCCGGCTGTTAAACAGAGTTTAGTTAAACAAAGTCTAGTTAAACAAATTTTAAGTCATGTATTGCCGATCGTTGCCCTATTTGGGGTGGGTGGGTTGGTGGTCGGAACGGGGTCGGTGGGATTGCAGTTTATTTTGGAACCCAAGTCAGTGGCGTGGCTAAATGACTATTTACCGGAAACACTTCAAATTCCACTAGCGGATTGGGATCGACCTCACACCTTAGAGGAGATTAAACAAAACTTAACTAAAGGCGATTTGACCCTAGGTGAATTCATTGATTTGCCCAATGGCGATCGGATTACGACCATTTCCCAGCCGCGCTATAACTGCGTCAACCGCTGCGATCGAATCACAGAACTTCGGGTCTATCGCAAGGCCAAAGCTTACGGACCGAAAAAGAACCAAACCCACTATCGGATGGTGGCCCAAGTTGCCGTTCCTAGCGCGAACGATCGGGTGATTCTGGACTCATTGCAAGCGGGGAATTCCAACAGTGTGGAAGTCGAGGAAGATTTGCCCTTAGAAACGTTCGATCGGTTGGATGCGCCAAATCCAAAGAGTGGGAGTTGGTTTAATCTCACCGGAAAACGATCTCAAGGCGAAAGCAATGTCACTTACGGTCAGCTTTTTCACTACGATGAATCTCGAACAAAATTGACAGCGCTGATTCAATGGGCTAGCCCTGCCGAAACTGACCCGATTGTTTGGCGATCGCTTACCAATAATGATTCTCCAAAATTGCTGATTAATCAAAGTATTGGTCTTGAACCTCGATTCCTAGCCTACAGCCTGACAAAATCAACGGCGACTCCAGAGTTATCGTTAATTTCGATCGCTCAACCTGCTCTCAATACAATGGAGTTTGAGCAGGCGATCGATTTGGCTAAAGCTGGATTGTGGTCACTCGCTGCCGATCGCTTAAAGACCTTGAAACCCAAAAATGAAGAGTGGCCTACTGCGGCTCAGTTGCAATTTAATTTTATTCTGTATCATGCAAAGATGGCCAAGCTTCAAACCCAGGAAAATTGGACTAATGCCACGCAGCAAGTGTTAGCTCAGGTATTGGATGGTCAATGGAAGGCGGCGATCGATCCCTTTGAAAAAGATCCGACCTCCCGGAATGAAATGCGTGAAGGCATTGCTCTAGAAGCACCGCGTTTGTGGAAACGAATTACTGCTGCCCTTAAAGATGATCCTAGTAATCCTTACTTGCAAGCTTGGGCGGCCCGCGTCACGGTCGATCGCGATGGAAAATCAAAGGCGATCGCTTGGGTTAATCAACAAGCGAGTAGCAGCGATCGCACCACGGCCCTGAAGCTCCTCGCACCTGAACTCATCCCCAAAGCCCCCACAGCAAAGCAAGTCCCTCAAAAAATAGAAGTAGGTGCGATCGAGTCCCTACAATCTCCGACTCGTTTTAATCAGCAACCTGCGCTACCCATTACTAGGCCAAATCAAATTCCTAATTGAATTTATTCTCAACAATCTAAGCATTTATTGACCTCTAATCTCATTAATAGTGTACACTAATTTTTGCTCTTATTTAATTTAAGTGAGAATGAGAGTTATTCTATCTTGTGGTTTGAGGATGTTTTTGATGAATCGCTTCTTGTTGTTGTCTACGATCGGCTTAGCTACTCTTGCGGCTAGTTTTGCTGTTGCGCCTCGGGTCCAAGCGGAAACGACGGACGAAATGGGGTTTGCAACGCTTGAGTCTTCGCCTGAAATGTCGGCTGTCACTTCTGTGTCACAACTCAGCGATGTCAAACCGACCGATTGGGCCTTCCAAGCGTTGCAGTCTTTAGTCGAGCGCTATGGTTGTATCGCGGGCTATCCCGACAAGACCTATCGTGGCAATCGCGCCATGACTCGCTATGAGTTTGCGGCGGGGTTGAATGCTTGTATGGATCGGGTCAATGATTTGATTGCGGCTTCCACGGCTGACATGGCTAAAAAAGAAGATTTGGCAACTCTGCGTAAGCTTCAAGAGCAATTTTCTGCTGAACTTGCAACGCTTCGGGGTCGTGTTGATGCGCTAGAAACCAAAACAGCTTTACTTGAAAAGCAACAATTCTCCACAACCAGCAAACTCAACGGTGAAGTTATCATTGGTTTGGCAGGCGTTGCGACAGGCCGAATTTCTGGTTCTGACATCAGTCGCAATACTGTAATGGGCTATCGTGCCCGTCTGAATATTGACACCAGTTTCACGGGCGAAGATCTCCTACGTACCCGAATCCAAGCGGGAAATTCTGACTTCACGAATGCAGCGACAGGCATTTCTGAAGGGTCTCTTCGGACGGCGGCGAATAGCAGATCTGGAGCGTCGATCGATGCTCTTCTCTATCAATTCCCCTTGGGTAAAACTACAACCATCACCCTCGAAGCCAATGCAGGTGCGATCGATGACTTTACCGATACCCTCAACCCTTACTTAGATGGCGATGGCGGCAGTGGTGCATTGTCCCACTTTGGAACCCACAACCCAATCTACTACCTGATCGGTGGCACCGGAATTGGTGTTAAGCATAACTTCGGTGAGAAACTCGAACTGAGCGCGGGCTGTTTGGCGGGCAGCAGTACCAATAGTGCCGCTAGTCCAACTGCTGGAAGTGGGTTGTTCAACGGACCCTACGGAATCATAGGACAAGTGACTTTTAAGCCCAGCTCTCGTCTTAAAGTCGGGGTTACTTATGTCAATTCCTATAATACGGACTTCGCGAGTGCCGGGAGTCCCACCGGAAGCACCCTGGCCAACCCCTTCACCGCCGGACTCGGCAACACCTCAAGCAACTCCGTCGGACTCGGTGCATCCTTCCAAGTTAGTAATGGTTTGGTTGTCAATGTAAATGCGGATTACACTCGCACAAACGTAATCACCGTAGGCGATCTAGATATTTGGAATTGGAGTGTTGGGTTAGCATTGCCTGACTTTGGCAAAAAGGGCAATATTGCGGGTCTGATTGTGGGTATGGAACCCAAAGTGACGACTGCGACGGGCGGGTTGCTCGCAGATAATGCGACTTCGATTCACCTTGAAGGCTTTTACCAGTACCGCGTCAATGACAATATTTCCATTACGCCCGGACTCATTTGGTTGACGGCTCCTGACCATAACTCGGCTAATACTGGTGCAATTATCGGCGCTATCCGAAGTAAGTTCACGTTCTAGTTGCTTAAATGTGAATTAAATGAATTATCGATCGCCTTTAACCCAGTTTTTGATTGGAGTTCAGGGCGATCGTTTGTTTTAAGTACAAATCATAAAGCGAAGACTGCGAGGTGGCTGCTTCAATCGTTTCAGCAATGTGTTTTGAATGGTCCATAGTCTGTGAATTTCAGGTAAAAGTTCGAGCAGACGCTCTTTTAAAAGACATTTAAAACGGTAAGAAACCAATTGGCTTCTTACCGCTCTTCTAGAATGTAAATTAAGTAATTTCTAAAAAACTATTTCCATTTACGAGCAACAATCTCAGCCAAATCTACAACCCGTTGGCTATAGCCCCACTCATTGTCATACCAAGCGACAATCTTAATCATGTCACCGCCCATTGCCATGGTTAATGCCGCGTCAATAATAGACGATTCATCGGTTCCAGCATGGTCAGACGAAACCAGGGGTTCTTCGCAGAACTTAATAATGCCCTTCATTGATCCTTCAGACGCTGCCTTCAGGACACTGTTCACTTCCTCTGCGATCGTCGTTTTTGCCACGTTCGCAACTAAGTCCACAACGGAAACGTTAGGAGTCGGTACCCGCAATGCGATTCCGTTCAACTTACCCACCATGGGAGGATACACAAGAGCAACCGCCTTAGCCGCACCTGTTGAAGTTGGAACAATATTGACCGCAGCAGCACGGGCACGACGTAAATCGCGGTGGCTAGAGTCAAGAATTCGTTGATCACCCGTATAGCTATGAGTGGTGGTCATCATCCCTTTGACGATGCCAAAGTGCTGGTCAATCACTTTAACAATAGGAGCCAAACAGTTGGTGGTACAACTAGCATTACTTATAATAAAACAACGATCGGGATCGTAGTCTTCATCATTCACACCCACCACAAAGGTCCCATCATCTCCCTTACCTGGAGCGGTGATTAGAACGCGTTTAGCACCCGCCTTGATATGCTTCATCGCCCCTTCTTTGGTGATGAAAATACCTGTCGATTCAATCACTAAGTCAATGTCCCACTCTTTCCAGGGCAAGTTCTCAGGGTTGCGATCGGAGCAGCACTTAATAACATTTCCGTTGATGGTGATGGTGTTATCATCCGCACTCACCTCACCTTGGAAGCGACCCATCGTGGAGTCGTAGCGGAACATGTGTGCGTTACTCCGGGGATCGGATGTGACATTGAGTGCCACTACCTTAAAAGCACTGTCCGAGCGCCCAGCCCAACAGCGTAAAAAGCTACGTCCAATACGTCCAAAGCCGTTTATCGCGACTCTAATCACAGTGTCTTGCCCTCTGTTAGTAATTACCGATTGACGCAGCCATCATATCCTAAAAGGCGACCACATTCGCAAGCTCCGATCTAGGCCCATCCAATACTCAAGCTTGATCCTTCCAAGCATCAACATGAGACTTAGCTCAAGAGGGAAACCCCGATAAGTTTAAATAATTCCTAGAAATTATTCTATTTTATTGATATTGAGCGTCTAAACTCGATATCTATGTAGTGTTTTGAACCAAATCTGGATCCGTAGTTAATGTCTGGAAGCTACCTTAAGCAATGCGATTAAATATCTCTAATTCATCCCCAATCCATAGCTTGTCAAAGCATTCCTGCATAACAGTTTTTCAAGGGTTTCAACCCGATTTTTGAATAGCTCTGATGCCTCTTGATGCTACTATCCAGATTGTCATCATGTGCTCTATTCATCAACGGTTGCCCTAGTCTAGGTTTAAGGATTTAGTGAGGTAAGGCACCGTTTATCGGCTTTTTTTAGATTAACTTGAGCCTGCGAGAGATTCGGTGTAAATTAAGTCGCATAAAACCGATCGTTGATTATGATACGCAGAATACGGCTACGACTTTGGTGTGTGTGAGGATAAATGATGCTGAATTCGATCGATTTCAGCGGACGACCATTCCACTTTCTAGGTATTGGCGGCATTGGCATGTCGGCGATCGCTCATATTTTGGCGTATCGTAAGTTACCTGTTTCTGGTTCGGATCTGAAGCTAAGTCACATTACGGATCGCTTAACGGCGAAGGGAGTGCATATTTTCTCGTCCCAAGACGCGGAGAATCTTTCTTATTTTCACGATCGACAACTGCCCCAAGTGGTTTGTTCGACTGCCATTACTACCCAGAATCCTGAATACGCCGCCGCACTCCAACTCGGATGCCCTATTTTTCATCGGTCCGATGTTCTAGCTGGTTTGATTGCTGAATATAAGGGAATTTCGATCGCTGGAACCCATGGAAAAACTACAACCAGCGGACTTGTTGGCTATTTGCTACTCAAAGCAGGTCTCGATCCGACTGTGATTGTCGGGGGGGAGATGTCGGCTTGGCAAGGCAATGCAAGAGCAGGCAATGGGCCTTATCTAGTGGCAGAAGCTGACGAATCGGATGGATCACTTGTCAAGTTTAATTCTTATATCGGTGTCTTGACTAATATTGAACATGATCACCCTGATCACTATAAAGATCTGGCTCAAGTGGTTGATGTGTTTCAAAAATTTGTCAGTCGGAGCGAAATCATTATTGGCTGCATTGATTGTCCAGTTATTCGGGATCAAATTCGTCCAGCTATTAGCTACAGCATCGATAGATCCCTAGGTGCCACCTATAGTGTTGATGAAGTTTCCTACACGGCGAACGGCACCCATGCCAAACTTTGGGAAAAAAATGAATGCCTCGGCTCGATTCATGTTTCTCTTTTGGGATCGCACAATCTAAGTAATGCACTAGCAGCGATCGCAGTAGCCCGTCATTTGGGGGCGAATTTTGCATCAATTCAGGAGGGGCTGTCTAGTTTTGGAGGTGCGAAACGACGTTTTGAAGTGCGCGGGGAAGCGAATGGGATTCGATTTGTAGATGACTATGCCCATCACCCCAGTGAACTTCAAGTCACCTTGGCTGCCGCTCGACTTCAAGCGGGCGATCGTAGCGCTCCCAATCATCGAATTGTTGCATTTTTTCAGCCTCATCGATATAGCCGAACGTTGACCTTTTTGCCGGAATTTGCCAAATCATTTGCGAATGCAGATGTAGTTATAATTACCGACATTTACAGCGCAGGAGAGGAAAATACAGATAATGTCACAGGGCAGCATCTCGCTGATCTGATTTCCCGATCCCAGGCTAACGTATACTACCGTCCCACATTGGATGCGGTAAAGGCGTTCTTGCCTGAAGTCTTGCGTCCTGGTGATATTGCCATTTTTCTCGGTGCTGGCAACTTAAACCAAATTATTCCGGATGCCCTCGCGTTTTTTCAGGAATATGGATTGAAACAAGTTCTTGCTGAAGCCTAATTCAGCCCATTTCGAGATGAATGTATTGAATTTAATGAGCGGAGGAGAAAATTGCAATTGATATTCCTTATTGCTAACCGGAAATATTCGATTTCAACACATTCTTAGTTTTAACTAGTTTCAACCTTGTTTGGAATTCTTCACTGCCCACCCTGTATTTCTACAATGGCTCTCAACAGATTTTTTACGCCTACTCGATTACGCTGTCCCTTAAATAAATTGACCGCCCATAACCGTAAGATTATGACGCTCTCCCCAAATATGATGCCCACGACTTACCCACTTGAACTCGTCCCTGAATCTATTCAGGCCCGTCATTCTAACTACCGATTTCCATCGATGCTCCATTCGGCTTCGGTTCAATTAATGGATAGCGATTGCATTATCAAGCCTGACTATTCCCTCTCGAATTTAACCTCGTTTCAGGTCGGCGGTCCAGCGGAGTGGTTCGTGGCCCCTCGTACGGTTGATCAACTGAAGGCGGGTGTGATTTGGGCTAAGGAACGATCGTTGCCAGTCACGTTGTTGGGCGCAGGGTCGAATCTTTTGATTAGTGATCAAGGATTACCGGGCTTAGTAGTGGGGACGCGTCAAATGCGTGGAATGACCTTTAATGAGGAATCTGGGCGCGTGGTGGTGGGTGCGGGTGAGATGATGCCGCTGTTAGCCCAACGTTTAGCAAAACGTGGATGGAAAGGATTTGAATGGGCGGTGGGGATTCCTGGAACAGTGGGTGGCTCGGTAGTGATGAATGCGGGAGCGCATCAGGGCTGTGTGGAGGATATTCTGGTGAGTGTAGATGTGCTGAACCCGGATGGCACTATTGAGACCCTTTCCCCGAATCAATTGGGCTATCAATATCGCACCTCGAACTTGCAAAATGGTGGACGCTATGTCGTTCAGGCGACGTTCCAGCTTGCTATGGGGCATAATCCTCGCTTAGTTCAGGAAGAAACCAGTTACCATCTCAACCGTCGTCATAGCACTCAGCCTTACGATCGTCCAAGTTGTGGCAGTGTGTTTCGTAATCCACAGACTCATTCAGCGGGCTGGTTGATTGAGCAAGTTGGTTTGAAGGGGCATCGGATTGGCGGCGCGCAGGTTGCTGAGCGTCATGCGAACTTCATTTTAAATTGTGGTGGGGCGACGGCGAGCGATATTTTTAACTTAATTCATCTTGTTCAATCTACGGTTCAGCGTAACTGGCAACTTTGCCTAGAGCCGGAAGTTCGCATTTTGGGTCAATTTCAATCTACTTAATTTCTAGCTACGTTAACGCGTGAGTTTGAGATTCGGTGGCATAATGTAAATTGCTTAACTTCTTATACGGAAATAGATATGGCACAGGGACAGGGATTTGGCTTCGGGCTTGGCAAAATGAAAGAGCTGACCGACGCGATTAAGAAAGCACAACAGGTCCAAGAGGGCGCGAAGGATCTCCAAGAGGAATTGGAGAACATGGAAATTGAGGGGATCGCTCAAGGCGGGTTGGTGAAAGTTGTCATGAGTGGCAACCAAGAGCCAAAGCGGGTTGAAATTGCACCAGAAGCCTTAAATGAAGGGGCGGAAATTGTGGCTGATTTGGTGTTTGCGGCGATGAGTGATGCTTATGTCAAATCTACAGATGTCATGCGTGGCAAGATGGAAGCGCTTACGGGTGGGTTGAATATTCCTGGCTTTGGTGGAATGTAGATTCGGCTTTTGTGAGTTTTAAACGAGGCTTCTGGGTAATACTGGGGGTCTTTTTTATTTTTGGCTATTTCTAGAATGTTGTCAGAATGCAGAGATAAATTATGGCTTATCGTTTGTTGTTTGTTTGTTTAGGGAATATCTGCCGATCGCCGTCGGGAGAGAACATTATGAATCATTTGTTAAAAGCCCGAGGCTTAGAACATCAAGTCATTTGTGATTCGGCGGGAACGTCTGGATATCACATTGATGCAAAACCCGATCGGCGAATGAATGCGGCAGCGGAGCGTAAATTAGGGCTGACGTTGATGGGCCGATCGCGTCAATTTGAGCCGATCGATTTTGATAATTTTGATCTAATTTTGGCGATGGATCAAGACAATTTTGAACAGATGTATCATGTTGGTGGGTTGAATCACGATCGGGATAAGCTGCATTTGATGTGTGAATTTTGTACGAGGCATGATCTCAAAGAGGTTCCTGATCCCTACTATGGCGGTGAGAAAGGGTTTGATTTTGTGATTGATTTGTTAATGGATGCCTGTGAGGGATTGTTGGATCATTTGATTGAGACGGGGAAAATTGATAATGCTAGATACTAAAAGATACGTAGGCCCAAGATAGACCTACGCATTCGATAAGATAGACCTACGCATTCGATTTTATGGGAACGATCGGATTTACTTTTTGGGCAATGCTACAACCGTTAATGGCGCACATTCAGTTTCCCAAGCGATGACTTTTTGTGGACCTTCAATAGTCTTGTTTGCACAATCTTGCGATCGGACTGATTGCCCAGGAAATTCTTTCATTCCACTGACACGGTTCATTGCGATCGGGTATGTTGCACCACATGCCACAATTAATCCGACACAGCCGATAATATAGCGCTGCATTTTATGAATGGTTTTGGTCATGGTTGAATCCTAATAATTGAATGATGACTAAATAAGAGGCATATAGGGATATAGCGGATGATAGGCCATTGAAGCGGCGACAGTGTATAGCCCCAACATCCACAGGAAAATAGTTCTAGGGCGTACTTCTTTGTCCTTTAAAACCACATGTAAAATGGCCCAACTCACCAGCCAGCCGAGTAACATTGTTGTTTCTTTACCTGCGTAACTTCCAATATTTCCCCACATTGGATCTGGGTTAATTGCGCCAGGAATCCAGGCTCCAAATGTGAACTTAATCCATTTTTCAAAGTCTGCATTAGTATCGCAAATGTGATGGACAATCATCATTGTCATTGCCCCAACTCCACCGCTCAAAAAAGCAGCAGCAGCCCGACCATTTGTTTTTGGAGCCGTTGCTGACCCTTGACTCAATAGGCCCGGAAATTTCTTCAATCCATTCCAAACTTTGCTATAAATCGGCAATTTAGTGTTTGATGTTTGCGTCACAATTAGTTCTTTCCAGTTTTAAAATCTAAAATTTTTCATGTTCGCCCCTGATCCAGTGAACTAGGGGAATCTCTTAAAGTGCATGAACTTTAGCAATCGCTAAACCTGTTGCAAACCCGCCCATAGCAAAGAACATCATCCCCATCATCGCAATACTGGTCGCAGCAAGTACGGGACGATAGGCTTTCTCAAGAATTCGATCGCCATAGGCCCACAATACATAGGTACATCCGATCGCTAACGGTAATGTAAATAGCACGGTAAATTCGTGATATTCCATAAAAATGTATTGCGTTAATGGCGAATTCAGCTTCAACCAAGCTCTTGCTCCATCATAAGCAATGTCGGCCCGATAACGCATATAGCCAAGGTTTCCGGTGGCGATCGCGAGTGATGTGACAATGGCGCTCCAAAAGGCTAGGGTTCGCATCTGTGGTAATACTTTTGCTGACCCACGTAACAATGGAAAGGCTAAATGTCCAGCATAGGCAGTGACGATCGTCGCCAACATTGCACCCATGCCATGAAGCATTCCAATGGATCTTTGCCAAGGACTCGGATGCAGCAAGTTGACCAAGGGTAAAAACAAAAAGATCCCAGAAGACAAGATCGCCAACCCATACACACTAACGGTCGCAATATCGAGTGTTTTTGGAAATGCAGGTTCAGCCGGATTATCTTGTTTGTCTAGAGTGGTCGAATCAGTTAATTTTTGCATGATGATAGATAGACGTTGCTGATATTAGTAGCCATGAAATTTGGCTATGAAATTTAACAATACTTTAATTATAATGAGTTTCGATCGCAGTAGCTCATAAGAGAAGTTAGCCAAACAATCTATTCCATTACTTATGAAGTAAGTGCAATTACTGTATCAGACTCTGGATATTTAATTGCGATTGAATATCGAAAAGGATTGTTAAGTTTTAAAATCAAGGTAAAGCTATTTAGTGGACCTGAGCTAAAGCTTTCTTCTAGCGTCTATAGATAGATTGGATAACTTTATACATAATTTAACTGAGAATAATAACCATTAGATTTAAATACAAAGAAGCTATGTTTCTCTGCATTATATGCTGGGACTAACTACAAATTAGTCTGGCTATGCCTACTTCTTATTGGGTTTGCTACGCAATGTTTTAAATATTGATGTTGTTGTTGTGTTGTTCTATGTTGGGCTTATGGTTACAAAGATAGTCCTTTGGATTATTTGATTGAGATGGGAGAAATTGGGGTAGGGTATTGTAGTAAGCAGTAATTCGGGTTTTGTGGAATAATATCTAATGACCCCACATTTGTCATTGCTGTGAATCCTATCCTTGCGCTGAACTACGAACCTTCGATCGAGTATTTGGGTAATGATGATTACTATGACGTGGTGGCGGTGGCGGATTTTCCGAGCCATGAATTGCGTTGGCGTAATGATGATGTTTTAGTTCAGTTTGGGCTTGATCCGAAGTCGGTTAGTGATGCAGATTTCATCGAAGCATTTGGTAAATTTCAGGGCCGTGAACCTTTGATGGCATTGCGTTATCACGGGTATCAATTTGGTCATTACAACCCACAGTTGGGCGATGGTCGCGGTTTTTTGTTTGGTCAGGTGCGCGCTCTTGATGGCAAATTGTATGACTTAGGGACCAAAGGAACGGGACCAACCCCCTATTCTCGTGGAGGTGATGGACGGTTGACGTTGAAAGGGGGAGTGCGGGAAGTGTTGGCGGCGGAAATGTTGCATCGAATGGGGGTGAAAACGTCACGTTGTTTGAGTTTGGTTGAGACGGGTGAGGGATTGTATCGCGGGGATGAACCGTCGCCGACCCGATCGTCTGTGATGATTCGAGTGCAGGAGTCGCATATTCGATTTGGTACGTTTGAGCGGTTGGACTTTTTAGGACGGCGGGATTTGATTGGGCGATTGTTGGATCATGTGATTGAGGTTTACTATCCCCATTTAGCTGGTGATGCCGATCGGTATGCAATGTTTTATGCGGAATTGGTGCAGCGAGTTGCGACATTGGTAGCGCAGTGGATGGCGGCAGGGTTTTGCCATGCGGTATTGAATACGGACAATATGGCAATTACGGGGGAGAGTTTTGATTATGGTCCGTTTGCATTCATTCCGACGTTAGATCCATCATTCACTGCGGCGTATTTTGATAATGGTGGACGCTATGCTTACAGTAATCAGGCGACCATGTGCAAATGGAATCTTCAAATGTTGCAATCGCCGCTGAAGCATGTGATTTCGTCTGGTGATTTGGAGGCTGGGTTAGAGGGGTATGATGAACAGTATGGACGGGTTTACCGGACGTTGATGCTTGCTAAGTTAGGGTTTGACCTAGATTTCGAGGCTGGTGATGATGTGTTGGCACGAGAGTTATTGAAGAAGACAATTGAGTTTTTGCATAATTCTCAAGTTGGTTATCATGAATTTTTTGCACAGTTAGCGATCGAATTTAGACCTGAGTGGCGATCGGATTTGAGTTTGATTTTAGATAATGTTGAGATAGTGGATGTTGAGATTCGAGTACTGTTTGAACAATGGCGGGATTTGTATTTCAAAATGTTGAATGCATTACCGGAGTCAGATATGGAATCGGTGGGAAAATGTTTGAACAAATGTAATCCACAAACGGTGATTGTGCGTCCAGTGATTGAATCGGTATGGGAACGGATCGATCAGGAGAATGATTGGGGTCCATTCAATGAATTGTTGCAGATGATTCGGGGTTGATTCGATAGATTCGATCCCCCTAAATCTCCCTTGAAAAGGGGGACTAAGAGTATAGAGAACAGAAGAGAGAAGAGAAACTACAAACTAAATATTCCGGTTCCCCCTTTTCAAGGGGGATTTAGGGGGATCGAATCTATTGGGAGTAACGAACTAACCATAACTATGGATGCGATTGAATGAAGATTTTACTATTACTATTGAAGGCATCTTGGCAAAGTGTGACGATCGCATCCATTATGGGTTCTCTCAGCGGTGTTTGTAGTGCGCTGTTGATTCGAATGGTGAATGAGACTGTGGCGGGGAATTCTGTGAGTTTGTGGGAATTTGTGGGAGTTACGATCGCGTCTTTAGTCGCAACTATTACGTCCCAATATTTACTCATTCGGTTGGCGCAGGGTGCCATTTATGAATTGCGATTGCGGTTGACGCGGGCGATTTTGACAACGCCTTTGACAACGCTAGAGAGATTGGGCGCGGGTAAGCTTTTGGCAACACTGACTGAAGATGTGCAGACCATTGCAAATACAATTTTTATCATTCCTTTTATTTGTATTGATTTAGCGGTGATCGCGTCCTGCTGGATCTATTTGGCAATGCAGTCATTGTCTGTATTTTTAGCGATGTTATTGTGTGTTGGGTTTGCGATCGTCACGGTTCAGAGTTTGATGGGCAATGCCAGACAATATCTCAAACAAGCGCGGGATGAGGATGATACGTTATTAAAACATTTTGGCAGTTTGACAGCGGGGACAAAGGAGTTGAAACTCAGTCGTCTACGGCGGCGATCGTTTTTTGAAGATGATTTAGAACCGAGTGCGGGACGATCGAGGCACTATCAGGTACGGGCATTGACTCTGTTCTCAGTGGCGACGGGGTGGGGAAATTTATTATTGTTTTTCATCATTGGCATGATCTTATTTGCATTGCCAAAATTTATGGTAGTGACTCCCGCAATCTTATCGGCCTATGCCTTGACAATGATCTTTTTGATGATGCCATTTGGCAACTTATTTCAACGTTTGCCATTCATTTTGCGAGCAAATGTAGCATTGACGAAAGTGGATGAAATGGGATTGCAGTTGGAGGCACAGGCAGAAAAATCTGGGGGATTTAGTTCGATTCAATCTCAAGCAAAATCGATCGTGCTTTCTAATGTCGTCCATCAATATCGGGGCGATCGTGAAGATATTCCATTCACATTAACAATTCCATATCTCGAAATTCCGGCAGGTCAATTAGTATTTATTGTGGGTGGAAATGGTAGCGGAAAATCTACATTAGCAAAGATTTTAATGGGACTGTATCCGCCGGAGACCGGGCGATTGGCCTGGGATAATCAAACTATTACGGATGAAAATTTATCGGAGTATCGTGAGCATTTTAGTGCGATATTTGCAGACTTTTATTTGTTCGATCGGGTTTTGGAAACGGAACAGACCCAAAAACAGGCGCAGGTCTATTTAGAAAAACTCCAGATTGCTCATAAGGTTGAAATTCAAGATGGAATACTCTCGACAACGGCACTGTCAACGGGTCAGCGTAAGCGCTTGGCATTATTGAATGCTTATCTTGAAGATCGATCGGTATATGTGTTTGATGAATGGGCTTCGGATCAAGATCCAGTATTTCGCGATTTGTTTTATCACACCATTTTGCAAGAACTTAAACACCGAGGAAAAACGGTAATTGTAATTAGTCATGACGATCGCTATTTTAATGTGGGCGATCGTCTAATTAAACTCGACTACGGCACTATTGAAAGCGATCGTCTGACTTGACTTGTTTAATCTTGTTTAAATTGGTTAACGCGGCACTGTCACCTGAGTGAGTAAACCTCTAATCACTTCATCCATGGATAGTCCATCGAGTTGGGCTTCTGGACGGAGCATTAGGCGATGGCGCAACAATGGGACGGCTACTGTTTTAATATCGTCTGGAGTGACGAAGGTTCGCTCGTTTAACCAGGCGTTTGCTTTGCTGGCCTGCAACCATGACACCGCCGATCGGGGGGATGCGCCTAGGGATAGGTCAGGATGTTGCCGGGATTTGTGTACGATCGCAAGTAGATAGTCCATGACATTATCTTGAATGTCGATTTTGCGAATGGCTTTGCGTGCATCTAAAATATTGTTGATGCTGGCGATCGGTTTGAGTCGAGTTAAATCTAATCGTTTGGGGCTGAATCCTGCTTGACTATTCAGAAGCATTTGCTTTTCGGCAGATTTGTCTGGATACCCAACAATGAGTTTGAATAGGAAACGATCGAGTTGGGCTTCGGGAAGTGGATAGGTGCCTTCAAATTCTAGGGAGTTCTGAGTGGCAATTACCCAAAATAAATCCGAAAGTGGCAATGTTTCACCGTCTAACGTGACTTGCTGTTCTTCCATCGCTTCGAGCAGTGCGGCCTGGGTTTTGGGTGGGGTTCGGTTGACTTCATCGGCCAGTAAGATTTCAGTAAAGACTGGGCCTTGTTTGAGTTTGAATGATTGAGATTGTAAATCAAAAATATTCACGCCCAAAATATCAGACGGCAACACGTCGGGGGTCAGTTGAATGCGTTTAAAATCGGCTTGAATCAGTTTAGCCAGCACTCGTGCAACTAGAGTTTTGCCTGTACCGGGAACGCCTTCGAGAATGACATGACCGCCGGACAATAAGGCTATGAGCAATTGTTCAATTAAAATCTCTTGGCCGACGACGACTTTGCTGAGTGTTGTGCGGAGGTTGTTGAAGGTTTGGGTGAGTTCTGACATATTGAATTTAGAATTGTAAATTTAGAATTGTGAGCTGGAGGATTGTTTCAGAGATTGATTTGTGTGGGTTACTTTGGTTTTTGTACGGCGATGTTTTGGAGTTGGGTGAGCCATTTACTTAATTCTGCTTCACTGAGTTTCTGGTGTCTGTTTAAGGCGTTGAAAATTTGTTCTAATTCTCTCGGCGATCGGCCTGTTTTTTGGGTCCAGAGTTTAATGATGGTGGCAGGGTCTTGGGGTGCGGCGGTGAGACCTAGAGTTCGCTGGAGTTTGGTGATTTCGGCTTTGCTGAGGGTTTCGATGACAAAATCGGTGCTGTTTGCTTTTTGTAAGATTCCGGCCATGGCTTGAATGTAGGCGAGGCTGTTGTTGATGGGCGGTGGTTCGATGGTTTTGACTTGGCCAAAGCGCCAGTTTTTGCCATAAATTAAAACGCTGATTCCAATTAGAAATTGGGTAAATAGAATGATAATGGGGGTTTGAGCTAGGAATTCAAATACGCTACCTTTGCCTTCTTCTTTTGCGGCTTCAATGTCGCGGTATCCATGGAGATATTCATCAATCCAAATCCGATCGTTTTTGACTAATGTGCTGAGATATTTAAAGTTTCCAGGATTTGATTGATAGGCGTTTGCAGCAATGAATTGAGGAATAATATAAATCAATTCGCCTTTCCCCAATGTTCTTTTCATGATTAATGCGCCATAATTATCTTGAATTAAAGGTTCTTCTTGACGATCGATTGAGATATCAGTATTTGTGGCAGTCTTGGTTTTGATAAATCGCCTTGTGGTGTCAATTTTAATGGGTCCGACAATTGTATTGGGTTGACTTGTAAAGCTAGCTTTTGTGGCTTGTGCTTTTTTATTAGTACTGCGATCTGCGCCGATGATGATCCAGCGATTGCCTTTTTCAATCCAATTTGTATTAATTGATTGTCCAATAAAACTAGTATTATCTATGGCAATTTGAATGAAGGTTGTATTTTTAGTATTTGCATTGAAGAATTCACTATTATTTGGTTTCCGCAATCGATCGATCGTCGCGCCGCTTTTTTCCATATATTCATACCAAGCGCCATAGCCTTCCGGTGTTTTGCCATAACTCGATCCAGTGCTTTGAGGGCTGCTAGGGGCGTTGATTAAGGTGAGTAGAATCAATGCGATCGCGGTGAGCGCAACTGTCCACCATTGTCTGGGATTGAGGGCTTGCTTAAGGCTTTGCATTACGGGGTCTCCTGCTCAATGTCTCGGTAGGCCCGATCGCAGTCTTCGTACTGTTGGACTAAATTCTGGGAGTTAGTACTATTTGCCTCAGATGTGTAGTTTGTATCGTAATACATAGCCTCGTGGGCATTTACTAATGTTTGGTAGGCCCGATCGCTCTTCTGACTCTTTTTGCGTTGGCGGAGTTGGATTCTGTATTCGCCATTGGTCATGCTGTCGTCATTGGCGAGAAGTTGGCGATCTTTCAGTCTGCTGAGAGCTGCGAAATAGATGGCGCGGGTGGCTTTGGTGTAGTCGCCGTTGGCTTTGGCACTCTTTGCTTGATCGAGCCATTGGGTGGTTGTGGGTTCGGGTGTGGCGATCGGTTTTTGGGGAGTAGGAGTGGTGTGTTGGGTGATTAGGCGGGTGATGAGTGGGTAGAGTTTCCAGAGGGTAAAACTGATTCCTGAAACTATGATTAGCCAATATAGAGTTTCCCAAGTTTGCGGTGGGACTTCAGGCTTTGGGGTGTTGTTGGGCAGTTGGGGTGGATTCCAGCCAGCGGTGAGTTGTTCAAACCATTCTCCAATGCGTTGCTGCCCGAGTTTGAGTTCCCAGGAAAGATTGGTTTTTTCAAAGTCTTGGGCCATGACGATCGGGCGAATGAATGGTTAAGTTATCTGATTTTACACCATGCCTAATTAAAGTCCGTTCTGGGATTTGCTGATGGCTTGATCATTCAGAAAGACAATCGTAATGGATTTGTTCCCATCTTTCCAGGTCATGGTGTTGCCTTTTATCCCGATGCCACCCAGGCCAATGCCACTGCTTTGTTGTTCGGTGGGTTCGCCCATGATTTCTTTGACTTTTTCAATTTTTAGGCCCGTAATACCTGTTTCAATTTTGTCGTAGTTGGCTTGATTGACTTTGCTTCCGATACATCCGATGAGGCTGAAGCTAAGGCTGATGGCGGTGAGGAAGGCGATCGTGGTTTGACGGATGTGAGACATGGGGCAGCTTCTCTCTAGAACATTTGGGAATGGCTACAAGTTTAAGTGGCAGAATTCCGGAATGTATAAATTTGAATACTGGTATTTTGCGGGCGGCTAGGTCGCGATCGTTGAATCCTGGACAGTATCGCGTTGTGATGATGGTTGAGAGGTTGGTGGCTGAATAGAGCGTTGAGATCGCTTTAGGCGGTACGAGATCGATCGCATTGGGATTCTCAAATCCAGATGAAGGATCGCGATCGCACTTCCCCCAACCGTCCTAAGCCTTATTGCTACACCCGTGACATGACAGCATTCAGTAATTCTGTTTGTTTAATTTTAGTAGCTTCGATCGAGTTTAAATCAAGAAGCTTCTGATTTCGTCAGATAATAAGGATGTAATGAAATCAAAAATTTCTTCTGCTTTTTCGATCGCTTCTTGAAGTTCTTCTTCTGTCGGTTGTATCATATCACTGGGATAACGAAATTCTGTCGCATAGGGCGTTAAGAGTTCTGAGGTTTCTTGATAGTGCTGAAAATCTGGATTGACAACGATCGCGAGTTGAAGGAGTAGACGCAGATCATGCGTTCTGGGAAAGGTTTGATCCTGTAGTACTAAGATACCTTTGAGTGCTTTCTCCGCACATTGCTGACAGTGATAGATGGCAATGTCTGAATAGATATCTGAATCACTGCTGAGTTTCTGGGCGGCGAGTAAATCATGTTGTGCTTTGATGATCCAATTTTTTATAAGCTCATCTTTTCTATCCATATAAACATCTCCCTTTCAATAAGATTTGATGTTCTAAAGATTGTGGGACTTGTGAAAATTTTTCGACTTCTTCGCGAGTCTTAACGAGGATGTCTAACGGATAAGGGATATCTCTAAGGCATCGATAGGCAAGGGTCGATCGCTGAGTTGGTGAGATATCGCTGCTGGATAAAATTATGAGTAAGTCTAAATCACTATCTGCGTTTGGGGTTCCCCATGCATGAGAGCCAAACAAGAATATATTTTCTGGATTAAATTCTTTAACTAAGCGATCGGTTATGTCGAAGATGAGACGATCGCTTAGTGGGGAGTCCGTGGCTAGTGATTCTGTGGTGATTGGGAGTTGTTGGACGACCATGGTCTGACCACTTTTTCTCTAAGACTCTAATCATTATAGTTTATGAAGTCCGATCGTTGGCTATGCCTCCCCCAACCGTCCTAAGCCTTATTGCTACACCCGTGACATGACAGCATTCAGTAATTCTGTTTGTTTAATTTTAGTAGCTTCGATCGACGCTTCTAATCGATCGCAAAACTCCATCAGCCGATCGTTTTCTTCGTCATCCCTAGTCGATTTCTCTACAGCCCATGACAAGAAAATCTGCAAGATTTCATCAAGATTGAACGAACCACCAAACCCCCCAAAGATCGATCGTTACGCTTTTCAAGAAGACTCAATGCTGCTGGGTTATTCGTTACTGCGTTAAACTGTAGAGGAAATCTTTGGAGCTTTTCTATGGTGATTTCTTTGCCGCCTGAGGTGGAATTGTTGGTGAAACGTCAGGTTGAGAATGGGACGTATGGCTCGATGACCTATGGTCGGTCGGAGACCATCGAGGATGTCGTGATGGCGGGATTGAGTCATATTTTGGGACAGGATGATCTTGAGGCAGAGATGAGCCACGATCAGTTGAAACAGGAAGTTTTGATCGGGCTAGAACAAGCCGATCGAGGAGAACTTCTAGATTTTCACGGTGAAGTAGAAGCGATTCGTCAACGAATTCATCAGCGCTACAAAGAATAATGAGATTTAATATCACGCCTGCGGCAAGTCAAGATATGGCTTTGATCGCAGATAATCTTGCCGATCGGGTTGGGTTGGATAGTAGCGATCGATTTTTACAAGGGGTAACTGCAAAAATCAGTTGGTTGACTTAGTTTCCATCAATGGGTCGGCGACGGGATGATCTAGCGACAGGCATACGAATTTGAATTACGAGAAGTATTTGATCTTTTATCGTGTAAACGATGAGGCTGTAGACATTTTACGGATTGTTCAGGGAAGCCGAAATTTAGAACAGATCTTTCAACCTGGAGATTTGGAATAAACCGATCGCATTTCCCGACAGTTTCGATCGCCCCCAAAGATCGATCGTCACGTCGCTTTTCAAGAAGACTCAATGCTGCTGGGGATTCTGAGAGGTGCTAAGCTGGATTCATCTCTGAACTATTTCATTGAACACATGATTGAAGTTCGCCAGACTCCTACATTCTTAACGTGGTTTAAGAATCTGAAAGATCGAAAAGCAAAAGCTCGTATTCAAGCACGAATCGATCGAATGGAATTGGGTAATTTTGGTGATGTTGCGCCTGTTGGTGAGGGAGTTAGTGAGCTTCGGATTCATTATGGTCCGGGATACAGAGTTTATTTTGTCCAACTGGATCTAGTGGTTGTTATTCTTCTATCTGGCGGTGATAAAAGTTCTCAAGATACTGATATTAAAAAAGCTAAAGAATTTGCAAAGCAATTGGAGGATTAAATCATGGCTCTTGTAACAACTCGTTGGGATTCGGCAGAGCATCTTAAAACAGAAGAAGATATTCAATTGTATTTAGAAGCGTGTCTTGAGGAAGCAGATGATGATCCTGCTTTAATGATTCATGCGTTTGGCGTGATTGCGCGGGCTAGGAATCTGAGTCAACTGGTTCAAGATACGGGTTTAAGTTCGGAGGGCTTGTATGATGCGCTCTCTCCTGGTGGCAATCCGACCTTTGATACTGTGGCAAAAGTTGCAAAAGCTTTAGGGTTTAAGCTGAGTATTCAACCTATGGGTTAAGTACTTCGATCGCACCCAAAGATCGATCGTCACTTTTCACGAAGACTCAATAATGCTGGGGATTCTGAGGGTTGGGCGATCGGTTGGGCTTACATAGTTGAGTTCAATGAAAATCAGAGTATTCTGAACTCCTATTACAACTAAGGTCTAACCCTGGCGGATGCTGTTAATCTCTGCAACTGTATAGATTGGTTCGCGCGTATGGGCGATGCGATGACATGTCGGACAAAGTGAGACGAGATCATCCAGACTTGTCTCACGAACACCCCAAGAAATGGGATTGGTATGGTGGCACTCGATCACAAAGTGTCCAGAGACTTCCAACTTAAACCCACAAGCTTGGCATGTATAACCGTCATGCTGTTTCCGTCGTTTGGCAAGATCAGTATTTCGTGTTGTCACATACAGTTGCTGATCCTTCTTGTAGCCTTCCACTGCGCGCTCATCGTCAATCGGAAAAAAAGTTGGAACAGGAGATGGTTGCGGTGCTTCATCAATCGGAGAAGTTAGAACAGGAGATGGTTGCGGTGCTTCATCAATTGGAGAAGTTCGTACGGGAGATAGTGGCGACACTTCGTTAATCCCAAACTTTTCCTTTCCATTGCGATTGCTACCCCAAACTATACTTGCCGCTTGTGAAGGAGAGTTGAAAGTATGGTCTTTTTGAAAGCGATAACGATCGCCATCTTTAGTAAGCGTTCCGTTTGAAATTAACTCTTGCCTTAGTTCTTTTCGCCCAGCCCGGTCAAAAGAAGCCTCTAGGTTGTCGTCGCCAACTGCGCCCGATCCCTCTAAAATAATGAACGGTTTACTCCGTACACCGCGTGCTGATGAGTTACTCCATATACCGCGTGCTTGAACACCGTCTGATTTGCCTTCAAAAACTTCCATTTTAAATAGTTTCCAGAAATAGTTTCAATGTTTTTATAGTTCCCCTCATCTCTGATAATCTATCCTGATTTTATAGAGACCATACAACATATCTTATTAAATTATAAATTCTCATGAGAGATCTGCTCATTCTTCGGAACCATCCCCTAACCCAACGAGAAAGGGCGATCTCACAGCCAAACTCCATCCTATCCACCTCAGAAGCACGATCGATCGCAAACCCTCCCAAACAAGCATCGCCTAGCCTACAGTGCTAACTCACGGAAAGACGATCGGACCCCACCGCCCACCTTGAGAGCATCGATGATTGAAGGACGATCGCGTTATGCACCCATTACAATCTGCGATCGCCTGACCTCGATCGTCGCATCACACAATATCAAAAGATCAATGCCCAACAAACCATCCACACCCGCACTTCGAGGCAAATCCAACGCTACCACATCATAATCAACCTGCGATCGTCCCAAAGCATTAAACAGCGGAACTTTCAGGCGAGGCACTTGCACCACACCACTTGCTGCCGTAATCGAAATCAACCGAGGCGATCGTGGAATCTCACAGCCTGAACGGACGAGGATTTGAGTTGATAAAACCGTATAACTCGATCCAGTATCAACCAATAGACGTGCAACCACAGGAGGCGTCACTCCCGTCCCCACTGAAACCCGCACAAACAACAATCCATTACGACGTTCTAATGAATAAATCACTCGCTGACTCATAGAATGAACGCCATATCCTCAGGCACTTTCACAAAACATTCGATCGCAACGCCCCGATCGCCCCGATGTCCGATCGCATCATAAACAACATCCCGATCGATCGAATGCGCAATTACCTCACCTGCGATCGGCTTCAAATTCTCATCCAATTCCGTGTAGGCAATCAAAACCCACTCCCCATCATACCGTTGCTCAATTTCACCAAAGCTTAAAACTTGCATCGTCATTCTCCGTATACGATCGGACGAGCTTGTCCGTCACAGAACTCATAGCGCCCTCATCATCAGAACGGACTCACCCTCTCATCATACTGCAATGACCCAGCGATCGCTCCCGCACCCGAAACCCGATCGCCCAACCTCAGCAGCCTACAGTGCTAACTTACGGAAGGACGATCGCACCCCACCGTCCTAGCCCATCTTGAGAACGTCGTCGATCGAAGTGCAATCCAAAATCAATTAGGCGATCGCATAGCCTGTGTATTCCCGCACTTGCGGCGGATGGAATGCCAACACAATATGCTCCTTTGTCACACCTGCCGCGACGAGTTCAGACGTAATTCCATCCTCGATTCCATCATAATGAATCCAAATCTTCTCATTCCGAATCTCGGCATGAACCACACAGCCATGAACCCGACAACCATCTTCCCAACCTTCATTCATCAACATGTAATGATTGAGATCGCCACTCACCACCACATAGGTCGCCACCTCCCCATAACGATAAGGTAATGCCGCATAATATTGCAAAATCTTTTCAAGTATTTCCCGCCATTGATCTAACGATTGACTTACGATCGCCATAGCACAACCTCTTCATTAATTGGATCAAAAACGACCATCCGAAACCCCGGTTCTTCCAGCAACAATTCCCCCGCCTCCTCTTTAAACAACGTCTCAAAGGTGTTTCGATTCACTGCCAGATAAAGTAATCTATCGGGATCTCTTTTTTGAAGTGTTCTGGCGTACATAAAGAATTGTCCCCAAGCATTTTCCAGATCATGAATCGGTGAAGGACTAAGAAAACTCTTGATCTCAATAGCAATCTTCTCCGTTCCTCGTTCAGCCGCAATCAGCCTCTCCGCACCCAAATCCACATAAACTGACCGTCCACCAATTTTGAGCGTGAGCGGATCATCTGTAATCGTCCAGCCATCTTTAATCAAAGCGCTGTAAACGACATTGTGATAAAAATATCTTTGGCGGGCATAAGCTGCATCATATCCAAGCCCTTCAATCATACCTCAGTCCAAAAGCACCAAGCAATCGATCCCACCGTCCTAGCCCATCTTGAGAACGGCGATAACCGAGGCTTAATCAAATACCATCAGCCTTCTCCAGAACTACAGCGATCGGAGTGAATAAAACTAACGATCGGACGGGTTTGTCCCGCATTCACTTGATCTTCACACAATCCAAATTAAATGATGTTTTAGAATGTATTTGTAGTACTCATAATTTTGTAATAAATTACAGGTTGTCTTGAGAGAATTGATGGATTTTAAGTCACGTTCAAAGACTTTGCCTTGGCTCGATAGGTTGTGTTTTCATAGCCAGCGACAAATTCCAGATAACTCGATCGGCAAATGTCAACAGATGAAGCATAACGAAATTTATATTCGGTCGCCAAAATTGTATCCTAGGAAACTATCAATTCTTATTATTGCTAATGGATGAATCTCTCCAAATTTGGGCATATTTGAAAGTGAGTGTTCTCTCCCTTTACTGTGGAGTGTTAGTATGTCACCTTTGTTTTGTCTAAGCCCCCGGTTTTTCCATGAGCATTATTCAAGATTCTGTCCTCACGGGTTATTGTGTTACTGAACGACTTCATATCGACGATCGGACGATCGTTTACCGAGGCTTGCGGGAACAGGATCAGCGGCCTGTTATTTTGAAATTGCTGCGTCGTGAGTACCCGACTCCTAGAGAATTGTCACAGTTTCGCAACCAATATGACTTAGCCCGATCGCTTCACCTCCCCGGCGTAATTGAGACCTATGACCTAATTATTCATGACCAGGAGCACCGCTATGTGCTAGTTATGGAAGACTTTGGGGGGATAACGCTCACTCAGGCGTTGCAACAATGGGGACTTGATCGCCTAGGTGAAACAGTAAAAACCCTGCAAGATTTTCTGACGATCGCCCTACAAATCGTCAAAGCCCTAGACGGAATTCATCGCCATAAAATTATTCATAAAGATCTCAAACCTTCCAATATTCTCATCCATCCTGATACCCAAGAGGTCAAAATTATTGACTTTAGCAGTGCCTCTGGTCTCTCACGGGAGATCCAGGATGCGGTCAATCTCGCTGATCTTAAAGGTACATTGGAGTATATTTCACCGGAACAGACTGGGCGGATTAATCGATATATTGATCATCGGACAGACTATTACTCATTGGGAATCACTTTTTTTCAATTGCTCACGGGATCGGTTCCTTTTAATGATGATAATCCTATTCACCTTCTTCATAGTCATCTTGCGCAGTCTCCGCCATTAATTCATACCCTTAATCCTAACGTTCCTCCGATCGTTTCTGAGATCATTGCTAAACTCATGGCAAAAATGCCAGAAAATCGCTACCAGAGTATGATTGGGCTAAGTTATGATTTGCAGAACTGTCTGGCGCAATTGAATACTTCTGATCATATTCAAGATTTCCCCTTGGGACAGGGCGATCGGAGCGATCGGTTTATAATTTCTGATACCCTTTACGGGCGTGAAGCCGATATTTCTAAACTGCTGGAGAGCTTTGAGAAGATTGCGATCGGTGGACGGAGTGAACTTCTGCTCGTTACGGGAGACTCAGGCTTAGGTAAAACTGCCCTCATTCATGAAATTCATAAACCCGTAGCCTTGACCTGCGGCTACTTTGTTCGAGGTAAGTTTGAACAGTTTCAGCAAAATATTCCATTTTCCGGGATTGTTCAAGCTCTGCAAGCGCTGATCATACAATTGCTGAGCGAAAGCTTAGTGCAGATTACTCAGTGGAAAGAGTTGATTCTAAATGCATTGGGCGACAGTGCACAGATCATTATTGATCTAATTCCTCAACTTGAAGGCATCCTTGGCGCTCAACCCCCTGTCCCCAGCCTCTCTGGTATCTCTACTCAAAATCGTTTTCATCTTTTATTTCAAAAATTCATTCAAGTTTTTGCCACGCCTGAATATCCTTTAGTAATATTTTTAGATGATTTGCAATGGGCAGATACAGCTTCGTTGAATCTTATTAGAGTGCTATTGAGTAATGAGCAAAGTCGATCGCTTTTGGTCATTACAACATACCGCGATCGTGAAGTGACGATCGCCCATCCATTGATGACCCTGCTGGCGAATTTACAGTTGGAATGTCCCAATATTGTGACTGAAATTCATCTTTTACCTTTGTCTTCTGCTGATCTACGGTGCATGGTAAATGACACGCTTCATCTAGATCCTGTGGAAACAAATGCGTTGGCCGATCGGATATATCAAGTCACTCAAGGTAATCCTTTCTTCAGTAGTCAACTGCTTAAGTCTTTCTATAGTGAGGGTTTGATTACGTTTGATTGGACTCTAGGGAAATGGATTATTGATCTTGTTGGCATTCAAGCGCGATCGTTAACGCCGGATGTTGTGGAATTTATGGGTGCTCAGGTCTCCAAGTTGCCAATAGAGACTCAAGATGTATTGAAATTGGCGGCCTATATCGGGAGTCAATTTGATTTGGAAACCTTAGCGATCGCCCTATCTAGTGATGAAGCTAGTTCCTATGAATTCCTGATACAATTTCTGCATCCTGCAATAGAAGAAGGATTGATTTTCGCAAATTCTGATGTTCTCGAAGGGACATTGGATTGCGCCAACAATAGCTATCAATTTTTGCACGATCGAGTTCAACAGGCAGCCTACCAGCTCATTCCAGAATCACAACGTGCTGTGGTTCATTTCAATATTGGTCAGCAACTTTTAACGCATATTTCTCCACCTCGTTTGGACGATCGACTGTTTGAAATTGTCGGTCAATTGAACTATGGGATTGGTCGGAGCGATTTGGCGGATTCAATAGAGCTTAGTCATCAGTTGCTTCTGCTTAATCAGCGGGCGGGTGCTAAAGCTATGGATGCAACGGCTTACGAGAGTGCGATTCAATATTGGAGTCATGCTATTCGTTTGCTGAGCAACTATCCTTGGCAAGATCAATATGACTTGGCGCTAGATCTCCATAATGCTGCGACTACGGCGGCGGCGCTCAAGGGTGACTTTGAGCAGATGGAAAGGTGGAGTGCGACAGTGCTGCGAGAAGCCCAAAGTCCGATCGATCGCGTCACCGTTTATGAAGTTAAAATCCAATCCTACACCTCCCAAAATCGATTGGTTGACTCTATTGCGATCGCCCGTGAATCGCTAGCATTGTTCGGCGTATCTTTCCCAACGCCCCCAATCCCTCAGGATATTCAACAAGCATTGCAAAACACCGAAACATTATTAGAAGATTGTGCGATCGACGATCTAGCAAATTTGCCATTGATGACAAATCCAATCCAATTGTCCGTCATGCAACTGATATCAAGTGTCGTGCCTGCTGCTTTTCTGAGCGAACCTGCGCTCTTTCCACTTTTGATTTCCAGTCAGGTTGAGTCTTCAATACAGTATGGAAACTCGCCTCTCTCTTCTTTTAACTATGCTAATTATGGTGTCCTTCTCAATGCCTTTTTACAGGATCCGATCGCTGCGACTAGGTTCGGCGATCTAGGATTGAAACTAGCTGAAAAAGAACCATCAAAAGATATTAAATCTAGAGTTTTGTTTGTATTTGCGGCATTTATTCTGCATAGCCAATCTCATCTCAAAGAAACATTGCCCATCTTACTTGAAAGCTATCAATATGCATTAGAAGTAGGAAACTGGGAGTATGTTGGATATTGCTTACAACATACTTGTTTTAACTCCTATTTCCTGGGTCATGAGTTAAATAATTTAGAACAGGAAATACAAACATCATTCCAAACCCTAACCAATTTGCATCAGACGACGAGTTTACAATATGTTCAGATTTTCTGGCAAGTCGTTCTGAATTTGAAGGGACAATCTAAAATTCCTCATATCTTGATTGGTTCAGTCTACGATGAAGAGACTATCCTTCCATCCTTGATCGCGGCTCATGACATTACCGGGCTGCACCTTCTCTATACGAATAAACTCATAATCAGCTATCTCTTCGGAGAGTTTAGTCTTGCGCTAGATTGCGGATCTAGAGGTCGTAGTTATTTGGCAGGAGGGACAGGATATGTGGATAGTGTGGTGTTTAATTTTTATGATTCCCTCACTTTACTAGCGGTTTATCACGATCGTCCACAGTTGCAAGATCAATTACTTCAAGACGTTGTTGAAAATCAGCTTAGACTCAAACATTCCGCCAATCATGCCCCTATGAATCATCTTCATAAGTTTTATCTTGTGGAAGCCGAGCGATATCGAGTTTTGGGCCAAAGAGGGGAAGCGATCGAATATTATGATTTGGCAATTTCTGGAGCAAAGACCTCTGGATATCTTAATGAAGAAGCACTTGCCTATGAATTGGCGGCTAGGTTTTATTTAGAATGGGAAAAGCCTAAGATCGCTCAGAGTTATCTGATTGATGCCTACTATCGCTATGAACGATGGGGGGCGATCGCTAAAATGCAACATTTAGAACGGCTCTATCCTCAGTTACTCATGCCGATTTTGCATCAAGAAATGTTGAATAGTCATGATGGAGGTTCTTTCGGTCACACTACAAATACTTCCAACTTGCACTTAAATTTAGATCTTGCCACCGTGATGGAAGCTTCTCAACTCCTATCTGGGGAAATCCAGATGGATAGCCTGCTGGAGTCTTTAATGGATGTGGTGATTACTAGTGCAGGGGCAGAAAAAGCAGTCTTAATCTTGGCCGAGGAAGAGCATTGGCAGGTGGTTGCAGAAACTCTAGCTCGTCATCAAACTGTTGTTCGATCGATACCTTTAAGTGAATGTAATGCCCTACCTAAGGTGATTGTTAATTATGTGATACATACGTCTGAAACATTAGTTCTAGAAGATGCTACCCAGGAAACGAGTTTTATCAATGATCCTTACCTAGGTGCCCACAAACCGAGAAGTATCTTGTGTGCGCCCATTCAGTATCAGGGCAAAATGATTGGAATCTTATATCTGGAGAACAATTTAGTAACAGGTTCGTTTACCTCCGATCGTTTAAAAATCCTTAACATCATTACGACCCAAGCTGCAATTTCCCTACAGAATGCACAACTTTACGATCGCTTAGAACAAAAAGTAGAAGAGCGAACACTGCAAATTCAACAGACAAATCAAAGTCTTATGGATACGTTATCTGCATTAAAACAGACCCAAACTCAACTTATTCAAACTGAAAAAATGTCTTCTCTTGGGCAAATGGTGGCGGGTTTTGCACATGAAATTAATAATCCTGTTAATTTTATCCATGGTAATCTCAAACATGCAGATCACTATTTTCAAGACCTATTAGGATTACTAAGTTGCTATCAGAAGTATTATCCTCAACCCATCCCAGAAATTATCAGCTATCTTGAAGGAGTTGATATTGATTATGTTCTAGAAGACTTACCCAAACTCTTCGCCTCTATGCAAATGGGGACAGAACGAATTCGAGAAATTGTCTTGTCTCTGCGGAACTTTTCTCGTCTTGATGAATCAGTGAACAAAGCCGTCAATGTGCATGAAGGAATAGAAAGTACATTGCTACTGTTGAATCATCGTTTAAAGTCAGGAATTAAAGTTGTAAGACAATATCAAAAGCTTCCACCTATTCATTGCTATCCTGCACCGCTCAATCAAGTCTTTATGAATTTGTTGAGCAATGCGATCGATGCACTAAATGACTATGATAAAAGTTGTGGCAAAAGTTCTGAATTTGGTGCTGACTGGGTTCCGACGATCGACATTGTAACAAAGTTACTAGATTCATCAGTGATAATTCAGATTTTAGATAATGGCGCTGGGATCCCAGAAGAGATTATAAAGAAAGTCTTTGATCCGTTCTTCACCACCAAGCCTGTAGGTAGCGGCACCGGGTTAGGATTGTCGATTAGCTATCAGATTATCGTGGACAAACATAAAGGAAAAATCTCCTGTCAATCTAAACCTGGAAAGGGTGCCGAGTTTACGATCGAACTTCCTATCTCAATGATTTGATTGCTCACTCTTCAAAAAAGACATCACCAATTTATATGAATAAGTCAGTGATGTCTTTTACTGTCAAGTCACGGTTAAATGTCACCTACTCAAACTATCTACCAATCAAAATTGGCTCATTATCGATCGAAGGAGCATTCTCAGAAGGATGCGCTAGAGCCGCTTCTCGTTCTGGCTTAACGATTTTCTCCATCAAATATTCGATCGTCTCAGACTGTACCCAGCCGTGGGATGAAATGATATCACCCAAGCACTGACCTGTGACTTTTTGCTCTTGTAGTGCGATGTTGAGCTGATCGTATGTCAGCAAACCTGCTTCGATAAGATAAGTTCCCAGTGGTTTGACTTTACGAACTAGATAAGAACGAAGCTCATAACTGTACATAAAGTTTCCATTGATAGTCTTAGGAACTTTGATGTGAGCGAGAAGATCACTCATCAAAATTACGAACATATCAAAGGTCTTATCAATAATGCGTAATGCTTCTTGACGTTCCTCTGGAGTGATTGAAAGACTATTTAAGAACTTTTGGGAATCATCTGTATACATTGTGTGGCTAGAGTCCACGATCGTATGCATATCGCCAAAGTAGCGACAGTCACGGCCATCAATAATTTTTAGCTCTTGGGCAATAGCTTGAGTTGCTTCTAAGAAAATATCAGCAGTGGACTCGATCGATTCGATTAAAATAACTCGATGTATAGCAGTTGCTGATTCCGCTTCTTGAAACATCCAACGGACAACTTCACGCTGAATACGTGTTTCGTCACTCCAAAGAAAGCGGAGTGATTCAGTGAACTTAATGGATTCATCGTAGCCTAACTTTTTCAAGTCTTCCAAGAACCAGATCCAATGATCTTCATCCTCATAGGTATGTTGATTGACTAATGCTTGAATCGGTTCAGTTGTCGGCTCAACGCGAAGAACATGGCGATTCAATTCACTGAAGCTCATCACAAAAAAGGCAAAGCAGGGTGCAAATGCCATGCGATCGCTAGGATTGATTTTGGTATCCCGAAGATATTCAAAAAAAGGAGCTTTGGCAAACGTTGCCTGCTTCTCTTTAATCAAGGCAAGAAGTTCTTCCACAGATATACACCCTTTCAAACTAATAATTTGATGCCTGAAGTCTTGCCAAAAAAACATTAACTTACAATAGTTAATGAATTCTTACCACTCACAGGTTCTCAGAAAAATTACTGATTGTCATCAGAAAAACTACTGACTATCCTCAGAAAAATTACTGACTATCCTCAGATTTTGAAGCTTTAAAAGGGGAAATTGTAAAGATTCCCATCAAGACAGATATTTAGTCCGTAAACCCACAAGTATTTGTATCTACCAGATAGATCCAAAATATTTTTCTTTATCAACTAAGCCTCCCAAGATTAAATCTAAATTATTTCTAGAAACTAGTTGCGATCGCATTCACTGGACAAGTTGGAATACACTGCTCACAGACCACGCAACGCGATCGTTCTTACCTCAATTAGAAACTACGATCGGTCTTGAAATTCATTTCAATTAAGGGCGTTGTTAATTTGCGGTATGACGAGATTTCTGTAACTACTGCAAAATCGTTATAAAATCCGAGACTTCATACCTTTTTTCACCAACGCCCCATTAAGCTTTACCAGAATTTGATTCAGAATTCTGTATTATCTAAATCAATTTTTTTAGAATGTATTTGTAGTACTCATGATTTTATAATAAGTCACAGGTTGTTCAGAGAGAACAGATGAATCTTGAGTTACTTTCAAAGACGTTGCATTGACTCGATAGGTTGTGTTTTCATAGCCAGCCACAAAGTTTCCTTCTCCTTGTTCTCTAGCATTAGGAAAATTTCTACCCTCTGAAGGTGCAGACATTGCCACCTCTCGATAAAACAACTTTTTATCCTGTCCCATACAAATTGAAACCTGAATCGACTTCGTTTCAAAATAAGCCACAGGGGTTGCTTTTGGACAACTGACTTCACCCTTAGCAGTTACGTTTGGTTTGGTCCTAGTGTAGGATTCAGGTGTTTTAGCAATGGTTGCTGTTGGTTTCTTTGTGATTGTTTTTTCAGTTGATGGTGCAGTTGGGGTTTGGGCAGTTTGAGGTGCAGTGCTAGTTTGAGGCTTTTCCGCGATGGGTGCTGGACTTGTAGCGGTATCAGGGGTCGTACTACTGCAACCATGAGCAAGTAACCCAACGGAAGTTAATAGTGTCAAATTCCAAATAATTCGATAAGCAAACGTTAATGGATTAAGCATTACGAAATTTGTATAGGCCAGCCAGAATCTTACTGCATCTATATAAACTTCACAAGAATGTCATAACTTGTATCTGTATATTTATCTTATTAGAAACTAGTTGCGATCGCATTCACTGGACAAGTTGGAATACACTGTTCACAGACCACGCAACGCGATCGGGTAAAGGTCAACATTGCCGTTTGCGGGTCTAAAGTGAGCGCTTCCGTCGGACAGACTCCTGTGCAAAGACCGCAGTGAACACAGAGATCTTCATCAATAGAAATCTCACGGCTAGCAAAGGAAACATTAATATCTTGGGTTCGCATCCAGTCGATCGCCGCATCAAGCGCATCAATGTCTCCCGCAAGTTCAACCACCAGTTTACCAATTTGGTTTGGAGCAACTTGGGCACGAATGATATTCGCTGCAACATTGAAATCTTTCGCCAGCCTATAGGTAACAGGCATTTGGACCGATCGCCGAGGGAACGTTAGAGTCACACGTTTTTTCACAACTTTCTCGTAAGTTCAATGTGGGTTGAGCTGACTTTTAATTTTGGGCTTTAATATAGTTCTAGTTTAGACCTTCCCACATCACACCACTATGCAAGATACTCGTCTCGATCGTATTTTGACAGAATCAGGCTCTCGCATTGAAACCTGGTTCCAAAATCCTTGGCGGCGCTTGGTTGCGATCGTAATTATGCTGTTGGGTGGGTTTTTCTTAGGGAATATTGTGACGACGACGGCGGGGCAGTCTACTCAATATGATGGTGTCATTGCACTTGTGTTTGTGGCAATGGTCGAGTCCGTAAGTTGGATTGCTTATCGAGGAAAGGCGTTTGTGGCCCGATCGCTATGGTTGGAAAGTGTCAATATGTTAAAGATTGGCTTTATCTATGCATTGTTTTTGGAGGCGTTTAAATTAGGCAGTTAAATCAATGTCATGAGAATAAAACTTTAATTAAAATTGATTCATTCATAGTTAGGGCGTTACTTCCCACCCTAGGCGTGTTGGTTGACTATAAACCCGCTGCAATGTTCGCAAATCTCGCGATGAAATTAATGGGGCTTTGCTTACCTGTGAAAAATACATAATGTCATTAGGATTTGGACTATGGCCCCATAGCCCGATCGCATGACCCATTTCATGGCGCGCTACCGATAACATCACATCATCCGCTTGGCCTGGAGCCAGATCTATGGTCATTCGGTGGCTCAAGCGCTGTCGAATTTCCCCATCCGAACGGTCACTAGTCTTACTCACGAAAATATCGTAATGAGTTTCTGCCGATCGGAACCTCGGGAGCTTTCCAGTTTTCGGATCTGGTTTCAAAGCAAGGCGTTTTGCTTGTATGTGAATGTCTGCCGTTTCGGGAGTCGAGACAATTTTCAATGGAAAATATCGCTGCCATTCTTCCACTGCTGCGGTGATCTGTGCTTTCCACCGATCGCTCCCCAACGCATCGATCGCCACCGTTACAGGAAACTGCGACCAAACCAAATAGCCCACACCCTTTCGCTCTATGGCATCAAAATAATCCCCCGGTTCAACGTCCGGATTCAACCGCTGCACCGCCTGAGTCAATATCGTCGGAATAGGATGGACCTGCTCAGGTGGCAACGACTGCGCCCAGCCCGTTTGTGCCCAGTCCGTTTGTAAGGTTAAGACCAATGCGCAAATAAAAGCGATCGTCATTCCTAACAATCGTCCGATTAATCGGCGGACTTGAATGGTCGATCGAGCCATACCACTTCCCATCAAATTGGTCACTTTGCCATTTTGCTCAGCACGATCGTCAGCCCCATAAATATCGCAAATAATGTCCAAGTCACTCGATTCAGCGTTACTTCAGCACTCTTTGCACTAGTGAACAACTGAGTCTGGCCGCCCAAACCGAGTCCATCACCCTTCGGACTATGCAACAGAACCAATATCGTCAACCCGCCGGCTGCAATCATCCAAATCGCCTTTAAGACTGACGTAATATCCACAACCCATGCTCCAAAATTATTTTCCAAATTTGCATTCTAAGACTATAGCCGATCGCCCGATCGGTAGCACGTCAGCATACTACCGTCGCCTCTGTCAGCCCCATCAAGCCAGCCCCATCAAGCCCCCAATTGCACCGGACTTCGATTCACCTGCACATCAAAATCAGCGGTCTGAATCATACTGCGTCCTGTCATCTCTTCAGGCTGTGGAATATTCAGAATATCCAAAATAGTTGGTGCAATATCTGACAATCGACCGTCATCCCGCAATGTAATGTCAGTGCCGTGACCCGGAATCTTTACCCCTTCGCCTTCCATCAAAATAAAAGGGACAGGGTTAGTCGTATGGGCTGTCCAAGGATTGCCCGTCTCATCCCACATTTGCTCGGCATTGCCATGGTCTGCGGTAATTAACGCCGTCCCACCCGATCGCCCGATCGCATCCACCAGCCGTCCGAGACAACCATCAACCACCTCCAGCGCCTGAATTGTTGGATCCATAAATCCGGTGTGGCCCAACATATCAGGGTTCGCATAATTGACCACGATCAACGAGTATTTTCCCGTCCGAATTGCCTTGATTACCCCATCAGTAACGGCCTTAGCCGACATCGCAGGTTCAAGGTCGTAGGTCATCACCATGGGGCTATTGACCATCTCACGATCTTCGCCGGGATAGGGTGTTTCTAGGCCGCCATTAAAGAAATACGTCACATGCGCATACTTTTCGGTTTCCGCTGTCCGGAATTGTTTCAGCCCTTGTTTTGAAATCACTTCACCCAGAATATTGTCCATGCTGATGGGTTCATACGCGATCAACACATTCAGTCTGGGATCGTATTGGGTCAATGTGGCAAAGGTTAACGGTGTAATGAATGTCCGAGCGAACCCTGTAAAGTCGGGATCTACAAAGGCTTGAGTCAATTGACGAGCGCGATCGGGTCTAAAATTAAAGAAAATAACACCATCGCCCGCCTCGATAGAACCGGATTCCAATCGGGTTGGCGGAATGAACTCGTCGTGCTTACCGTCAGCATAAAAAGCTTGCAACGTACTGACGGCGCTCTGACCTGTTCCCGCTGTTCCATCCGTCATAACATCGTAGGCCAACTTGACCCGATCCCAGCGGTTATCCCGGTCCATAGCAAAATAGCGCCCACTCACCGTCACAATCCGGCCTATGCTCATGCGATCGATCGTCGCTTGCAGTTTAGTCAACGCATCAATTCCTTCAGAGGGGAAGGTGTCTCTTCCATCGGTAATAGCGTGAATGCAAACATCCTCAAGCCCTTGCTCTTTAGCCAGTTTCAGCAATCCAGAGATGTGGCTGAGATGGGAATGAACGCCGCCTTCCGAACATAGACCGATTAGATGCAATTTACCGCCATTAGCCTTTGTGTTTTGACAGGTTTTCACCAATGCCGCATTTCGCCCGATCGCCCCAGTTTCGACCGCATCCGTGATCCGGACTAATTCCTGAGGCACCACCCGCCCCGCGCCAAGATTTAAATGTCCCACTTCTGAATTTCCCATCTGCCCGTCCGGCAGACCAACATCTTTTCCAGAGGTGCGAATTAGGGTGTGTGGATACGCGGCCCACAGACTATCCATGATTGGGGTTTTGGCTGCCGAGACTGCATTACCATCGCTCGAGTCCCGGTAGCCCCATCCATCTAGAATAACCAACACCACAGGGGAAACAGACACCTGCGTCATACGCTAAAGCCTTTACTTACAGTACTATTCGGAGAAATCATAGCATCTGCCTATCCCTACTACCGCCGTGTCACATTAGAAATCGCTCCTCATTCTTAATAAAACTTAATAAATCCTTGATTCGATGCCTATAACGTTCTGGTAAAAACAGTCTGATACATCATTAATTGTGATGAGAATCTATCTCAAATCTTATGAATTCCAATCTCGTACTACTTTCTCGTACTATTTTAAAGAACGGTTAACGGTTATCCACGAATGACGGTTTCAAGGACAGTTTGTGTAGGATTTTTGGCGGTGATTTTGGTGGGCGCTGTCGGGCTGACTCTGCCGATTTCGATCGCAGCCGGAACGGAATACGATTTGCCACGGCTGTTCCACATTGCCTTATTTAGCTCCACGTCTGCGGTTTGCGTGACGGGGTTATCTGTGGTGGATGTGGGAAAGCATTTCACGGTGTTTGGGCAGGTGATTCTGGCGCTCTTGGCCCAAATCGGTGGACTTGGGTATATGACAGCGACGACAGTGTTGCTGTTGGTCTTGAGAAAGCGACTAAACCTGCGCGATAAGATTGCCATTCAGCAGTCCTTGGATGCGACGGGGTTGTCGGGGTTGCCAGCATTGGTTAAGTCTATTATTGCGACGACGTTAGTATTTGAGGTGTTGGGGGCGTTGTTGATGTTTCCAACTTTTGCGGATGCGTCGATGTTGCCGAAGGACGCTAGTTTGCTGCCAACGTTCATTCAGCAGGGTCCATATACGCCGTTAAAAGCATTGTGGCTTTCAATTTTTTATAGTGTGAGTGCATTCAATAATGCTGGGTTTGGATTGTTTTCTGACAATGTGATGAGTTATGTGAAGAGTACGCCTATTAGTTTGACGATCGCATTCTTGATCATAATAGGTGGCATTGGCTACCAGTTTATTATGGAAGCATTTTTAGCCTTCCGATCGCGTATTGGAGGGAGTCAACACCGCCGAATGTTTTCGCTGAATTTCAAACTAGTTCTCAGTACAACATTGCTTTTATTGGTTGCTGGAACGATCGGGTTTTTGATGACCGAATCTGGCAATTCAGCAACCCTCGGACCACTCGGACCAGGCGATCGGGTATTGGCGGCTTTCTTTCAGGCGGTGACACCCCGTACAGCGGGATTTAATACGATTGATATTGGTAAAATGAGTTTGACAGGATTGGTGATTACGATCGCGTTAATGTTCATCGGTGCAAGTCCTGGTGGAACAGGGGGCGGCATTAAGACGACTACGTTTAGTGTATTGGCAAGCTGTACGGCGACGGTGTTGCGTGGAAAGGAAGATGTCTTGTGTTTTCAACGGCAAATTCCGATCGCATTGATTTTAAAGGCGGTGGCGGTGGTAGTAGGATCGGCGATCGTGGTGATTGTTTCGACTATTTGTTTGACGCTGACGGATCCTTCACAAAACTTCTTGGGGTTGCTATATGAGGCAGTTTCAGCGTTTGCGACGGTTGGGCTATCGGCGATTGGTACGGCAAATCTTAGTTTGCCCGGACAAATGGTTTTGATTCCGACTATGTACATTGGCCGGGTGGGTGTGTTGTTGTTGATGGGTGCATTACTCGGCGATCCGAATCCCACATTTGTGAAATATCCAGAGGAGAACTTGTTAGTAGGCTAAGAGATTGAGAATGGTTTTGAATTCGGGAATTGTTGTTTAGGAATTGTTGCTTAGAAAATTTAGTTAGGAGGTTGTCATGGATTTATCATCATTTAGTTTTTTTTCATCGTTACGATCGAATCGCAGTCGTCACGGCTTCGCGGTGATTGGTTTGGGACGGTTTGGGCGAGCGGTTTGTTCAGCTTTGACTAAACAAGGGTATGACGTGTTGGCGGTGGATTCTGATGAGTCTAAGGTATCGCAGGCATTGCTCGATCGGCTGGTGGCTCATGCAATCGTAGTGGATTCGACTCAAGTTGCGGCCTTGAAGGAGGCGGGAATTTTAGAACAAGAAACGGTGATTGTTGCCATTGGGAACTTCATTCAAGCGAGCATTATTACTACCTTGAATGTCAAAGAAGGTGGTGTGCGTAATGTGGTGGCGAAGGCATCGTCGGAGATTCATGAGACATTGCTGCGTAAGGTGGGCGCGGATCATGTTGTATTTCCCGAACATGAGGCGGGTTGTAATTTGGCGTTGTCGTTAACTAAACCGGGGATCTTAGATCGATTAGATCTTGATGTAAATCATAGTATTGTTGAAATTGTGGTGCCGGAGAAGTTTCATGGAAAAACTATTGCTGAATTGCAATTACGATCGCGCTACGGTTTAAATATGTTGGCTTATAGTCAAGATGGTAAGTTTAATGTTAATCCTGACCCTAATACTTCGCTAATGAAAGGCAATGCGATCGTGGTGATTGGAACTAATAAAGACATCGATCGACTGCCAATTTAAAGAACGATTAGTTTGGATCTTTACCTGCTTTGATTCCCATGCAAATCTGTCAACCGCAAATCGCTGAACAACGATCGTTGCTTTTTCTCGTTCCTGGCACCACGGGGCAATTTTTTTGTGGAGGGTTGTTTGCTGAATTAAAGGCGATGAAGTTGGCACAGCAAGCGACTCAAGCGGAGGTTGTGACCTATCGACAGCGGGAAGAGAACACATTGTTTTTGCCAGATTTATTACGTCAGGGAATACGGCACGATCGGATTTTTGTGGTGAGTTGGGGGTTTGATGTTCCGAAGTTGATTAAGCAATTGAAGGGACATCATGTGGTTTATCATGCGCACAGTGCGGGATATGGATTTCGGTTGCCGCCTACTGTCCCGATTTTGACGGTTAGCCGAAATACTATGGGATATTGGGGGCAATATGCACCTCATTCTCTGATTTACTATTTGCCGAATCAGATTTCAGATGAATTTTCAAGTCGTAATTTACCTCGTGATATTGATGTCTTAGTGCAAGCTCGAAAAAGCTCAGATTATGTGTTGCGATCTCTGGTTCCTGCCTTAAAAAAACAATGCAATGTAGAATTGATTTCTGGGTTTGTCTCAGATTTGGGTGAATTGTTTAACCGATCGCGAGTTTACCTTTATGATTCCGCTGAATATTGGGCACAACACCGCATCAGTGAAGGCTTTGGGTTACCGCCTATGGAAGCAATGGCCTCCGGATGTCATGTGTTTTCTAGTGTTAATCATGCACTGTCGGACTATTTAGATCCGGGATTTAATGCTCATAAAATTGCCAATTACAGCATTGGTTATGATGCTCAGCGGATTATGGCTGTGGTGAATTCCGCCATTCCTTTTGAACTATCTAATGATTTCCTAGAAGAATACCGATCGGACAATATTGTGATGCGGTGGACTTTAATTTTGAAAGAATTGAATGAGTTTTTTAATTATGCGGAAAAAAATGTAGGAGATTTAGCTGGAATTAGTGAATTTAGATTAAATCAATTACGTGTACGATCGGTTTTACGGAAGATTAGTCAAAAAGTCAGCCAAAAGATCAAACCAAAAAATTAAACAGTAAAATTCTTTGGTTGAACGATCGGACTTTAATAGTTACTCTTTAACGATCGGACAAATGTTCAGACAAATAATCGGCTGTCGATTCCACCAAAGCAATTGTGCTTTCGTAATCCATTCGCGTTGGACCCAAAATGCTGACGCTGCCGACTGGAACGGAATCGCGGCTGTAATTCGATGAAATTAAGGTGCAGGCTTGAATGGGTTCTAAGGGATTTTCAGTCCCAATCCGCACCGTTACACGCCGATCGCCCTGTTCAAAAATTAAAGGAATTAACTGCTGTTGATCTTCTTCTAGTAAATGTAAAATAGTCTGTAAATGCTGTAATTCGCCGAACTCCGGTTGACGCAGCACATCAGCCACGCCACTCATCATCATTTGAGTCGGCATTACCGATTGGGTAAACCGTCGATCGAGTTCTTGAAACATCGACTGAACTAATTGACCGTAGGATTCAAATTCTAGTCCCAATTCACCCCAATCCAATTGCTGAAGCTCCGACAACGATCGGTTTTTCAATTGGGCATTCAGAAAATTCGATACAATCTGCAATTCACGTTCTAATAAATCCACATCCACATTTTCATTGCTTTTCAAGGGAACCATCACTGATTCAGTTTCATAACTCGCCATCACCACGACCATCATGATCCGCGTGTGATCTACTCGCACTAATTGTAAATGTTTGATTTCGGTGATGCGATTCAATGGCAATGTAATCAGCGTGATGTAGCCGCTTAAGGTCGCTAAGATCTGAGCCGCACCTTTAAATACCGCTTCCATACTCCAATTGTGACCCTGAAGCCGATCGTTTAAAATCTGATCCACGGATTTGGGATGGGACGGCAGGGGCTGAAGCAAGCGATCGACATAGATGCGATAGCCGGAATCTGAGGGTATGCGTCCCGCTGAGATATGGGGCTGGTAAAGTAAGCCCGCTTTTTCTAGAAACCCCATGGCATTCCGCACCGTTGCAGAACTCGCCTGCAAAGAATACTCCTTAACCAAGACTTCAGAACCAACAGGTTCGGCGGTGGCGACATAGTGGCGAACTGTGGCCCACAGCACTTTTTGCTGACGTGCATTGAGGGAAATAGGGTTCGTCATTCGGGTTAAGGTTTGGCTAAATCCTAGCTTTTCTAATACGATAACAGATCCTAACCAGTGAACGATCGCTTGACCATACATTGCTCTCAAAATGTGTCTGTAAATATGTCTGTACGATCGATAAATTTGGGCGTCATAAGGCTGTAATGGAGACGGTGAATGGTCAAGGACACACTATGGTAGTTCTCACGGTGCTTATGATAGTGCGGGTGATAGGCTATAATCTAGGGCCAAAATCATCAGGGAAATCCTACTAATATCGCGATTTAATTTCTACAATATTCCAGAGAGAACTACTATGAAATTGGAACGACTTTTGTTCCTAAAGATTCGTATTCTAGTCCATAGTTATGCAGCTTGTCTTTAAATATGAATCCAAATTCTGTTCAAGGCATCATTAAACTATCCGATGCTCAATTTGAATCTATTTTAGGAGCGGAAGTAAGTATACGCTCACTAATTACCCAAGAAACATCTGTTCCATTACTCAAGTGTTGCAGTAAGCGCTTTAGTTCTCATGAGATTTCTTCTCGTTATTTAGAATTTATCTTGAGTCCAATATTGGAGATATATCCTAATGATTTATCTGTGTTGATAGCTCTTGCTTGGCAACTTTGGTATTATGGAGAAGATGAAGAAGGTCGGAAAAATTTAGCAAAAGCCCAACAAATTAATCCTAATCACAAGTGGGTTTTGCACTTAGAAATTGCTTTATCGTCTAATATCCAAGACAAAATAGCTATTTTTGAGAGTTTAAATACGCAATATCCCGATGACACGCAAGTTTCTCACAATTTAGATGCTTTAAAGTCTAGTAAGGTTGATATGGTGTTGGCGTTTGATCCAGATGAATGTATGAATAACTGGTAATCTATTGGCCTATAACGGAGGCACTCCGATCGTACTTTTCATTACGTCTACTCCATTTCGGATTGAAGTTGTTGGATTCGGACGATCGTTAAGCCAGTGAACCGAGCAACTTGTTCCACGGAAAGATTATCTTTCAGCATGTTTAGGGCAATATTGCGAGCCTTCTCGTCTGCTGCCATGCGTTCGATCGTTGTGACGTACTTCATTTGTTTTGCCTCTTCAAAAGCTTTTAACTCGTTCTGAAACTCCCTTTCCAACTCCTCAGGGAGTCTCATCATCCAATCTAAAAAGGCGTGTAATTCAATTATATCCTGTTCTTTATATCCTTGGTCATAGAGCATTGTTGTTAACTGATATCGCCATGCTTTACGTTCTTGGGGTTTATTGTGAGTCTCTTTCGTTTTAAGTTAAGCCATCACCACGACCGCAAAGGGATTCCGACTCGCCTCTAACGCCGCCCAGTTTTCTTGATAATCTAATAGCTTGACGATCGGGAACTTGAAATCCGTCGAACAGCCCCATAATTCGTCTTGGAATCCGCTCGGTCGCCACGTTTTGCTGTCATCGGTCAGGATAGCTAAACTCACGATTGGGCAATTGTAACGATCGCGCAGCCGATAATTGTAGTTGTACATTTTGGCTCCAAAATCAGGCTCGCCCTCGTTTTGGACTTCGACATGACAAATAACGATCGCCTTTTCACCGCTCAATCGATAGACTTCGACCAATTTATCGGCATAGCGCCTGGGAATTTCGGCATCTCGCACCACTTTTTGCAGCTCTTTATCTAAAAAACGAATCGGTTTTGACCAATCAATGTCGGCTGTGATTACTGGGAAAAAGAACGTCATAAAATCGTGAAAATACAGTTCTATAAACGTTTTCCACGGGACATCGTAGTCTATATTTTGCTGACTCATGACGGATTAAGAAAGTAGTTTAAAGATGAGGTTAAGATTAGTATTGTGGAATACGACCATCAACTTGAATGGAGTAGGCATCAATTCCACCGGAGATGTTTTGGACATTTGTAAAGCCTTGCCCTATTAACCACTGACACATTTGGGCCGATCGTATTCCATGATGACACAGCACTAGTGTTTCCAGTTCTGGGTCTAGATGACTATGAATATTGGTTGACCAAGACTCGGATGCGCTCAGGGGTAGATGTTTAAATCCTGGAAGCGCCGCGATCGAGAGTTCTTCTAGTTCTCGTACATCCACCAGTTGAATAGATTCACCCAATGCCATTTTTTCGGTGAGTTGCTGAACGGTAATCTGCGGTAGGCTATGCATAATTCTAAATTTCAATTAATAAATCTGACCCCAATTTAGCCTAACATTGAACGATCGGTTATCTTCAGAATTGGGTCCAAAATTAGGCCGTTGTAAAAATTTTCCAAGTCTGGGCCAGCGCCCGATCGCGCCCTAATGCGTAAGCCCGTCGTACGGCTGCCTCTGCATTCACTAATCCCGCATCATAGTAATCATCTCGTCCCACAACTCCCACATCCATAGCTGTTTCCGTTAGAATATTATTGTTGGGTGTGGCGGCCATGATACTAATGGAACGTTGACCATGACTACTATCATTATAGTTATCATCATCTTTGGTTGGATCAAAAACTAGCCTCGTCCGATCGAGATCCTGCGAATCTGTAATTAATTCATTTGCTGTCACAATTCCCGTATCCAACGAGACTAGAAGAACTTGACGAGTTTGGGTGCTATTAAATCGCCAAGCTCCCTCTACATCCGTGGCTCGTAGATTCCATTGTTCACCGTATCCCGGATCATTTGGGGTTGGGGTCAATAGGATTGAACGATCGGCAAAATTCAATCGTTCAATTCCTTGAAAATAAATCTCGCGTCTATCGCTAAGGTTGAGAAAATCAAAACTAGTTCCGCCAAAGATGGCTTGATTTGTAATGCGATCGGGACGATAAGTACTTAAGGCGGCCCCATTTAAAGATAAGACATTAAAGGAAATAGTGAGTACTAGCTATTTCGATAAAAAAGGGATAACCCAAACAGACTACCTGTTAAGCCCCCTAAACTACTAATGGTTGCAAATAGAAAATTTAATCGATATTCCAAGGCGGCGGCGATCGTGGTACTCCAAAACAATTTGATAAGTTTAAAGTGACGTTTCATTATAAGTCTGGTGAGGTATTTACTATTTTAACGGTTTTGACTCGGACGATACGCGGGTTTGACAATGCTAATATAAATAACTACTAAAATT
>JANXWB010000094.1 GCA_025351345.1 Synechococcales cyanobacterium GL140_1_metabat_312
CAATTCCCGCGATCGGTACATTGCAATCGAATAGGCCAACACCACAGCCGTCCCGTTATACCAATCAATCACCAACCCCGGCAGTCCGTCGCCCTCAGCATTGATTAATCGATAGCAATTAGTCTCCGCACTTTCAGCCAAACCGATCGTTTTCCGCATAGCATAGGCCGCTTTAACTTTGCGTAAAAAGCAGCTTTCAACGTCCTTAAATTTCTGAAATGACAGAACCTTTACAGCAATATTATTGGAATTGAAATGCCCGATCGCCAGAAAATTTCCTCGTTGATCCTCCACTTGAACCAAATCGCCATCGTCAATATCTCGATCGGCATTTGCGATCGCCCCCGAAAAAATCCATGGATGAAACCGCTTCACCGCTTCGGCTTTTTCGTTGCGTAAAATAACTTTGGGTAGGGGCTTCGACATGATCAGATGACTCCAATGGCGCAATAATCTACGACTGACCATAGATCAGCGGCTCCGTATTATGGCACTCCTTGCACCTCAACCTCGTTTAGAATAGAAGAACCATCGCGCCAAACCCGAGATCCTATGCCCGTATTGCAGATAATTCTGATTCTCGCACTTTTGATTTTTGTGCATGAGCTGGGACACTTTCTAGCAGCACGACTTCAAGGAATCTATGCCAATCGTTTTTCCATCGGGTTCGGTCCTGTAATTTGGAAATACCAAGGTCCGCAGACGGAATATGCGCTGCGGGCGTTGCCGTTGGGCGGATTTGTTGGATTCCCCGATGATGATCCAGACAGCGATATTGACCCAAACGATCCCAACCTTCTACGCAATCGTCCAGTTATGGACCGAGCGATCGTTATCAGTGCGGGCGTAATTGCCAATCTTTTGTTTGCCTATTTTGTCCTTACCACCCAAGTCTTCACCATTGGCCTGCCCCAACTCAACTTTGCACCGGGCGTAGTTTTGCCGGAGATTGTTAAGGATTCAGTGGCGCAGAAAGCGGGCTTAAAAGAAGGCGATATTGTGCTTCAGGTGAATGGCATAGAGCTTCCCGGCAACCCAACTGTCGTAGAAATTCTTCGGAATCAAATCGAAGGCAGCCCCGAAAAACCGATCGCCTTCAATATTCAACGGGGCACTGAAACCTTAGACATGAGCGTTACGCCGACCAATAAAGATGGCAAAGGTCGAATTGGCATTATGTTGGCCCCGAATGCCAAAATTGAAGTCCAGCACCCTAGCAACCCGATCGCGGGTCTAGTCCTGGCGGGCAAAGAACTTAATCGTAATGTCAGTCAGACCGTTGAAGGGTTTGGGAAACTAATTACTAACTTTTCTGCCACCTCGAAGCAAGTCGCTGGGCCTGTGGAGATTGTCCGTCAAGGGGCGAAGATTGCGCAGCGCGATTGGAAAAATCTGTTTGGATTTACAACTCTAATCAGCGTGAATCTAGCCGTGATGAATATTCTGCCACTGCCCGCCCTTGATGGTGGTCAATTACTGTTCATTATTCTAGAAGCTGTCCGAGGTAAGCCCATGCCGAAACGCGTTGAAGAAAGCTTCATGCAAACCGGATTGGTCTTGTTGCTCAGCCTTGGAGTAATCCTGATTATCCGCGACACTGCCAACTGGATCCAACAGTAATCTACAAGTAACGATCGTAATCCCCACCGTTCCAACTCCCGTTCTCTCGAATAAGAAGGGGTCTGAGAAGTCCAAGATTGTGACGATTGAGACCCGATCCCTCTAGCCCCTTTAATAAAGTAATAAAGGGGGAACTAGAATTTCGGTCTTAGTCCCCCTTTTTAAGGGGGATTTAGGGGGATCGAGTTTTTCGGTAGCAACTAAAGAAATTTCAAACCTCCTCTAATGCTGAACAGGAGGATCTAATCCGTAATCCTATGCCCGAAACCCCAAGCATCGCTAGCCCAGCCCGAAAACTCACCAAGAAACAACGTGCGATCGTCACCCTCGAAACCATCAAACGGCTGTATCCCAATGCCGAATGCTCCCTCAACTTCGATGGGCCGCTGCAACTGATGATTGCTACGATTCTGGCCGCCCAATGTACGGACGAGCGCGTTAATAAAGTTACCCCGGCTCTGTTCGATCGTTATCCTGATGCCACCGCCTTTGCTGAAGCTGACCTGCTCGAACTCGAAACCTACGTCAAATCCACCGGGTTTTATCACAACAAAGCGAAAAATATTCGAGCCGCCTGTCAGCGAATTATCGAAGTCTTCGGCGGTGAAGTCCCACGCACCATGGAAGATCTGACTAGTTTGCCTGGGGTCGCCCGAAAAACCGCTAACGTCGTTTCATCTAATGGCTATGGCCTTAACCTTGGCTTTACCGTCGATACACACGTCACGCGCCTTGCTAACCGTCTTGGATTTACCAAGCACCAAGATGCGGTAAAAATTGAGCGCGATTTGATGAAGCTTTTTCCTCAGGATGAATGGGAAACTACGTCGATTCATTTGATTTACCATGGCCGCCAGGTATGTGATGCCCGCAAGCCGTTGTGCGAGATTTGTGAACTCACGCCGCTCTGTCCGTCTGCGGGAACTGTCGATCGTAAAAAAGAACTCGATCGTAAGCTCAGTACTACTCAGAAAGCCGCTCGAAACGCCGCAACTAAGGCCAGAGCCAAGACCAAAGCTAAAGCTAAAACTAAGACCGTCCGATCGAAAGTAACTAAGGCGATTCCCAAAAATTAAGCTTATCAGAGTCTCCCAACCCCCAATTCTGAGGGCTTCGGAATCTCTTACTCTCCCAGAATTGGGGGCGGGGGGCTTCCGGTATATCCATTGTGAGGAATGGCCTAAACCGACCTAGTTTATAAACTTCCTTCCTTGGGCTATACTTTTAAATGATATAAATTTTTTACAGGGCAACAAGGTCTCATGGCTAAGAAGGCAATGATTGAGCGCGAAGAGAAGCGCAAACGGATAGTCGCAAAATACGCGGTCGAGCGTACTGCACTTAAAGACGCATTCAAAAAAGCAACCGACCTTGACGAGAAGATTGAAATCCATCGCAAGATTCAACAGCTTCCTCGTAACAGCGCCCGTGTGCGTGTGAAGAACCGTTGTTGGATGACAGGTCGTCCCCACGGTTTCTATCGTGATTTCGGTCTATCTCGTAACGTTCTGCGCGAAATGGCTCACCAAGGCTTATTGCCCGGTGTTGTGAAATCAAGCTGGTAGTAGAGATTTCGATCTACTGATTTGAGCTACAAGATAAGAGCCTAGACATGTTCACTTCAGTCTAAGCTCTTATTTTTTATTATTAGCCTGCTACACTATTGACCACAGCATCGATCGCTGATTCCCAAACTGTCCAAGACCAATTCTCCAACTGCATTAGCAACTGAAAAATTGCCAAAAAAGCTCTGAGAAAAATCGTAGGCTTCAAGTTCCATCACCAGAGCTAACACCAACGTGATCAGGTCATTCTCACCTTCCATACGCTGCCGCACAAAAATTTGGGCTGCACGTTTGGCTATTTCTCCATTAACCGCTTCGGGAATAAATTGCTCATCCAAAAAACGTTGAAGCCGTTCTTGGAGCCACAGCCCTTCCTGCTCAGGATTTTTGGCCATTTCTAGCGTAATTGACGGAATTGGGTCCATCGAGGAATCTAGCTTCAAGTCGGACATTTTACGCTCCCCGTCTCCTTCGTTAGCAGTGCTTCTCAAACTATACAATCAACCTCTGTTGGGGAATGATGATAAATTACGAAGCTTAAAGATTTTTACCTACCATTCCCCATGGCTTCTCCCTTAAACATGGATGTCCGATCGATCGTTGAGAACTATGCTCAGGGATATTTTTTGATGGAGAATGATCCCGATATTGGTCTCAATTGGTATAGCAGCCGTGAACGAACCTTGATGCCCTTGGACGATCGCTTTCGTTTTCCGACTTCGTTGCGTCGTGCCTTGAATCAAAATCGGTTTGAAGTTCGGGTTAACACGGCCTTTGAAGCAGTGGTGGAAGGCTGTGCCGATCGGCCAGAGACTTGGATTTCAGATGAGTTGAAGGGAATTTACGGGCGGTTGCATAAGGAAGGCTGGGCGCATAGTTTTGAGACTTGGCAAGGGGATAAGTTGGCGGGTGGGATTTTGGGGTTGTCGATTCGGGGCATGTTTATTGGAGAGTCTATGTTTTTCAATATTCCTGAAGGCTCGAAGGTGGCAATGGTGAAGCTGGTGGAGCATTTACGGCGGCAGGAATTTAAGCTATTTGATGTCCAGATGATGAATCCGCACTTGGAACGCTTTGGGGCGGTGGTGGTGAAGAAAAAGGAGTACGATCGGTTGCTAAAGGGTGCGATCGCACAGTCTTGTGATTTTTTGATTTATCGAATTTAATTTAACCCAATCGTTCGGCCATAGCTAACCCCGACAAAAAGGCGTTTTCGACTCGATTTCCTCCGCACCAATCCCCAATACAAAACAGCGGTGCCGTGGTTGTGGCGGCTAGAACGGGGGCGTTGATTGGATTAACTGCAAAGGCATACTTCCATCGTTGAATTTGGAGTAATTCGGGAGTCGCAATCGCGGGAAGAGCCAAAACCTCAGCGGCCCGATCGCATAATTGTTGGGCGATCGCAGGTAAATCGGTTGAATCAAAATGAGCGCTTGCAAATTCGGCATTGCTTTGAATGATGATTGTCGGTTGGGTCGGATTGAGTTGTTTCGTACTGTCAAAGCCAATCCAGCCGAGAATTTTGTCATCACAAGTAACACCGCGTAAATTTGTGGCCGCGAATTGCGATCGTAATTCTGAGGAATAGGCCGCGATCGCTGTGAGAGATGGCGCGAAGGTTACATTTTCGATTTGTTGTATAAATTCGGAATTTGCAATCATTTGTACGAGTGGTAAGGCTTGTGGCGCGGGAATTGCCAGAATCACTATAGAAGCCGTCAGATCAAAGTCAGGATTTTGACTAATGAGTTGCCAGCTTTGATCGATCGGACGGATAGCATTAATGACCTGACCAAGCTTTATGGTTAAGCCCTGAGCCAGATCTTTGGCGATTGCAGTCGCACCGTTTGGCGCAGCATATCGCGGACTGGGATTAGCATCCAGCATCAATTCACCTTCGGCATTCAGGGTATGTAACCGATCGCTCCACAGGCTGACAATGTTGCGATCGACTAAATCCTGAATGAATGCTTTGAACTTGTTGCCCTTGGGTTTGAGATAGCATAAGCCGTGATCTGCGTGAGTAGTTCCCAATCTGCGGGTGGCCAGCCGTCCGCCTAATCCCCGTGACTTGTCAATCACCACAACATCTCGTCCAGCATCTTGCAGCCTTTTCCCACAGATCAATCCGGCCATTCCAGCCCCAACGATCGCAATTTCATGGTGCATAGTAATTTCTTGTAGTGATTTCTCATCAAGGCGCGCAAAGCAGTACTATTTTATAGATAAATGTAGGGTTCAAAACGTAATGACTACGACACGAATGCTTCTCTCGCACAATTTTGATATTGCCGACGCTGCTATTCCGGCATTATCAAGGGCCGCATTTACAGATGTATTTGTGCAGGCATTAGAAGATTGTGGGGTTTGTCGTTTGGTGGATAATGCTCATTGGGTGGTGGAAGTGCGGTTTGAAGGAAACCAGTTTACTCCGGCTCAAATGGGCGATCGGTATGTTCAGGCATTGGCGAGTGCGCGGCGGAGTACATTGACAGCAAATACTAAATTTCCTGAAATTTTGGCATTGGGTGGTTTGAAATCTACGCCGCCGATGAGTGATTCACCGGGTGCGCTTCAGATGAATGAATGGGGTGTCGATATTGTGGAAACGGTTAATGCAGATGCCTTTTTAAACGGATTGGGATGGGATGGAACGTTTTCATCTCGGGCACCAGGGACAGTTTTTAAATCAGTTTTTAGGTAGGGCTTTTGTGATGGATTCTGATTTTAAACCCCGATTCAAGCAACTTGCTGAATTATATAAATCAACATTGTTTGATAATGTAATTCCTTTTTGGGAAACCCATTCGATCGATCGTGATTATGGCGGATACTTTACCTGTCTCGATCGCACTGGTCAGGTGTTTGATACTGATAAATTTGTTTGGTTGCAAAATCGACAAGTTTGGATGTTTTCGGTACTATACAATCGGGTTGAAAAGAATCAGAACTGGTTGGAAATCGCAACGCATGGCGCAATATTTCTAGCAGATAAAGGCCGTGATCCAGACGGGAATTGGTATTTCTCGATCGATCGATCGGGTAATCCATTAACTCAACCCTACAATATATTTTCAGATTGTTTCGCAGCCATGGCCTTCAGTCAATATGCGCTGGCATCCGGTGAAGATTGGGCGAAAGATGTAGCATTGCAAGCCTATAACAGTGTGCTTCGACGTAAAGATAATCCTAAAGGAAACTATAACAAAGCTTATCCTGGAACCCGATCGCTCAAATCATTAGCCGTGCCGATGATATTGGCAAACCTGACATTGGAAATGGATTGGTTATTGCCAAAAACAACGCTAGACCAGGTTCTGGATGCAACAGTAACAGAAGTAATGACAGACTTTCTCGATCGCGATCGGGGATTGATGTTTGAGAATGTATTGCCTGATGGATCGCATTTAGATTGTTTTGATGGACGATTGATTAATCCGGGACATGGCATTGAGGCGATGTGGTTCATTATGGATATTGCAAATCGTAAAGGCGATCGGGATTTGATCAATGAAGCGATCGATATTGTATTGAATATTTTAAACTTTGCTTGGGATTCAGAGTACGGCGGACTGTATTATTTTATGGATTCGGACGGCCATCCGCCCCAACAACTTGAATGGGATCAAAAGCTCTGGTGGGTTCATGTTGAGACGCTGGTTGCGTTAGCGATGGGGTTTAGATTGACGGGCCGATCGGAATGTTGGGATTGGTATGAAAAAGTCCATGACTATACCTGGTCTAAGTTTAAAGATCCCGATCATCCTGAATGGTTTGGCTATTTAAATCGTCGAGGTGAAGTGCTGCTTAATTTGAAAGGCGGTAAATGGAAAGGATGTTTTCATATTCCCCGATCGATGTTGTTATGTTGGCAAGAATTCGATCGATTGGCTAAAGATCTTGAAATTTGAACGACCAGTAGCATATTCGATCGGAAATCTAGCCTGAACTTGAGCCATTGTGGTCATCGCTTTGGAAATAGCTAGAGTCTGAATCATAGGAATTTTGTAGATAGTATTTCTACACTGTAGGATGTAACGATCGGTTTCGTCGCCAACTTAAAGACGATCGCAGCATCACTTTTATTGTCTCTATCTCGATCGATTTACGCTTAATCTTACGATCGCTGTTTAATCTCCTCACTAGCACGTATCAAATTCTGTAACAGACCGATCGATCGGCCAGAGTATTGCTAAATTTTGAATAGTTAGATAGAAGTGCTCTCACTCCGTAATATTCTTGGTCAATCCTTATGATTCACTCAACCTCAGATCAATCTAAATTCCATGTACTCAAAATTTGCCTATTAGGTTTGTGTACGAGCCTAATGGTTGGCAACACACTTGTAATTTCTGGCAATGCGATCGCGGCTCCAGAATTTGATGGGTCTAATATACCGATCGAAAACTCAACTAGTTTAGAACTTCCTCAAGTACTTTCTAAACCTGTCGCCAATAAGCTTATCCGACGAGTTTCACGAGATACTGGTGTATTCTCAAACAAACTTAAAATTGTTGAAGTGAAATCTAAAAATTTTGATGGATGTTTTGGTATCTATCGCCCCAATCAAGTATGTACAAAACAATTAATCCAGGGTTGGCAAGCGATCATCACTAGTCCCAACCGTAGTTATGTGTATCATCTTACTCAATCGGGCGATCAGATTATTCAAAACGATATCGCCAGTGGTGCCACGTCTCGGGTCAGGGTTTCCTTTGAATTATTTGGTGGAAACAATACGCCACAGCCTGAATCTAATCTTGTTTTTCGCAGCAGTAGTGCAGGTGATTTGTTAGGAAGAATGAGCAGCATCGTATTGACGAATGATGGCAAAATCATCCGATATCAATCATCACCCACCGCCCACTTCGCTCCATTTTTAATAAAAACATTATCCCGAACTCAAATTAATGAATTCAAGCAACAATTGAACGATCGCCGTTCTCTTAATTTCAATGGTTTAAGTTATCTCACCTCAGCGGCTTTGGCGGACTATCCCACCACCACCTATCAAAGCCAAGAAATGGTGATGCAATTCATTGATTTAGAAAAGAAGAATTTCCCCCGATCGTTGCAGCAGCTAATTGTAAATTGGGAAACGTTAATTCAGCCCTAAAACTAGTAAAATAACAGGAAGTTAATTTATCAACTTTATGACTTCTCGAATAATTGGTATTACTGGCGGCATTGCCATGGGAAAAACCACCGTTTCAAACCGACTCGAAACTCACTATGGTTTAACCGTTCTGGATGCTGATAATTATGCACGAGATGTGGTCGCGATCGGAACCCCCATTCTTAATGCCATAATTTTGCGCTATGGTCCTGAAATTTTATTGCCAGACCAAAGCCTCGATCGCGCCAAACTTGGGCAAATTATTTTTTCACAGCCCGACGAACGAAATTGGCTAAATGCTCAAATTCATCCCGAAGTCAGATTTCGGATGCAACAAGATAGCGATCGGGTGATTCAAGAAAACCAACGGAAACTTTCCGACCTTCATTCACGTCAACATCTACGTCAATCTACGGCAGCTTCTATTTTTTGGATCGTTCCTCTACTGTTTGAGACTTCAATGACCGAATTCGTAGACGAAATTTGGGTGATATACTGCCACCCAGAACAGCAACTCCAAAGACTTTGCGATCGATCGGGCTTGACCCAAACCGAAGCAAACTTACGAATTCAGGCACAACTTGATATTCAAGTGAAGTGTGATGGTGCTGACGTTATCCTCGATAATTCCCAAGACACCGATCGTCTGTATGAGCAAATAGAACAAGCATTAAAAGTTTACATTACCTGCTAAATGGCAAGTTATTATCGGTAAATCTGACAATTAGAGCTACCATAATCACGACCAATTTCTCCCGAACTTCTCATTCATCGAAGTAGGAACCATTCATGGCAGCAACTCTCAATCAAATAAAAGGCTACTTAGATAAGAAGGGCTGGAAATATCGAGTCGAGGCCGAGGAACATCGCCTCATCACGGGAGTCTATGCTGAAAATTTAGAGCAATTTTTAATCGTAATTCAGTTAGACGAAGACGGTGAATTCTTTGAAATCTATGCACCGCGTGTCCTGAGCAACGTTAAAGATCATCCACACAAAACCGCCATCCTTCAGACAATGCTCTGCATTTCCTGGGAAACCAAAATGCTCCAATGGGAATATGATCCCTCGGATGGTGAAATTCGCGCCATTATTGAGTTCCCGCTCGAAGATGCACTTTTGACCGAACGCCAATTTAATCGTTGTCTTTATAGCCTCGTTCAACTCGTTGACGAACTTGCCCTGCCCCGATTGCAGGCCGTCATGGAAACTGGACAGGATCCCGGTGATGTGGAAGAGGGTGAACGCCTACTATTGCAACTTGAAAACAATTCTCCTGGAATGTTGACGATGCTAGAACGTGCCATGGAAGCTCGTAAACGTCGTGGTCGATTGTTGATGAGTGAAGAGTAAGGCCATTCCTCACAGTGAATATAGCGGAAGCCCCCGGCTCCCAATTCCAGGAGAGTAAGAGATTCCCAAGCCCCTCGGTCCCTAATTCTGGGGAGTAAGAGATTCCGAAGCCCTCAGAATTGGGGTTGGGAGACTCTGGTAGGCTTATTCTTGGGAATCACCTAACGCTTGACGACTGAAGCCCGAAAGCTGAAGTACAAAACCCTAAATTAAAATTTCCGACACAAACTCAGCCATAGGATCAATCGACTGATACTATCAATTGAATTCGATTGGTCTAGTTTGATTGAGTGTGACGTGTTTAGGGTTATTCGATGAATTCGAGTTCTATTCTGACTAATATTCTGAATCCTCCGGTTCTGTTTTTCTTTGGGGGTATGATTGCGACTCTTGTGAAGTCCGATCTTGAGATTCCTAAGCCGCTCCCAAAATTATTTTCCCTTTATCTCCTACTCGCCATCGGGTTTAAAGGCGGACATGAGGTGATGGAAAGCGGCTTTACGTCTGAGATTGTTCTCACCTTACTTACATCGGTGTCGATGGCTTGCTTGGTTCCGGTGTATGCCTTTTTGGTCCTACGAATTAAGTTTGATGCCTACAATGCAGCGGCGATCGCGGCTACTTATGGATCCATTAGCGCCGTTACATTTGTTACTGCCACATCATTTTTAAGCAAGCTCAATGTTGACTTTGGCGGCCATATGATTGCGGCGTTGGCCTTAATGGAATCTCCGGCCATTGTCGTTGGGCTGCTCTTGGTCCGGCTTTATGCGCCTCGAAAAGCTGAAGATTCCGACTTTTCTTGGGGCGAAGTATTGCGGGAAGCTTTTCTGAATGGCTCTGTGCTTTTGCTAGTGATTAGTTTGTGCGCGGGATACTGGACTGGAGAAGCAGGCTGGACCAAGATGAAGCCCTTTGTCGAGGATATGTTTTATGGGGTTCTGGTTTTTTTTCTGTTAGATATGGGGCTGGTCTCGGCGAAACGGTTGGGAGATTTGACTCGGGCTGGCGTATTCCCGGTGTTATTCTCGGTTTTTATGCCTGTTTTTAATGCAATGGTTGGGATTGTGTGTGCGGCGGTGATTGGCATGTCTCTGGGCAATGCGCTCCTGTTTGCTGTGCTTTGTGCGAGTGCATCCTATATTGCAGTTCCGGCGGCAATGCGGATGTCGGTACCGGAGGCGAATCCGAGTCTTTATCTTTCCATGGCTTTGGCGTTGACGTTTCCCTTTAACATCGTGATAGGAATTCCGGTTTATTTTGAAATTATTAAAAAGCTCTGGGGAGTCACTTAGATTATGAGTTTACCGATCGTACCGATTACAGCAGCCGACTTAAAAACGGTAAAACGGCTAGAAATCATCGTTCCATCTGTGGAATTGCGCAAGGTTCTAGAAACTCTCGATCGGTTGGGAGTGAAAGGGTATAGCATTTTGCGAAACGTCAGTGGTAAGGGCGATCGCGGTACCATGGCCTGCGATCTGGATCTGGATGGGGCTTGCAATGACTACGTGTTAGCCGTGTGTGATGAGAGTCAAGAACTGGCGGTTTTGTCGGAAATTTATCCTATTGTCAAACGCTTCGGCGGCATTTGTCTCACCTCAGAAGCCAAGTGGTTGATTCACAGCGGACCGAATTGGTAAACGATTTTGGATTGTAGATTGAAATGAATTTGGTAGACTAATAGGCTGTAACGGTAATCTGCGGTGAAAATCGTGATTTAAGTGCAGTCTTTTTAATGATTTCGTTTAATGTCGTTTATTTCTAGTGTTTCCCATGCTCAGCCCTGCCAAAATTTCTCGCATCCTGCCGGAATCGATCGCAGAAGAAATTGGGTTTGGAATTGGCGATGCGATCGTATCAGTGAACGGTCAGCAGCCGAGGGATTTAATTGACTATCAGTTTTTCTGTGCGGATGAATTTCTAGAACTTGAAGTGTTGGATGCCAAAGGCGTGAGCCACACAGTCGAAATTGAGAAAGACTACGACGAAGATTTGGGGCTAGAGTTTGAGACCGCACTTTTTGATGCATTGATTCAATGTACAAACCGTTGCCCATTTTGTTTCATCGATCAACAGCCCCCCGGTAAACGCGAAAGCTTATATTTCAAAGACGACGACTATCGACTGAGTTTTTTATATGGCAGTTATCTGACGCTGACCAATTTGCCCGATCGGGAATGGGATCGCATTGCGGCCATGCGTTTATCACCGCTTTATGTTTCTGTCCATGCGACCGATGCCGAAGTCCGATCGCGTCTCTTAAAAAATCCCCGTGCTGGATTGTTGCTTCAACAACTGCAATGGTTCCAAGATCACGAATTACAAATTCATGCCCAAGTTGTCGTCTGTCCTGGAATTAATGATGGCGAACAGCTTACCAAAACCCTAGAAGATCTAGCCAAATTCCATCAAGGCGATTTTTCCGCTGTCATTTCAGCCGCCGTTGTGCCTGTGGGGTTGACGCGCTTTCGGCCTGATGAAGACGCATTAGTTCCCGTATCGCGAGAAAAAGCGATCGAAACGATTGCCCAAGTTCAAGCTCTGCAACAGAAGTTCCAAGAGACAATAGGCTCCACCTTTGCTTGGCTAGCGGACGAATGGTTTCTGATTGCCCAACAGCCTGTTCCCCTAGAGCAACATTATGAAGACTATCCCCAAATTGGTAACGGAGTCGGCTCGATTCGATTGTTTCTAAAAGAGTTTGATACCGCAGCCGAAGATCTCCCGATCGCCATTCCCCAGCCCACGCGCCTGACTTGGATTGTCGGGAATGCCGTCGAACATGCCTTTCAACCAATCGTCGATCGGCTCAACGCAGTCGAAAATCTGACCATAACTTTAGCCGCATTAAATAGTAACTATTGGGGCCAAGAGATCTCCGTCACAGGTTTGATTACGGGTCAAGATATTGTGAACGCGCTGAAGGGGCAAGATTTGGGCGATGGGATTTTGTTGCCGTCCTTAATGATTAAGCTACATTCGACGCTGTTTTTAGACGATATGACGGTTCAGGCTGTGGCGGATGAGTTGCAGACAAAGATTTGGATTGTGGATGGCGTGAATGGGCTGGTAGAGGCTTGTAGTAATTTAGACCTGGATACTGCGATCGTTGCTAAACATCTTGGGAACCTTTTGAAAATGTAAGCGGTCAAGAGATGCAGGTTCAGCACTCACACAGGAATTCAAGACATACTATGAAATTTATTCAATCCCTCGCTCCTCGTTCATCTGCCGCATTCGCTTTAGCATTAGGTGTAGTGACTACAGGTCTATTACCCCTCGCGACTCTTCGGGCTGATGCTCAATCGTACCCCGCTCAATACAATGCCCCTCGTCCCGCTGTTTTCAACCGATCGATTCGTATCGCCACAGGTGCGGTCATTCCAACAAATTACGCGAAGGCTGCCAAAATTGTTTTGGCTCCTGATGAAAAAATGGCAGCTACCTTGAATATCTCCAACAACATTCGTTCTGGTGATAATCGGTTGTTGATTCCAGCGGGAAGTACCGTAGAAGGCGAATTTCGTCCAGCCAGCATTACCCTCAACGGTAAGGAAGAAAAAGGCAGTCGCTTCTATGCCCGCACGCTGGTTCTTCCCAATGGCAGCAGCATGATGCTGGATGCAACCTCTGATTTAGTTACCCGCAAAGAAACCATTAGCAAAGGCATCAATACAACCTCGATTTTGACAGGTGCCGCCGTAGGTGCAGGTGCAGGTGCGATTATTTCCGCCGTCACTGGGAACCGTCAAATCGGCTGGGGCAACATCTTAATCGGAACTGCAGCGGGTGCAGTGGGTGGCTTGTTGACCAATGGTCAGAACAAATCTGAAGTGGTGGTGGTGAATACTGAAACAGATCTAGGCTTGCGTTTGGCCTCTCCCCTCACCTTCAATAATGCCTACTAACTCAGCCGCTGTCACAGCCGCCATTAACTAAGTAAGTCAGACCTCGCAGGATGAATTAATTCTGTGGGGTTTTCAATTGGGTAGGAAGCCGATAGCTAAGATTCTGGAATCCCTATCAAAAAAGTTGAAAATTCCCCTGTTCGTTTTCCTCAGAACTTTCTAGACTAGTGAAGAACGGTTAAACTAAAGGTTGCACAAAGCAGCAAGGAAGAGATTATGGCCCTGTTCGATCGTGTGAGCCGCTTGGTTCGGGCAAATGTCAATGACATGGTGAGCAAAGCTGAGGATCCAGAAAAGATTCTGGACCAGGCGCTCATGGATATGCAGGAAGACCTGATCAACATGAAGACAGCGGTGGCAGGGGCGATCGCGACCCAAAAACGCAGTCAAATACAGTACGAAAAAAATCTGACTGAATCTGGTACTTGGCAATCTCGCGCCCAGCTTGCATTACAGAAAGGCGATGAAAATCTTGCCCGTGAAGCCCTAGTTCGCAAGAAAAGTTTTGCTGATGCCGCAGCATCTCTCAAGGCCCAACTGGATGCCCAAAGCGCTCAAGTGGATAGTCTGAGAAAAAACTTGGTCGCGATGGAGAGCAAAATCTCTGAAGCAAAGACCAAGAAAGACATGCTAAAAGCGCGTGCAGCGGCAGCCAAAGCAAACGAACAGCTTCAATCCGTCATCAACAGCAGTAATACTGGCAGCGCTATGGCAGCCTTCGAGCGGATGGAGGACAAAGTTCTTCAGCTTGAATCGCGATCTATGGCGGCGGCAGAACTTGGCAGCGCAGGTCTCGAAGCTCAGTTTGCAGCACTAGAAGGTGGGAGTAATGTGGATGCGGAACTCGCGGCCATGAAAGCTCAAATGCTGGGCGGATCGGCACCTGCTGCAACCCCACAAATTACAGGCACTCCAGCGGGAGTGAATGCAGATGCGGATGCGGACCTAGAAGCCCTAAAAAAACAAATGGATAATCTCTAGTTATTGCTTAAGCCTCAGTCAGGACGATCGCGCTATCATAAAAAGTAACAAACTGTTACCTTCCGTGATCGCCTTGACTGTCACTACCTTAATTAATCCCCACCCGTGGCATCTGCTCACTCCACTTTGGCAAGGCGACGATCGTCAAGTCCAGTCGGGTTTGCCCCACAACCAACTTGCCCCCGCTTGGCAAATGATGTTACTTGGTGATGGTTCCCCAACGCGCTATCTCCAGCTATTGACGGGCGAACCGACCTTGATTGATTTAATTGATATGTCCAGTGTCGGTGAATCTCACGATCGTGCCCCTGCTCAAATCTCTAAAGTTCCCGGACCCCGAGTCCGCCGTCAAGTGTGGTTAACCAATGGCGGTGAACCTACGGCTTACGCGACATCTTGGTGGGAACAAAGTCATGTTGATGAATATTTAGAAAATCGATCGCTCCCCATCTGGTCTAGCCTTGCGAAATTGAGAACTGAGCTATACCGTGATGTCCAAGGCTTATATTATGGCCATTCCGCCGAAATTTCCAAAGCATTCAATCATCCTGGACCCTTTTGGGGACGACATTATTTGTTTTGGCATCATGGTCAGCCGTTGACGCTAATTTACGAAGTTTTTTCACCAAAATTAGAACGATATTTAGGACCAACAACTATCTAGGCTGGCTGATTGTCTAAATAGTTTTAGAGAGCGTTTAAAAAATCTAGAATCGTGATGATTTAGCAAATATAGGGTCGTTCTTTAACTGAATAAACGTATTGAAGTTTCCGATCGCTTGCTTATCTAAGGATGAACTCCAGCCGATAATTCTTCTCAATTAATTACTCTTAATAATATTTCCTCTCAATGACTAATAACTAATTTCTAAATCTATAGGGAATTTCTAAATCTATTAAGTAGGTGAATATTGCATTCAGAAATTCCGATCGTAGACGCGTCTAGTCCTTACGATCAAATCCACAGCGCAAATCCCGGCAAATCAAATCGTAATCATTGCTTAAGGATTAAAGTGCTTAGGGAAACCATCACTTTGCTGAAGTGCTCTATAATTTAAATTATGTGAACTACGCTAGCTCTATTTCCAGCTAGATCAATCTTTTATTAGATAATAAAATTTTATTTAAAAATTCAAAAATTGCATTAATCTAATTCTTAAAATGCAATACCTTATTGTTTTTTGTTCATTTCGTATATACATCGCTCTGGCTTGAGGCTAAGTTGTCTAGACGGGTGAAGTTATCGCATCTAGAACCTGCTAAAACTAATCAGGACTATTGTGATTCAGCCTTCTAGTTTTATAACTCGCTACACATTTCTCTTTTAATCTCTTTTAAATTGGGTCGCTCTAGACTGTCTTGTTTCTGCTGAAGGTAATCCTTTTAGGGCCAATTTGGCTGTGGGCATCGTGGATTATCAGCAAGGCGACAACTTACAACGTATTTACGATCGAGCAAAGCAATCCTTAGTCGAATTTATAAAAAAACGAAATTCTGTAATGGCGTTTAGCTCCTAGGAGACACGATGAAAGTTAATAATGCTCTGATGGAATCCAAACGATGTAAAACCGCTAAACCCACTCCGATCGAAGACTTTCCGATCGTTCCTAAACCCTTACCTAAACTCTACCGATCACGATCTTTATTATTTACTAGTATTTTCCTAAGTATCACTGGACTTTGTATTTACGAGCTTAGCTCGGTTGATTCACAATCGAATTTTGCAATAGGTGTAATGACGATTTTAATTATGGGGTTGACTGCCCTACTCGCTAATGTAATACGCCGTCTTCAGAAGAGCCATCATGATCTTTATCAAATGACGCAGCGATGCCAAGATGTTCTTCATCGAATGGCTATTTATGCAGAAGAAGGCAATCCACTGACTCACATCTTGACGGTCCAAGATCTTTACAATGATGCACCTTGTGGCTATCACTCGCTTAGTCCCGAGGGTACTGTCATATTGATCAATGACACGGAGCTAAAAATGTTGGGTTACGATCGCGCTGAAGTGGTCGGTAAAATGTTATTTCTTGAGTTTGTTGCACCGGAAAGTCATCCGAAATGGATTGAGAAATTTCAAGTCCTTAAAGCTACAGGGGTTGTTAAAGATGTTGAAATCTTACTAAAAAGTCGTAGGGGAGAAGTGTTTCCAGTTTTAGCAAGCTCAACTGCTATCACGGATAAAGGTGGCAATTATCTATCTAGCCGATCGACCTTAGTGGATGTGCGAGAGCAAAAAAAAGTTGAACTTGCCCTGCAAAGAAGTGAGGCGCAATATCGAGGTATTGTTCAAGACCAGATGGATTTGATTTGTCGTTTTTCGCCCGATGGTCGATTGACGTTTGTGAACAAAGCCTATTGTGAGTACTTTAATTTAGATTCAGAGAATTGCCTAGGGAAATCCTTTATGCCTATGGTTCTAGATGACGATCGTACTAAAGTCAAAGCTCAATTTCAGTCCTCATCTCCCGATTCTCCGGTGACTACAATTGAGCATCGGGCCATTTCTCCGAGTGGGCAAATCGGCTGGCAATCTTGGACTAATCGAGCCATTTTTGATGAATCTGGCACCATTATCGAATATCAAAGTGTGGGGCGGGATATTAGCGATCGTAAACGGCAAGATGCGGCGGTGGTGAAGCTGAGTAGAGCGCTAGAACTTGCAGTGGTAGGCATTGCTGAAGTTGATCATCTCGGTTGTTTTGTACAAGTCAATGATGCTTATGCCGAAATGAGTGGTTATGACAATGCAGAATTAATGGGTCAGGAATGGTGGAAATTAATCGTTGCTGAAGATCGTGCCAAAGCCATGAGTGCCTATCAAACCATGATGGAAAACGATCGCGCGGAGGTAGAAATTTGTGGTGCGCGAAAAAATGGTGAGATTTTCGATCGAAAGATTGTGTTTGTCAAAGCCTACAATGAGAACCAACAATTTGTCGGCCATTATGGCTTCACGCAAGATATTAGCAGTCGTCGAGAAGTCGATTGTTTAAAGGACGAATTTATTTCGGTCGTCAGTCACGAATTGCGCACTCCGCTCACCTCCATTGCAGGGGCTTTAGATCTCGTATCTAGCGGCATCTTACAAACGCGCCCCGAACAAGCTCATCGCATGGTCACGATCGCCGCCCAAAATACCGAGCGCTTGGTGCGAATGATTAATGACATTTTAGACATGGAGCGAATTAAGTCGGGCAAAATTACCATGGAACGAGAATGGTGTGATTTGGCGATTATTTTGCAAGAGTCGGTAGAAGTGATGCAGACGCTGGCGGATGCGGCCCGAGTAGAGTTGAAGCTGAGTAGTGATTCGGTTTCGGTTTCGGTAGACCGCGATCGAATGATTCAGGTGATTACCAACTTACTCAGTAATGCCATCAAATTTTCTGAACCACATACCACTATTGATATTGTGACCAGCCTTATCGATCCGTCTTCATCGCACCATCCCATCACGTTGCAGTTGGATCAGTCTTCCGTGTTGGTGGCCATTCACGATCGGGGTCGAGGAATCCCCTACGACAAACTCACGACAATTTTTCAACCCTTTCAACAAGTAGATGCATCCGACTCCCGTCAAAAGGGCGGCACTGGATTGGGCTTAAGTATTTGTCGGAGTATATTACATCAGCATAATGCCCCACTCTGGGTTGAAAGTACTTTAGGAGAGGGCAGCACCTTTTACTTTGCATTACCACGCCTCCTCACTTCCTCCACAACTTCGGCCTAAGCTATAAAAATAAAAGTTTAAAGCCCTAAAACCTTCTGTTCTAAATATGGCCTTAGAGTATGACGTTCATAGCGATATAGATCTCTAGACATTCAATTCATATATTTTGTATTGAGCAATTTATTCTTTATTTATTTTTAAAATTTTACTAATTTCCCACCTGGCCGCTGCTATGACTCGAAAAATTCTGATTATTGATGATGAATGCGATATTCAAGCGGTTGCACAACTTGCGCTTGAAGTGGTTGCGGGTTGGACCGTTACGATCGCAAGCTCTGGACTAGAAGGTTTAGAACTTGCCTTAAATGAGCCGCTGGATGCGATTCTATTGGACGTAATGATGCCTGACATGGATGGCCTTATGACCTTGAAAGCCTTGCAGTCGAATCCTAGAACCTGCATGATTCCTGTCATTCTCATGACGGCCAAAACTCAATTAGCCGATCGGGAACGGTTTGCTAAGTTGGGAATTTCAGGATTAATTAGTAAGCCATTCAAAGCAATGAAGCTTTCTGAACAGATTGCTTTAACGTTGTCTTGGGTTTGACCCCCAAATGCATAGGACTTTATCGCAGTTCAGTGACTTAGCGAGTTGAAATAAAAGGTGGCTGAGATAAAATTTTAAAGTTGAATCCCAACTTTACCGAATCGCCGTTCACGACTTTGGTAGTCACGCAAGGCTGTGTGGAATTGTGCCCGATCGAAATCTGGCCACATGGTATCGGTGACATAAATTTCGGCATAGGCCATCTGCCACAACAGAAAATTGCTAATTCGCATTTCTCCGCTGGTCCGAATTAGTAAATCGGGATCGCAAATGCCGTTGGTATAGAGATTGCGCTCAAAAATGGATTCGTCAATGTCTTCAAGCGCTAAGGTTCCATCTTTGACGGCGGCGGCGATCGATCGACAAGCCTGCAAAATCTCTTGACGGCCCCCGTAGTTTGTTGCGATCGTAAACCGAATGCCTGTGTTGACCCGAGTTGCTTCGACGGCCCGATCGATTTCTTCACGCAACGAATCTGGCAACATTTCCAGGTTTCCCACAAACCGAATCTGTACATTCTCCTTCATCATCTCGCGCAATTCTTTTCTCAACACCCGCTCAAATAGCGTCATGAGAAACTCCACCTCTTCCGTTGGCCGACCCCAATTTTCCGTAGAAAATGCATAGGCCGTTAGCGCCTCAATTCCCCAATCTCGACAGCAGCGCAATAAATCCTTCAGGACATCCACCCCCTTGCGATGGCCCATAATCCGAGGCATAGCCCGCCGTTTTGCCCAGCGCCCATTACCATCCATAATGACTGCCACATGACGAGGCATCCGCTCACGGAGAAGGTCGGTGGGAATTTCCTGAAGAAGTTGCTTTGCAGCCATAGGATCAGCCAGTCCTCGAGAATCGCATACTGAAAATTACTTATTGTAGAATGGGCGAAAAACCGCCGATCGGATCATTTCTTTCTGCAATTTCATTGAAATAACAGAGTCAGTTTTCTGCTATGTCAAGAAAAGATGAGATCCAATTTTCAATCTCTTCTAGAGAATACAATCTCTCGTTCCTAAATTCCGAACTTAAATCTTAGCTCCCAGTTTAGAGCTAACTTTACTTACCACTTTAACTATCAGCTTAGAGACTGCCGGATTATCTTTCACATACCAGCGCCATGGTAATTCCACACCCTGCGTTAACCCAATTCGCGTGGTCTGGACTAATGCCCGACTCTCCAAATCCAGACTCTGCTGCCACTCTGGAGTGCGATGCTCTAGCCACAGGGGTTGAGTTCCGTCGAGTTTTGTGCCGTATAGCGTTTGGTCGATTTGCATAACGCGACATAGCTTTCCGGGTCCGGCGGCGATCCGATGTAGTTTTTCTTTTGGTTTTGGTTTCCCAAGCTCATAATCCTTTGGTATCGTCTCCATATCTAAGGCTCGAATCAGTACTGCGCTAGCAAACTCGTCTCGATCGGTGACAATATTTACACAGTGATACATCCCATAGATTAAATATACGTAGGTATAGCCCGGTGGCCCGAACATAATCCAATTGCGATCGGTCTTTTTACGATAAGCATGACAAGCCGGATCGCCTTCTTCGTAAGCCTCCGTCTCAATGATAGTACCGCGTAACTGTTGACCATTAGGCAGCTTTCGTACCATCGTGCAGCCGAGCAAATCTGGAGCAACTTGTAAAGCCGATCGTTCTAGCCAGCTAGCGGCGATGACAGGCGTAATAATGGGCAAAGTATTTTGGGGCATTGAGGTCAATCATTGGAGTTGAGAATCTTTAATTATTCTTGCATTTAGCCAATCTTAGAGCGCATTTCGGTAGGATCAGAAAACGAGATAAGACCATTGAAATTTTCAATTCTTAAGTCTCAATTCTTCATTCTCTCCCAACGGTGATTTTCATGGATGTAAAACAAATGCTAATTGTTATTGCTTGCATCTTCCCGATCGCCTGCCTCTTTTTTGGCACGAAGAATGGGTTCTATGATAGCGATGATTACCATGGTAATGGATCCGCTCACTAAAATCTCATAGACTAAAAATCTCGTAGACTAACAGGAATGCCGTTACTTCGTTATTTCTGTTAGCTTCGGGTCGAATCGTAATCAAAGTCCATGCTGCAATGCTTTTTCTACGGAACCGGGCAATCCGATGAAGGAATCTGTGTCGAACTCCAGATTGCCCAATATAGTGTTTTGCTTGACTGCGGATTACGCGACCTATCTGTCCTCCAAACCCTTCAACCGCCTGACTTAATTCTATGCAGTCATGCCGATCCCGACAATAGCCGATCGCTCCTGTTACTTCACCAAAAATTTCCTGATGTCCCGATTTACAGCAGTATTGTCACGGCGCAACTCCTCGAATTAGGTTCATCATCACCGCTGATTCAGACGTTAGATTGGCGATCGTCCACCGAACTTTTGCCCAACTTGACGGTCCAACTCTTTCCAGCGGGCCATCTACCGGGCGCAGCGATCATCCTGCTCACGGATACTAGCGGCGAAACCCGTGACGATCGGCCTCAAACGCTTCTTTATGCTCCAGATTTGTCGCTCACCAATTCTCGTCTCACGGACGGACTAAAGCTAGAGGAACTACGAGGATTATTTCCCGATGTTTTGATTATTTCAGGCATGTACGGCACCGATCGTTATCCTCACCGTCGTCAACTTGAAACTCAACTGATGGAGACGATTGATCGGGCACTAATTTCTGGACAATCGGTGTTGTTGCCTGTTCCGGCCTTGGGTCTTGCTCAGGAAATCTTGATTTTGTTGCGTAGTCATCACTTGTTTTCAGGACGAAGCGTGACGGTGGCGCTGGATGATGCGATCGCGGATCAATGCGATCGTTACGAACAAATTATCCCAACCTTTCCCAGTAGCATTCAAAACTTTGCTCGCTATCAATCGTTGTTTTTGGATTCTACAATTCGGCCTTGCATTCAACGCCTGCCCCTCTGTTCCAAGACCGTTGCGGTCCCGCAGATTATTTTAGTGAGTCAACCCGAGACCTCAGGTCAGCCCTTGCCTGCTCTGGTCCAAATCCTAATGGAACGCGGCAAATGGCTGTTGTTATTTCCCCACACGAGCCATCACCACTTTGAGATGCCAGCGCTATCAACCAAATCCTACGCGTTGCCAAATCATTGTGATGGCTCGACCTTGCCTCAGGTTATCCACACCCTGCGTCCCCAGCATGTTGTCTTTATCCACGGCACTCCATTAAAGCTGCTCCAGCTCGCTGAACTCGACGATCTTAATTCCCGCTATAAGCTCCATATTCCATCGTCAGGGACTGGACTGGAGTTACCGATCGCTGATTTCTTTAATGCTCCCCCCGTGCCAGATGTTTCCTATGAAGGAGAACTGATCGAAACCGAAACTGAAATTCTTATCTCCTTACCCAGAGACCTCACGGCAGATCCGAGGTGGAAAGTATTATCGAATCTCGGACTGATTCGCGCCCAATGGCAAGGCAATAGCTTGATAATTCGCGGGATTTCTCAGCGTGATCCCCGTTTGTACTAATCCAATTTGAGGAAAATTCGATCGCTTACTCAAAATCGATATGACTCTGCTTTACTCTGGGTATAGGTGTTAGAATTATAGATGTTAAAGTTTTATTAAGGAACGTCCTTATGTCTGAATGCTTACGGGTGGGTCAAACTGCGCCCGACTTTACTGCAACGGCGGTTATCGACCAAGAATTCAAAACCATCAAGCTGTCTGATTATCGCGGCAAGTATACGGTTCTTTTCTTTTACCCGTTAGACTTCACCTTTGTCTGCCCGACTGAAATCACCGCATTCAGCGATCGTCATTCCGAATTTAAAGCTCTCAACACCGAAATTCTTGGCGTTTCTGTAGACAGCCAATTTTCTCATCTAGCTTGGATCCAAAGCGATCGTAAAAGTGGTGGAATTGGCGACTTAAACTATCCGCTTGTTGCAGATCTTAAGAAGACTATCTCCGAAGCCTATAATGTTTTGGATCCAGATGAAGGCATTGCATTACGCGGCCTATTTATCATCGATAAAGATGGTGTGATCCAGCATTCCACCATCAACAACCTATCCTTCGGTCGTAGCGTTGACGAAACTCTTCGGACATTGCAGGCAATTCAGCACGTCCAAACTCACCCTGATGAAGTTTGCCCAGCAGGTTGGCAGCCTGGTGACAAGACTATGAATCCTGATCCCGTTAAGTCTAAAGATTTCTTTGCTGCTGTCTAAGATTGCAATTTAGAATTTATAAAAGACGATCGCCTGAAGATTCGAGCGATCGTTTTCCTCTAGGCAACTTCTAATGATTCCAGTCGCATAATTCCAGCATCCTCAACTATCATCGCCATCTTCTAGCCAATCGCCAACCTTCCCCTTCATTACCTGCATCGATTGCTGTTCCGTCTTCCGGGAAACTTGCCGATACTTAGACTTAAGCCTTGGCTCATAGGTAACTTCTCCTGCACTATTTGTTTTTTGCTTTAAAGCGGCATCTGGCGTAGATTTTTTCGATTTTGCAGTCTGCAATACCAGCGCCTCGTCTAAAAATCGCAGATACATCTCATAGCGCTCCCAATCTCCCCGAACACGGCATCCAGGTTCTTGTTGATGCAGACAGTCCGAAAACTGACAAACCCGTTTTTTTAATCGCGATCGGACCTCAGGAAAATAATTCATCAAATCGTAAGGCGATGCATCCATATCCGGTTGATTAAATCCAGGTGTATCAGCCAGCAATCCACCCTTTGGCATCTCAAATAATGCTACATGCCGAGTGGTATGCCGACCACGCTCTAGCCTTCCAGACACGGCAGAGGTACGCAATTTCGCCGCAGGCACCAACATATTGATTAAGCTTGATTTCCCTACACCGGAGGGTCCCGAAACAATAGTGACGCGCTCATCTAACCGATCGGCCAACACCTCAATTCCCAACCCCGTATAGGAACTAATCATCACCGGATCATAGCCCCAAGCTCTAAGCCGATCGCGCCATGCATCCCGATGAGGTGTGGGCACTAGGTCACTTTTACTGAGACACAAACACACCTCAATGCCAGTGGATTCAGCTTTAATTAAAAAACGACTAAGCTGACTGATGTCTAAAGCAGGTTTCGCCAGCGCAAAAATCAATAAAATCTGGTCCGCATTTGCAACGGGTGGCCGATCGAGTTGAGATCGACGCTCTTCAATGTGACAAATGGCTGCTCGACCGCTTTCCCAATCTGGCTCCTCCACATGGACCCGATCGCCAACCATCACCTGCTGTCCAATTTTTTTAAGCCGACTCCGACGGGTACAAAGGGGAAGCATTTGTACAGGCCGATCGCCTGAGGCGTCCACTTGGACGTAGTAATAATTAGCTTGAATCGCAAGAACGACCCCCACAAGCGGCTGGTTGGTGGATGTTTGGTCAGCAATTGGGTGGCCCAGCAATTGGGTCATGGATGTTGAACCCGCAACACAAAATACGTGCTGCGATCGTCCTTGCTTTCGGCAATGGATTCGATAACGTAGCCTTCCATTCGCAAGCTATCTGGAACCTGTTCAATAGGTTCTCCAGCATCCAGCCAGACTTCCAAGATCTCTCCAGGGACCATAGTCTCAAGCTTTAGTTTCGTACGAACGAAGTTAATCGGACAAGGCGTTCCCCGTAGATTCAAAGACGCATCGGCTGGAATAGTGTCAAGCATTACAGTCATGAAGTTATGTTCCGTCTATTTCTCAAAAGAATTTTCCCAAGAAGCCTTCAACGCCACTTTTCCCAACCCGATCGCCTTGAATTTTAGCGAGTTTTTCTAACAATTCCCGCTCTTCAGACCCCACCTTTTTCGGAATATCAACCGTCACCGTCAGCAGATGATTTCCACGACTAACCGCATTTCCTAAGCGTGGCACGCCTTTGCCATCTAACGTCAACACCGTTCCAGGTTGAATACCGGCTGGAATCTCGATCTCTTCATCGCCATCGACAGTCTTTACCTCAAGGCGCGATCCTAAAATGGCTTGTAAATAGCTGATTTTTAGTTCAGACAGAATGTTAATACCATCGCGCTGAAAATTGGAATCTTCATTCACAAAAAGATAGACATACAAGTCGCCCGCTGGCCCACCCCGCATCCCACTGTCGCCTTCATTCGAGACCCGTAGCCGCGTACCGTTATCAACTCCAGCCGGAACGGTGATTTTCAGCTTTTTACTCTTCTGAACCTGACCATTACCGCCACAGTTTTCGCATTTGTCCTCAATAACTTGCCCCACTCCAGCACAGGTTGGACAAGTTGCGACTTGGGTAAAACTCCCAAACGGTGTTCGAGTTGCACGACGGACTTGTCCCGAACCAGAGCAGGTTGGACAAGTTCGTGGACGAGTTCCAGCTTTGGCTCCGCTCCCTGAACAAACACCGCAGCCTTCTAAGTGGCTAATTGCAATTTCGCGTTCTTTGCCAAAAATTGCATCATGAAAATCAACTTTAAGATCTAAACGAAGATCATCTCCGCGTACAGGTCCGCCCCGACGACGACCTTGTTGCTGCTGTTGTTGTCCGCCAAAGCCATTAAAGAAGCTTTCAAAAATGTCAGCGAACCCGCCCATGTCGCCCGGATCTTGATATCCACCGCCCCCACCGAGTCCAGCTTCACCATATTGGTCATAGCGCGATCGGGTTTCGGGTTCGGACAAGACTTCGTAGGCGCGGTTAATTTCCTTAAAGGTGTCCTCAGCGCCCGCGTCTTTATTGACATCGGGGTGATATTTTCGTGCAAGACGACGGAATGCCTTCTTAACATCGTCTTGATCTGCGTTTCGAGCAACGCCAAGGGTTTCGTAATAATCACGCGCCATAGGATCAGGGGGGCTGGGGATGAGAAAATAATTAAGGGTGGTCTATTAGGGTATCGAACAAAAATGCTCAATGAAAGACCAGTTGAGGGAGGGAAAACCGACCCGGATTATACCAGTCTAGATTGAGCATTTGATATGGAATGATGGCATTCCCAATCGAACTCCTCCAATCGATCGATATGAACTGGGGCTTAGTCTATTGCCTCGTAGTCCGCTGTAACGGTCGGATCTTCATCAAAATTATTGCCTCCGAAAGGATTTCCATCTTTCTCTCCGAAAGGATTCAAATCAACCCGAACCGTTTCATCCTGATCCGTGTCTAAATCCTTTAGGTCAAATGCAAAGGGGTCGTTAGTGGCTGGTGCCGTAGTGGCTGATGCAGCAGTGGGCGCAGCTTGTGACTTAGGTGGGGTTGGTGGTGTGGCTGGTGCTGACGATGCGCTTGGATCTTTTTGGTAAACCGCCGATCCAAAGGCATACAGTACTTGTTGCATTGCTTCTAACTGGGACTTGAATTCCCTAAGAGAAATTTTTGAATCTCCGATCGAAGCCCGCAGAACAGCAACCTTTGTCGCTGCATCTAGCTTTAGATCTTGGCTCAGGGAGTCACCATTGTCTCGAAGAATATTTTCGTACTGATATAAAATAGTTTCAGCTCCATTCTTGAGTTCAACCAACTCACGGCGTTGACCATCCTCTTCACCAAATAGTTCTGCTTCCTTACGCATCCGCTCAACTTCATTGATATTGAGTCCACCGCTGTTGGTGATCTCGATGCTTTGTTCGCTACCCGTGCCCTTGTCTCGGGCGGATACTTTTAGAATTCCATCGGCATTAATTTCAAAGGAAACCTCAATTTGAGGAACCCCACGAGGTGCCGGAGGAATGCCCGTAAGTTGGAACTTGCCAAGGCTTTTATTGTCTCGTGCCATAGCCCGTTCACCCTGAAGCGGATGAATTTCTACAGACGTTTGCCCATCCGTTGCGGTGGAAAAGACTTGGGTTCTGCTGCTCGGGATAGTGGTGTTACGTTCGATCACTTTCGTAAAGACTTCGCCCAAGGTTTCAATCCCCAATGACAATGGTGTCACATCTAGCAACAGCACGTCTTTAACTTCACCCCCTAAGACTCCCGCTTGGATGGCTGCACCCAAGGCAACGGCTTCATCTGGGTTGACCGACTTGTCTGGCGTTTTGCCATTACAGAAAACTTTGAGCGCTTCCTGCACGGCTGGAATTCGGGTTGAGCCGCCCACAAGAAGAATCCGATCAAGTTCATCAACCCCCATGCCTGCATCTTTGATCGCTTGGGCCATGGGTTCTATGGTTCCTTGGACCAGTTTTGCCACTAGTTCTTCAAATTTGGCACGGGTCAACTCCACTTCTAGATGCTTAGGCCCAGAGGCGTCTGCTGTGATGAAGGGTAGGTTGATGGAAGTACTCAGGGTGCCAGATAGTTCAATCTTGGCGCGTTCAGCCGCTTCTCTCAATCGCTGTAGAGCCATTTTATCGCTGGATAGATCAATTCCATCCTGCTGTTTGAAGGTGTCAGTAAGCCAGCGCACAACTGCCGCATCGAAATCGTCGCCGCCGAGATGGTTGTTCCCGGAGGTCGCTTTTACTTCAAAAACGCCATCGCCCAATTGAAGAATCGACACATCAAAGGTTCCGCCGCCTAAATCAAAAACTAGGATGGTCTGCTCTTGATCTAGCTTGTCCATCCCGTAGGCTAGGGCGGCAGCAGTTGGCTCATTGATGATCCGCAAAACTTCGAGACCCGCTATTGTCCCGGCATCTTTGGTGGCTTGACGTTGGGCATCGCTGAAATAAGCTGGGACCGTGATTACTGCTTGACTAACCGTTTCGCCGAGATAACTTTCTGCATCCTGCTTCAGTTTTTGCAGCACCATGGCCGAAATTTCTTGTGGCGTATAGTTCTTACCACGAATGCCTACATCAACAGTGGCATCTCGACCTTGTACGCACTTGTAAGGTACGCGAGTCCGCTCTTCAATGGTGTCTTCCCACCGCCGACCAATGAAGCGCTTAATGCTAAAGACAGTATTTTCTGCATTGGTGACAGCCTGACGTTTCGCCAGTTGTCCCACAAGCCGATCGCCCGCCTTGCCAAAACCAACAATACTGGGCGTTGTCCGTCCGCCTTCCGAATTAGCAATCACCGTGGCTTGTCCGCCCTCAAGGACCGCAACACAACTGTTGGTGGTGCCCAAATCAATACCAATAACTTTTCCCATAACAGTTTTTTAGGCGTAGGTAATAAGGCATGAAGCCAAGGTGAATATCTAAATTGAGCTTAGGTAAAATCAATTATCAAGCTCAATGTAGCAGGAGATCACGAATGATTGTGAAGTCTCCCACTACACAATATTCCTCAACTCTTGACAATTTCTAACAAATGACCTTAATCATTTTTCAAGTTTTGATCTTAGTCTTGCGTAGACGAGGTTTCATCCTTTTCGGGTGCAGCCGCAACTTGAACTTGAGCATGGCGCAATACCCGATCGCCCATCATGTAGCCTCGCACAAGTTCAGCCATAACGGTTCCTTCCGGATACTCGGAGGTCGGTTGACGCAATAGGGCTTCATGGAGGTTAGGGTCAAATTGCTTGTCTTTTGCGTTCATGGGAGAGACTCCAATCCGCTTTAGGCGGCCCACCATGTCTTTGTAAATCCCTTGATAGCTGTTGTGGACAGCAGTTTCAGCATCACTTTCGACTTTGAGCTGCGATCGGGCACGTTCAAAATTGTCAACAACGGCCAGCAATTCGGTGAGAGTCGAGATCTTGACTTGAACTTCCAGTCCTTCCTTTTCCTGCTGAGTTCGTCTGCGGAAGTTTTCAAAATCTGCGGCTAATCGGAGATATTGGCCTTTGGAGTCTTCATTTTGGCCTTTAAGAGCTTCACATTCACGCTCTTTTGAAGCATAGGACGATCGTAATTCCATGAATGCCGCTTCATAGTCCGTCGTTTCCTCAAGCTCATCTTGAGTTGAAGCCACAGACGCATTTGCCGTCACAGTCTCGGAACTTAGATGCGGCTCAAGCCCAGACTGGATGACCTGATCAGCTTGGGGATCGTCTAAGAGTTCTTCTACCGATTCAACTTGCTGCTCTTCACCCATGATTATATTCCCCCATTATTAATTAGAATTGTTCTCACACTTCTCCATTGTGCCCGATCGAGGTGGAGGTTGAAAAACCTTTCTAGAACCTTTCCGATCATAAGAACGGATCTTTCTGGAGAAATTGGGGCAATATTTAAGAGATAAGCAGAGCAGCACCCATCCCCACTCACTCGATTCCACCAAATTATGACGAACTCTTCATTCCCGCGTCGTGCGCTGGCTGTTCAAAACAACCTGTCTCCGTTTGGCAATAAGCTTGTCCAAGCGGGTTACGCCAGTCAAGATCAAATCCAGAAGGCACTCGCGGATAGTCGTCGTTCGGGTAAACCCCTAACGGAATCCTTGGAGTTGATTACTGGGCAACAACTCTCTCCAGACCTTTTACGCCAGTATAAAAAGCAACAACTTTTTGAACTTAAGATTCTATACGGTGTCGAATCTCTCGATCCAGAAATTAATCAAATTGCCAACTCCCAAATTGGCCACCTCATTGATACGCTAATTCCGATCGATATCTGCCGTCGCTATCAGTTTGTACCCCTTTCCCAGACGGAAAATAGTCTTCTCGTCGCCATGGTCTATCCAGATAATCTGGATGCCCAAGATGACCTTAATCGTATTTTACGAGCCAAAAATCTCACCCTTCAGCGGCTTGTTATTACGAGTGAAGATTACAACCGTATAATTTCTCAGTACTTAGATGAACGGGTTCAGAAGGATCAACATGCTGAGCAACAAGCTCGCGTGGATGTGAAGGCCGAACTCGAAGGTCTAGAAGACTATGCTGAACTTTCCGAAGAGGGGGCTGATGAAGTTGATCTCGATACGGCGGCTGATGCAGATGCCGCTCCGATCGTGGCCCTAGTCAACAAAATCCTGATCAAAGCGCTACAGCTTGGAGTCTCGGATATTCATGTTGAGCCGCAGGAAGAGCAGTTACGAATTCGCTTTCGCAAAGATGGCGTCTTGCAGCAAGCCTTTGATTCTCTGCCTAAGAAAATCATCCCTGCCGTCACAGCCCGTTTCAAGATCATTTCTCAGCTTGATATTGCTGAACGTCGAGCGCCCCAAGATGGTCGAATTCGTCGGGTTTTCGATGGCCGCAAAATTGACTTTCGGGTCAACACTTTGCCCAGTAAACACGGTGAAAAAGTCGTCCTGCGGATTCTCGACAACTCCGTCACCCAGCTGGGTCTTGATAAGCTGATTCAAGACAAAGAGTCGCTCGAAACAGTTCAAGAGATGGTCCGTCGTCCCTTTGGCTTGATTTTGGTTACAGGTCCAACAGGTTCGGGAAAAACCACCACGCTCTACTCCGCATTAGCCGAACGGAATGATCCGGGGGTCAACATTAGTACTGCCGAAGATCCGATCGAGTACACGCTGCCTGGATTAACCCAAGTGCAAGTGATTCGGGAAAAAGGAATGGACTTTGCGGCCATCCTGCGGGCGTTCCTTCGTCAAGATCCCGATGTCATTTTGGTGGGAGAAACCCGTGACCGAGAAACGGCAAAAACGGCTATTGAAGCAGCATTAACGGGACACTTAGTTCTGACAACGCTCCATACCAACGATGCGGCAGGGGCGATCGCCCGTCTAGATGAAATGGGCGTTGAACCGTTTATGGTTTCCGGTGCATTGCTAGGGGTTGTCGCTCAGCGTCTGGTCCGTCGGGTTTGCGATGAATGTCGCATTCCATATACGCCTACCCCCGCAGAACTCGGACGTTTTGGCCTTACTACTGCCCGAGATACTCAACTGACTCTCTATCGGGCGAATAGTCTGACCGCTCAACAGATTCAATCGGCTCGCGCTCAAAATACGCTCTGTGGAAAATGTAGTGGTAGTGGCTATAAAGGCCGTTGTGGTGTGTATGAAGTAATGAAAATTACCGATCGCCTGCAAACTATGATTAGCAAAGGAGCACCCAGTGATCAAATCAAAGAGGTCGCGATCGAGGAAGGGATGCAAACGCTGTTGGCCTATAGTCTTAACCTAGTGCGTCAGGGGATGACGACTCTAGAAGAAGTCGAGCGGGTGACATTCACAGACACTGGGCTAGAGGCTGAAATGCGATCGAAACGGAAAAGTGTTTTAACCTGTCGAACTTGTAGTGCAGAGCTAAAGCAAGAATGGCTGGATTGTCCATACTGCTTAACGCCGCGTTTCCAAGACTAAGCGATAAGATTCCTGCAATAGAATCTGAAATGTAAAACATTAGTTTAATTCTGATAGGAGACAACGCATGGAATTGATGATTGAAGATTTGATGGAGCAGCTCATTGAAATGGGTGGTTCTGATTTACATTTAACAGCCGGACTTGCACCTTATTTCCGAATTAGTGGACATTTGCAACCGATCGGCGATCATGTGTTGAATTCGGAAGAATGCCAACGCTTGATCTTCAGTATGTTAAACAACACCCAGCGGAAAAACCTAGAGCAAAATTGGGAATTAGACTGTTCCTATGGTGTTCGAGGCTTGGCGAGATTCCGGGTCAATGTTTACAAGGACCGAGGTACTTATGCGGCTTGTTTGCGAGCGCTGAGTTCAAAAATCCCTAACTTTGACAAGCTCGGCCTGCCAGATGTCGTGCGTGAAATGTCTGAAAAACCCCGTGGGTTAATCCTAGTGACGGGACCAACGGGATCCGGTAAAACTACAACCTTGGCTGCGATGATTGACTTGATAAATCGCACCCGAGCAGAACATATTCTTACGGTTGAGGATCCGATCGAATTTGTCTACGAGCCTATCAAAAGCTTAATTCATCAACGCCAACTTGGTGAGGATACAAAGAGCTTTGAAAATGCACTTAAAGCGGCTCTCCGAGAAGATCCAGACATCATCTTGGTGGGAGAAATGCGAGATTTGGAGACAATTTCACTCGCTATTAGTGCCGCTGAAACAGGACACTTAGTATTCGGAACCTTGCATACTAGCTCTGCCTCTCAAACGGTCGATCGGATGATTGATGTGTTTCCGGCAGAACGTCAAACCCAAGTCCGGGTACAACTTTCTAACTCCTTGGTCGCAGTTTTCAGCCAAACTTTGGTGCAGAAGAAAAACGTCAAACCAGGTGAATACGGTCGAATCATGGCACAAGAAATCATGATTGTAACTCCAGCTATTTCTAACTTGATTAGAGAAGGAAAAACAGCGCAAATTTATTCAGCCATTCAAACGGGCGGTAAACTTGGGATGCAGACATTGGAAAAAGTTTTGGCTGACCAATATAAGGCAGGTTTGATTACCTTTGAAGCCGCAGCATCCAAAACCTCACGTCCGGATGAAATGCAGCGATTGATTGGTGGAGCGGCGGCAACGGCTGGGCGATAATGCTTTTTCGTTTCCACCTATTCTATTTTCAGAATGCGTTAAATCTTAGATGAATTATCTTAGATAAAATACTTTTATTTGACGCATTCCATTAGTGTTGACCTTAGCCAATTCAGAAAACCTCAACTATCATTAATCCTGACTCGTAACGGAACCCTAACTCATGCCAACCTTTGTCGCCCGCGTTCGAGATTCGCAAGGAACTCTTGTTAAACAAAAGATTACCGCCTCTACCCTCGCTGAGGCCCGATCGAATCTTCGTGATCAAGGTTTATTCGTCCAGGAACTGAAAGAGAGTGGTGGCGCTATCAGTTTTGATCTGAAAAAGATTCAAACGTCCATGGCGAAAGTTACGGTCAAGGATAAGGCAATCTTTTCTAGACAGTTCGCGGTGTTGGTGAGCGCTGGAGTTGCTATGGTTCGCGGGTTGGGCGTGTTGTCTGAGCAATGCACAAATCCTAAATTTAAGCTCGCGCTAACCGCTGTTGGAACTGATATTCAACAAGGGGTCAGCCTATCTGAGGCGATGCGGAAACATCCTCAATCTTTTGACAATCTCTACGTCAGTATGATTCAGGCTGGGGAAGTCGGTGGGGTTTTGGATGAAGTACTCGATCGATTAGCTAAACTTTTGGAAGATACTGCTCGACTACAAAATCAAATTAAGTCCGCAATGGCTTATCCAGTGGTCGTGGGTAGCTTGGCTACCATTATCTTTTTGGCGATGACGATTTTCATCATTCCGGTTTTTGCTGGAATTTTTAAGGAAATCGGGACTGAATTACCTGCCTTCACTCAAGCAATGGTAGACATCAGTGGTTTTTTGAGAAGTCCAAATGTGATCATTCTGATCATTATTGTGCCGTTAATTGTCTTTGCTTACAACCGCTACTACAGTACTCGTGTAGGCCGCGAAACCATGGACCGCGTGTTTTTGAAAATGCCATTATTTGGTGACTTGATCCAGAAGACTGCAACGGCTAGATTTTGTAGGACTTTTGGCGCGTTGACCCGATCGGGCGTTCCAATTTTGACTTGTCTTGAAATTGTCCGCGATACGGCTGGTAACGTAGTGATTGCAAATGCGGTGGACGAAGCACGGCGCGAGATTCAAACTGGGGGCATGATTAGCCTTGCCCTTCAAAAGGAACAAGTGTTTCCGCCCATGGCAATTCAAATGATTAGTATTGGTGAGGAAACCGGAGAACTCGACCAAATGCTGATGAAGGTAGCTGATTTTTATGAAGATGAAGTCGAACAAGCTGTGAAAGCGCTAACCAGTATTATGGAACCAATCATGATTCTCTTTCTAGGGGGAATGGTGGGTTCAATTTTGTTAGCAATGTATTTACCAATGTTTAAAGTATTCGAGAAATTAGGCTAGCGTTCAGAATCATGACTGTCGAGAAAGAAGATTACGAAGAATTGTTGTCGATTTATAGTTCGACGTTGGATGCTATCGAGCTACTCCGTTTACATCGTCCATATTTGGAACTCATGCCAAGTATGCGACGATCAGAGGAGAGTTTAATTACAATGCCGCTTCCGATCGTGAAGCTCCGGAAATCTCAACCGATGCCTGGGGTTCCATCTGGAGCAATCAACATATCTGAAGCAATGCAACTTCCTTGTGATCTGGCCTTGTTGATGTGTGATCCCGATTGGAAGATAAAAACTGGGCGCGAAATTTTTGTTTTTATCCATCGTCCCGATGAAGATCTTTCAGATCTGTTGGGACGTTGGCGACAAACGCAAGTTTTACTGACGAGAGACTATGAATGGATTTTTCCGCTGCGCTATCAGCACATGCTCAATGAAGGCGCAGATAAAATTTACCCGTTATTTGTTCTATTTAATGAGTCTCCTGAACGAATTAGACGTGGACTAAGTGGTGCTCATTTGCCATTTGTTATTCAAACCACGATCGCAACTCAGGAATCTCTTGCTGTGTTCGACTCGGCTCCAGAGTATTTAGAGGATCTCTTGATCGAAACTGAAGATCCTTCAGGGCGTGAACTGTCTTAAACGTCTAAAACGATCATTACTTGGACCTGTTTTGTCGCTTCAGCTTTGCACTCCGCGCCCCAACCACTTTTAATGAAGGGTCACAAGGCATTCCGACAGGCTGCAACATCTGGTATTGCCGTTCATCTTCTAACAGCTTTAGCTCTTCGTAGGCAACCCAGTGAATGCAATCAACGGGGCAGGTTTCTATTGCTTCTTGAATTAGATCTTGCGAATCCCCATCTTGCCGAATCACTCGCGATCGCCCATAATCCGGTTCAATATAAAACGTATTTCGAGCCACATGGGAACAGTACCGACAGCCAATACAGGTTCCCTCATCCACGTAAACTCCACGCTGAGCTAACAGGCCCCCAAGTTCTGGTTCGTAGCCCGATCGTCCATCTGAAGCTCCCCCTTGAAACCCAAGTTCTGGCTCTAGACCCGATCGTTCAGGAAAATCAGTGATTTCATTAAACGAAAGTTGTGGAGAGACTTCAGACATGACCTCGACACTCCCAAATTGAGCAAAATCTTAGACTAAGCACTCCAACGTTGAAGCACAAGCCTAATGGTTCCATCGTCAGATCGCTGCTGTTCAGCTATGTTAAAACCCTGCTGCGATGTTTCCCGAAGGATAGTATTATAGGCGTAGCGCTGAGTAATTTGCTTTAGAAACCGATCGACTGAACTAGCTTGGTTCCAAAATTGAAGGTCAGTCACCATCTCATGTGACACTCCGTTCCAGATAAAACCGATGTCATAGCCATTCTCCTGCTCTATGACAATTTCTGCTGACTCAGTCATGCCTTTATAGCCACGCACAGGGCATGGACCTTCTTTATAATCCATCCCCAAATCTGAAAGCGTTACTTTCAACATCGGAAGGTTGCGAAGCTGCGTTTTAATTTGGCTAAAATGCGACATAACGGTGTAGTTGTGAAGGGTGGACAATATAAAATTATCTTAGCGCACAGACCTTGGCTACCAGTTGCTTGTGGATGAATCCTGAGCATTATTGGCAACAAACGTGGTCTGTTCCTGATGATGAGCAAAATATTCCGATGTGGTTTCCTGTTTAAGGACTAAACCAAGCTTGGCTTCGATTGCTGCCGTCACCTCCGCACAAGAAAACCCAGTAATCCCAGTCACTTTTTCTTGAACTCGGCCATCAGGATAAATCACAAATTCGAGAGTTTCCATCATGATCACTAGAGCCATCTATTTCAGTTTCGCGTAACTTCCCGATCGAGTCAAGCAAGAGGGGGGCATGCTCCATAGGAATTTTGCTTAATACTAAGTTACAAAAAGAACACAAATGCTCTACGAGTGTGTCTCTGAATGGGCCTGGTGTGTTGAATATTACTCGGGCTAACAGAATGCCTTTGGAGTCATCTTCGATTCAAACACGGAGTTAGACAGGAACGTTGTCTGCTGACGATACCTAGTTATGTTCCCGTTTCAAGGACGGGGGTTCATGCTTTAAACATTTCGTAAGACTGATTACACCTTATCTGTAGGGATAGATTAGCTTGAGTATGGGTTGGGATATTAGTATGCTCGCTTTACACTAACCTCGCCATTTGCAAAGAAGAAAATGCGCACTCCATAGGGTTGGCTATTTTTGTTAGGGAGTGGCGGGGCGATCGTTTCACCCTTCTTGGGCACAACTGCCTGAGCCGCAGATAAACCTTCTCCTTCTGGCGCTATAGAAATAACGGTTCCGTCAGCAGACATGTTCATTAGATAGCTTATGTCTTTAGACAATTTGTCAGGTGGAGTCCATTTGGTGGGGACTTTGGATTGAATGACTTCAATCTGATTACTGAGATCTCCTAAAAGCGGTGGGGCTGGTTCACTTTCTGCATTTGTATTGGCATCCGAGGAGGTTCTTGAACTAGGAGTTGTGACGATCGGTGCAGTAGCCGGATTGGGTGCTGAGGGTTGGACTTTTCTCATTAGAGATTGAGGGCTGGTGGATGGTATTCCTGACTTGTTCTTTCGAGATTGATTCCCAATTATTTCAGTCGCCTCTGGTTGGGGTGCTACTGGAATGATCAATTTGTTTTCTTTGGGGTTATCCGTTGAAGGCGAGGGTGTTAAAGATGGCGGTGTATTTTTATCGAGGGTGACAGAATTAGTTGTGAGCGGAGAATTTGGGCTGATCGCGATCGGTGGTGGCTGAATACCAGGAAGAGTACTAGGTTGGATTAAAATTGGAATACTAGGAGTTGGCTGAGGAATAGAGGGTGGGGTTAGCCGCTGATCGCTGGCCTGAGATTGAGATGCAATTAAAGTGGGGGTGGGTTTTGGATCGAACTGTCGAAGGACTGTTGCGGTGACTCCAACAGAAATCAACGATAATGCTGCAATTTTGCCCCAAGCTACAGGCGATCGCATCCAAGCCGTATCCCGATTGAGCGTAGGAATAGCTAAGGTTTCACTACTGTGTTCATCTAAAACAGAAGCTAAGTCCGCAAGCTGTGTGGACGAAAGTGTAAGGGTACTTTCTGAGCGGTCGGAGACGATCGGACCAAGATAAAGGGTGTGGGAAAGCAAGCCTTTGGGCTGAAGGGAGATAGTTTGGTTAGAAAATTCTGGGAGAAGGATACCCGTGAGATCCTTGCTGTTCTCCGATCGTTCAAGGTTTTGGGATTGACTGAGAAAGCATTGAATGTAGATTGTAACGGCTTCGGTCAGGGCTTCTAGTTTGAGCCGATCGCCTCGCAATGTGGTCCATTGGTCTTCACTTACACGCGGATCCTCAAATTTGAGTAGAAACCGTTGATTTTTAAGAGCGAGTTTTTTGGCCCAGTGCGATAAAGCAGATGGGTTGGCGGAAATTTCCAGCTTACAAGTAGGGGCGCTGTACTGCCGCACTATGGACGATCCAGGACTTTCCGGAGATGTGAGTGTCGATGGATCAAGTTCGGTATTTTGGGAAACGGTCATGGCAACGGCTAAGAACAACTGCGGAGAAAAATTAGGTGATGACGAGATAACAATTAAAAATTAGGGAGCGGCGCTGTTAGTCTAACGTATCGAATTCCCTAAATGGGAACTGTGCAGACGAGATCTAGATGCTGATTTAGGAAATAAGAGACCGATCAAGTAAGGCCGACCATAGTCTTCTAGATCCTTGGCTGCTGCTGTAAAACAATAGATCAATCAATAGTTTTAGGGCTAAGTGTGTGAGCAGGTCAGGCGTGGGGAGATCAGCATTGTCCATGCGATCTTGGTAGGTATTTTGAAATTTATCCAGGTAGTCACCCAGAATTGGGTCTTGGTGAGGTGCTCGGTTTTGTTCGGTGAGTTGTTCAAGTAAGGCTATTGCATGACGAATTTCACTGTTATGAGCTTTGGCCAGGTGGCAGCTAATTAGGGTTAGGGCACGAGCTTCTTCGACATCTAGCTTTTTTCGACCGCTTTGACCCTTGCGTTGGGGATTCGATTGCCGTAGTCGCCACAGGGAGACTCGATCGGCCACGATAGTTTCTAATCCCAAGTCTATGGCGGCTTGAAGCATGGCTTCTGAACTGATGTTAGTAATTGATTCTATGGCTAGAAGAACCAAGTCAAGCTGGGTTTTGATGTTGTCCAGATGTTCTGCATCTGGAACGATGATGTTGAGACTTAAGGCATCTAGAGATGAATCAAGAGCTGTGGTGGGTGCGATCGTAGAGGTCATGGGCGACTCGCAAGTAACGTCAAAAACTGAGAATGATTAGAACTTAGACTTGGGGTAGGATACAGCGGCAAGATCCCTCATCCCTCCTATTTTGTCACAATTATTTGAAAGCTTCAGAATGCTTGTTTTTTCTGACCTCATTACTGAATCTCACAGTCTCCGACACAAATTAATTAATTTGGCTAATTAATTTTTCAGTCTCTGTGGTGAGCATGAGGAACAATCATTTCCGCCTTTCTAAGCGCTTTTCTAAATCTTACTGATGTGTAAACATTCGCAGGATACATATTGTGGCACTTTACATCTCACTCAATCTTGTTCTAGTTCGTCGTCCTGGATGAGACCCACTACCCCCGATACAAGAAGCAAGCGATCGAAGAATCCAGGTCTTAAGAAATCTGGGTCTTAAGAATCTAGGTATCTATTGGGATTGATGGCAACAGACGCCTCCCACTTTTGTGGATTTTGTTTTGTGTCGAAATACGGTGTGAATCGGTGAAAGTGTAACGAAAGGTATCGAGCTTCTCATCAGAACTCCCTTGGCTCTCTAGAATTAGGTATCTGAAATACGTCTCAGAGCTTTGTCACAGTTGTTTACAAACAGCTTGTCAGGTTCAAAAACGTTCTAATGTATTTTCAATAGGTTTGCCCTGGGTTTTGAGCCTCTTTTATTGAGAGGATTCATGGCTATCCCAAGCGGCAGTCAGACTTCAATGCTGTTAACGATCCGTAGGGAGCTTTAGAATCCAATGAGTGTTAAGGCAAGTGGTGGAAGCTCTTTGGCCCGCCCACAACTCTATCAAACCGTCGCTCTGACCACGATTTCCCAAGCTGAACAGCAAGATCGATTTCCGGCAAAAGGGGAACTCGATCAGCTTATTCAGTACTTTGCCTCCGGTGCAAAGCGAATTGAAATTGCCCAGGTTTTGACGAAATACTCGGAGCTGATTGTGTCCCGTGCGGCCAATCGAATTTTTACAGGTGGTTCGCCCATGGGGTTCCTAGAGAAGCCTGTGGAAACGCCCATTATGACGATCGCAGGTACCGTTCTCACGACCCGCGAAGGCATGAAACTTGGTACGGACACCTATTCCCAGCCCTCCGGCGGCGGTAAAGGACTCGGCGGACTCAAGACTGCTTTCACCTCTGGTAACGGTCCCATTCCACCAGGATTTCGTCCGATTAACGTGGGGCGTTACGGTCCTGGGAATATGACTAAGTCCTTGCGGGACATGAGTTGGTTCTTGCGGTATACCACCTACGCTATTGTTGCGGGAGACCCCAGCATCATTGAAGTAAACACTCGGGGACTGCGCGACATTATCGAAGCGGCTTGTTCGACTGCTGCCACGATCGTCGCCCTTCAAGAAATGGCCGCTGCATCGTTGTCTTACTTTAAGAATGATGCTCAAGCGGCTGAAATTATTGATCAATATTTCACGATTTTGATCAATGAATTCCGTGCCCCAACGCCGTCCAATAAAGTTCGTCAGCGGACCTCTAAAGACTTGCAAGGTCTTTCATTGCCTCAAATTTACTTCAACGCTTCAGAACGTCGTCAGAAGTTTGTCATGAAGACGGGTCTGTCTGGGGTTGAAAAGAACGATGTCATTAAGGCGGCTTACCGCCAAGTCTTTGAGCGCGACATCACTAAAGCCTATTCTCAGAGCATTTCTGATCTAGAATCCAGGGTTAAGAACGGCGAAATCTCCATGAAGGAGTTTGTTCGTCGTCTCTGCAAATCGCCACTGTATCGCAGCCAGTTCTTCCTACCCTTTATCAACAGCCGCGCCCTAGAACTTGCGTTTAAGCACATTCTGGGCCGAGGTCCATCGTCCCGTGAAGAAGTTCAGAAATATTTCTCCATTGTTTCGGCTGGCGGCTTAGGCAAACTGGTGGATGCGTTAGTAGACTCGAATGAGTACGCGGATTATTTCGGTGAAGAGACAGTTCCCTACCTTCGTGGATTGGGACAAGAAGCTCAAGAATGCCGAAATTGGGGACCACAGCAGGATCTGTTTAATTACAGCGCTCCGTTCCGCAAGGTGCCTCAGTTCATCACCACGTTTGCGGCCTACGATCAACCGTTGCCTGAACAACATGTTTATGGTCGTGGTAATGACCCGATCGAAAACCAATTTGGTGCGATTTTCCCCAAGGAAACCCGCAATCCAAACAGCAACCCGGCTCCCTTTGGCAAAGACACGCGTCGTTTGCTAATTACCCGTGGTCCTGGTATCAACAACCAAGTCAGCAACCCAGCCGCTCGGGGGGGCAATCCCGGTAGCCTAGGGCCAAAAGTCTTCAAGTTTGACCAGCAGCCTAGTTTTACGGGTATCTCTAACAGAGGAGCTAAAGCGTTTAATTCTCCGTCTAGCCAAGGGGTGAGCGTTAAATTCTCTGAAAGCTCAGCTCAGAAACTGATTAAAGCCTGTTATTTCCAAGTCTTTGGTCGCGATTTGTACTCGGGACAGCGGTTGACGGTTGACGAAATTAAGTTGGAAAACGGCGAAATTACGGTTCGTGAGTTTATTCGTCGTTTGGCCAAGTCCAGTGTCTATCTGAAAATGTATTGGACACCGCTCTATGTGATGAAGGCGATCGAATATCTCCATCGTCGTTTGTTAGGCCGTCCAACCTATGGGCGTAATGAAACTAACAAGTATTTCGATATTGCCGCCAAGAAGGGCTTCTATGCCGTTGTTGATGCGATCTTGGATACCGAAGAGTATTACAGCAGCTTCTCTGAGGACACGGTTCCCTATGAGCGTTATGTCACCGCAGCGGGCTATTCGGCTCGGATGAATCGGATGGGAACCATTGGCGATCGGGGGATGGCACAGACTACTCCAGCGCCTGGACCTGAACGGTTTATTGAACTGGGTTCTGTTGGCGGCGATCGGGCGATTCCGGACCAAATTAACCGGGTCAGCCAAGGCGTTAGTAAGAAACGCGAACAAACTAAGGTGTTTAAACTCACCAACTTGTCTGAAAAAGCGAACATCGAAGTCATCATCGGTGCGGCTTATCGGCAAGTGTTTGAGCGGGACATCGCACCTTATGTCGCTGAAAGGGAATTTGTTGCCCTGGAAAGCCGACTGCGGAATGGGGAAATTACCCTGCGTGAGTTTGTTCAAAACCTTGGTTCTTCCAAGCTTTACCTCAAGGAGTTCTATACGCCTTATCCGAATACTAAAGTTATTGAACTTGGGACCAAGCACTTCCTCGGTCGTGCGCCTTTGGATCAGCTTGAAATTCGTAAATATAACCAAATCCTATCGACTCAAGGTCTGAAAGCCTTTGTGACGGCAATGGTTGAAACACCGGAATATGCTCAGGCATTTGGTGAAGATGTGGTGCCATACAATCGCTATCTGACCCTACCTGCGGCGAACTTCCCGAATACTCAGCGTCTATACAACAAGCTGACTAAGCAAGATGCAAAACTGGAAGTCCCTAGTTTTGTTCCTGCCATGTCTCCGGTTGATGTAGCGACGTTGCCTCTGTTGGCAGGTGCGATCGCATCCCATAAGAGCTAGAAGTAAGAGTTTATAATTGAAGAAGCCCGACTGAATTGGTTTAGTCGGGCTTTTTTATGATATTTTCACGATCCTTTTATTCGATCGGCATACTTAAAGAATTATTCCAAACATCGAATTGCATCCATTACGCCCCGTGCTTTAGTTAAGGTTTCTTCGTACTCACTCTCCGGAACAGAATCTGCCACTAGCCCCGCCCCCGCCTGAATACTAACCGTATGAGTTCCCTGCTCATTAGGCTGCACAATCATGGTCCGAATCGCGATCGCACTATTCAATTGTCCTTCAAAGTCATAGTAACCATACACGCCAGAATAGACCCCGCGCCGACAAGGTTCGAGGTCATTAATGATTTGCATGGCCCGAATTTTTGGCGCCCCGCTCACGGTTCCCGCTGGAATACAAGCTTTTAGTAAATCCCAGGCGGTTTTGTCGGGGCGCAACCTACCAATGACATTACTGACAATGTGCATCACGCGAGAATAGCGTTCAATTACCATCAGTTCATCAACCTTGACGCTGCCATTCACACAGACTCGGCCCAAATCATTACGGCCCAAATCCACCAACATCACATGTTCTGCGACTTCCTTTGGATCCGCCATCAGGTCTTTTTCTAGCGCAAGATCTTCTGCTTCATTTTTGCCACGTTTTCGAGTGCCTGCGATCGGTCTGACGGTTGCAATTTTGCTATTTCCATCAACTGTATGATCTGCCCTGACCATCACTTCTGGACTTGACCCGACAATTTGCCAATCTTTAAAATTGAAATAAGCCATGTAGGGCGAGGGATTGACGAGGCGCAACGATCGGTATAAATGAAACGGATCGCCTTTGAACTCCGTCGAAAAACGCTGAGAAATGACGACCTGAAAAATATCGCCTGCTTTGATGTGAGCTTTAGATTTTTCGACCGCTTGGCAATAACTGGCCCTAGTGAAGTTGCTTTCAATGGTTAATTCACCCGTTGGCTGCGAATTCCAATGAAATTGTTTTGCATCGTCACCCAGTGGACTTTGGAACTTTGTGACTAATTTAGAAACCCGATCGCAGGCACTTTCATAAGCACTTTTAAGATCGCCATCTCGTAAATCCGCATAGGCGATCGCCCAGACTTTACGCTTCACTTGATCAAAAATCAGCAAACTATCAATCTGCATCCAGAGACCATCGGGCAAATCCTCGGCTGTTAGGGGATAAATGGTTACTTTTGGTTCAATCCAATTAATTAATTCATAGCCCCAAAACCCAAACAATCCACCAATTCCCGACGGCAATTCTGGAACTTTCACGGGGCGCACTGGAGCAAGGCAATCGGACAATGCTTTAAATGGATCGCCTTCAAAAATATTAATCTCGCCCGTGCGATAGGTCTGTGTGGTTGTGTTTCCCCGTGCCTCCATGATCCACAATGGATCGCAGCCGAGAAAACTATAGCGACCGATCGACTCGCCCCCTTCGACGGATTCTAATAAAAAGTTATAGGGCCGATCGCGACAGACTCGATACCAAGCTGAAACGGGAGTATCCAGATCGGCCACAAGTTCTTGATACACAGGGACAAAGTTTCCCTGAGTTGCAAGTTCACAAAATTCGTCGAAGGCTAGGAAAGTCATAGGAAAAGTATCACCGTTTTGACAATGGCTTTGACAATAGTACACGAGCCATTCGGTAACTTACGCGCTGTTATTTGGTATTGGACTTGAAATTGCTGCAAAAGAAGATCATCAGTTGTATTATCGATCGTTCTCTTTTTTAAAACCATTCATAAACGGACGCATTAAAGGTGATTCTTTCAATTCATCTTCTAATTTAAAAGGCCGAACAACTCGATCGATCGCATCTTGAACAAACTCACGAACAAACTCATCCCGACGATTCAATTGAAATTGCTGCTGAATCACCTGTGCCATCCCGCCATCGCCCCAATCTTGATCTTGGCGGAAATATTCCATAAAACTGCGACCAGCAATTCGGGTTAAATACGCTGCACTAATTCCCTGAATGGCCCGACCGACCAGAAACCCCACCACACTCACCTGTAATACAGCCGCCACCAAGGAAATAACGCCTTTAACTATGCCCAAACTCACCAATGTTTTAGCCAGAGACATCGCCAGTTCTCGGCCCCGATCGCTATTAATTTCGCACCCATACACCTTACCCAGTTCCACCACCATTTGGGCATTCACCGCCGCCGTTGCCAACAAATCAACCACCGGAACCGGAGTTACTGCAATCACCCCCGCACCAATCCATTGAAACCGATCGACAATCTTTTCGGCCTCGCGTCGGCGTTGGGTTTCCAGAATGCGACGTGCTTCTTGTCCAAGACGTTGAGACTGTAGCAAAATATTATCAGCCAGCAAATCCTCACCTTCCGATCGCAGCACCGCCGTCACCTGACGAATTAACGGCATGATATCAGCATCTGGTTTTACTCGTTCTCCGCTTGCCAAACTAACTTCAACTGGATTTGCCGACACCATAATGACGTCAGTATTAGCAATCAACCCACTGACCCGATCGCGTAATGTTTTTAAGATTAAAACTTGATCTGATTCCGTATACAGATCGCATTTATTGAATACTAAAAGCGATCGTTTTCCAATTCGCGCCAGCATTTGTAAAGGTTCAAATTCCGATTGTCTTAAATCATTATCTACAATAAACAAAAGCAAATCTGCATCAGTCGCTAGTTTTTTCGCCAGCGTTTCCCGGGTGGTTCCAGCAATGCCTGCCTCCAGAATTCCAGGTGTATCAGTAATAAAGATTTCGCGATCGATCCCTTTGATTTGAATACGATATGTTTCACCGATCGTCGTGGTACCCATAGCCGCACCAACAGTCCCCACCATTCGCCCGACTAAGGCATTGACTAAGGACGTTTTGCCAGCAGATCCAGTGCCAAAAACCACGATCGACAATTCACCTTTAGCAAGATTGTATTCAATGTCTTTCGATCGGGCGATTAGTTCTTGTTTAGAAATTTCGTCTTGAATTTGATCCAGTTGTTGTCGGACTGCTTCTAAATTACGCCCAGCGGCTTCGGTTTTGTCTTTGGGGGCAATGGGAGCATTCTGAATTGCTTTACGACGGCGACGATCGGTGCGCTTTGGTAATAGGACCAAATACCATATTAATAGTCCAATTAAGGTGATGACGATCGCAATTGCAAGGGTAATCAACACACCACCCAAATAAGGATAAGTGGCGAGCAATCCAGATAGCCGTGACAACGAATCTAGTAACCATAGGGTGAATACTAGAATTGCAATCAAACCCGCTAGAATTAAAACCACGCGTGATACGGGCATCCTTACGTCATCCTCCGATCGTTCAACTGTTTGACAAAGAACTCTTCCAAACTCGGACGCGCTAGATTAATTGAAATCAATTGGGCCTGAATCAATCGAAGACTGGCCATAAAGTCCTGTGGTTCCCCCTTGAGAATGCCCACCCACAGACCATCTTGAAAATGTAAATTTGCTAATCGCTGCTGCAAAATCTCAGGACTTCCACCCTTAACTTTAACAATATACGATCGGACATCTCCCAATAACTCCGTCAATGACCCCTCACAAATCATTTCGCCTTTCTCTAAAATCCCCACCCGATCGCAAATCTTTTCCACATCCGACAGAATATGACTATTGAAAAAAATTGTTTTCCCTTGACGCTTCAATGATTGAATGATTTCGCGCATTTGATAACGCCCCAATGGATCAAGTCCCGACATCGGTTCATCTAAAAATACTAATTCAGGATCATTAATTAATGCCTGTGCCATCCCAATGCGTTGCAACATTCCCTTAGAATATTGTCGTAATTGCTTTTTCTTTGCGTCTTTCTTTGAGAGTCCAACGAGATCCAAAAGCTCAGGAATTCTGGTCTTTTGAACCTTTGACGGCACTTCAAACAGCCCGCCCATAAATTCCATAATTTCCCAGCCTGTCAAATAGTCATAAAAATAAGGATTTTCTGGCAAATACCCAACGCGAGCTTTCACTTTACGATCGCCTAATGGTTTGCCCAGCAGCGTTGCTCGGCCTTTGCTCGGACGGACAATCCCCAAGAGCGTTTTGAGCAACGTCGTCTTCCCTGCTCCATTTTGCCCCAGCAGCCCAAAGGTCTCGCCTTGATACACCGTTAAGTCTAAAGCAGAGAGCGATCGGACCCGTTGAGTGAGCCAAAACCCTGTGCGATACGTTTTACTTAAATTCTGGGTCTGAATGACAACCGTGGATTCAGGAGTAGATACAGCTTTGGGGACGCTTTCCATGGGAACAATGCAAACAAGGGGATTAGAGAGCAGAATAACAATCTTTACCCGATTTGGCACGAAATTATTTGGATCGAATCCTTCAGGCGCGGGGAAATTATTATCAAGTAGCGTCTAAAACAGGATGAATTATGACGACAATGTGATTAATTGCAGTTTACTTTTAGAGCTAACTGGGGATATGTAAGAGCAGTTTTAAGTTAAAAAACGAGCAATTTGCTTATTATAGCCAGACATATGTATTCTTGAGATAATAGTCTAGTTACATCTATCGAAGAGCAATTTAATATGAATTCTAAAGTTATTTCCTCACGTCAAATCTTTACCGCATTTTTTCTGTTTTTTCTGCTCTCTGGAGGTCTTTGTTACGCACAACTGCGATCGCTTTACTTCAAAGATTTAAGAATATTACAACAATCTCTTAGGCAACGATCGGATCGGCTTGATGAACGTCTGCGCCGAGGCATTGTTGTTGTTGATGTGCTGCAATCGGCTATGGCCACTGAACTCAAGCAGAGTTTATCTCCATCAATTGAAGCCTTAGAACATCGACAGAATCTCTTGGAAAATAGTCTAAAGGTATTGCCAGATGCCATGCGTATTTATTCTATTAGTTCTACGAAATCCTCTTTTTTACCTAAAAATTTCGCTGAGATTTATGATTCTTCACTCCTGCTAGAACCTTTTTTTAAATTAGGAACACCCAACATTAATCGAATACGATCACCCTACTGGACGAAATCATCCGCGAGTGAATTTGGCAATGGCATGATTATTTCAAGGGCTGCGCCAGTCTATGTAGGCGATCAATTTTTAGGAGTTGTGGGCGTAGATATTTTGATTAATAATCTGATGGATACCATGAGCGACCCTCCTGATGGAGGAGCCAACATTTTTGTGGTTGGTCACGATCGAAATCTTTTGCTCCATCCTCGTTTTAACAAACAGCTAAACTGCGATCCGATTGCTGCGAACATTGCTCTACCCCCTGAACTTCAGCCCTATCTAGAACAGATTCTTCAGGCTAAAAGTGGCGAAATGCAGTCGATGGCGGGGTATCAAATCGTACACTACAATTTACGAAATGTACCCTGGAATTTTGTGATGTGGATTCCAGAAAGCCAACTGTGGTTAACGACAATGGAGAGTTCATTTTGGTCGTCTATTGTACCTTGGTTGGCATTAATGACGATGTTAGGAACAATTATGAACGAAGTTCGACGGCGTAACATTATTCAATGCAATCTTCAAATTAAAACCCTTGAACTCTCCGATACCTTGAACCAGCTTAAGCAAACCCAAACTAGTTTGATTCAAAATGAAAAAATGTCTAGCCTTAGCCATTTGGTCGCAGGTATTGCCCACGAGATCAATAACCCAGTGAATTTTATCCATGGCAATCTTAGATATGCACAAGAGTACACAAAATCTCTTTTAATATTAGCCGAACTTTACGAAAAGAACTCGTCACAAATCATTCCTGAAATTGAAGACTACTGTGAGGAAATTGATCTGGATTTTATTAAAACAGATTTATCAATGATTATGGAATCTATGGCAAAAGGTACCGATCGCATTTATGAAATTGTTCTGTTGTTGCGTAATTTTGCTCGAATGGATGAATCAGAACTGAAAACGGTCAATCTTCATGAAGGCATAGAGAGTACTGTTGCGATTATGCGGCATCGATTGGGAAGCAACGATCGTCGCCCAGAGATCACCTTAAAAAAGCTATTTGGAACCATTCCTAATGTTGAGTGTTATGCAGGATTGATCAATCAAGTTTTTATGGCACTATTGAGTAATGCAGTTGATGCTATAAATGATTGCTCGGCTGAACAATTGAGAGAAAATCCACCTACTTTAGAAATCATCACAGCGATGGCAGGCGACGATCGGATTCATATTTCTATTCATGATAATGGTACAGGCATTCCCGATGCTGTAATAGCCCAAATTTTCGACCCATTTTTCACAACGAAGCGCGTCGGTCAAGGAACTGGGCTAGGATTGGCTATTGCGTATCAAATCATCACTGAACGCCACTCCGGCAAGCTCACCTGCACCACCCAAACCCAGGCTCCAAATACAGGAACTACCTTCACAATAGAGCTTCCCGTCAATCAAATCGCGTATTCTGAACTAACTCAATCAACTCAAAGCTCAAAGCAATCCACGCCGCCCCTCAAAGCCAACATGTCTGCGATAAAATAAAACATCACTTAACCCCTAGCCTCTAGAGTCTAACCATGGAACGTCAGAAATTAACCGCGATCGTTACGGGCGCTATTTCACTTGCATTAGGAATTTTCTATTTAATTGTGGTGCAAATTTTAGATTCTCGGGAGATGATTCCAGCTCCAGTAGGCATGGCTTTATTAAATGCTTTGCATTACTTATGGTAGTTGCCGTTGGTCGCGATCGAAATACCGCGATAAATTTGTTCGACTAGCAATAACCGCGCTAAATCATGGGTAAACGTCATGGTCGAAAGCGCGAGGCGGATATGGGCCGATCGTTCTAATTCTGGTGTAATACCATCCGATGATCCAATTACAAACACTAATGAATGATTCAATGTCTCAGTGATTATAAACTGTGCGAATTCTAGTGAATTTTGCAATTTACCGCGCTCAGTCAAAACAATCAGCCGATCGTAAGTCTTTAAGTGCGGCGTGATTTCTGATAATTCGGTGCGACGGTTAGTGTCTTTGATTTCTTGTAAACTCAGCCCAGGAATTCGCTTGGCATATTCCTGAATTCCGGCCTGAATCCAAGAATACTTCACTTTCCCAACGGCAATAATTTTAATCTTTCGCTGCATGTATATCCCTGTTCAAACTGAATCTAATTATTCCAATTTCAACGATCGTCCCCGCCAAGTCCAGCCCCAGCCCGTTTCGGTTTTGACCCAAGAGGCCAGAGCAATAGCCGCTATAACTAGCCCACCGATTCCACTCAGCCACCAATAGTTTGCCGAAAGATTCATTACACTTTCAAGTCTCTGACGGATTTGCCATTGTCGAATTAAAAGAAGTACGGAAGCGATCGCGAGCAATCCTAAATACCAAACCTGTACATTACTCACGACATCACTCACGGTTGAATTCGCTGTCGCCAAATGGTCAGACGCGATCGCCATCCACAAATTATTTATCGTTAATCCTACATTTAACCAGGGTAAGGTGAAAACTAAGAATGCGATCGTGGCTGAATATAATGTTGCTTTTGTATTTCGTTGAGATCCTAAATGCCAATTTTTAGTCCAGCCTTCCCATAACGCCCCAAAGGTTCGATACATTCGCAAAAGTGCTAAATCGCCAAGATAGCCAAAGTGTAATGAAAGTCCAGCATTTTGGATCGCCCGCGCCAATTCCACGTCTTCCACAATTTCCGATCGCAACGCCCGATGTCCGCCAACCCGATCGTAAGCACTGCGTCGAAACAACATAAATGGACCCACGGCAAACATACTGTCATTTTGCGCATCAGCAATCTCAGCGGGCTGAAACGCCAAGGCAAACATACTGGCGACAATAGGTTGAGCAATCCACTCGCCCAGACAGCCACAAACAATGGTCGGCCAGCCCGTTAGTAGATCCCACTGATTAGTCTTAGCTGCCACCACAGCGGTCTCAATTGCGCCCGGTTTAAGCTGTACATCGGCATCTATGAACAATACATAATCACCCGTTGCACGGTCCATTGCCTGCGCACAAGCCCAATTTTTGCCCATCCAAATTTCGCCCGTGGGCCGATCGGTTCCCTGGATAATCTGCAATCGATCGTCACCTTCTTGGTCAAGCTTTGTCAAAATATCCCAAGTGCGATCGTTAGATTGATCGTCTACAACCAAAACAGAAAGCTGCTTCGAGCCTAGAGTTGTGCTGGCTAAGACCGATCGGACACAGGCTTCAATGTTGTCAGCTTCGTTATACGCCGGAATCATTACATCTACACGATCGGAAAAATTGGGTTGCAGAGCCGATCGCATCAAGCGATATTTCGATGAATTTTGTACCACGGGAATTAATCGTCCTGCAAAAATTGAACTAACCAATCCCCCGATCGTCACCAACCCCGTACTTAATGCAATCATCGCCCAGCCTAAGATCTCGCTGCCCATGGCCCGTCCCTGTTTGAAGATGAAGTCTGGTATTGTTACATGATACTGATAAATAGATTTGGCAAGTTCATTTGATTTTTCTGTAAGAAAAGTAGATTTTTGATTTCAAAGTTTTCAGATAGATTTGTCATCCGTTTTTTCAGACATTTAGTAGAGCGGTTATAACAATGCCTCGTGTACTTATTATTGATGATGATCCTGCGATCGCAGAATTAGTGGCGGTCAACCTAGAGATGGCAGGGTATGAAGTCAGTCTGGCGGCAGATGGCATAAAAGGGCAAGCAATGGCGTTGCAAATGCAGCCTGATTTAGTGATGCTCGATTTGATGTTGCCGCGCGTGGATGGTTTTACAGTATGTCAACGACTGCGCCGCGACGAGCGAACAGGTGAGATCCCTATTTTGATGTTGACAGCATTGAGCCAGACTGAAAATAAGGTCGAGGGTTTCAATGCTGGGGCTGATGACTATATGACTAAACCGTTTGAGGTAGAAGAATTATTGGTTCGGGTGCGGGCACTGTTGAGGCGAACCGATCGAATTCCCCAAGCGGCCAAACATACTGAGATTCTAAATCATGGTCCCATGACCTTAGTCCCGGAACGTTTTGAGGCAATTTGGTTCAACCGCACCGTCAAATTAACCCATTTAGAATTTGAATTGTTGCATTGTTTGCTTCAACGCCATGGCCAAACAGTATCGCCCAGCGAAATTCTTCGAGAAGTGTGGGGCTATGATCCCGATGATGACATTGAAACAATTCGTGTCCATGTCCGCCACTTGCGAACCAAACTTGAACCAGAACCTCGCCATCCTCAATACATTAAAACTGTCTATGGTGCGGGCTATTGTCTGGAACTGCCTGCCACAGATATGATGCAACCCCCGATCGGGAGTTAGTCAGAATTAAAAAATAAATAACAAAAACTGGGCGACCCATTGAATTGAATCGCCCAACTTTATAATATGAAATTAAGAGTGAACTTAGACCCTAGGGTGCAAGTGCGTTCCCACGGATCAGACTACCGATCGTCTTCGCGGTAATCTTTAACTGAGTCAATGGATTTGCCGGGACAACACGTTTGTACAAATAGCTATCAAACGTCAGCTTCTGAACATCAATATCACTACACATTTCCACAAAGGCTTCGCGGGTTGCGTCGCTGCGGTAAAACACACGCTGGAGAATGTCCAACACTAGATAGGTGATGCCGTATTCCTTATCCCAGCGCTTAATGTAGACCTTCAAATCCGCTTCAGTCGGGATTCTAGATCCATTCTCAGAAAACTCAACGATCGCTTCTGCACACATACGAGCTGATTTCGCCGCAAAGTAGATGCCTTCACCAGACGACTTCGTGACAGTTCCTGCCGCATCACCGACAAGGGCAACCCGACCGACAACCCGGCGAGGTCTTGGATGCTCAGGAATCGGATGAGCTTCAACCCGAATAATTTTACCGCCGCGTAGCTTTTCGGCTGCACGAGTCCGAATCCCAGCCTGAAGCTTCTTGATCTGGGCTTGGTTAGGCTTCATGGTTCCGGTTCCAACAGCAACGTGGTCATGTTTAGGAAAAACCCAAGCATAGAAGTCCGTTGATACATCGTCTCCGACATACATCTCAGCCAAATCATCGTAATACGCCATCTTGTCAGGTGGCAGCATGATCCGCTCTTGGAAGGCGATCGCATAGTTGTAATCACCCGCATCAATGGCCTTAGCAACCCGCGAGTTTGCGCCATCCGCACCCACAACTAGATCCACAACCAATTTTTTATCTACGCCCTCGATTCCGTTGGAATGATCTGCGTAATGGAGAGTGTAAGACCCCGTACTTGTAGTCGGTAGCTCCAATTTATACATGGTGCCATTGATCAGCTTTGCACCTAAGGATGCTGCCCGAGTTCGTAAGAATTCGTCAAACACTTCACGACGGACCATACCAATGTATTCATCCTTCTTCAGTGTCTGACCAATGTCCACCTCAACATCTGAAGGTGAAATCATCTTCATCCGGCGCACTTTACGATCGATGATGCTTTCAGGCAAATCAAATTCTTTCACCATACAAAGTGGAATCGCACCACCGCATGGTTTCACATTGTCTAATTTGCGTTCAATTAAGAACGTCTCAATCCCAGCTTTTGCCAAGACTTCCGCCGCACAGGATCCAGCCGGACCTCCACCCACAACAGCTACGCGTAGTGCCAAAGCCCTATCTCCAAATAACGTCTAGAACTTACAGATGCGATCGTAGCATGGAGAATTTGGTCGCTGAGTGTGTGCTATGCAAAGTTGCAACAGAGCTTAACATCAGAACTACCACGCATTGAAAGACTCGGTACAGCGAAAAGCTCCAGAAATTTTAACAATTGAATAATGCCCGAACAACAATGTCCGAAGATTTAAATTTCTTACCATAAAGTATTCACTACCTTCAGACTCACTCTTTAGTTGTACCTATTTCCTATAAAAAATCAGATATATCTCCACAGGGGATGAGAGATATGGTTACCTCTATAGATTTTCGGTCTTTTTTCAATAAGTTTTTCAATAAGTATTGAGAAGTTTCTGGCAATTTTCCGGATTCTATAAAGTTAAAGTGAAGGGCGGTTTATGAAGCCATTACAAATTCAGCAAACATAGTGAGCATGAGTGTCAATCCACTTGCCGCTATGGACCACTCAGGCAATAAATTGCTCTATATAAATAATTTTAGGCGGCTCATCATGAATGCGACTTTACAAGTCATCTATAGAATCAGTATGTTAGTTCCCATTGGATTCTACGCATCTCAGGTCATCGGAATGGAACCCCAGGTTCAGGTCCAAGTCCCAAAGCCTAGCGAAATTACTGCCTTGGAATCACCAAAAGACATCTTTGTACCCCAACCCAATCACCCGCCTCTGTTCACCCGAGGGTCGGGCACGCGATAATGATTAAAGCTAATAACAGCTACAAGCTAGTGCAGCAGATGTACATCGTTAGATCTGTATATCGTCCATCGATCCGTCTAAGCTTTAGAGTAGACAAGGCAAAGATGTGTAAGAGGCGATTTGATGACGGTGAATCCACACGACTATGCCAATATCGATTTGGCCCCTCTAATTGACCATTCTCTCCTGAGTCCTAGTGCGATCGGATTGCAGGTGGAGCAATTTTGCAATGAAGCCGATTTGCGTGGGTTTGCAGCAGTCTGTGTCCCGCCTTGTCATGTTAAGAAGGCCGTTGAACTATTGCATAACAAAAAGCCAAAGGTTTGCACGGTGATTGGGTTTCCGACAGGATTTTCAACGAGTTCCACGAAACTTTATGAAGCCCTTGAAGCGGCAGAATTTGGGGCGACGGAATTGGATGTGGTGATTAATATTGGTTGGCTCAAAGAAGGACGATCGGATGATGTACATCGAGAAATCGCTCAAATTTGTGAGGAAACAGGATGCACTGTTAAAGCGATTCTGGAAATGGCGCTGCTGACGGACGGGGAAAAACGTCTAGCGGCAGAGCTGGCTATGGATGCAGGAGCGGCCTTTTTGAAAACCAGCACGGGTTGGGTTGGCGGAGCAACAGTAGAGGATGTGCGGATTCTGAAGGAAATTAGTCGCGATCGAGTTGGAATCAAGGCATCGGGGGGGATTCGGACTCTGGAAAAAGCAATGGAATTAGTATTGGCCGGGGCGACGCGAATTGGAACGTCTCGGGGGATGGAATTGCTGAAGGCTCAGAGTGGGCGATAATTTTAGTAGACGAGAATTCTAGGTAACTCTTAGGTAACTCTATGGGCACTATCTCAATGAACAGCAGCTTATGAATAACGATCGGGATGAACGGAACGCCCGAACCTACCGCGTTACCGGAATTAATCTTCGTAGTAAGCCGTCCGGTGAGGCCGATCGGATGATGACGATTTTGACAAAGGAAGCCGGGTTGATTCGGGTGATTGCCCCCAGTGCGCGGAAGCAAAAGTCCAGCCTATCGGGCCGCAGTTCATTATTTGTGGTGAACGACTTGCTGATTGCGCGGGGAAAATCTATGGACAAAATAACCCAGGCCGACTCGCTTGAATCGTTTCCAAAACTAGCCCTCGATATTCGTAAACTGACCGCCAGCCAATACTTAGCCGAACTCGCCCTCCAGCAAGCCCAGAGCGATCAATCTCAGGAAGGGCTGTTTTATCTTTTAATGGAACATCTACACCGATTACAAGCCTCAGAACCCGGAGAAATCTTGGCTCGGTTGACCCATGCGATATATCAGCTTTTAGCGATCGCTGGCGTTGCGCCGCAGATGTATCGTTGTTGTTTAAGTGGGGAAATTCTAGAGCCGGAAGTGGGAAATCCGGTATGGCGAGTGGGATTTAGTGTCGAGGCGGGGGGGGCAGTGACCTTAGCAGCATTGGCGGCTTGGCGATCGGAGCAGCAGGGTGAACCCTCCGAAGACGATCGGGAAATAGCGTCGGGGGCAGTTACTCGGGTTGCAGAACGTGCGGTGAGGCTATACGGTGCTAAACCGACCTCTCGGCCCATTCAACTTGGCGCTATTCAAATGACGCTGATGCAGCAACTGTCAGGAAAAGAGTTGCCCTATTTAGATCCAGAAACGCTTCCCCAAGGCATGAATCCCGATATGGCATGGCGATCCATTGAACGTCTTTTACGCTCCTGTGCCCACTACCATTTCGATCGGCCCATCCGATCGGCAACATTAGTCGATCAACTATTTTAGGAAATCAAGTCCATAATGCATATTTTGAAGTAGTTTAGAATACTTGTAATGCAGAATCGATCGTTGATTCGTCCGACGTTGAATAAGATGCAGGTGCTAAACTATAAATAGAAATTTCCGCGCCTGAGAATCTTTTAATTCCGTAAGGTATCTCATTCGATTACATTTCATGATGATTTTCCTGCTCCACACTAGGCTATGAAACCCGGCAGTATGCACAACCCTGTGTCCCCCCAACCCTCCCGAAAAACAACGCCCCCAACCCCTGGAAACCTAAATCCCCGTGGAAAACTAGCTGGGACTCAGAGTTGCCCATTGGGGGATGAATCGAAAGTTATTCCGTTTGATAAGGCCAAGGCATTGCTTCAGGATTCTTCAGACTCATCAATACATTCGTCCTCTAATAACTTAGAGAGTCAACAGCCATTACCTCTAGAAGTCGTTCCTCAGCCCGAAGTCCCGGCACAGCAAGGCTTTCTTCCAGTATTAAAAAATCGTGCTTTTTTGACGCTGTGGTCAGGTCAGGTTTTTTCGCAGTTGGCAGATAAAGTTTATTTAGTCTTAATGATTGCGCTGATTGCGTCCCGGTTTCAACAGGATGACCAACCCATTAGCGGCTGGGTATCTTCGACGATGATTGCTTCGACGATTCCGGCAATTTTATTTGGCTCCATCGCGGGCGTGTATGTCGATCGGTGGTCTAAGAAAGGCGTTTTAGTTGCGACCAATTTGTTGCGCGGACTGTTGGTTTTTTCGCTTCCAGTCATGCTGTGGGCTGTGAAAGACTGGGCACCTTGGGGAGAAACTCCGGTAGGATTTGCCTTGATGTTGGTGGTCACGTTTTTGGTGTCTACGTTGACGCAGTTCTTTGCGCCTGCCGAACAATCAGTGATGCCACTCTTAGTAGAAAAAGAAAATCTTCTATCCGCTAATTCGCTGTACACCACTACGATGATGGCTTCGGTAATTATTGGATTTGCTGTTGGAGAACCGCTGTTGGTGTTGGCTGATCAGCTTTTTTCCGGCTTGGGTGTGATGGATTTGGGTAAGGAACTCGTGGTGGGCGGTGGTTATGCGATCGCAGGTCTTCTGCTTCTATTGCTTAAAACAGGTGAAGTCCCCGTCGATAAAACCATCGAACGGCCCCATGTATTCGCCGATATTAAAGATGGCTTGAACTACCTCAGCAAGCAGGCCCATGTTCGAGGAGCCTTGATTCAGCTGGTGATTTTATTTTCAGTGTTTGCGGCGTTGTCGGTGTTAGCGGTGCGGTTGGCAGAAGTGATGCCCGAAATCAAATCGTCACAATTTGGCTTTTTGTTGGCAGCGGGCGGTTTGGGTATGGCCATGGGGGCAACGTTGTTGGGCAACTTTGGTCAGCGAATTTCAAACAACCGTCTTGCAATTTATGGCTCGACGGGCGTGGCGGCGGCATTATCGGCATTAGCCTTTACGTACACTCATTTCTGGCCGTCCTTTGGCTGTTTAGCATTGGTAGGATTTTTTGCAGCGGCGATCGGGATTCCCATGCAAACCACGATTCAACAAGAAACCCCAGAAGATATGCGGGGCAAAGTGTTTGGCTTACAAAATAATGCTGTGAACATTGCCTTGAGTTTACCCTTGGTATTAGCGGGCATTGGGGAATCGGCACTGGGGTTGAAGGTCGTATTTTTATGTTTGTCAGCGATCGTACTAGCGGGCGGAGCCTTGACTTGGTATATCACCCGTGACAGCATTCGCGAGGCTGATGTTTAAATATTCGTTAAATGTCGCTACTCACCCATAATGGATTCAGACTCAAAGATGGCTTAAGCCAATTTAGGACATATCGGTAGAAAATATGCATATCGCTTGGTTAGGGAAAAAGTCGCCCTTTTGTGGCAATGTTACCTACGGTCGGGAAGTTACAAATTCACTCTTGGACCGCGAACATCACGTTAGCTTTTTTCATTTTTCCCAAGACGATACGGAAGAAGAGCATAGTCCTGAATTCGCCCCTAATTTTCAGGAAGTAACCATTCCGTTTTTGTTCAAATCTCAAATTTATACGCTGCCTAAGTTACGATCGAGCAAGTTACTGTATCGCGCTCTTCGACGTTTGAAGCCTGATGTGGTCCATGCCTCTCTCACGTTATCGCCCCTTGATTTTCGATTGCCAGAATTGTGTGAAGACTTAGATGTGCCGTTGGTTGCGACCTTTCATCCGGCCTTTGATAATCAAGTCCGAAACTGGGCTTCGGGAACTCAGTATTTGATGTACCAGCTTTATGCGCCAGCGCTGGCGCATTACGATCGGGTCATTGTTTTTTCGTATTTACAGAAAGATTTATTAATTAAGTTAGGCGTAGGGAGCGATCGGATTGCCGTAATCCCTAATGGCGTTGATGTGGATAAATATTGCCCAAGTCCGATTCCGAAAAAAGACATGGCGATGCGACAAGCGTGGGGCAGCGATCGCATTTTTGTATATCAAGGTCGTATTGCGCCAGAAAAAAATGTTGAAGCGCTACTGAAGGCGTGGAAATCAGCAAATATGGGGGCGGACAGTCGGTTGTTGATGGTGGGAAGTGGGCCATTGTTGCCATCATTAAAGGCGCAGTATGGTGAGGATATTGGAGTGGAATGGCTAGGATTTGTGGCGGAGGAAAGTCGGCGGATTGAGATTTTGCGCAGTGCGGATGTGTATATTTTGCCGTCGCTGGTGGAAGGATTATCGCTGTCACTCCTCGAAGCCATGGCTTGCGGATTGGCTTGTATTGCCACGGATGCAGGGGCTGATGGTGAGGTATTAGAGCAAGGTGCGGGGGTTATTATGCGGACTAATCAGTCTGTGGCGACTCAGTTGCAAACATTGCTACCGTTGTTTCGCGACCATCCAGAATTGACGAAATTGTTGGGCCAGAAGGCTCGCGATCGAGTTTTGGAACGGTATACCTTGAGCCAAAATATTACGGAGGTGGAGGCGCTATATGCGGAGGTCTGTCACCAGGGCAAGATGGCTCCAGTGGAAAGTAGTCTTCGGGCTTCGTTTGGGTTAACCAAAGGGCTGAGTTCTCGATAGAAATTTCGACAGACTATCAAATTTCGACAGACTATCAATGGCAGGGACGCAACTGATCCATCAACCGATCGTCCCTGTCAACCCGATAGATCATGCGATGTTTATCGGTAATTTGGTGTGACCAAAAGCCTGACAAAGGAGATCGAAATAATGGCAGTAGAGCGATCGTTAGGTGGGGTAGAGAAACTGCTGATGTTTCAAGTAATCTTGAAGTTCGCTACCAAGACGCAAGTTTTGATGAACAAGTACAATTGCGAGATTACAATTGCGAGATTTGGTTGATTAAGCCATGGATAGCTACTCCAGCGCTCGTCTGACACTATTAAAAAACAAAGTAGTCTCTACCCCCCGAAGACATTGCAAAAGTGAATCAAATTAAACGAGATTTCGATCGAGCTATGGATTTTGGTAAATTGATAACCGTCAGCAGCAAACTCGTCCGCTTCCTTACCAGCAGATTTTTATAATTCAAAAACTAGTTTAAAGGTCGATCGGAGCGAATTAATTTTATTCAGAATTAGTGTCTATACAGTTAAGAATACGATCGCTAATCTATAAACTTTAATTTCAAAATACATATCATAATAGAGAAACTAAATAGATTTCTGGAATCGATCGATCGTAGTTTGTATCGCTGTTTTATGTATCTTAACTAGTTGATTTATAAGAAACAATAAATCAATGCCATATTCAGAATTCCTAGATAAAATATAAAAGTCACGTATAAAATGCATTCCTCTATTTTATCTCTAACCCCTTAGCCCCAACTGCAACCATGGTTCAAGCCCCTTTTCCCCTTCTCTACGTCAATCCTAGTACCGGAAACGACAGTGCATCCGGATCTCAGGGGACACCTCTCAAAACTATCACTAAAGCCATTCAGCAAGCCACCGCAGGCAGTTCCATTCGCTTAATGCCTGGAACCTACAGCGCAGCAACAGGCGAAGTATTCCCGCTGGTGGTACCGAGTAATGTAACAATTGTAGGTGACGAGAACCAAAAAGGAAAAGGGATTCAAATTACGGGCAGTGGACGATACTTGAGCGCTAGTTTTGGTGGACAAAATATCACATTCAAACTTGAAAGCCTATCCATCTTAAAAGGCGTGACTATTACTAACAATGAAAGCCGAGGCACAGGAATTTGGATTGAAAGTACTAATCCAACGGTTGTGAATTGTACTTTTGTGAATTGTCAGCGTGAAGGTATCTTTACAACCGGAACCGCTAAACCAATAGTGACCGATTGTGTATTCTTCCAAAATGCTGCCGCCGGGATTTCCATTGTTCGTGAGGCTAAAGGTGAATACCGAAATAATGTTTGTCAAAATACAGGATATGGTATTGCGATCGGTGATAATGCCGCGCCCTTATTAGTGGGAAATCGCGTATTTGAAAATCGATCGGGGATTGTACTATCTCGTGCAGCGCGTCCGGTGTTGCGAAACAATATTATTGAACGAAATACTGAAACTGGACTTGTCATTCTTGAAACCTGCGTACCCGACCTAGGTAGTCCACAGGAACCGGGTGGCAATGCAATGCGAGATAATGGCGAAGTCGATTTACAAAATGCGACCAATCCACAAATCACGATCGTTTCCGTCGGCAATCAACTCAATCCCACTCGATTGCAAGGCGCAATAGAACTTCTTGCCAATGAGGTTCCTCCTATTAGTACAAATCCCCCGATCGTCACATCGCCAATTACACCGCCAGTTACGCCACCACCCATCATAACCAACCCACCTAAAGTAGATCCACCATTCAACCCAGTAGATCCAGAAATCATCGCTGAGCCTCCGGTTGATCCTGTCATTGGGCAACCCACGATCGCACCTTCCGATATCCAAGGCCATTGGGCAGAAGCATTCATTCAATCATTAGTAAACAAACAATTTGTTACTGGTTTTCCCGATGGCACCTTCAAACCCGAAACCGTTCTTACTCGTGCCCAGTTTGCAGCAGTTTTAGCAAAAACATTTAATCTGCCCGCCAAACGACAAAGCGTCACCTTTGCGGATGTGCCATCTAGTTTCTGGGGCGCAGCGGCGATCGCAAAAGCAAATAGTATGGGCTTTATCGCAGGTTTCCCCGATGGCACCTTTCGCCCTGGCCAAAATCTTACCCGTGTACAAGCGATCGTAGCGTTGGTGAATGGGTTAGGCTTAAGCGGTGGCGCATTAAATGTACTATCAATCTACAGCGATCGGACTGGTATCCCCAGCTATGCAATTGATTCCGTTTCGACCGCAACCCAGCGCGGAATAGTCGTAAATTATCCAAATCTCAAACAACTCAACCCAAACCGGGATATGACCCGCGCTGAATTTGCTGGAGTAATGTATCAAGCATTAGTCGCAATCAATCGAAGCCCTGCGATCGCCTCTAGTTATATTGTAAAACCTGATATTGGACTAACTCAATTTACAGATTTAGATTTGCATTGGGCCAAAGATTTTATATTGTCAATGGCAATGCAAGACTATGTTCGAGGATATGCAGACGGAACATTTAAACCCGATGTCCCCATCACCCGATCGCAATTTGCAACCATTGCCGCTCGTGCCATCAATCCCCCGGCCCGGCGGACCGCTCAAAGCTTTAGTGATGTACCGAGTACCCATTGGGCCAAAGATTCAATTGATCAAATCGTGTCAGGTGGGTTTCTGGTGGGTGATGCCAGTGGGAAGTTTTATCCAGATCAAAAGATGACTCGATTGCAATTAGTGCAAGCATTAGTCGCTGGATTGTCACTTTCGGGGGGTGATACAGCAATATTGACTAAACTTACCGATCGCGCCATCATTCCGGCAGATGCCCAACTAACTGTTGCAACAGCCATTCAAAATCGTATTGTTGTCAACTATCCAAATGTTAGCCAATTCACTCCAAACCGTGAAGCAACGCGGGCTGAAGTCGTTGCAATGATTAACCAAATACTTAGCCGATCGGGCCGAGCATTGGCGGTGAATTCGAGCTATATTCTCGTGTAACCAGATCTATTAGTCAGTACCAAAGATCTCGACCCCCCTAAATCATCCTTGGTAAGGGGGGCTATGATAAGAGATAGATTATATCAATTATTTTTAATCTAGTCTCGTTTACAGATATCAATTGTTTTTCTTCTCTAGTCCCCCCTTCACAAGGGGGTTAGGGGGATCGAGCCTGAATGCATAATGAACTAATTTCAACTTACAACTAACTATGACGATCGATCGTTTTTCTGCATTTACAACTATCTCGACTGGCGGAAATCCTGCTGGCGTTTGGGTCGGTGATCACTTGCCTGATCCTGAAACCATGCAACAGATTGCGGCAGATATTGGGTTCTCTGAGACAGCATTTGTCGTTCCAAAGTCGGGTTTGATTCGGACCATTCGGTACTACAGTCCAGAAGGTGAAGTCTCGTTTTGTGGCCATGCCACGATCGCAACAGGCGTATATCTGGGGCAAACTCAAGGTGCTGGGACTTACCAATTGTCTACTACTATTGGCATTATTCCAGTTGTCGTAAATCAATTAAAAAATGGCCATTGGGAAGCAGCACTAACATCTGTGGAACCCCAGCAACGATCGATCGAAAATGGAATGATCCTAGAAGCACTAGACGCATTGAATTGGCAACTAGATGACTTAGATTTAGCCTTACCTCCAAGCTTTGCCTATGCTGGATCGTGGCATTTAGTTTTGGCGGTCAAAGACTACAATAGACTCGAACGATTAGACTATGATTTCGATCGGCTAAAAACATTCATGATCGTGCATCAATTAACAACATTGCAATTGATTTGGCAAGAAGGCCCCACCCTATTTCATGCCCGAAATCCTTTCCCCGTCGGCGGTGTGATTGAAGATCCAGCAACAGGTTCAGCCGCTGCTGCACTCGGCGGATATCTGAGAGCCATTGAATATCTGCCTGTCCCCACAAAAATTATAATTCGTCAAGGCGAAACTCTAGGCCGCCCCAGTCAATTAACCGTAGAGATTCCACACACAGGAGGGATTGTCGTACGTGGCACCGCTGTTCGATTATGATGGCGTTATCCATAAAATGTTTATCGACGCTCTGGTGATTCCCTTGAGAAGCTAGGGCACTCTAGCCCATAGGTTTTAGTACCCGATCGTCCCCCTCTTTTATGCTTTTCCAGATCTCCACTCAAATATTTGCACCCTGCCTACCTGCCCTAGCTCTACTTGCCGCAGGTTTAGTCAGTGTCTCATTGCCTTCCTACGGACAAGCCAAACCAAAACCCACTTCCACTCCCACTGCGTCCCCTGCTGCTACAGTCAAACCCCCAATCAAAAAGACCAAAGATTGGTGGGTTCCGAGTCTATTAGGCGGCAGCATTTTGGTCGCAGGTATAGGAACTGTATTACTAATAAAACGATCGCCAGCTCCCATCACCGAACCGCCCGAACCTATCCTCTACAAACCGCCTGAAGCACAATCCACGGGAACCCTTACCGCCTCTGTGGTAGAGTCACCCGCGCCAAAACCTTGGCAACCGAAATCCCAAAAGACGCTCCCAATTGACGCACCAGAAACTGTGCATCAGGCGACCCATGCAACGACAATGGCTAATGCGCCAGCATCCATTGAGCTAGAAGAATCTAAATTAGAACTTGCAAATCAGCCTGATTTAGAACCCACGACGATCGCAACCACGGTGCGGATGCCCAAGGTCAGCGTCATGGATTCACTGGTTCACGAATTGCGAAATCCAGACCCCGCTAAGCGTCAAAAAGCAATTTGGGAACTCGGGCGACGGGGGGATTCACGGGCAGTGCAGCCTATGGTTGACCTGTTGCTCGACTCTGATTCTCGTCAGCGAAGTTTGGTACTGTCGGCCCTATCTGAAATTAGTAGTCGCACGCTTAAACCCATGAGCCGTGCCCTTGCGATTTCAATGCAAGATGAAAATCCAGATGTTCGCAAAAATGCTATTCGAGATCTGACCCGAATTTACGATAGCTTGACCCGCATTAGCCAACTGCTTCAAAATGCCTGCGAAGACTCAGACCCAGAGGTTCAAGATACTGCCAAGTGGGCGATCGGGCAGATTAACCGCATCAAATCCCCGATTATTCAAGGCTCAGGACGAAGCGTGAGTCAGCCCGAAAACTTGAATTAATGTCCTCTAGGATCGCGATGAGTATTGAGGAAGAACGTAAGTGACGCAATGACTAGCCCGACGCTTACGCCAAAGGGAAGTAGATTAGTTTCACCATCCCAACTTACGGCCTGTCCCAAAAAAACAACCCCTAATACAACTACAACCACACTAATCAATCGAGCTTTGAGATCATCGATCGTCCGAATTTCCAGCCATTTGGGGACTTCGATATGTTCATCAATGAAGAGTTCATACAATCCCAAGGACGTAATATAAAACACCGTTCCCAACAGGAATAGATCAATCACTTCAATCATCGACACCACTAATTTTTTTCCCATCTTGCTAGAGATTTCACCTTGAGTAATGATTTGAGTTATGGAATGAAACGTGAGAAACCCACCATAAATTAAAATCACGATCGAGGCGATAAATGAGCAGAGGACCGCAATAATGATGAAAAAACGTCCTCCAGCAATGATTCGAGGGAATTTGTTTCTAGACATAAGTACTTTAGAACAAGATAAGAGCGCCTTCAAATCAAATCATACTTAGTTCTAATCCGATCGGAATCTATTGTAAAAGAATTCGACTCTTTGGTCCGATCGGTGAGTTTTGTTTATCTAAAACTACCCGATTCACCTCAAAAAACCGTGGATTCCCCTTCAACAATCCAGCTAAATCACCGGAATCATCGGGTGCGATCGGGCCGCCTGGACTGCCGTTCGGATTGCCGCTTGGATTAGCTCCAGTATTGGTTGGAACCGTAATAATCAACGAAACAGGCACCGCAGTAATTCCGTAGGAACGAACGGTTACCGCTGCGGGAATTTTGGGATCTGTGGCGCGATACTGAGACTGAAAATCAAACACGGTTGGACTTGTGCCGCCATTACTCGCACTGTAGCGTGGCCCTTGACCTTTGACGTCAAACGTTCCCTGATATTGTTTTCCCGTTGTCGGATCCGTCACAGTCCCAACGAAATTCCCCCTCAAAACCAATTCATCTTGAATATTGCCCCACAACTTTACAGGTGCATCATTATTGAACCGTTGAGTGAATTTAAGATCGCCCTGAAGTGCATCAGATGTGAGAATTCCGTCAACAGAGACTACAGGAATTCCTCGGAAATCTACATAGTATTTACCATTATTACCAACCTGAACAAAGGCAGGATTAAAGGATTCAGCCGAATAAACTAGAACTCCATTACGAAAATATCGACCTTGACTGTCAGTGTCTACGCGAGTGGTGCCAGCATTGAAATTAGGATTTTTATTAGGCAATTGAACGGTCCCGGAAATAACTCCAGAACTTCTGACCGTGATTTGGGCGATCACACATTCAGGAATTATAGCGGTGCTAAATAGTCCAATAGCAAGGACGATCGGAGAGATTAAGGTCTGATGGATTGGGATTGTCATTCGCTAAAACTCCTTAATTTTGAACTGAATAGGCCATGAAAGTCAATTAAATTAGAACTCTAAAACTAGAACTGAAAACTAGCTCGCACAGTTCCAATCATCAACGTGTCATTACTCGCATTATGATTTGGATTTAAAATCACAAGAAATCCCGGCGTAATAGTTATGTTATTACTGACCTTTGCTCGGTAAAAAGCTTCAATATGAACCGTACTGGAAGACTGTCCGCCCTGAGTTCCATTATCGCTGAAATTCGGAAAATTCAAGCCGTCTGGCAGCGTACTGGATGTAATTTTAGGCGGTTGACCCACTAAAATACCGCCGAGATTTCCAGGAATAAATAAATCAGGTAATGCTGAAAATAACATCCAGTTAGTCGTTTCTACGGTTCCCGGTTGACCTATTGCCTTAGAGCTAGTCCAGCCACCCCAAGCCCCGATCGTCCATTTAGGATTAACACGCCATGCTGCCGTTGCTCCGATCGCTTGGGTCAAAGTCGCCACATTATCAACAACTAACGGTGAAATCAATTGTGTATCCCCCACACCAAATCCTAAAACACCATTGGGACTACGGGAATACAAGTAATGTACTCCTACATCGATCGCTTTTGTAGGAGCCAATGAAAGTTGTGTACCTGCCGTATAGCTACCATTCAAAAAACCTCCATTATTAGCATCAGAAGTCACAGCAGAATTTGTGGCCGAATATACCCCTTGAAGACTAACTTTCGGCGCAATTTGCCAATCGAAACCAATACCTGCACTAGTATCTGCTACGCTCAAAATAGGATTGCGCTGTCCAAACCGAGACAATGCACCCTCGGCATAGCCTTCTAATGGATTGATGCCTCGGAAAACATTCTCTGGATTAACACCAACGGCTCCAATCACAACGCCAAAGTTTTTGGCAATGGGGAAACGATAGGAAAGATCGCTAATTAAAAGCTGATTGTTTAGTTCAGATTCATAGGCAAGGCGACCGGTGTTAGTTGATAAGATGCCAGCACTTGATGAGATATTTCCCGTCTGGAATCCAGTCAGGAGTAAGTCGTCACCTCGAAAAGAAGTTGCTATCGTAATTTGAGCATTGTAGCCCAGACTCAAATTAGCTCGCCCCGATCGTTCTTTTATGCCGTCTTTTGGAAACAGGTCAATGTCTATATTATTACTTCCCTGTAATCCCACAACAATCTGACCATAGAGTTTACTGGTAGTCGAGAATTGCTGTTTCTCTAAGACTGTGACTTTACTATCGAGTGCATTGACTTTGCCACGTAACATTGCTAGTTCAGATGCGAACTGTTCTTGAAGGTTATGTAATGTAGTTAAATCTTTGCGTTTTGCCCCATTGCTGTTGGCCGCAATCAAATCATTCACCCGATCTATACAAGCATTCAGTCCTGCCGCAAATTCATAGCGAGATAATGCCCGATCGCCTCGATAGGTCTTGTTGGGAAACCCTAGGATGCAGCCATATCGTTCCACTAGGGACTGAAGTGACTGAAATGCCCAGTCAGTCGGTTTGACGTCTGTCAATTGCGATACGGACGTGACTTGATCCAATGAATCGCTGTCTAACGTATGGTTTAGGGTTGGCACTTCGATCGCATGGACTGATATGCCAAGATTAACCACTGCGGTTAATGGAAGAAGAACGATCGCACCCAAGTTGAAAGATTTCATAAAAAAGCTAGCAATGAAGCAATTAATACTGCCACAAAAAATCTAAATCGGCACAGGGTTCTAACCCCTCAATCCAAAGATTACCAACGGCGCAAACTTCTGACGGAGCTGTTTAGGAGTAGGGTTTTTAGGGCAATGAGAGGTTGTCTGATCGTACTTTCCGACGCACACTCACGTTTTTAATCATCCGTTTTTAATTTAATCATCACTCCAATCCCCTGCTAGTTCATCATCACGGGTTTCCACATCAGACTTTGCACTAATTAGCGCGATCGAAATGGCATCCACCACTCGCGATACCGGAATGATTTCCAAAAGCTTACTGGTGTAAACACAGCCTTTGGGCACGATCGCCCGTTTGAATCCTAATTTCTCCGCTTCTTTTAAACGCAATTCCATTTGAGAAACCGATCGTACCTGTCCTCCCAAACCTACTTCCCCAATTAATACCGTTTGCGGATCAACGGTCCGATCGCGAAAACTCGCCGCGACTGCGATCGCAATTCCTAAATCTGCCGCAGGTTCCCCCACACTTAGCCCGCCTGATGATGCAACATAAGCATCGAGTTTTGATAATGGAATGCCGACTCGTTTTTCGAGAACAGCTAGAATTTGTAGCAATCGATTGTATTCAATTCCTGTGGTCGATCGGCGAGGAGATGAATAACTCGTTGGACTAACCAAAGCTTGCAATTCCACCACAATAGGACGAGTTCCCTCGCAAGCCACGATCGTCGCGGTTCCAGAAGAGGGTTCTTCGCGATTGCCGAGAAACAATTCAGATGGATTTAGAATCTCTTCCAATCCTTGATCCACCATTTCAAATACACCGACTTCATGAGTTGCCCCAAATCGATTTTTTGTCGATCGCAGCAGCCGATGACTTGCAAACCGATCGCCCTCGAAATATAAAACCGTATCCACTAAATGTTCTAAAACCTTTGGACCCGCGATCGCCCCTTCTTTCGTCACATGACCCACAATAAATAACGTAATATTCAATTGTCGTGCCAATCTCATCAGCATTGACGTGCATTCTCTGACCTGGGCCACTGAACCTGGAGCCGAGGTTAATGCCGCATAGTACAGCGCTTGAATACTATCAATCACGGCAACACGAGGGCGCAGAGTTTCGAGTTCAGTCAGAATGGTGTCGAGATCGATTTCGGGCAGGAGGTAGAGATTTTGAGATGCACGGGGAAGAATTGCGGGTTCGGCTGATTTTGAGGGCAGCGTTTTTTTTGCTTTACTTTTTGCTTTACTACGGGTGCTGTGGGCCGTTGGGGTTGTGGCACTTTCTGCGGCACCTTCTAGGGTTTCAATCAAATCCTCGGCAGTCTCCAAATCTTCTACGGCCTCATCCTGATCATCAGAGGTGTGGGTTTTGCCAATGCCGAGCCGTTGTGCGCGCAATTTTACCTGTTGTCCAGATTCCTCGGCGCAGACGTAGAGAGTGCGATGGTCGAGAGAAAGACGGTTGGCAGTTTGAAGCAATAGGGTCGATTTGCCAATGCCGGGATCTCCGCCGATTAGCACTAAGGATCCGGGGACAATACCACCGCCCAATACCCGATCGAGTTCTACATAGCCAGATGCAATTCGCGAAAAGACCGTATCTTCGATTTGATCCAATTTTAATGAAGCCATCGGACGCGCTTCACTGACATCTCCGGTACGGGTTCTCGTCATTTTCATCAGCGGGTTTTGGCTGAGACGATTGGCTCCGGCGATCGGAATCGGGGCTTGTTCTTCGAGCGAGTTCCAGGTATTACAAGACGGGCAACGTCCGAAAAACTGCGGAAACTCCGACCCACAGTCATTACATACCCACCGCGATCGACTTTTAGCCATTCTTAAAACTTGACAAATGATGAAGGAACATTGAGAAATAATGGCTGCCTTAGATTTTCAACAGGGGGAAATCTTAACGAAGGCTGAAGCTTAGAATCAGACTGGATTTGAAGTTACGAAATAAGCAACTTGACATATCATTATGAATTATAAGACACCAAAATTAACTGAGTTACGACAGTTCTGCTGATTTCGGACTTAGCCAAGGTTCAAGGGAGCGATATCCAAGTTGGAAATTCATAAGGAAAAAATCCTCGTCGTCGATGATGAAGCCAGCATCCGACGTATTTTAGAAACCCGATTATCCATGATCGGCTACGAGGTAGTGACAGCGGCAGATGGTGAAGAAGCCCTCGAAATCTTCCGAACGGCTGAGCCGGATTTGGTGGTTTTGGATGTGATGATGCCGAAGCTAGATGGCTATGGCGTATGTCAAGAACTTCGCAAAGAATCCGATGTGCCGATTATTATGCTGACGGCGCTGGGGGACGTGGCCGATCGGATTACGGGTCTGGAACTGGGAGCCGATGATTATGTTGTCAAGCCGTTCTCCCCGAAAGAATTAGAAGCTCGTATCCGATCGGTATTGCGCCGGGTGGACAAGGTTTCGACGACGGGAATTCCTAGTTCTGGCGTGATTCAAGTCAATACGATTCGCATCGATACCAATAAGCGCCAAGTCTATAAAGGGGATGAGCGCATTCGGTTAACGGGAATGGAATTTAGTTTGCTGGAGCTGGTTGTGAGCCGATCGGGCGAGCCGTTCTCCCGCGCTGAGATTCTTCAAGAAGTCTGGGGCTACACCCCTGAGCGCCATGTGGATACCCGCGTTGTGGATGTGCATATCTCTCGGTTGCGGGCAAAGCTCGAAGATGATCCCAGTAACCCAGAATTGATTTTGACGGCCAGAGGTACCGGATATTTGTTTCAACGGATCCTAGACCCGAATGAAATTGAATAGAGGGAACAGTTGTAATTAAGCTGTGGATCGTCAAATCGGGCTAGTTAAACTAGGTTAATTGAATTGGGTTAGTTAAACAAAGTCCCTCCAGAATTAAGAATTGATTTTTCTTAGTTCCAGAGGGACCCATATCTTCAGACTCAGATTCAACCTACTAGGTTTAGGTTCATATTCTTCTAAACCGTTACTTTTACCTTCACTGCCGCCGCCAACGATCGCAACATATTCACCGTCGTCTCAAAGTTAACACAAGCATCAGTGACACTTTGACCATAGGTTAACTTGGATAAATCATCAGGAATGGATTGGTTCCCAGCCACTAAATGACTCTCAATCATTACCCCCATCAAATAGGGCGTGCCTTCGTTCAATTGCTTGGCCAAATCCGCTAATACAATGGGCTGATTGCGATAATCTTTTGAACTATTGCCATGGCTACAATCCACCATCGATCGTTCACATAATCCCTGGCGCTTCATTTGAATGGCGGCTTTCTCCATCGAATCAAAACTAAAGTTCGCCCCATCTTTGCCACCACGCAGCACTAAATGACAATCAGGATTTCCCGTTGTTTTAACAATGCTCGCGCGACCTTCGACGTCAATGCCCAGGAAATGGTGAGGATGACTCGCGGAAAGCACCGCATTAATCGCCACATCCAACCCGCCGTCCGTCCCATTTTTGAACCCGACGGGCATCGATAGCCCTGAGGCCATTTCGCGGTGAGTTTGGCTTTCGGTCGTCCGTGCCCCGATCGCACTCCAAGAAATCACATCAGCAATGTATTGGGGAATAATCGGATCCAGCAATTCTGTCGCACTGGGCATATCCATCTCAGCGAGATCCAGCAACAGCTTCCGCGCCGTCCGCAATCCCGTATTGATGTCATAGGATTCATCTAGATGGGGATCATTAATCAAGCCCTTCCAACCCGTTGTGGTCCGAGGTTTTTCAAAATAGACCCGCATCACAATTTCTAGCTTGTCGCGCAATTCGTGCCGAAGTACAGCTAACTTTTCCGCATATTGACGAGCTGCTTTTACGTCATGAACGGAGCAAGGCCCAACGATCACCAAGAGACGATCGTCATCTTGGCGAAGGATTTTACGGATTCGTTCGCGGGTACTGGTTACGACTTCGGATGCCTTATCGGTCATCGGAAATTCTAATTTCAATTGTTCTGGCGTCATTAATGCCCGAGTCTCAACAACATGCAAATCACTGGTTCTATACATAGCTCTAATCTTAGGTGAAGCATGGGAAATAAGACTCGCGATCGTCGCATTAATCTTCCCAAAATGGACCGTCTATAATTATCTACCAAATCGCGATCGCCGCTTCGTAAAGAATTCCCTCTGACTTCTTAATAATAAAAAATAAAAAGGGCAGGCCACTCACATTCTACCGTGAGATTCGCCTGCCTGCCTTCGTCATTCATTCACCTGTGATTTGAGAATAGGGGGCTGAGTTGTCAACCATATGGTGCCGATATGAAGTCGCTGTGACAAGGCCCAAAATACTAATTATGACTTGCCGTCAGCCTATTTCTATCGTCCAAAATCTGCCTGTAGCAAAATGCCATCTAGATGCCATGCCTCCGACGTACGATCGCCACATCGCCTAATTAAATTAGATGCTATCCAACAGGATTATGACACTCAACTGAATATCAGGATAAAATTTACCTTGATCGCGAAGTAATCAGTCGTGATTAATCAATCCCTTGCTAGACTAGACAAATCTGTCCTTAATCATCTTTTACGAGCTGCGCTGCTATGATGACCCCTAATAAAACTCCAAACCTGAGATCTAAAACTCTTCAGCAACTTGCCCTGTACGCGACGCTTCCGTTGATTGGTGCTGGGGTTACTTTATTTGGTGGTCGTGTGGTGCCACAGTCTCCAGCGATCGCTCAAAGTAGTACTCCCTCAGCCAATCCCTCCATCGCTCAAAACCGCACTGGGGCCTTAACCACTGACTCAAATTTCACAAATTTCATTGCCGATGCTGCCGAACGTGTTGGCCCTGCCGTGGTTCGGATTAATGCTTCCCGCACTATTAAAACCAGTGAGCGACCTGACATGTCTGATAATCCAATCTTTAAACGCTTTTTTGGAGAAGTGCCGGACCAACCGCAAGAGCGCGTCCAAAGAGGTACGGGATCTGGCTTTATCTACAGCAATAATGGCTTGATTATGACCAATGCCCATGTGGTTGCGGGATCCGACACGGTGGAGGTGGTTCTGCGAGATGGACGAAAACTTACGGGAAAGGTCTTGGGCGTGGATTCGCTCACGGATGTAGCGGTTGTTCAAGTTAATGAACGCAATCTTCCCACGGTTAATCTGGGAGATTCTGACGCATTACGGCCTGGAGAATGGGCGATCGCGATCGGAAATCCTTTGGGTCTCGATAACACGGTTACCGCCGGGATTATCAGTGCAACGGGTCGATCGAGTTCTCAAATCGGTGTTCCGGATAAGCGGGTTGGCTTTATTCAAACGGATGCGGCGATTAATCCCGGTAATTCTGGTGGACCCTTACTAAATCAGCGGGGTGAAGTGATTGGGATGAATACGGCCATTATTGGTGGGGGCGCTCAGGGATTAGGGTTTTCTATTCCGATTAAGACGGCAAAACGGATTGCAGAACAATTGATGACTAGTGGAAAAGTGAATCATCCTTATTTGGGAATTCGCATGACCACATTGACTCCCGATCTGAAGAAGGAAATCAATCAAGATCCAAATGCAAATCTTGATGTGAAAGACGATCGTGGTGTTTTGGTATTTAAGGTTGAGAATTCTTCGCCCGCTGCTCAAGGTGGATTAAAAGCGGGGGATGTGATTAAGAAAGTTGGTGATAAAGCTGTGGATACGGCGGAACAAGTGCAGCAAGCTGTGGAAGCTAGTTCGGTCGGTAGCAATTTGGCGATCGAGGTTAATCGTGGTGGTCAATCGGTGTCTATCAATGTAAAACCCGGTGCATTTCCGGTGAATGCGGGTCGCGAATAATTGATTTGAAGTTCAGCTTGTAAATAGGTCCGATCTTGCTTTTGGGTACGGTCGGATTTTTTGTGGTTTCGATCGTCGCTATCATTGATTAACAACTCGTCCATTGCAACAACTCACTCGGCCCTATCTTAAATCCTATGCGAACTATTCTCCACCTCGGGCATCCCACGCTCCGCCAAACAGCATCCCTCATCACTGACTTCAATAATCCCGTAGTGCAAACGTTGATTGATGACCTTTTGGCGACCCTCCGATCGGCTAACGGGGTCGGCATTGCAGCACCTCAAGTGGATGAATCAATTCAAATTATGGTGATTGCATCTCGCCCCACGCCGCGCTATCCTAATGCCCCTGAAATGGAGCCGATCGCCCTGATTAATCCTAAAATTATCAATCGATCATCCCAAATGGAAAAAGGCTGGGAAGGCTGTCTCAGTGTGCCTCAATATCGTGGATTTGTTCCTCGGCATCAATCGATTACCGTTGAATATACCGATCGGACTGGAGCAACTGTTCAAACCCTATTCACTGATTTTGTGGCCCGAATCTTTCAACATGAATACGATCATTTTCTAGGGTTAGTATTTCTCGATCGATTGGAATGCGAAAGCGATCGGGTCACTGCCGAAGAATTTAAAATTATGTTTCCTGATACTGATAACAATCAATCTCTACCGTCCTCGAATCCCGCGCCAAGTCATATAAATTGCCAAGATAATCAGTAATGCTCGAAATAACTGGTTAACCCGATCGCTCGATAATTTCTTCAATAATCTTGTGCCGAATTGTGCGCCGATCGCTCCACCAATTGCCAGCATAAATCCCGGTTCCCACAGCACATTTCCCTGAATGCCATAACGCCATAGCCCCGACATTGCAATTAATACTATTGCCCCTAAACTCGTCCTGACTGCTGACTTAATCGGTTCACTCAGCCACACCATCTGCAACGGCACCATCACCGCCCCGCCCCCCACCCCAAAGAGACCGGAGAGAAATCCCGCTAGGAGGCCGATCGGAAGCGATCCCTTTAGATCTCCTTTAGTAACGGGAACTAAGAGGTTTGGATCATCAATGAGTTCGTTAATAAGTGGGGATTCAAAATTCTGTGGCTCGGTGATAAGGGTTACTGGCGGCGATCCCAATCGTTTTTTGTACTCCACCAAAAAAATCATTATGATCAAAAATATCGCGAACGAGAATGCCAAAACCCGATCGTTTATTTGATTGGCCACCCAAGCCCCTACCTGCGCTGTCGGCAAACCAAAGAGTCCTAATACGATCGCCTGCCGCCACTGTAATTCCCCCTTTACCCAATTACGCCAACTTCCCGACAGTGCACTCAACAACACTCCTACTAAACTCGTTGCCGTCGCCTCCACTAATGGCATATTCCACAAACTCAAGAATGGCACAATCAATAGCCCACCACCAATCCCTAAGATTCCTGAGACCGTTCCCGTTCCAATGCCGACTAAGAATAATAAAATTAGAGTAAATGGGGATGCGATGCCCTCCGGTCGGTCAAAGACCATCGTCTCTGGGCTAAAAATGAGGAAAGAATTCATATACAATTCCAAATAGGAAATTTGAAAATATTATCTCATTTATGGACTCTTACAATCTCGATCGTATTGGTTTCATTGGTCTAGGTATTATGGGGAAACCTATGGTCCGAAATCTTTTAAAAGCAGGCTATGCTGTCACCGTTTACAATCGCAGCCGTCCTGCAATGGATGAACTCGCGACTGATGGTGCAATTGTTGCAGATTCGATCGCTCATCTAGCTCAAAATGTTGACGTTATCATTACTTGTGTATCTGATTCGCCTGATGTCGATAGCATAGTTTTTAGTGAAAATGGGATTCTTTCCAGTGTTCTGTCTGGAATGTTGTTTATAGACATGTCCACGATCGCGGCAGCAACATCACGTAAGATTTTTCAAGCGTTGCAAACCAAGGGAGTAAGCGCGTTAGATGCTCCCGTTTCTGGCGGTGACATTGGTGCACAACAGGGAACATTGTCGATTATGGTGGGCGGCGAAAAATCGGCTTTCGATCGGGCACTTTCCATTCTGCAAGCTATGGGTAAAAACATTGTCCATATTGGTGAAGCTGGAGCCGGACAAATTACAAAAGCTTGTAATCAAATCGTTGTGGCAATGACTGTACAAGGAGTCGCAGAGGCTTTGATCTTAGCGAAGAAATCGGGTGTGGATGGTGCGAAGGTTCGGGACGCTTTACTGGGTGGGTTTGCCCAAAGTAAGGTGATGGAAGTTCATGGTCAGAAAATGCTCGATCGAAACTTTAATCCAGGATTTAAATTGGATCTCTTTCGTAAGGATATGAATATTGTGTTGCAAACAGCAATGCAGGAAAAAATCTCACTTCCCGGTAGTGCTAATGCGGCGGAACAAATGAATGCATTACAGGCTCAGGGGAAAGGAGAACTTGATTTCATTTCGGTTTTAACACTGTATGAAATGTTGGCTGGAATGATTTAAACTCTAAATGTAAAACTTAATACGAAACTCAATATCACACTGAATTCAGTTGTATCACAAAACTATCCCGCAAATGAAAGTCTGCTTCTACTCCCGCATGACAGACCGCCCAATAGCTGATCTCACCCAGTTGATCCGCTATTACCGCTGTCACTGAAAGCTCAATCTCACTCTTCTCTAGCCCCAACAGACTCAAATTAAACCGCGTTTCCAATGAAAATGCCGATCGGTTGACTGATACTGAAAGGGCTTCGATCGCGAGTTCTTCCCGGAATCCCGATCGGTAGTTTTCTAATCGAAATATATTCCAATGTCCTGCTGTTGAAAGATTCACTTCCCAATAATAATCCTGACCCGGAACTCCAAAAAAGTATTCAAAACAACTAGTCTCCCAAAGCCCTATTCGTCTGGTGGGAAAATCACCTTCAGCCATCAATATAGATTCGATCGCGCCCGTCATCTCATACTTCAAAACTAAAAAATTTCCCTGACGATCGACCTTCACAGACAGATCGATCGTCGGAGTTTCAGCCTTCACAAAGGGAACTAACGATTTAGTAATCACTTCAGATAACTAATTAAGATCTATTTAGGACCATAGAAAAATGCAATATCCTTATCTTTCAACGGCGCAAATCCTGCCGCTTCCAGTTTGGCATTCAACTCATCTTGAGGAATATGCTTTGCGCCAATTCGCACAATTCTCGATCGCATTGTATTGGAGACCCCACTGCGCTGACGATCGGCTTCCATACTCATGACGCTTTTATACAATTCTAGTTTCGCCGATGGAATGGCCGACCCGTCAAAATCAATGCCCTTCTCGATCGCAATATCGATCGCATCTCCGCCCGTGGTCTCAGACTTCTTATCAGACATAAAATTCCCTATTTCTATGATTCAATCTAAAGCACTATACCAAGCTCGATGACTCTAGCTCAAGGTTTCTCGAAATTCTTTCCCGGTATTGGTAAGTCTTAAGTTAATAAGTCCCGATCGATTCAATAGATAAATTAAATCGACCTGCGGTAAATCGAGGGTTCAGTTGCCCATCGTATTCAAATTTACTCAACATAAATTGTAGCGATCGAAGATTTCTAATATCCACTGGCGGTGCATTGGTAATAATTTTAGCCCGCTGTACGGCCACCATATCAAGAAATGGAATCCTCACCGTAATCCATTCTCCAGCGATCGTATCAAAGGCGTAAGCATAGGCCATCGTATCCCACCCTAAACTGCTGCGAACAAAAAACTTATAGCGATTTCCATCCCCTTTTAGCCGAAGTTCTAGCCCTTGACACATCGATAAATCTAGTGGCTCTGGAAAATTCCGAGTGCGCACTGAAACAAACCCGCCCGATTGGTCCGTGGAGACATTTCCTGTAAAAAGAGCGCCTTCAACACTTTTGATGATGCCACTTTCACTCACCCCACCCATCACCACGTCATCCACCGCACCCCAAGTCTGAGAGAGGTCGATTTGGGTTCTAAAATCAAACAAGATCTTTTCACCTGTGGATGAAAGGACAATTTGAGGTTGCTGCGGGGGTGGAGGGGTGGTGTTAAACATTCGTTGAAAATTGCTCAATAGAGGAATTGCTTCAAAATAGGATAGCGTTTTTGCGAACTGATTTAAATTAAATGGCATGGGAATCCCCAGTTAACATTTGTTCAATCTTAACGCTCATGATAAACTCGTGCATCAAATTTAGTCCGATCGCGGATGATGCCTGAAAGTCGTTCTGCTTCTGAGCGTTTGCTAAAGGTTCCGATCGCATAGTGCAAACCAAAGGGTCGATCGCGTAAAAGAATATATTGCGGTGGAATTCCGACTTGATTGAGTTGAGATTGCACATAGTTCACGTCGGCTGCCACCGTTGGAATAACCACATAGAAGCCTTTGTTCGATGAAGCATTCAATGGAGTATTAGTAGCCGTTGAATCTATGAACGGATTCCCGACAGGTAGAGAATACGGTGCAGGCGGTATTGCAGAGGTTGGCTCTGGTGACATTGCGGTCGTTGGTATTGTCGTTGATGGTAGGGAAGTTTGCGCTGTTGTGACAAGTATGTTCGATGAATTTCCTGGCTGCATCCGTACGGGCATTCCGGCGGCTTGGAATCGGGCGACTTGTTGGAGGGCTAATGCTTCGGCGCTAAAAAGCCCCACCTGGATTACTCGCTGACCATTGATCAATTGAATAAATGCGGTTGGTTCGATCGCTTTTGCTTGGGCCAACAATATTAAATTGTCACTCGGAATAATGACTCGATATGCCGCTGTGGTGGTAGCTGTATTTGGAGCGCTGAAGGTTTGCGGATTTTGGGGTTGTAGACTATTGGGATAGTCCAACGTTGTGTTCAATCTATTTTCTCCTGCATACGAACTTGGAGCAGGTGGAATTAATTCGGCGGGATTCTGGGCTTGGGCTGAATTCATTCCAACTAAGATAATTGTAGCCGTGACCAAACTCCGCACTACTGAAGTACAGCGATTTAAACGAGCATTCATAATGGGCACTCCAGCGAGGGGTTGCATTAAAGGATTGACAAAAAAGATTCGCCACTTTAACACAACCTCGACAAAGTGGCGGTATTAGGATTCTAGGTATTCTGCTTCTGCCTTTAATAGCTCAACGAGGGTTAAATTATCCTGTGCTTTTGCGGTGGCCAGACGTGAGGCTAGTCCTCGTTTTAGATTAATTCGATGGGCTTCGCGACTTAGCTGAATTAATCGATCGGTAGAGGTCGAAGGGGGATTAAATAAGCTTTTAAGTCGCGTAAATATCATTAAATTTTTCCTTGTTTTATAATAATTTGTTTTTAGTGTGATGGGGCTAGTGTGGTGAATAGACTCATCTGAATAGACTTGATTAGTTTTACGCTAACATATTTAAATTGCAACGCGGAAGTTTATGATAATTCACAATGTTGTATATAATATTTTTTAGCAAAATAAGATATGAGCATTCTGACATTACTGACTGATTTTGGCACTCAAGATACGTATGTCGGAGTGATGAAAGGGGTGATTTTTGGAATTTGCCCGACGGTGACTGTTGTGGATCTCACCCATGATGTGGCTCCGCAGGATATTGTGGCTGGACGATTTCATTTGCAATGTGCTTATCCCTATTTCCCGTCGAATACGGTTCACTTAGTGGTAATTGATCCGGGGGTTGGGAGCGATCGTAGATCTATTGCTTTTGCCACGGCAGACGGCATCTTTATCGGCCCTGATAATGGCGTTCTTACGGGGATTCATGATTCGCGTATTGTTGCTGCTGTTGAACTCGATCGGCCTCAATATTGGCGAACCTCAAGTCCGAGTTCTACCTTTCATGGGCGCGATATTTTTGCTTCAGTTGCGGGATATCTTTCTGCTGGGGTTGCGATCGAGTCTTTAGGCGGTGCGATCGACGTTTCTAGTTTAGTCTGTTTGCCAGAATTACTTCCGGTGAATTCCGAGGGAAAACAACAGGGAATAGTGCAATCAGTCGATCGTTTTGGCAATCTAATTACTAATCTGAAACTGGATTTAAATTCATTGGAGTGTTGGAATATTCATTTACCCGATCACACATTACCTATTCAAAAAAACTACACCGAATCGAGGCTTGGGCAATTAGTGGCTATTGTGGGAAGTCATGGATTTGTCGAGATTGCGGTAAATTGTGGTAGTGCTCAAGAACGGTTGGAAATTCGGGTAGGCGATCGGATTACGATGGAAAATATATATGGGAAATGTATATAATCTTCTGGATCTATTGAAAACCCGATCGCCTCTCAATCACCCCACTAACCCTTAACAATCACCCTGTTCACAAGCCCCAATACTCACCCAACTACTACTGCCATCTTCCCAATGTTCTTTTTTCCAAATTGGCGCATTATGCTTCAACGTATCGATCGCATACTGACAAGCTGCAAACGCTTCGCCTCGGTGTGGACTGCCGATCGCCACTAAAACACTGATTTCACCGATCGCAAGTTTCCCAGTCCGATGATGAATGACCACCGTTGTAATATCCTTCCATTTAGCCCGAATTTCAACTACAATTTGTTTAAATACATTTATCGCCATTGGTTCATAGGCTTGATATTCTAAACAATTGACCGCCCGACCATCGGTTTTATTCCGGACCATCCCACTCATCAAAACAATTGCACCATTCGCACCATCATCTGCAATTGAATACACTTCTTCTAGCGAAAGTGGTGCAAAAGTTAATGCAAATGAATCAGTCTTTAGATTAGGCATTAGATCACGATTTAAATTAGAGTTCATCGAGTACTTCCCATTAAATATAACAATGCCATCCGAACTGCAACGCCATTCGTTACTTGTTCAGAAACTAAACTAATCGTGCCATCGTCCATCACATCTGATGTTAATTCCACTCCCCGATTGGTTGGACCGGGATGAAGAACTCGAACATTGGGATTGCAAATTTTTAGCCGATCGCGAGTAATACCAAATTGTTGATGGAATTCGCGTAAACTCGGCAACAAATGACTGGTCATCCGTTCTTTTTGTAATCGTAACGTCATCACAAAATCAGCATCCACAATTGCATCATCCAAATTCCAATGAATATATAGTTTACGATCGCCTTTGGTCGGTCTTTGACCCTCGGTCGTCGTGCCCTGGACAAAATCCGCAAAAGCCCTAGGTAACAGCGTTGGTGGGGCCGCAAGATGAACTTCAGCGCCACTGGCGGTCAAACTCCATAAATTCGATCGAGCTACCCGTGAATGAAGAATATCGCCGACGATCGCAACTTTTTTGCCCTTTAAAAGATCGAGCTTTGGATTAATCGGGTCGATCGCTGTGCAAATGGTAAACAAATCCAATAGGGCTTGCGATGGATGCTCATGTTGACCATCCCCTGCATTCAATACCCCCACCCCGCAATTTAGCCGATCCATTTCTGCTGCGATCGCCGCTGGAACGCCCGCCTCTTGATGCCGAATCACCATCATATCCGTTCCCATGGCCAGATAGGTTTTGGCAGTATCTAGAATGGTTTCGCCTTTAGTTAAGGACGAGCTTCCAGGGGCGAAATTGAGAATATCAGCGGAAAGGCGTTTGGCTGCAAGTTCAAAGCTACTGCGGGTGCGGGTTGAACTTTCAAAAAATAAATTAGTAACCACCTGACCTTGGAGCGTCGGAACTTTTTTAGTACGACGGGACAGAACTTCGCGGAAACTACTAGCGGTTTGGAGAATCGTGTCATATTCCCAGGGTTCAAAATCCCATAGAGATAAAACATGCCGACGATTCCAGGATTCAGACATAACGATAGTTAGGGGATTTAAAACAATAGAACTCGCGTCCGATCGTACGGCATCTCTGCATCGATCGCACTGAAATTTAATTTTTCTTGGGACTTCTTTTCAAACTTCTCTCTAAATTCTAGTGCAGTGATGTTGCCATTTGACTCTAAAATTTTAGGGCCTTAATTCCTGAATCAGTCCCAGACCCATCCTGAGTTCTGCGGCACGAAAGACAGCAATCGATACTTTGGATAGACTTGGGGTCACAATATCTATGAAACGTTTCTCACTCACGATCGCGTCCATCCTAGCCATTATCCTAAGTCCGATATCTCCCGCTCAGGCCCAATCGCGATCCCAGTCCTATCCGCTTTATTGCCAGCAATCTTCCAGCGAGATCTTAGTTAAAAATGATAGCCGACGAGCAGCCCTCTCAGGAAATACTGCGGCCCAAATGCGTTATGACGAATTAGTGGCGGGTCATGCCAAAACCTTGATCGATTGTCGCCGCCAAAATGATTTCAAAACGGAGGGAATTTGGTTACGGCTTTATCCTTGTGATACGAGACCGGGGGCGTTGGACGAAATTTTAGATAACATTGTGAACAGGGGCTACAACGAAGTCATTGTAGAGACTTTTTTTAATGGTCAAGTTCTTCTGCCCGTCAATCAAAATCCTACGGCTTGGCGATCGGTGGTGACGGGGAAAGGCCAAGAAAATGTAGATCTGTTGCGGGAAGTGATTACAAAAGGACGGGCACGCGGGCTTAAGGTTACGACTTGGCTATTTGCATTGAATGTAGGAACGGAGTATGTTCAAAAAGTTGGGAAACAAGGCACGATCGCCCGTAATGGCAAAGGCCAAACCACAATAGATACTAATCTTGCATCCCGTGCTAAAAATGGAACATTTAATCCAGACGAAGCATTTGCTGATCCCTATCATCCAGTTCTCCGCAAAGACTTCCTGACATTAGTTGAACAAATCGTCAAATATAAGCCTGACGGTATTGTATTTGATTACATTCGCTATCCAAAAGGACACGGGGCGGAGTCGGTGGTGAATACGGTAAAAGAGTTGTGGGTGTATGGTGAAGCCTCCCAATTAGGATTGATGGAGCGGGGCCTTAACAATCGGGGTAAAGAATTAATTTCGCGCTATTTGAAAACTGGAAAAATTACTGTGACAGATGTTGTAGAAGTCGATCGGCTTTATCCCCAAGAGGCTGAGCCTCAATGGCAGGGTAGCCAAATTACGCCGGAAGAAAACAAACTTCCCGCCGATCGTCGCGCCCAAATTTTTCAAATAGAACTATGGCGGTTGGCGGTTGGACATGCGATGCAAGGGATTGTTGATTATGTGACGCTAGCAAGTGTTCCGGTGCAAAAGGCAAAGATTCCGGTGGGGGCTGCTTTTTTTGCAGATGCGAATCAAATGGTTGGGGGAGGCTATGATTCGCGGTTGCAAATGTGGAACAGATTTCCAGAGACGATCGATCGCTATCCTATGGCCTATGCAACTTGCGGGAAAAACGATTGCATTATGGATTTAATTCAACGTGTTTTGAATTCATCACAAAATCAAACAATCATAAAACCTATTATTGCAGGCATATGGCAACAATCGTATGGAAATCGGCCCGCCCTCGATATTCAAATGCGCGAAATACGTCAACGCTTTCCTAATATTACCGATCTAAGTCATTTTGCCTATTCATGGCAAGAACCTGCCTCCGATCGCGATCGTAAGGCTTGCCGAGTTCCGTAAATCTCTATCGAATTCTTGTAATAAAGTGTTTCGCTTTACTAGGACTAGCAATATTAATAATTAAAGAAATTGATTCGTCAATATTTCCTGTATTACAAGATATAATGACATTATTTCATCGACAGTCTAGGCTGAAATCTACAATAATCTATAATAGTTATGATGCATAATTTTATTCCTCCCGATCGTTTTTTTCCCTACTTGACTTGGACTGATATTCGCGATATGCCGGATAAGTCAAAAGTTGTGATTATTCAGCCCGTTGGTGCAATAGAGCAGCATGGTCCTCACTTACCCTTAGCTGTGGATAGTTCGATCGGATTGGCTGTTATTGGTAAAGCTCTAGAACATTTAGATACGAGTATTCCAGCCTTTGCAATGCCATCGATCTATTATGGTAAATCTAATGAACATTGGCATTTTCCTGGAACCATTAGCATTTCAGCAGAAACGATGATTCGGGTATTGATGGAAACGGGAGAAAGCTTATATCGTGCAGGGTTTCGCAAATGGATATTAATGAATTCCCATGGCGGACAGCCGCAAATTATTGATATTGTGGCGCGGGATTTGCATGTGAAATTTGATGATTTTGAAGTATTTCCCTTTTTTACTTGGCGAGTTCCCCATATTACTAAGCAATTGATGACTGAAAAAGAAGCCCTATTAGGAATTCATGCGGGAGACGCCGAAACGAGCCTGATGATGGCGATTTTGCCGGACCAGGTTCGGACCGATCGGTTAGTGTGTGAATATCCCCAAGGTTTGCCGGAAGACAGTTTGTTGACCTTAGAACGTAATTTATCAATTCCTTGGACAACGCGAGATATTAGTAAAAGTGGTGTAATTGGGGATGCAACAGCGGCGACAAAAGAGAAGGGCGATCGGATTTTAGACTCGTTAGCGCAGGGATGGGTAGATGTGATTGTGGATGTACATAAATTTGTTCAACCGCAGCTTTGGAAAGATGATTAAATGGTTAGGCTAAATGGTTAAATTTGCATTTCAAACCTATGCCAGAAAATTTGTCAAACCCTTTGTGACAGCGCACGGGGAATGGTCGGTACGATCGGGAATTTTGATCGCAATAACAAATGATAGTGGTGCAGTGCAATTAGCAGAGATTGCGCCGTTACCAGAATTTGGTACAGAAACATTAGCCGAAGCGATCGCATTTTGCCAATCCTTAGGAAATGAGTTCGACACGTTACAGATTCCAGAAAACTATCCTTGTTGTCAGTTTGCCTTTGAAATGGCGGGATTCCCCTTAGCCTCCCTTACTTCTTTCATCGTTCCCGAGAATTTAGGAGGAGCGATTGCTGGCCTATTACCCGCTGGAGCCAAGGCTTTAGGCGAATGGAACGTACTCTATTTACAGGGAACCCGATCGTTTAAATGGAAAATTGGAGTCGCAGATCCCCTATCAGAACTTGAAATTTTCAAACAACTTTGTCAAGTGCTTCCCGATGACGCCACATTGAGACTAGATGCGAATGCTGGCTTGAATTTGGAACAAGCAAACCAATGGCTCGATCAATGTGATCGTATTACTTCAAGAATTGAATATCTAGAGCAGCCTTTAGGTATTCATGAATTTGATTTAATGTTGCAACTGAGTCAGGAGTACAAAACCCCGATCGCCTTGGATGAATCGATCGCGACCTATACTCAACTTGAAGATTGTTACAATAGAGGTTGGCGCGGAATTTTTATTGTTAAACCCGCGATCGCAGGTCCGCCCTCTCAACTGCGAGAATTTTGTAAAACTCATACATTAGATTTAGTGTTTTCGTCAGTCTTTGAAACCCCGATCGGACGTAGGGCGGGATTGCAATTGGCTCAAGAGTTAGCTCAAGAATCGGGAAGCAAGCGAGCCTTGGGGTATGGAACCGATCGTTTTTTTGATCAAACAATTAGACAACCCGTCGGGATTTTAGAATCTGATCCAGGCACATTTTTAGTGAAATTTTGGACATCGATCGTAGAAAATCGATCAATTTTTTTAGGGAATCCACTGTGGGGACGATCGGAATTAGATCAATTTGAAATAAATATTCAATTATATGCTCAAACTAATATAGCAAGTGAATGTCATATTCATATCCCAACAGGCGGAACATCAGGAAAACTGAAATTTGCAACTCATACGTGGACAACCCTCAGCGAATCTGTGTATGGAATGCAACAGCATTTTAATGTTAATCAAATTAACTCATTCTGTACCTTACCATTGCATCATGTAAGTGGATTAATGCAATATTTGCGATCGTACCTAACCCATGGCCAATTCATCAGTTGGGATTGGAAACAACTTGAACAAGGTGAATTTCCCGATATTGAATTAGAAACATTCTTTATTTCTCTGGTTCCCACTCAATTACAACGCCTAATCAATCAACCCAAACTCAAGCAATTTAAAACCATTCTTCTGGGCGGCGCACCGACGTGGGAAAGTTTGCTAACAATCGCCCGACAAAAAGAATTACCGATCGCCCTCACCTATGGCATGACGGAAACCGCTTCTCAAGTTACAACATTATTGCCCAGTGAATTTCTCGCAGGTCAAACCAACGTCGGAAAACCGCTTCCCCACGTAAAAATTCAAATTTTTAATGATAGCAATGGAATTTGTCTTCCAAACGAAATTGGCCGAATTCAAATTCAATCGAAATCCCAAATGCTCGGGGTTGAGAATATTTGTCCCGACGACCTCGGCTACCTTGACTCAAACGGCCATCTTCACATCATCGGACGCAGCACCGACAAAATTATTACAGGCGGAGAAAATATCTACCCTAGTGCAGTTGAAGCGCTGATCCGTGCGACAGGACTCGTTCAGGATGTTTGTGTGATTGGGGTGCCGGATGAAATATGGGGCCAGCGTGTTGTGGCGGTCTGGGCAGGGACTTTGGGGGAAGGTTTGACTAAAGCAAACTGGAGCGGATCGGCCCACCAATACCCAAAACAATGGATCCAAGTTGCCCAACTTCCGCGCAATGCTCAAGGCAAAATCGATCGCCCCCAACTTCTTCAATTGATTAAGAGCCTAGAACTGTAGTACAAAACTTCGACAGATTACAAATAAAATACTACACTCGTAATACACATTATTACCAATGGAGCTGTCCGCCATGCACGCCCTCACCCGAATTTCTACCACCGATATGGAAGTCACCAGCATTCGTCTAGAACGGGAGCTAAAAGAACGACTAAAAGGACTTTCTGGCAGTCAAGGCTATCAGGCTCTCATCAGAGATGTGCTTTGGAATTTTGTCCAACAGCGATCGCAGGACTTCCTCCCAAGCATCACCTCCACCGATATCCGCGCTACGATTAATGCAAAAGCAGAACGATCGGAACATTGTTCCTTATCAGGCAAAACTATCCAAATTGGCCAAGAAATTTTTCTAGGGTTGACGAATGAAGGCAATCTTGTGCCTATCCATCCCGACAGTTTAGCTTGAGCTTTATTTCCTAAGCATCTCAAGCATTTAGCCCTAATTCTCGCCGAAAACCCCACACGCTACAGGGATATTTTCGGCGAGATCTAGACCAAATACTATCGAATAGGGCGATCGATGATTGATTTACGATCAAATCTGAACTTAACCCAAGCTATTAATTCGTGACAAAAATTTGGCGTTTTTCGGATTGAAGAGTAAGCTTACAGTCAATCCTGACTAATCTAGCTAGGTAGTCTATTCGGATTCCCTTGGACATCTTCACTCCGTCACACTAGAGCGCTATGGTTGTCAAACGCCAGATTACAAATCCTAAATCTCCTCAACCTCCCCAGCCAAAATCGTCGCAGCCCGAACAATTGAGCTTATCCCGCTTGTCCCGCGCCAAGCGATTGGTTCTAGACTGGCGATTTGTTACCATTGCAGGCTTAATTCTCACCACCAGCCTCACCACCCTTTCGATCGCATTTATTCTCAAGCTCCCCGCCATCCCCAATTGTCCATCCATTTTTTGGCCCTTAGCCACGGCTTCGATTCGTCTCCACTGTGCCCAAATTGCAGCAGGCAAACATACGGTGCCAGATTTGATTGAGGCGATCGAATTGGTCAGTGGATTGCCAGAGAATCATCCACTCTATAAAGAAGCCAGTCATTGGATTGAAGACTGGTCAAATGATTTATTAGATCTAGCACAGGACAAATTTAATACTGGGAAACTAGACGAAGCGATCGCCGCTGCAAAAAAAATCCCATCCCATGCGGCGGCGGCAAAGCAAGTTGAAGAACGCATTACGACTTGGAAAAAAGTGTGGAAAGAAGCCGAGGATATTGTTGGAAAGGTTGATAAGTTTTTATTAAAACGTAATTGGAAAGATGCCTTTAATGAAGCAACTAAATTACTGGCTATTGATAATCCCTATTGGCAAACTCAGCGCTATACCGAAATTGGCGAACACATTGCGACGGCTAAAGATGAAATTACTAAATTGGCTTCAGCCGATCGGGCTATTGAGAATGGCAATGCCGATGAATTAGTAAAAGCATTCAAAGGGTTAGAAACTATTTCCGAAAAAAGTGCCCTCTATCAAGAAGTCCAAGATATGAAACCCCGCATTGGCAAACGGCTGATGACCTTAGCGGAAAATGCAGCCGATAGAGGAGCTTTTGATGAAGCTTCAAGAATTGCTAATAAGATTCCAGATAGCATTAAGAACAAACAGGATGTGGATGATTTCATTGCCTTGGTGAATGCACAATCAAAAGCAAGTAGAGGCCAATTGATTGAAATTGAAGATGCGATTTCTCAAGCAGAACGAATTCCAGTTGGGCGGCCACTCTACGATCGTGCCCAAAGGCTAGTGGCTCAATGGAAAGCAGAATCCCGAGACATTGCCCAGCTCGATCGTGCCCGTGATTTAGCTCGGTCGGGGAGTCCTGATGCATTACAGGCGGCGATCGCAGAAGCTGGAGCGATTGGATTTTCTAATCCTAAATATAAAGAAGCCCGTGCCTTTATTGATAAAAACAATACCCAATTGCAAACAACTCAAGATCAAAACATACTAGATCAAGCGAATGCGATCGCGGCATCGAGCGATCAAACCAGTATTCAGGCGGCCATTGACCTCGCCCGACAAATTCAATCTGGTCGTCCGCTTTATACCCAAGCCCAAGCCCAAATCAAAAGCTGGTCTGCGACGCTTAAGTCTCAGGATAATTCTCCCGTTCCAACCACACCTCAACCGACTACTCCGGATACACCTCTCGGACAAGATGAGTCGTTATTATCCCAAGCCAATGCTATGGCTCAGTCCGGCGGCGGTCGTCCGGATGAACTATTGAACGCTATTTCGATCGCACAGCAAGTGTCTGAGAAAAGTCGTGGTCAAGCTCAGCAGTGGATTGAACAATGGAGTGGTCAGGTGTTGAATGCAGCTCTGAGTCAGGTGGCTTACGATGCGCCCGGTGCCATTAGTCTAGCGTCACGGATTCCTGTGGGGACTGCGGTTTATGCTCAAGCCCAGAGTAATATTGCGGCTTGGAAAAAACAAATTGGTCAGCGTTGAGTTGCGGATATGCGTTGCCTGAACGACATTGCTATCACTTAGAAACGACTCCGAACCTAACTCCGAACCTAAAGAAACATAAGGCCAATATTACGATCGACCCCATGTTCAGAAAGACACGATGCCCTAAGCCTCAATTACAACCCGTAAATTCCCACGTTTCCGAATAACTCGACAAGAAGTCGTCGTACCGCTGCGTTCTTTAGCCGATGGGCCTTGACGAATGAACTCCAAATCCACCAAAGTCGATCCCACATGTAAATTTGTAATCGTCAAATGTTGGATATTCGCAGGCAAAGCCGGATCAATAATCCGTAAACAATTTGCAGGTGCATCAGGAACCAAATTGGTCATCATTTGCAACAACTGAAACACCGTTCCCGTCGCCCATGCTTGGGGAGAACAAGCCACAGGATAGCGCACAGGTTCACTATCGCCCTGACGTTCATAACCGCATAACAACTCCGGTGGACGCTGATAGGGTTGGCGCAAGGTCATATCCAACAACGCTTGACCCAGCTCCAAAGCATGATCCACATGGCCCAACGATCGTAATCCTAAGGCAATCATGCCATTGTCATGGGGCCACACAGAACCCAAGTGATACCCCATAGGATTGTAAGCCGGAGAAAAGCTGCTGAGAGTCCGAATCCCCCAACCATTGAACATATCAGGCGCTTGGAGACGTTCAGCGACACTTTTAGCTTTCTCATTGTCTAAAATTCCAAGGTTCAAACAATGGCCAGGATTTGAGGTGATGCTATCCACCATTTTGCCCTCGCCATCAAGCGCTAAAGCAATAAATCCTTCACCCTCCATCCAGAAATCTCTATTAAATCGTTCTTTCAATTGCTCCGCTTCCTCCCTCCAACGATCGCCCAAATCAGGCCGTTTTCGACTATGAGCCAGTTCACTCATCCGCATTTTTGCCGCATAGACATACCCTTGAACTTCACACAATGCAATTGGCCCGATCGCCATTTTGCCATTGCGATCGACAATACAATCTCCAGAGTCTTTCCAGCCTTGATTAATCAAACCGCGCTTCGATCGTTTGCTATAACTGAGATAACCTGTTTCCGCAATTTCCCGATCAATCCAACGCATCGCCATCAATGCATTTTCCCACAACCGCTCAGTTGTTTCCCGATCGCCCGTCCACGCATAATATTCCGCATACAACATCAACCACAGCGGCGTTGCATCAACGGTTCCGTAATAAGGCGTATGGGGAATTTTTTCACAGCGAGCCAGCTCCCCAAGACGAATTTCATGGAGAATTTTTCCCGGTTCTTCTTCCCGCCAATCGTCGTCGTATTTTCCTTGGTAATGAGCAAGCACGGTTAACGTATCACGGGCGATCGATGGATTGAGCACTAAACATTGAGACGCGGCAATAATAGAATCTCGACCAAATAGGGTACAAAACCATGGAACTCCGGCTGATAGGACTTTCCCTTTTTCAAACGTCTGCCGTAGTAAATAAATATCTTGCTCTGCCCGTTCAATGACTTGATTAACGGCTTTATTATCCGTGCGAATTTGGGTGGCTGAGGCACGCCATTCCTGTTCCTCCATCATTTCTGCGGCCTTCGCCTGCACTAACGTCATGGGCACGGGGACGCGGGAAACAGGTTGGCTGTTGGTCAGCAAACTAATCCGATAACTGAGGCGTTCTGTAGCATGGGATTCCAGTTCAATATGCCAGAGGGCGGTGTAGCCTTTGAAGGCTTGGGGTTGGTTGTGGAAAAACTGAATATGAGATTCCATGATGCTGCCATCCAGACCTTGGTAGGCCATGCTCATTTCGCTTGGGTCTTCATACAGTGCATAGGCTTCAACCGGAGGTGTTGATTGATCGTTAGTTGTAAGTCGCACGACTCGCCGTAGTAGTTGGCCATGCTCTTTACGATCGAAGCCCCGAATTTCAAATAAATCAGTAAAGTCTGCATCAAAGCTCAAACTCAAATCAAATGATATGGAATCTGATCCGTAGTTAGTCAAGGTGATTTCTTCAAATAATCCGCCATTTAATACTAATTCCCGCTGAATTCCAATGGTCTCGGCTGGGATATCATCTAGACGCGGATTTGCACAGAGGACGGACAGAGAAAACCCCCGTTGGGCGGTGCTGCTGAGGAGAATGGGCGATCGGTTGTTGAGTTGTAATTCCAGCCGACTCAGGAAGCGCGAGTCACGACAAAATAGACCCATGCTAGTGACAACGCCATCATCCAAACAGCCTGAAATGTTTCCTAAGGTGTCTGTAATTAAAAATAGATCGTCATCTTTCACCGTCAAGGTCTGTTGCATCCGATCGCTAAAGCTACAGCCCCAACTGGGAATCGGAAATTCCTCTGCTGCTGCATAAACTCGCCGATCGACTTCAACAACTTTTTCTAGGACATTACAGGCCATTGGCTCGTGAGGAGGATTGGGGATGGCAATCGAGTTAATCGCTGAAGTGATAAGTTCTGAGGAACTCGGCGATACTGATTGCACTAGGCTGTCAGATTTAGGTTGTAATTTATTAGCGACACGTTTTGATTGAGAGGGCATGGTCACTCCAGCAAATCTAATAAAGTAGTTGCATTCATCTAAGGTACGTCAGGGCTATGGGAAATCTGCGTTCTTTAGAAAGCTTTAAGAATTCTTGTTGAAACACGACACAAATTAGCTCTATTACTCACTAACCTAAAGTGTTGATGTCCTAACATGAAAACACTATCTAAAATTATGGTCTAAAATTATGGCTAATTCCTGAAAAAATGTCTATCATACTTAGTTAAGGAATCCTAAATACTATCAAGATTAAGGTATCTGTGTTTGGGTTAATATCCTCTATTTTGTCCGCACTATTTTGTCTATATTTGATAGGTTTATTCTTCGATTCGATCGTGGAAAACTATATCGTCAATATGTTCATTTTAAGACTGGATTGTCGTTGAGATTACGAACAATCTGCACTGAGCTAACCTTAGATGAACGTAGGCTAATTTCAAAGTAAGTATTGCACTTATTTATCGCTCAATCTATTTCTAGTTATCCCCAAAGAGGTATCCTGTGGCTCTGTATGCAGATCTTCATCGTCACTTAGGTGGCTCCGTCGTACCCAGAATTCTGTGGCGTTATTTAGAGCGTAGTCAGTCTAGTCTGACGGCTCAGTATGAGACTTATGCTAATTTTGAAACGTTTTATACTCGTCCGCGAAATACCTTAGAAGAGTATCTTGAGCTTCATAGTTTGGTAGAAAAAGTCCAAACGCCCGAAAGTTTGCCGTATTTTATATGTCGGCTTTTGCGAGGTGCGTATATTTTTGAAAATCTGGCGTATCTAGAACTCCGATCGACTCCTTATTTGCGAACCGATGAAACGCGGTCTCAGAGCGATCGGATTGAGCAAATGAGTCAAATCATCGAGATTATTGGTCAATCGGCTCGTCAGGTGGAATATCCGATTGTAATGAGCCAAATTGTCTGTCTACATACTAAGTTACCCTATGAGGTTAATAAGGCGATCGTAGATTTGGCGATTAATCATCCGCAATTTGTCTGTGGCATTGACTTGGCAGGGAGCGATCGGTTGTATGCCGAGCGGATGCATGAGTTTGTTAAGCTCTATGCCTATGCCCGAAATCATGGGGTGAACACGACAGGACATTTGTATGAAACGGTAAATGGTTGTTATCCTGAATTGCTGCCCTATTTGATGCGGATTGGTCACGGGATTCAAATTCCGATGAAGTATCCTGAATTACTAAAAGACATTGCGGCTAGTGGTCAATGTTTGGAAGTGTGTCCTTCAACCTATCCAAAAACAGGAACATTGAAAGATATTTCTGAATTAAAGGTGGTGTTCGATCGTTGCTTTGATGCGGGTGTTGATATTGCAATTTGTACAGATAATGCTGGATTGCATAATGTTCGATTGACTCAGGAATATGAGAATCTTTTGACGCTCGATATTATTGGGTTTGAAGAACTCCAAGCTTGCCAAGAAGCTGCGTTTCGTCATGGTTTTGCTTGGGGTTATCAAGAGCGTCCAGCCTCAATGCTCAGTCGGTTAATGCAGTGGGAGGGGAGCGGAACTGTCGTAAACTAGGACGATCGTAATCCCTAAAGGAAGCAGCCTCTAAATTACTAGAGGAGGTTTTGATTCATGCGCTTAGTATTGGCCTAATAGAACCCTTTCTTAATTTCATAGTCCCCCTTTTTAAGGGGGATTTAGGGGGATCGAGATTATAGCCAATCTACTAATAATCTACTGACTAGACAACGGGGCATCGATCGCTTTAATCAACCGATCGCGAGTCTCTTCCAAATGCGCCACGGTATACAAATCCTTTGAATCAGCCTTTTTCATGGCCCGAGTCAACACGTCTCGCAGTTGCCGCATTTCATAACGCACCACGGTCTGGGCATCATCTGGCGCATTATATTGTCGCAACGCGATCGCAATTAGCAAATTCATATGCTGACGTTGTAGTCCTCGTCGCATCGGTGAAATTTTAAACCCATCTTGTGGCGTAATCACTTCACTCCAAATACTCGACTGCATAGTATCCATCAATTCAGGAATGGTTAGGGTTTGAGATGGATTTTTTAATTCACCTTCACGCATTCTAGAAAGACGATCGTAATCGGTCAGTTGAACCATGGTAATGGTTTGCAAAAAGAGCACCCGATCGAGTATGGGATAATCGAGCTTCGACATCGCGGGCATAACTCCCCAATGACTCCAGCGCGAGGGCGCAAGTTTATTCAATAGTTCTGGTGCAAACTGGAATGCTTTTTCATCAAAGACATTTCGACGAATCAGATCTAAAGCCTTGCGCTGATCTACTAAGGACACCGATTCAAACGGAAAACGTCCCTTCGCATCGCCTTCACGGTATCGATTAAAGTATTGTCCACCAATGTAACTGCTTAAGCTACGGGTATAACCAAAGTAATAACCAAACACTGCATTGAATGCAATTTTGACATCATTAAAACTTTCTCCCTGCAACGGCAATCGCTGATCCAATCGGCTCCACATAGCTCGTGCATTATCAAACTGGGATTGGGAATAATTGAGTAAATCACCACTCATATCAAATGCCCGCACCTGAGGATCGAGATCCGAGTACACATCCTCATCCGTCGCATAGGCTAAATCTGGTTCCGGAGCGCGACCAGCAATTTTTGACAACATATCCCGCTCTTGTCCAGGATTCGGACTCGGAGAAATGCTATATCCATAAGCGATCGCCCATTCATCGTAGGGACCGACTTTATGAGTATAGTAGTCACCTTGCTTTACACCTTGAGGCGCTAAATTGACGGCATTGTAGTCCATAACGGAACCGACAAGACCCTTTTTATGGGTGATCTCGGTATTGTTCAATTCATCCGATTTCAACATAGTGCTGCCATGGAAATTATGGCGCAATCCCAAAGTATGGCCGACTTCGTGGGCGAGGAGTTCTCGTAAGAATTCATTCACGTAGTCCTTCATTGCATCATCGCTGGGCAATACATTTTGCATTAACGACAATGCCATTTGACCGGTCGAAAATTGTTGCATCGTAGCCATTCCTTGACATAGATCTTGCAAATTCAGATCATTGGAGGAAAAGCGCAGTCTTGGCATTGCTTTTTTCTGAACAGGCTTAAAGTCTTTACCGATCGTAATCTGATCAGCACAAAGATTACTTTCTCCAGCGATCGCACTCACCAATGGCAAATTGCGAGATTGATTGCTTTCAATTACCGTCCGAAATTCTTGCTTTAACGATCGGATAAAGTTTGCATCAATGATCACATCCGCATCTAGAATCTCACCCGTCAATGGATTAGTTCTAGAGGGTCCCATGGCATAGAATGCATCGGTGGAGGTGAACCAGCGAATGGTATTGTAGCGACTATCAGCAGGATCCCAATCTGCATTATCGGGCATTTGTTTCACGTCAATGGCATTCTTAAACCCAATCTTTTCATAGGCTTCATTCCACATCAAAACGCCATCCCGAACCGCATCTCGATATTCCAGCGGAATTGTATTTTCTAACCAAAAGGTAATGGGTTTAACTGGGGGCGAAAGCTGGGCGGTGGGGTCTGCTTTTTCTAAATGCCAACGATTGATGTAGCGAATAAAGGGTTTTTGGGGAATGCTGCTGCCAAAGTTTTGAAATGCAGTCAGGAAATATCCAATCCGATCGTCGGCCATTCTTGGACGATAGCCATTCTTTTCAGGCAATGCCGACAAACTATAGCGCACTCGTAAATCAAAGGCACGGCTATCGGGCAAAGTATTCATGAAGCTGGGAATACTTTCATTGTCACCGTTTCCGGCATAACCATAGACGGATTCAAGTTCAACGTTTTGCGGAAAGTTCTTAACAGCGCTGAAGTAAGTGCGCTTTGGATCAATAGAATAAGGGCTTTCTAATACTGCCGAAATTAACGGTTTTAGTCCCGGCAAATCCGCTAGAAACAATGGCGTTAAATCAATTAATACACTTTTACGATCGGCATGAGTAGCAATAATTTTAAGGGCTTCAAGCGGCGAGTCACTGAAGCTACGGCCTACGCTGCGAGAAATGGGCGAACCGGGATCGCTCCGAATATAAGTATTAGGCACCACAAATTGAATGGTGTCATTCACACGGCGCAAATTGAACAAAAATTCACCAACGGGCAATCCACTATATAGACCCCGTTGCCCGATCGCCGATTCCAGCGTCATGATGGCTAGGTAATTTTCATTAATTTGCTCTGGAAAGACTTCCATTAAAAGCTTTCCATCTTTTTCGTTGCGATAAAGGGTGAAGAGTCCTTCAGTTTTTTTTAGTTTTTTAGTCACCGTCTCAAAGCTCGGTTCTTCAGTTCCACCTGAGGCACCTGCCGGGGATTTCCGATTTAACTTTGGAGCGGTGGAATTGGCTTTTTGTGGACTGGCCGCGTTGGGTTTCTGTTGAGGCTTCTGCTGTGGAATAGCGGATTTTTTGGGTTTGGCCGCGATCTCCAATGACTCTCGGGCATCTGAAGGTCCAGAGTTCGATTCAGCGGATGAGAAGACGATCGCCTGCACTAGACTGGGCGCAAATAGCGGCACCATCGTAATCAGGAATCCTAACGAAAAGGCTAGAACCATTCTCCAAGTCACCAGTCGCATCAAACGCTGAGCTAACCGAAAAAGAAAAAATCGTGTCATGGGGAGGGGAATCCGGCGATCTACTTACTTAACACAGGCTTAACGTTATAAGTCTACCTGCTCACTATTGAAATCGTTGTCCTGAATAATAATTATGTTTTAAGAGTCAATTCTAAATCTTGTAAAATATAAATCTACTCGGTAAGCTCTCAAGACGTTTCTACGCTGTTAATGCTCAATAGTCGATACTTACGGTGGACTGTCCTATGACAACCGATCGCGCTACGACGATAGATCTTACAGGAACTTGGTTAGGGACGTATTGGCAATCCCATAGTGATCCCCATAGTGATCCCCATAGTGACCCGACGCGGTTTGAAGCCTCGCTGGTCCAGGGTCTCAATACACTAAGCGGAAATATTTTAGATGATAGTTGGTTGGGAGAAGCGTTGGTGACGGGAGAGCGATCGGGGATGGGGCTTCAGTTTACCAAACGCTATCTTTCTGGGAATCACGATGTGGTGATTTATACGGGGACTATTGCAGAGCATGGTGATGCGATGCATGGGAATTGGAGCATTGGCGAGGGCGATCGGTGGGTGGGGACTTGGGAAGCCCATCGTAAGGCGGATGGGTTGATGGAGGAGTTGACGCGGCAAATCCGCAACCAAAATCTGGTGGGTGCGGGGCGTTAGACTAGCGTTTTCTACCGTTACGACGTTTCGATCGCGCATGGAATCCTTTATTATCCGGTGGCTTTTGGCCTGTTCCGGGTTCGGTAGGGGATTTCGATTTTGGTTTGCGGGCTTTTTGATTTGGAGGCGGAACGATCGGCTCGGGTTCAGGTTCGGGCTGAACAATCGACTTAAATTTTTCACGCAAGAGCTCATCGATTTTCAATTGTTCCTGACGTTCGAGTTCGCGCTGCGATTTTTCAAGTTCGCGCTGAAGTTCTCGTTCTTTGTTTTGTCGCTCTTTTTCTTGATCTGCCAAGGCTTCGGCATTGAGCGGGATGGCTTTGAGTTGTTCATCAAGATCCAATTCATCCCACAGATCTAGGGTCAAATCACGATCCATGGGGACAGGTTCTGAAATGCGGAACGTTGATTCTTCTGCGTTGCTGGATTTGCGCGGTTCGGAGACCATCCAAGGATCCTCCGTAATGGGGATTTCCAGACGCAAGGGTTCACGAGTAGGGGTGCGTTCGATTTCGATCGGATCGGCGATGGGGAGTTCCAGCGGCTGCAAGGGCTGTCGAGTTTGTTCTTCTTCGACGGGCATGGCGATCGGCATTTTCACAGGCTGGAGCTGCTCCACCCACGCAGCGGCGATCGGTAACGTCCGGTCTAGGTCATCCAACGGTCTAGGGACAATCATCACGGCATGGAGTTCGCCAATGCGCTGGGCTTCGACCATACCAATTTCGATCGCAGCGGCAACATTAGAAACGGAGCCTCGAACAATCCCGGTACAGAGTCCGGATCCGGTGGTATGGTAACCGGTTAGGGTGACCTCTGCTGATTTCAACATGGCATCACAGGCAGCGACGAGGGCGGGAAAGCCGCGTGTTTCAATCAGACCGATGGCCTGATCGCGGAACCGATTGTTTTCTTGTCCAGCGGAGAGTTCGGCAAGACGACGACCAATGGGCAAAATTTCTTCGAGATTGGGCATGGGACGCGGAATAATTACATAGGTGGCGTTCTGCCCAAATTTTTCCGCCATTTCCGTCCCTGTTTCAATGGCCATTCGCACATCAGGAGTGGGACCACGTACGACGGCAGTACAGTAGCCACTGCCCACTTCCTCGTAGCCGACTAAGGTGACGGATGCTTGCTTGAGCATCATGTCAGCAATACCAACGATCGCAGGGAAGCTGCGGACTGAAATGAGTCCTAGGGCTAGATGTGAGTAGGGATCGTCCGATCGATTCATGAAACTTCCAAAGAAAACTGCGCTGGCGTTCACTTCCTATTGTAGAGGGAAGCGCGATCGCTGGCTTAGACTTACTGATTTAGGGACAATTTTAATGTGTATTACCAGGATTTTAAGAGTTCTAAGCAGTCACACTAGGTAGGCTCTAAAGTATGAAGTCGATAGATTTGATTGGTCGATAGATTTAATGGTTTGGATATTAATGTAGAACTTACCAAACCGATCGAGTTTCAGAACATTAGTAATAGTTTGGGGTGTTAGGCTGAGTAGCATAGGGAAGCTTCTGTGGATCAGGTGCAAATGCGAGCCAGAGCGGAAATCTCAACAATGCCAAACTCACTAAATCTTCCGTTTCATCAATAATAATCAAGGGCATTTTTCCTTCTTGCTGAAGCCGATCGGCCCGAGCTGCCATAGTTTCCGGCAATTCAAACAACATCACGCCCCGATCGTTACCAAAGTCATCGCGACGCAATCCCAAACAATCCTGCAATCCTCGTCGCCATTCACCCAACCGATCGGGGCTATTGGCCAAAACCAAAGGCCGAAGTTTGTCTCCATAGATATTATAAAGAATAGAAATAGCTGCCGATGCAACGAGAATATTTTGCAATCTTGAACCCAATGACTTCAATGATCCTCGGCCACCTTGGGTGAAGAACCAATCATTAATCCGATCGGCGTGAATCGATTCAAAGGTGCGTCGCAATTTCCAAACAGGTCCGTAATAGTCGGGTTCGGTCCGAAAAATTCTAATCACTGCGCGAATCTTTTCAGTTTGCTGTTCATAAACACTGCGGGCAAACTGAGGATCCTGTAGGGAATCATCTACGGTTGGAGCGATCGTAGAGGGGGCGGGCACAATTTCAGATTCAATTCGACCGATGTCGAGTTTTTGGGCCGCCAGAACTAGGTCTTCGAGGCTCCCCGTGAGGTAATCTTTAAAACTTTGAACCCGGATAGCAATGTCTTGAGAACTCCCAGAGAAGGTTTCTTTCATTTCATTTTGAATTCGGATCTGGCGGCGTTCTAACTGATCCACTGAAAGCTGCAATGCCTGACGACGACGGTCAAGATCCCCTAAACTATCCTGCATGAACCGCGCAAGATACTCCTGGGATTCCGCAATTTCAATCTGGAGCCGATCGCGTTTGGCTTCCAGTTCCAAAATTTGTTGAGTGAGTTCAGAGGGACGATCGTCAGTCATGGCAAAGAATTTAGAATATGGAGTTGAGAAGTGAACGATCGTTGACCGCCTTGTTTATCCTACCAAACCCCGCCCTGTTACCTTCTAAAATGCCTTCTAAAATAATGTTATTCAATGCCAGACCTAATCACACTGAAAATTGTGGAACTATGGCATGACGATAACCTGTTGCTAGTCATTGAGATTGTCTCATCGGGCAGAGAAAACACCGATAAAGTCGTTATGGCTCAGTGTGGCGATCGTTCTTCCCAAATCGGATCCAATTGATCGCAATATATCCAATCTACTAAGGGCCTGCTAGTAGCTAACTTATCCATCGTCATCAGAGTGGATCCGACAATAGCCTGTTTTACTTGACGGCCTAGCTTGGGTCCACTGTGTTCAAGAAACGATCGTTTGCGTGACAGCAACTTCTCATTTAGCTCATCACTTTTTCCTGTCTTGCCTCCTCTATCCCCTCAATCTTATCTAATACTGACATTAAAATATCTAGCTGAGTTAATTGTTCACTCGAATTGGCCGATTGTAGTAATTGTTTAATATCCAAGAGCAAGAAATCCGTTTGCCTAGGCTAATATGAATCTGTTAGATATTCTAGCGGGTAGCTAATTTGTCATACTTATGATTCTGATGATATGGTGCGATTAACAGCTCGCTCAAGAGTTAGAAATACTATGAAAGACAGAAAATCTTTACGCAATGCTGGCTTCGCGCGATGGGAGAAAAGTTTATAAAGATTTAGATAAAACTACATTAATTAAGACTAAATTAATCTGACTCCCTTGATTTTGTTTTCAGTAGTGTCATAAATTGGATTATCAAATTTATGTCTAATAATATTAATAGCAAGCCCCTATACATTGTTCTGATTAGTGTTCATGGACTGATTCGAGGCCAAAATTTGGAATTAGGCAAGGATGCGGATACTGGTGGACAAACTAAATACGTAGTTGAATTAGCGAAAGCATTAATCAAGCAACCTAATGTTGAGCGAGTGGATTTAGTTACCCGCCGTATCATAGATAATTCAGTGAGTGCAGATTATGGGATTGAAACTGAGAGCTTAGGTGAAAACGCCCAAATCATCCGAATTGAAGCAGGGCCAGAGGAATACATACGCAAAGAAGAATTGTGGGCGCATCTGGATGGTTTTACCGATCGGTTAATCACCTACTTACACAATCAACCTCGGTTGCCGGATATTCTACATAGTCACTATGCTGATGCAGGTTATGTGGGTGTCCATTTGTCTAATTTAACCGGGTTGCCGCTGATTCATACAGGTCATTCTTTAGGGCGCGATAAGTATCGTCGTTTATTGTCCTTAGGAATGTCCACCGATCAAATTGAACAGCGCTACAATATGCTCCGACGAATTGGGGCAGAAGAAGATACTTTGAATAATGCAGATCTGGTCATTACCAGTACTCGCAATGAAATCGAAGATCAGTACGAACTTTATGATTGCTACACTCCAGAGAAAATGGCGATCGTGCCGCCTGGAACTGACCTAGAACAATTTCATCCACCGACACTCGGCAATGAATCAGATGAAGCGATCGATTTTAAAGAAACCTTACCGAAATTTCTGGTCTATCCTGATAAGCCGATGATTCTGGCGCTATCGAGACCCGATGAACGCAAAAATATTATTACCCTTTTAGAAGCCTATGGCCGATCGCCCCGTTTGCAAGAACTCGCTAATCTTGTGATTGTGGCGGGAAACCGGGAAGATATTCGGGAACTTAATGAAGGCGCACAAAACGTCTTAACTGAACTATTGCTCGTGATTGATGCCCACAATTTGTATGGTCATGTTGCCCTCCCTAAACATCATACGTCCAGTGAAGTGGCTGCCATTTATCGATTAGTCGCTCTCTCTAAAGGGGTGTTTGTTAATCCTGCATTAACGGAACCCTTTGGATTAACATTATTGGAGGCAGCGGCTAGTGGGGTGCCCTTGGTTGCGACCGAGAATGGTGGTCCTGTGGATATTATCGAGAATTGTCAAAATGGTTTATTAGTAGATCCCTTGAATGAACAAGCGATCGTAGATGCCCTCTTGCAACTACTGGAAAATCCAGAATTTTGGCAGACCAGTTCAGAAAATGGAATAAAAAATGTCGCTCAATTTTATTCTTGGGATGCCCATGCAAAATCCTACTTGAATAAGGTTAAATCATTACTTCTATCCCAAAAACCTTTATCGAATACCTTACCGAAAGCGGTCTTACCTTCTAAAATCGGGGGCTATCGAGAACGAGCAATTTTTACAGCGCTGGACAATACCTTATTGGGAGATGATGAAGCGTTACATCAATTTGTCCAAGTCATTCGTCAGCATCACAAGAAATTTATATTTGGGATTGCCACGGGTAGACGATTAAATACAGCCCTGAAAATCTTTAAGACTCACGGTATTCCAATTCCAGACATTCTGATTACGAGTTTGGGGACTGAGATCTATTACAATACAGGGCTAACAGCGGATATCTCTTGGACTCATCATATTGATCATGGGTGGACCCCACAGGCGTTGAGACGATTGATTGATGCATTGCCAGGATTGAAAATCCAGCCTAAGAGCGAACAAAGTCGATTTAAGATTTCGTATTACTACGATCAGACCGTTGCCCCATCCATGGAAGAAATTTTAACCCTGCTACGTCAGCAAGAATTATCAGTTCAGCCTACGCTATCTTTTGGTCAGTACCTGGATTTCGTGCCCGCTAGAGCCTCCAAGGGGCAAGCTTTACGCTATGTGGCGCGGCAATGGAATATTCCCCTAGAGCGCGTTTTGGTGACAGGGGGATCGGGCGGTGATGAAGATATGCTGCGGGGCAATACATTGGGAGTGGTGGTCGCCAATCGACATAGTGAAGAGTTGGGTGGTTTAAACGACGTTGAGCAGGTTTATTTTGCTGAGGGTGCCCATGCTTGGGGAATTTTAGAGGCGATCGAGCACTATGATTTCTTTAATTGCTAATTCTTTAATTGCTAATTTTTTTAATTAAGAGAGTTAATTAGGATGGGTTTTATAAATCTCACATTAGTCCAAGCTTTTCTAGTTTAAATCTAGCTAGGTCATTCTTTTTATTGTTGATAGGGGTTTGAAGATGAAAAAAATTTTAATTTGTACAGATCTGGACCGGACTCTATTGCCCAATGGAGAAGCTCCAGAATCTCCCGATGCGGCGGCTAGGTTTGCCCAGTTAGTCAGTCGTCCTGAAGTAACTTTGGCTTATGTGAGTGGTCGCCATTCTGCTTTAGTACAATCTTCGATCGCAGAATATAATCTTCCTTTGCCCCATTGGGTGATTGGGGATGTGGGCAGTACGATGTATCAAGTTACGGGCGACCGTTGGCAGTATTCATCAAGCTGGGAAGCCGAAATCTCTAAAGACTGGCTGGGTTTTAAGGCGAGTGATTTGCCATCATTGTTTGCTGACATAGCCGATTTAACGTATTTAACTTTGCAAGAAAACGCGAAACAAAATCACTATAAATTGAGTTACTACTTACCCCTAGAGACTGATTTGCAGCCACTCCAGGACTGTATGCGCAATCGACTGAAAGAAAATAATATTGAGGCTACGCTAATCTACAGCATTGATGAAAGTGCTGCCATAGGACTATTGGATATATTGCCGACTAATGCGACCAAATTACATGCGGTAGAATTTTTAATGCAACAGCAGGGCTTTGATAGCAGTAATACGGTTTTTGCTGGAGATAGTGGTAATGATTTACCTGTATTAGCAAGTGCGGTTCCTGCTATTTTGGTCGCGAATGCTGATAAAGATACGATCGCCCAAGCTCAGTTCCAAACCCAACAAAATGGAACGACTGACTATTTTTATCAGGCGAGTGGCGGATTTCTAGGCATGAACGGCAATTATAGTGCCGGAATTTTGGAAGGCATCGCCCATTATTATCCAACTCTCCAATCTTGGATGGAGTAATCTAAATGCAGAAGCACCCCCCTATAGATACACTCATATATATATTTGGCGAAGTATTGTTTGATCATTTTCCTGATGGGAGCCGAATTTTAGGAGGTGCTCCGTTTAATGTTGCTTGGCATCTTCAAGCCTTTGGACTCTCTCCCCAATTGATCAGCCGGATTGGAGATGATGCTGATGGTCTAGTCATTAAGAATTTAATGGTGGATTGGGGGATGAGCCAGGCGGCATTGCAATCTGATTCACAGCATCCAACGGGGCGAGTGAAAATTGAATTTCAAGATGGTGAACCTTGCTATGAAATTATTGTAGATAGTGCTTATGATTTTATTGATCTGGAATTGATACCAGAGATAGGGAGGCAGCAAGTAAGGCAGCACATAACCCAAGAAACAACGCAGAGTTTTTTGTATCATGGTTCGCTAGCGTTGCGAAATCCGATCGCATTGAAGGCGTTGAATGTATTGAAGGCACGGCATCAAGGCAATATCTTTATGGATGTTAATTTGCGGGCGCCTTGGTGGAGTCGAGATACATTATTGCCACTTTTGCATGATGCGACCTGGGTAAAACGAAATGAAGATGAATTGTCTGAGTTGGGTTCCGAAGCATCAAGTTTGGAATTAGCAATTCAGCAGTTTGGTGAGAAATTTGACCTTGAGGGAATTATTGTCACATTAGGAGAAAGAGGAGCGATCGTCTATAGCAATCAAGAATTCATCTCGGTTCAGCCAAAGGTAAAAGCTCAAGTGGTGGATACGGTGGGGGCGGGGGATGCCTTTGCTTCGGTATTTTTATTAGGGCTAAGTCAGCAATGGCCGATCGCAACTATCTTAGAACGGGCGCAAGCTTTTGCTGCCGAACTTGTTACCCGGCGTGGGGCCACGATCGCTGATGCAGGATTCTATCGAGTTTTGAGTCAAGACTGGAATTAATGGGTGTGGTGACTACAGTTATTCCAGTTATTAGGATAATTCTTCAGCGTAATTTATTAGACTACTTTTCTGTCAGATTGACTTTATTATATTGATTTTTAGCAGGCAACTTAGGTGGTCAGTATTTGACTATCACAATACCCAATCCGATCGCAGCATGATTTGACGATGAATGTTTTATCAATACGGGGGAACTAACTCAGGTCAGGAGCAAAAAAACGATCGAGGGTAGCCGCTAGAAAACCAATTGAAATTCCGTGGTATCGACAGAAATTATCTAGAATTAGGCTCAAACACCAAAAAACAAGGTATGGGCGGTTTCCCCATGAGCGATATGATGCGCCGTAACCAAAGTCTGAGGCCCGATCGCATCACTAAATCCACAAAAGCAATTCGTGGTGAAGTCTTTCCCTAGCAGAAGCAATTCTGGAAGGTAAGCACGATCGTGCTTACCTTCCATCGGTACAACCCAGGGGCAGCAAATACCCCGCGATCGCCCAACTCGAATGGGGCAATCGAGTTTTTCAAACCATTTTGAAACTTAGAATTCGCGCTGAAGAAGTTCGAGATCGCAAATTCACTTCACTAAAACAGAACAAAATCCCTTCTAGTGTGGAGTTTGCATCGTTTATTAAGAGACGCGATAAAAGACTAGACCAAATCTGCCATACCAGAGGCATCGTCAACTAAGAGTGTCAGAAAATGGATAAAGTCGAGCTTACTGCCCAATTAAAATCTGGAACTGCTTATCCTGACGAATGTTATCAAAGTCGGAATCTGTTTTTGCATCTTCCCGGAACGTTGCATTTAATTTAATTGCCTTTTGCAAATGCTCGATCGCTGGTTTAACCTCTCTCTTTAAGCTATAGACACAAGCTTTGTTGTAGTAAGCCTCAGCAAAGTTGGGGTTGAGCTTCAGGGCTTGGTTGTAATCTACAATTGATTGTCTATAGTTGCCCTGATTAGCGTAAGAATTCCCCCGATTGAAGTAAGCTTCAGCATCGTCATACTTCTGTTGCTCGACGCCACCAAAATCAGCACCTAACAAAACCACTTGAGGCGCAGGTAGCGATCTCCAGACTAAAAACCCAGCCCCAGTGATTAGCGGAATCGAAAAAAGCCAATCATTGTCAATCGACGTATCCCTTGACGTGTGACATTGCTAACGGCAATCTGCTTATTTTGAAGATGAGAGTCGTTTGCTTCAGAAGGATCTTTATCTAATGGCATGGTGTTAGCTTTCCTGGGGCATATCCATCATCGCAGCTTTCTCTCTTTTTATTTCATTGGAAGTTGATGAAGACCAGGCGATCGGGTGAGGGCTTTTTGCTGAATAGGTCTACTTCGATCGAATCCACATACCCAAATCCTCAGCAGTCAGGGAATCGATCGCCTTTCCTAAATCTCGTCCCACATCTTTCAATATTTCTAGGGAAGCTAGGGCACTTCTGACGGCTAACTTATCGATCGCCTTCAAGCCAGATCTAACAATTGCAACATTGTTTAGCATCTACTTCACCATGTTGCAAAATCATCATTACCCTAGATACAACAAAACCCGCACAGGGCGGGTCTCAATGGTTATGGAGCTGACGGGAGTCGAACCCGTGTCCAAATTGGGTATTAATACACCGCTCATTCACAGGTTTAGCTTCTCTAGTCCTCGAAGCGGGAACCCGACATTATGTCCCGTCGGTAGGACTCCCAGATTTGATCTTAAGTTGGTCTCCAACCCGATAAACGAGACCAAAAGCATCCGTTGGGGTTGTTCCTCGATCGTTAACGGAGTCGAATCAGAGGCTCTCGAACCTAGATTAAAAGGTTATTTAGGCAGCAACTGGTGCAGCTTTACGAGAGAAGGTTTTGATGTTGTTTGCATCTATTTGTTTTGAGCCTCGATTAACGAGAGTGGACTCCCTCTCGACCTGTATCACAGCGTAACGTTCGCCAACCTGTCGAAACCGGTACAGCCCCGTACTGCGACTCAACTCTGTGAAAAGCTGAATTATTTAACTAGTATAGCGCTAATTCTTGGGAGATGGTGAGGTTACTGGATTTTGGGTTGGATTGGTCGTCGGAGCTTTAGAGGGACTTGGGCTGGGAGATGGAATGTCGCCATAAATCAAGCCTTGGGATTTGCCGGACTTGCTTCGATCGACTCTAAGTGGAGTGCTGCCTTTGGGCAATCCTTGAGCTTCTTGTTGAGCGCGAGCTTGTCCCATACGAGCATCGGTCAATGCCTGCTGGATTTGGGCGGCGATGGAGGTGTTTTGAGTAGACAACGGCTTGAGAATATCAATGGATTTCTGCCAGCGCTGAGCAACTAATTGCCAATCTTCTGGAGTTTGGGCCGACTGGGACAGGCTACGGGCGCTGGCGGATTTGTCTTCGGCATCTTGGAGCTTGGCTTTGAGTTCGTTGCTGGATAAGGGTTTTGGGATGGATGAAGTAGGTTTGCTAGACCTCGCGTCTGATTTTTCTAGTTTAATTCGATTGCTAAGACTTTTAGGATCTTTACTGGCAACGACGGCCTTCTCTCGCCCCTCCATCAACGGTTTGACTGGACGCAATGACGGCGGATCGACGATGCCTCGACCCGCTAGTGGTACGGTGGCGCAGGCACTCAAACTTAGGGCTAAGAGAGATAAGGGCAGCGATCGCGACAAGTAAAGATTCATGATTGGACTCAATTATTTGAATGCAAGGTTTTGGCTCTTGTTTTAGTCATCTTGTTTTGGTCATTGTAACGCTGGAATCCAGAGCCACAAAACGTTAGAATCGTTACCTAGACCGTAAATCAAACCGATGCTGGGAAGTTTCGTTAGATTATGGGGCGAATTTCAGATTTCTACGAGAGGTTGACATGAAAGATTGGCTAGAGCATACCGTACAAGTGGAAGTTCCCTGTCCGATCGATGAAGTATGGAGCCTTTGGGAAAATATTGAATTGATGCCTAACTGGATGAAATGGATTGACTCGGTGAGTATCAACCCGAATGAACCCGAACTATCGGTATGGAAATTGGCTTCGGGAAGTCTTGAGTTTTCATGGCAGTCTAGAATTACTAAGCAGATTCATCACCAAATCATTCAATGGGAATCCGTGGATGGATTGCCAAATCGTGGGGCTATTCGATTTTACGATCGGGGCATAGACGGCAGCATTGTCAAACTTACAGTGGCCTATTCTGTACCAATGATTATTCGACAATTGATGGATGGTTTGTCTTTGGGTTCTGTAGTTGAAGGTGCGTTGCAAGCCGATATGGAACGTTTTAAAGCCTATGCCTTACAGCAAAATTCTCAGGGTGATCTAAAGTGAACAATGCTGAAACTGATAATTATTATTAGTATTCTGATATGATAGAAATCCCAACATTTAAAACACTATAATTCCCATGAATCCTGATATCGTGTATTCCCCGTCAGTGATTTATTATGTCTAACCTTAGTTATCAAGATGTCTTAGCGGGAGTTCTTGCCCGGATTCGAGCCTCACTTGAGATGTCAACGAATTTTCAGACTAGTGTGGCACAGATTCGATCGATTCTTAAGGCCGATCGTGTGGGAATTTTTCAGTTTTATCCAGAGCAGGATTGGGAAGGAGAATTAATTGCTGAATCTGTCGATCCAGGGGTACCATCGGCACTAGAGATGCGGGTGACGGATCATTGTTTTAGTGAACGGTTTGCGCTTCTGTATGAGGAAGGTCGGATTAACGCAATTTCTGATGTTTACGAACAGGACTATAAGCCTTGCTACATTGAGCTTTTAGAAAAATTTCAGATTCGGGCCAATATGGTTGCACCCTTGTTAAAGGGGACGGAGCTATGGGGACTAATTTGTGTTCATCAATGTAATGTTCCTCGAGATTGGACACCCATAGATGTGGCCTTTACGAAGCAGGTGGCAGACAACTTAAGTATGGTGCTTCAACATGATGATCTATTAAAACAGGTCACTAAAGTGGGTAAAGCGGCTGAAAAACGTCTTCTGGAACAGCAAGATCGGGTATCTCAGGCGATCGATCGGATTCGGGGTTCGTTAGACTTAGACAAAATTTTTAACCGAACAGTCCAAGAAGTTCGTAATCTAGTGCCCTGCGATCGGACGGTGATTTACCGCTTTAATCCCGACTGGAGCGGCGAATTTGTTGCTGAGGATCATGATTCAAAATGGACAAGCCTCCGACATCAACAGATAGATGACGATAGTCTAATAAAGAATGTCAGTGAGTGCACTGTGAAGCTGCTATCAAATATTAGCTTTGACAGCCATATTCAAAATACTGAAGGGGAAATTTTTAGTTACGGTTCAGTGTTACGGATAGCGGATGATATCTATACTCAAGGCTTTACGCCTTGCTACATTGAAACCCTAGAAAAGTATGAAGCACGGGCTTATGCGATCGTTGGGCTTTTTCATGATTGGCGTCTCTGGGGTCTTCTGGCGGTTTATCAAAATGATGGCCCTCGGACTTGGCGGCCCGATGAGATGTCAATACTGACTCAGGTCGGCAGTCAACTTGGGGTGGCGCTCCAGCAGGCAGAACTACTAGAGCATAGCCAACAGCAATCTAAACAAATTCAATCAACCCTAGCAGATCTCAAAGCCTCTCAAGCCCAACTGATTCAACGGGAAAAAATGGCGAGTCTAGGTAGTTTGGTGGCTGGGATTGCCCATGAAATCAACAATCCTGCGAATTTTGTTGCGGGAAATTTGCTGCATATTAGTGAATATAGTTTGGGGCTATTGGATCTGTTAAAACTCTATGAAAAATTCTGCGTTGAGGTGCCGGAGGAGATTGAAATTAAGTCTCGTGATTTAGATCTAGAATTCATTGCTCAAGATTTACCGAAGGTCTTGTCGTCAATGCAGTTAGGAACCGATCGGATTCGTCAGACTGTTCTGTCACTGCGCAATTTTTCTCGCCATGATGAGTCGGAAATGAAGATGGTAGATCTCCATGAAGGCTTAGAAAATACGCTCATGCTTTTGCAATATTCTCTTAAAGAGAGCGATAGTCGTCCCGCAATTCAGGTACTTAAACAGTACGGAGATATGCCGGAGATCAATTGCTATCCGGCCCAACTCAACCAGGTGTTTATGCATCTTCTGAGTAATGCAATCGATGCAATCGAACTAAAATTAAAAACTAACTCACAATTCTCCCCCAAGATCAGAATTACAACTAAATTCAAACCACTCAGTGAAACGGTCTTCATTGAGGTGCTTGATAATGGAATTGGGATGAATCAGGCCGTCAGCGATCAGATTTTTGATCCATTTTTCACGACAAAACCAGTGGGACAAGGGACTGGCCTAGGACTATCCATCAGCTATCAGATTGTCACGGAGAGTCATCATGGCCAACTGATTTGCCGATCGGCTCTCAATCAAGGAAGTGCCTTTCAATTAGAACTTCCAAGTAATGGAATACAAAAAACTCGCCTTAAGGTTTAGGGCGGCTAGCTACAGGAGAATCGCGGCAGAAGATAGTTCAAAACATCGATCGGGTGAACTGAAGCTACCCGATCAAGTCCATCTTGACGACGACAGAATCTAGGGTCAATATTGTCTCCCAGCCGATCGTCTCTGAACCGATCGCACCGATTGTCCCGAACACTACCACTAGGATCTCTTTTCTCTTGGAGTTGGGGGAGATTGCGCATCAATTTTTCACGACCATTAACGTTTTAAACATCTTCTATGAAACTGGCGTATGAGCTGGGTTTGTAGTGGGTGCCACTAATACCTTATCAACGCGATTACCATCCATATCCATAACTTCAAAACGCAAATTTCCCCAATTGAAATGATCCGCTGAATTTGGAATGCGGCCTAAATACATCACTACAAATCCACCCAGAGTTTGGTAAGTACCCCGATGTTCACCGGGCAAGTCTTTATCTTCAAGTTCAATAATTTCTTTAAATTGATAAATTGGCAACATTCCATCCAAAAGCCAAGATCCATCTTCGCGTTGAATAGCTTGAGGTTCTTCGAGTTCATCAAATGACGGCAAATCACCGACCAATGCCTGCAAAATATCAGTCAACGTCACCATTCCCTGAATTACACCATACTCATCAACTACAAACGCAATTTGATTTCCTGTTTGTTTAAATAGCTCTAACAATCGTAATGCCCGAGTACTTTCCGGCACAAATACTGGAGCTTTAAGGGATTTACTAAAGTTTAATTCTTCTCCATCAATAGTCTCCATCAACAAATCATAAACCTGCATCACCCCCCGTAAATTGTCTAAGCCATCTTTACAAACCGGAAATCTTGAATGGGCACTTTCTCGCAACGTCCGACGATTTTCTTCATCAGTATCTTCAAGGTCCAACCAAATAATATCCACACGCGGGGTCATAATGGCACTCACTCGCCGATCGCCCAATTGAAACACCCGTTTCATAATGTCTTCTTCCGCCTGCTCAAACATCCCCGCTTCCGTACCTTGTTCAATTAAGACTTTGATTTCTTCTTCGGTAACTTGCGGTTCAGAGGATGGGCGCACCCCTAATAGTTTCAATATTAAATTAGTAGACTTGCTCAGGAGATAGACCACGGGAGCGGTTATTTTTGCCAGAATAGTCATAGGACTCGCCACAACACGGGCGATCGCTTCTGGAGAATTCAACGCTAGGCGTTTAGGAACAAGTTCCCCAAAAATAAGCGTCATGTAGGTTACAGTCAACACCGCTGCCCAAAAAGTAATACTTTCCGCATACCTCTCAAATGCTGGAACACTATCAATTAAGGGTTTATAGATTATTGAAAAGGTTCGTTCACCATATGCACCAGAAATAATGGCGATTAGAGTAATACCAATTTGAGCAGCAGCCAAGAAATTATTTGGATCATTGGCTAGTTTTAAAGCAATTCTGGCCCCTTTGTCCCCTTGGTTTGCTGATTGCTGAAGACGAATTTTCCGCGAAGATACGATCGCAAGTTCTGACATGACAAATAAGCCACTCACAACGATTAACAGCAATATGATCAGAAAACTATTAAAAAAGGAGGACATCGCACGCTACGAAATAGATTTTTCCTAGTGTATCTGAACATGGGACCGATGGGGCAGGTTCTACTAGGGTTCTACTGAGGTCACGTTAGAAATTTTCCGTTGTCGCTCGAATGCCTTGATTGATTAAGTTTGAGAGCAATTGATTGGCTTTGGTTGGGTCTCCAAAAGCACCTGCTTGCATGACTTTTCTACCATTAGACATCACAGCAAATGCCCCTGGCACGATCGATCGCAATCTATCCGCATCCACCATTTCAACCACAACCCGAGACTTTACACCCACGGGACGTTCAGCAGCGGGACGATCGATTTTCCGACCTGCTTGCCGCCATACGGGGACCGATGACATATCGCCAATGTTGCCGATGGGAATATCGGAACCAGGGACGGGGAGTAAAGACGATGGGGGCATCGTTGCGGCTGTGGTACTTGGGAAGACTAGATTGTTGAAGGTCAGTGAAGTGGGAATTTGTTTTACTGGCTTCATTTTTGCAGCCTTAGGCACAGGCAACGATCGGCTCCCAGAATCGGGCTGCACTACGATCGGGACAATTAATTCCGAGGGTAATGCAGCGATGGTCGGTAATGCCGCACCAGTAGGCGTTGTCACCTTAGCGGTTGCGGTGGGGCTAAGGGGTCTAGTGGATGATGCCACATCTGGACGGGTAAAGGTGAATTCTTGGGGAGAACTTGAACTAGTCGGGCTGGCAATGGATACAGGCATTGTGACCGCAGGCGGCAAGCTCTTAACAACGGGGATGTTGAAAACAGGAGCTGCATTCCGAGCGATCGGGCTAGTAACTGGAATAAGAGCCGTTTGTATAGGCGGTACAGATCGAATTAGTTGGGTAGATTGCTGAATTGGGGAGGGCTGAATTGGAGATTGCGCTACTGCTTCAATGGCATTCACATCCAAACGACCAGACGTTCTACTATATTGATTTCCAGCCGTAGGAATGACTTGGGAATTGGACTTAGCGTTAATATCCAAGCCACCATTATTCATAAATGTATTATTTCCCTGATCGCTTTGAGTGCCAAGATCTGGGCGAGATGTAGAAATAGCAACCAATCCATCCCGCTCGTTACCATCAATTACATTACTCCGAAAGATAGGGGTCGCATTCCCTTGAACAACAATGCCATCCTTATTTCCCGTGATCCGATTTCCAGTAATACGGGGTGCAGAATTTTGAGTAATGTTAATTCCAAACCCTGTTTTCTCGAAAATACTATCCCGAATTTCTGGCCGAGAAGTTCCGTAAATCGTGATGCCATTTGCACCATTATTATAGAAATAATTGTTCTTTAAAATCGGCGCGCTATTGCCAACAATTGACACCCCATCATGACCATTACTGGTGAATGTACTATCACTCACAGCTGGGCTGCTCGATTCAATCCAAAGACCATAGCCTTGAGGATCTGAATTAGACACCGTGACCCCCAATAGACCAGCACGATCGGCCCCTAGAACGGTGATTTGTTGACGGGCTGACGTTTTGCTGAGGAACAATCCCGAGCCTTGAATTAAGACGTGTTGACCGCGATCGCTGGGTTCGCCTTGAACCGTCACGCTGGATTTAAGTTGAATTGGGAAAATTTCGCCGCTGTTGGTGGTGTAACTGCCCGGAGCAAGCTTAATGATGCTATTGGCATTCACAACCGATAAGGCATAGGTAAGCGTCTTGAGCGGCGCATTATCACTGCCGTTGTTGGTGTTGCTGCCCGTTTGAGGATTGACGAAGATCGTGGGATAGCTGGTTTTGTCCGCTTGAGCAATTTCCAACCGATCGCCCTGAACAGCTTGGGCCTGAACGGCGGGGGCGATCGTTACCAAGCTCAAAATCACAAGCATAGGGAGCTTGCAGGAATTTAAAAGGGGGCGCTCAAGGGAAAAGTCAGTCACGGGGTTAATATCTCCTATTCACGGGGGTAGTTGATAGCATTGCGATGTAGCTTACTCGAAAAAAACGCAACCGGAACGATTAAATCAGGACGTTTTACGGTTTCAATAGAAAAAATATGTAAAACTACACAGAAGCTTAAGGTAAACGGTTCACACAGAAGATTTCGTGATTGTCCGTCTTGGCGTGTAAACCCAAGGCAAATCATAGCCCGATCGTTCCAGTATTCGAGTTTGACTTGATCCGACAATGACCATCGTCCGCATATCCGCATCATCTATATTTAAGGACGATCGCATTGCCCTGAAAACATCGATCGTATGACAGTTGCAACCGATCGGCAGATGACCTTACAGGAATATTTGGATTATGACGATGGCACCGATGGTTGCTATGAGCTTCTGGACAGGACTTTAGTTGAGAGGACTAACGAAATTACGTATAAATCTCAAAACTTTCAGAATAGGCAACCCCCGATCGTCCATCCGGCAGCAAAACCCTCACCCACTTATTCCCCAGATCACCAATAATCACCAAAGCCATCCCACTTGGAATTCGTCCCAGAATTTTTCCCTTCGGCGATTCCCGCAGATTTAAATACCCATCTGCCTCAATGGTTGTAAACCGACGACATCTAACCCCCGATCGCACTGGTCTCAAACGACTCCGATGAATCGCAAACTGATTATGTGGCTCCGCTAACACCACCAAATCCCCAACCACTCCATCAGTCAAAACCTGCTGACCGTTATCAATCTGCGCCACTACCTTTTTAGAATTGCGATCGCGTACATTGGCCGAACCATCCGCATCCTGCACTTCATAACAGATCCGAGGCTGAGCCATTACGGATAGCGTTTGTCCGCTCAATAGACCGATCGTCGTTACGCATAGCGCGATCGAGGTCCGTTTCATCGAATTGATTAGCTGCTTTGATAAGTTCATTAGAGGCTTTAAATACTAGAGGTATAGATTTTTCCATTGTAGGAGATTTTATGGGCGATCGAGTCCCATTACTTTTAAAACTGCCACGTAGCCTCCTGTCCCCGAAAATCGGGCCAGCCCAAATGACTCTTCCGTAATGTATGGCGGCGCTGCTTACACGAGTCAGAAATCGATCACCTTAAAATAATCTCCCATTAATCTTTTGATATTATTCAGTTTGATAACGTCTTGGTGTATAAACCCAAGGCAAATCATCGCTCGATCGTTCTAGTATTCGAGTTTGACTTGATCCGACAATGATCATCGTCCGCATATCCGCATCATCTGTATTCAATTCACCGAGTGTTGTCACCCGAATCAATTCACCCGATCGACCGACATTCCGAGCAAGGACTACAGGCGTAGTTGCCGATCGAAATTGTAACAAGAGTTCTTTGGTGCGATCGAGTTGCCAACGTCTTTGGGTGGAAATGGGATTGTAAAACGCCATTACAAAATCAGCTTGGGCCGCTGCGGTCACTCGTTGTTCAATTATCGACCAAGGTTTCAAAATATCAGACAATGAGATTGCACAAAAATCATGTCCCAAGGGCGCACCAATCCGGGCAGCAGCGGCTTGCATTGCTGAAATACCAGGACAAATTTGCAAATCAATGGTTCTCCATTCTGGTTTATCAAGGGTCTCGATCGCTTCAAAAACAGCCGCCGCCATTGCAAAAATCCCAGGATCTCCAGAAGAAACAATCACAACATTTCGTCCCGCCGCCGCCAAATCTAAAGCTTGAGCCGCCCGATCGAGTTCAACCCGATTGTCTGAGTCATGGCGAATTTGATGGGTCCGCAAGGGTTCAACCAAATTCAAATAGGTTGTATATCCCACCCAATCTGTCGATCGCTTTAATACTTGTTTCACTTCCGGCGACATCCATCGATCGGCTCCTGGCCCAGTTCCGATTACAAATAGTTTTCCCGCTGGGTTTACGTCTGGTGGATGATAGACAAGGGTCCGATCGCTAGGATTTCCCTCTGAACTCGTGATTTGAATCGTTAATTCAGCAGCAGTATTAGGATCAGAAAACGGTAATTTACTTTGAATTAACCACGGTGCATCCCCGATGAGTTTTACAGTTTGTCCGGCTAGCAAATTAGACAGAAACGTTTTGGCATGTTCAGGATTGGCAAGAGTATAGCCGGGTGGCGGCG
>JANXWB010000041.1 GCA_025351345.1 Synechococcales cyanobacterium GL140_1_metabat_312
AGATTGTAACAGAATGGTTTACGATCGTTACTCGATATCATTGGTACATTGAGAGCAGGCGAAATCAGGAGACGGTATGGCAGTTTATTTTTATTGGGGGGAAGACACGTTTGCCCGCGATCGTGCAGTCCAAATGTTGCAATCGAAAACCTTAGATGAATCTTGGGCAAGTTTTAATTTAGACCGAATTGGCCCAGACTATGCGAATGGTGTGGTTCATGCCCTAAATCAAGCGATGACTCCGCCATTTGGTATGGGTGGACGGTTTATTTTGTTGAGTAATACAACCATAGGTCAGCGGTGTAGCGAAGATGTGTTTGCGGAACTCGATCGGACTTTGGCCGTGATTCCTGATACAGCAACGCTTGTATTTACCAGTGATAGCAAACCGGATGGACGAATTAAATCAACTAAACTTCTACAAAAACACGCCAAGATTCAAGAATTCTCACCGATTCCACCCTGGAAGGGAGATCAATTGGCCCAACAAGTTCGTGATGTAGCGGGAATGATTGGAGTGAAGCTCGATCGGGGGGCGGTGGACTATATGGTTGAGGCGGTGGGGAATAATACGCGTCAATTGCATAGTGAATTGGAAAAAGTTAGATTGTATGCGGCGAGTTTGGGGACGATCGGGCCGTTGTCTGTTGCGACTATTGCGCCTTTGGTGACGGCAACTAGTCAAAATACATTGAAACTATTTGCGGCAATTCGGCAAGGGAAAACGGCAGAAGCTTTGGATATGTTGGCAGATTTAATTCGGCAAAATGAACCGACTCCCGTGATTGCGCGAACTTTGGTGGGGCAGTTTCGACAGTATTTATGGGTGAAGTTGATGATTGAATCCGGTGAGCGAGATGATAGTGCGATCGCGGCAGCGGCTGAGATTAAGAATCCAAAGCAGCTCTACTTTTTGCGCAAAGATATTGCTCCCATGTCTTTGGTTGCATTGCGAAAAACATTGCCATTGTTAATGGAATTAGAATATCAGCTTAAACGAACGAGTGATGAGACTTCAGTTTTACAAGTCAAAACCATTGAGCTTTGTGAATTATTTGCTAGGTAACAGCTTACTAGACAACAAGAGGGACTTAACGATTACCGTTCTTGAATCAAACTAATCAAAGCATCGGTTGTAATCTTGCTACTGAGTTCTGTACCTTCTAATAAGCTATCCGCTAGATCTCGTTTTTGTTGATGCAATTGAACAATCTTTTCCTCTATTGTATTCTTTGCCACAATTCGATAAATCGTCACCGGACGCACTTGTCCCATTCGGTGGGCACGATCGGAGGCTTGATCTTCGACCGCTGGATTCCACCAAGGATCCATATGAATCACATAATCTGCCGCCGTCAGATTCAATCCTGTACCGCCCGCTTTCAAGCTGATTAGGAATACATCACCAACGCCAGACTGGAAGGCATCAACTCGTTTTTTACGTTCTTTCATGGGCGTACTGCCATCAAGATATTGATAGGAAACATTGTTTTCCTCTAAATAGGCCCGAATAAAGGCTAAATGGTCTACAAATTGACTAAATACTAACGCTTTATGATTGTTTTCTAAAAGCTCCGTGAGAACTTCTCCAAACATTTGAAGCTTGGCACTTGGGAGCGCTATTTCGGGCTTAACTAATTGGGTATTGCAGCAGGCGCGGCGCATTCGCATGATTTCGGCTAGGACTTGCAAATGCTTTTGTCCCGCCATCGCATCACTATTTTCAAGTTTAGCAATCGCTTCTCGTCTGAGTGCTTCATAGAACACCATTTCCGGTTGGCTGAGTTCTACTTCTAATGTGATTTCTGTGCGGGAGGGTAGTTCAGTTAGAACTTGATTTTTAGTACGACGTAGAATGAATGGCTGAATTAACTTACGAAGACGATCGCGCACTTGTTTATCTTGTCCCCGCTCGATCGCATTCGCATAGGTCTGATTGAAATGATCCAGAGAACCCAATAATCCAGGATTGATAAACCGAAATAGGTTCCATAGTTCACCTAAATGATTTTCAATGGGCGTTCCCGTCGTTAGCAATTTGAAATCTGCTTGTAAATTCATCGCGGCCTGCGATCGTTTGGTGGCGAAGTTTTTAATCGATTGAGCTTCATCCAGAACAATCATTTGCCAATGCACTTTCGCAAGCATATCCGCGACTTCTTCTTGTTGCAGCAATCCATAACTACACACCACCAAATCAAAGGGCTTCAATTCATCAAGAACCGTCTGCCGTTTTCCGCCGCCAAATTGAATTGTATTCAGCGTCGGGGCAAACCGTTGGGCTTCACTCATCCAGTTCATACAAACAGAGGTGGGAGCGATCGCGAGAATCGGTCCATCGGGCGCACGTTGCAACATGACAGCCAAGGTTTGCAAGGTCTTACCCAATCCCATATCATCGGCCAAACAGGCCCCTACGCCCCATTTAGAAAGCCGAGACATCCACGTAAAACCTTCCACCTGATAGTCACGCAATTCAGCTTGTAAGGTTGAGGGTAATTTTGGCTCGTAGGTTCGCAAGGATTGAATGGTGGCCATTTGGTCTTTCCAAGCTTTGTCCGCTTCCACACTGCCCATGCCCTCGATCCAATCTTCCATGGCGAGCGCGGCAAGTTTGTTGAATCGAATTCCTTTTCCATGACTTTCAGAATAGGCGCGCATTTCTTCTAGACGACGGCGAAATTCTTGGGTTAAGGCTAAAAATTGACCTTCACCTAAAGAAATAAACCGTCCGGTTGATTGATCTAACAGTTTTAATAGCGCTTGCATTTCAATGACGCTACCGTCCGGAAGTATCAATTCACCATTCAGATTGAACCATTCATTTTGGGTTTTGAGTTTGATATGAAAATTATTTTGATCGACCGTTTGCTTAACCCGCATTTTCTCGCCTTGGGGCCATTCTAAAATCACCCGATCGCCCAATGCCTGTAATTCCAGCAGCAGTTCTAACGAAGCTTCTGGGGTATCAATCACCCATTCTCCATCAGACTCTTCCCACCCTAAGAGTGCCGGACATTCCTTGATAATCTCCTTTGCTAGCCTCTTTTCGTCTTTAAGTTTACGAGTCGTTTGTAATCGTTTCCCGCCTACCTCTGCAATCACGTTTTCACCGCCGCTGCCGGGACGATAGTAGGTACCACCTTGTCCAAACGGTGACGATAATAGGGTCATTCGTAATCCCGAACCGGAGGGAAGAAGATGAACATGAGGAGTCATTAATGCCACCACTTCTTCCGCATCTGAAATATCCCCGCCAATGTCTGAATGCACCGTGACTAAGCCAGATACTCCCCCGATCGCAGCTAATACTTTATCTTTGGCTGATTCTGGAACTTCTAAGCGATTTTTGGTGCCGAGTAATTCACTAATGCGCCGATGTTCGGGAGTGATTTCAATGACTTTGATGCGGGTGGGGGTTTCTTTACTGAGAACAACTTCAACACCATCGGGCAATTGGGGTTCAAATTGTAATACTAGTTTTGCGCCCTTTTTCTTAATCACTCGCAATTCAGGAGATCCCTTGACCAATTCAACTGCAATTCCAGGCGAACTTTCCCAATATACCGAGGGATGGCCCACTAATGAGATAAAGACCCGATCGTCAAAACAATAGTCTACTTTGCCATAGTAGTTATAACGATTTTGGGCATAGCTGGTTGTAATGTGAGCGCATACTTGCAAATCGTGAGGGGTTAAATAGGGAAATTCAGCAGGTGCGGCTTGCAAACGTTTTAAGGCGATCGGACGACCTTTATTCCAAACCCCTTTTGCATTCTGGGATTGTTCACGGGGTTGCAGCGAACTACTGTCTAAACTTGTCAAAGTCCAAATTAATCGTGTAGTTTGATTTTTAGAGCCTGTGGTTACAGCGGATTGGGTGAGATTTGCTAGAGCATTTAGGCAAAGTTCCCATGCCTCTTGAGCATCAAGAATAGGCGCGATCGGTTGATACTGTGTCCCCTCTCGCAGAATATCGGCGGCCTGAGACCAATCCCGCGTTGAATCTAGTTTGGCCAAGAGTTCTGCTGTTTCCATTGTGAACCACAAGTATCCGGCACTTCGAGTCCGCGAAATAAAATCTTGAAGCGGGACCACCAGACGCGATCGGGCCGCATCGACATCCGCCCAATACATACATAAGGCTGGAATTAGAACATCCCAAGGGGTATCTGGATATTCTAAATCTGCGGCAAACAGAATCGTTTTTTTAGCTAGTGAACCTTGTTTAAATTGTAAAAATGCTTCTAGAATTCCATAGGTATTTGCAAAAATCCCTTTTTGTTTACGACCCATTCCACAGTATTCCAGCGCTTCTTGAAATGACTCGTGGGAACCTTCTTGAAGCAATGCAAGAATGAAAAGTAGTCCCATTTCATCATTAAAAAAAATCTTACGTTTTCCGAGAATCTTACGGTGTATTGCTAAACAATCTCGATAGTGGATTAATGCCGGAATTAGCCGTCCTTCTAGAAAATCGATCGCGGCTTTTAAAGGATAGCCATTGTGTTCAGGTGGTACTTTAAAACCAGCCATAGTCTTTATGACTTCTTCAATTTCACCACAGCCCAGCATTAACCGACAATATAACAATCGTTTCCAATCTAATACCTCAGGCTTTAGACACTCTTGCCGCAATAACTCAATTACGTCTTCCGCTGGGAGCAAATCCTGCATTGAATTTTCTAATACCGCCTTCAATACCCGATCGTACCAATCCGGCGACAGCCGCCTCATCCACGCAGCATCACAAGGATTATTTGCAAATCCGGCAATACAAATAGAAGGCGTTAGAACTTGTCTAACTGAACTATAGGCATAGTATTCATCAAATAACTTATCAAGCGCCAAAACCGGATCTTGACGATATAAAACAATCCGAACTTCTCGTAAAAATCGCCCTTCACTATTAAAATATCGAGTCCCTCCACTAAATCTTGTTGTGACAGGCAAGTAGTGGTACATCGCTTCCACCATTGAGGCAAAGCGCTTTTCAACAACAGCATCCCGTGTGGCAATTTCTCGAATTAAATGGGGGCACTGCACACCCATCATTGTTGTTTCTAATAGCTCTTTGTGAATAAGAGACAGGAGCATTTGGTCATTGAATGATTTGGATGAAAACGGGCGGCCTGACGCGTCCCGAATGCCTATACGATCGGCACAGGATAGTAATGTCGCACGGGGCAGTGGTTCACAAATGACTGAAGCAAGCTGAATTAACTTTTGTGCCCGCTCGTCCAATCCTTGATACAACTCAAGCAGTACTGCGCGATGTTCTGCAATTGATTCAGGAGAAGATACCATGGAACAAAAAATCATGTGAAAACAGTTCTAGGATCATAGCCTATCTTCTCCAAACGTGAATCCTTCAAGCCCTTGATCTTCTAAGCCCTACCAAGGCAATCGCGTCCCATCCCAGGAGAAAAATTCGCCGCTATCTTCTAGAGTCAAGTCGGCCATCACCTTAGAAAGTTGCTCCACACAGCGATCGACCGAAAACAATTTCTCCGGAGAAACATTACGCTGAAACGGCTGAGAAAGTCTGGTGTCGGTGGTTCCAGGATGGAGTACAACAACAATCGTACCTTTACAAGTGCGGCGATATTCTAGGGCGATACTTTTCATAAACATATTCAAAGCCGCTTTAGACGCGCGATAGCCATACCAGCCGCCTAATTGATTGTCACCAATGCTACCGACTTTCGCTGATAATGTGGCAAAAATAACTCGATCGGTCTGCTTTAGCAATGGCACCAAATGTTTGGCCAACAAAATAGAAGCAATACTATTAACTTGAAAATAGGTCATGAGATTAGTCGCATCAATTTGGCGTAGGCTTTTTTCGGGTTGCAGGTCACCTTGATGCAACAGGCCAACACAATTAATGACCTGAGTCAACGATCGGCCCGACTCCTTCAATTCTTGACCAATAACAAGTAGACAGGCTTCGATTTGAGACTCTTCAGTAACATCTAATGCCAACAGCCGAAGACGAGGTTCATGCTCTGCCAAACTAAATAATTCCACTGCTGAGTCCCGATCGCGATAGGTACCATAGATCCAACTCACTGAATTATCTGCCAAAAGACGCTTGACAAATCCCAGCCCAATACCTCGATTCGCACCCAACACGAGCGTCGCAGCCGGGACCATTGATTTGATTACAGATTCCATACTTGGCAATTAATTTGTTGAAGGATAAATATAAGAATTTACACTTTCACAAATACCATGAAATATACGGGTTTCAGACCTATTTCGATCGAAAATATCACCCTAAAAATAGCTACACTACCCACCAGTTGTAAAGAATTATGTATACCTTAAAACATTAATCTTCGGTGAACGTTAGTCGTGTCAAAATTAAACATTATAAAATTAGCATAGCCTTTAAGATACATGATCCCGTAGAAGTCCATTACCTTTGGATTTTCCGACCCTCTACTAAATTGGACCCTTATATGAGTCCACTTATCTTCCATAAATCATTATTCATAGATGACTCCCTCTAATTTGAGATCGTCGTACATAAGTGATCTGTAGCCTTCTTTGCTAGGGGCTATATATGGTTGGGATTTGAGGACTGATATGTCGGAACGGACTCGTAAAAATGGCATCTCCGACGATCGAATGAATTGTGCTGTGGTGTTGATTGATGGTGGAAGCCTGTTTCGTGCAGCAACCCAATTAAATTTGGAGATCGATTATGAAAAGTTGTTGCCTTGTTTGCTAAAAGGTCGGGATCTAGTTCGTGCTCTTTTCTACACAGGATTCAGCTCTGGAAATCTAAAGCAGGCTTCATTTCTTAAGTGGATGCGAAATAATGGCTATCGGGTCTTGCAAAAAGAGTTAGTCATTAATTCTGATGGAAGTCGTCGCGCTAATTTAGGAGTTGAGATTGCTATTGACATGATGCAATTTGCAAGGGCTAATGACAAAATTGGAGTCATTATTTTAGTAAGTCATAACAATGACCTAGCTTATGTTGCTCAAAAAATATCAAGCCAGGGATTGCAATTAGAAATTGTTAGTTTGAAGTCTTTAGTGCATGAGTCATTACTTAGCTATGCCGATCGGTTTGTTGATCTAGAGAGTATTAAAAGTGACATTCGCAAATCTTCTAATATTTGATGAGAGTCTAGGGGAAATGAGAATTGAGACTAGCTTCTGATTGAAAATTTGGATACTTCAAATCTTGCCGTTAAGCTGAGGGCACAGAAGGGAATATTCCTACAGATCCGGGTTCCAGATGCTGTAGAGGGATCGCTCACTGTGCCCTAAACCAACGCAATAATTTCATGCATTTCTCTAGATTATTAAATGCCTATTCCTAAGACTATTATCTTAGACTCCTAAGGTCTTAGAAATACTTCGTTGGATTTTGTATAAATCAGTATATCTATCAGCCACATTAATCAATTGATCGCTGGTCATACTGCGTAAACTAACCACTTCAACTTGGACCCCTTGAGAAGAGATAGAATCCAAAGCATAGAACAAGTCTCCATCACCGCTTAACAATGTTATGGATTGACAATACTCGGCCATAGTGATCATATCAACCGCAATTTCGACATCTAAGTTAGCCTTTTTTGTTCCATCCGAAGTCTTAACTAACTCTTTTGTCACAACCCGATAACCATTGTGGCGCATCCACATTAGAAATCCTTTTTGTTTAGCGTTATCGGGATCAACCCCTGTATAGAAATAGGCTCTCAATAATCGCCGATCGCCGACGAGTTGTTTTAATAGTTTTTCATAATCGACCTCTATACCCAGTTGAAATGCCGCGTAAAATAGGTTCGATCCATCAATAAATACTGAAATTCGATCGGTTTTAGTGGTCTTTGAATGGCTTGGGTAATCAATCGTATCGGCTTCTGGCAACGTGTGGTAAGTCACGCCTCGCAATGGATTGGGTATGGTGGTCGCCGATCGACCAGATAGATCTTGCGATTCCAAACTTAACTTCTTCTGCATTTAGAATTCACTCAGATTCAGGCGAAGGACGACAAAAATAAGGTGCTTAAAGGAGTAGATGCAAAGGCGTGAATATCACGGAAAATCTTGGGATACGCAGATAGGGATTACCCGTAAGGCATCACAAAGGATCTATGATTTATAGGATTCTTTTAATACTAAAGAAATTCTTAACCAGTTGTCAACCCCCGCTATCAAGACCGCTTAAGCATTCTGTAGATCATGGTATTCGTTAATAACCCCTTCCACTTTTCAATATTTCATAGAAGTGATTCTAAAGTCGCCGCAACAACTTGATAGTTATTATCTTGACGAAGCTGTAATATTGCTGTTTTTGCACGATCGTCATTAAACGATCGCAATGCCAACGCCACATTACGTCGGACCGTCCAATCTTCATCAGTGACATGATTCACCAATTCCGCCAGAGCCTGTTCCGCATAGGGAGTATCCAGCAACATCGGCAACTGTTCGATGGCAGTCGATCGGACTGCTCCTTCTGTGGAATTGCTCGCAATCAATGCAACTTCTAGAAACTCTGCTGGACAATTGAGATCCGGCAGGGCCAACACCACAGTCATTTGGGAAAGCCAATGTTGATCCTGATGAAAATGGTGAACCAAATGTGGCACTGCCACCGACCCAAACTTTGCCAATGCTCCGGCAGCTTCAGCTCGAATATTAGGATCAGCGTCTTCATCCATCACTTGTAAAAGTTTGGCAAATCCTTCATCAGAGCGCTTGTACCCCAACCCCATCATCACAAACGATCGGATAATCATTTCCGAGTCATCGGCTTGATTGAGCAAAATAGGAGCGGCAACCTCAGCATCAATGCCTCGAAGTGCAGTCAGCCCCCGCATCCGGACTTGAGGATCGCTGTCGCTGAGGCTGGCTTTAATTTCGTTAAGATTCATAGGAGTTCTCGAAATAATTGTGTAGGGTTGACGTTACAGCCATTAAGATTTGTAACAGTTGTGTATCACATCCTACATCAGATTTTTACTCAAGCCCACCCTTCATCAGTTCGGACTCCCGACTGCACTCTCCACAGCGCTGAATATAAACCCGACTGCCCAATCAACTCGTCATGGGTGCCAGCTTCTTGAATTTTGCCATTTTCCATCACGTAGATACAGTGAGCATGGCGAATGGTAGATAACCGATGGGCAATAGCAATAGTCGTGCGGTCTTGGGTAATCCGTAGAAGCGATCGTTGAATGGCGGCTTCGGTTTCATTGTCTACGGCGGACGTTGCTTCATCTAAAATCAAAATTGCAGGATCTTTCAAAATAGCACGAGCGATCGCTAGCCGTTGACGTTGGCCGCCGGAAAGTTTTTGGCCTCGTTCGCCCACAATCGTGTCGTAGCCCTCTGGCAGATCTTTAATAAACTCATGGGCTTCCGCTGCGATCGCCACCTCAACTACCAATTCACGGGATGCTTGAAAGGAGCCATAGGCAATATTTTCAGCAATGCTTCCATGAAACAAAAAGACATCTTGACTCACCCAGCCAATATTTTGTCTAAGGCTGCGTAATTCCAAATCTCGCAGATCGATGCCATCTATTGAAATTGTGCCCTGTTGCACTTCATAAAACCGCAGTAACAATTTCACTAAGGTGCTTTTCCCCGATCCCGTGGACCCAACAATACCAATGGTCTGCCCTGCGGGTACTTTTAAGGACAATTGTTCCAACGCGTTCGATCGGCCTGCATAAGCAAAGGTTACATCCTGAAATTCCACATCTCCCCGAATATTTTTTAATCGGGTGTGGCCTGTGGGAATTGTGATGGGGGTATCCAGTAGATTCATGACACGGTTAATCGAGGCCATGGCGCGTTGGTATTGGTCCATGGTTTGCCCCAGGCGTGTGAAGGGCCAAAGCAATCGCTGAATGATGAATATCATAGAGCTGTAAATGCCCACATCCAATCGTCCTGCTGCCGCGTCCAAACCCCCTAAAAACAACGTCGCGGTGAATCCAAATAGAATCACAAATCGAATTAAGGGCACAAAGGCCGCACTTAATTCGATCGCCCCACCGTTACTGCGTTTATAAGCATTGCTATCACTCCGCACCCGATCGGCTTCATAGTCTTCTGCCGTAAAACTTTTAATCGTCGCAATGCCCGACAGATTATTTGATAACCGAGCGCTAACTAAACCCGCCTGTTCTCTAACATCGGCATAGCGCGGAGCCAGTCGTTTCTGAAACAGAGCAGATCCCCACAAAATAAAAGGAATCGGCAATATGGCCCAACAGGCAACCCCTGGTGCTAATGCAAGAAATGTCGCACCGACAAACAGCACCGTAGTTGCAAATTGCAATAGCTCATTGGCACCCGTATCCAGAAAGCGCTCCAATTGGTTCACATCATCATTCAAAATTGAAAGCAATGTGCCTGTGCTGCGGTCTTCAAAAAAACTGAGTTCTAATTCCTGCAAATGGCCATAGGCATCCAGTCTTAAATCGTGCTGTAAAGTCTGCGCGAGATTACGCCACAACCGATCGTATAAATATTCAAACAGCGATTCCATGCCCCAAATCACTAGCGTCAACAGCGACAACACCATAAACTGCTGCGTCACATCGATCACGCCCCATTGCGCGATTAATGATTTTTCGGGTTTTACCGCAATTGTCACCGCCATGCCAATCAAATAGGGCGGTGCGAGATCAAAGATTTTGTTCAGAACCGAGCAGATACTAGCGGCCCAAATGCGCGATCGGTAACGGCGGCCATACTTAAGCAATCGCCGTAGAGGGGCTAGGGGCTTGGTAGGCAATGCAGATGATGGAACGGGAAGGGCGATCGTCATGGAACTCTGTGAGCCAAAAAAGAGCGAGTAACGCTCTAGCCTAAACTAGATTTGTGACTCGCTCTTCAACTTAACTATTTAAATTTGATTAAGCGTGCATTAAAAACGAACGGGTATTAAAACACCAATCCTTTGTTGGCCACCTATCAAACTCTCAATTATTTTTTCTTATCTGCTGGAGCTTTTTGCGCGGCGGCTTCCGCAACCTTGTCCTTGAAGGCTTTACCCGCCGAGAACGCAGGCACAGTCGTTGCAGGAATTTTGATTGCCATACCCGTTTGTGGGTTGCGACCTTCACGCGCTTGACGATCGCGGGGTTCAAAGGTCCCGAAACCGACGAGAGTTACTTTTTGACCATCAGCAACGGCATCCATAATCGAGTCAATCATGGAGGTCAGGACGATATCCGCTTCCTTTTTCGTGACAGACGCTTTTTCTGCGATCGCGTCAATCAATTCACCTTTATTCATTGTCAAATACCGTCCAGTAATCTTTTTGAGATGGCGAGGTGATTATAATCGCTTATTTTCAAAGCGATCTAAAAACAGTCAAATTTTAAGCGGATTCACCGTGACAGCGCTAGATTTCACGATTCTTGATGGTGGGAACGTTTTTGTTCTCAGATTTGATTCTAAGGTAATTCAAATTCCTGAAATCCTTACCTAGAAATGGTTTGAGCGATCGAGTTCTATTAAAAATGACTGAAACCCACACCAGAATCGAATGTCCGTAGTTTACAAATGTTATTCATGGGGCAGGCAAAACCAGGTCTTACACTGGGATACCCGCCCATTTAAGCCATTCCCCATCATGAAGCGTCGCACATTATTTGCTGGCATGAGCGCTACTGCTCTGAGTGTTACTGCTGCTTTCGATCGCAATCCCGCCCAAGGTCAAGCTCCGGCCCCAATGTCCTCCATCTCCATTAAGCCGCCGATGTTGAAACCGGGCGATCGGGTTGGAATGGTGGCTCCGGCTAGCAATGTATATGAACCAGAAGACGTGCGGATTGCAAAGGAAACGATGGAGCAGTACGGCTTTGAAGTGATTTTAGGTAAGCACCTTCAGGATCAATATGGCTATTTAGCAGGGCAGGATCGCGATCGGGCGGCGGATATTAATGAGATGTTTGGCCGATCGGACATTCGCGGTATTGTCACGTTCTCGGGTGGCTATGGCTGTTGTCGGTTGCTGCCCTATTTGGACTACGACTTGATTCGCCGCAATCCTAAAGTGCTGGTTGGTCACAGCGACATCACCAGCTTGCTAATTGCCATTCATCAAAAAACCGGACTCATCACCTTCCATGGTCCATCAGGACTCACTCGTGTTGGTGATTATGCAATGGCTCAGTTTCGGCGGACCATCATGAACCGATCGATTCCCGGCAGCATTGCCCAACCCGAAAAGAATGACTCGGTTGAACGCGATCATCGGCTGATTACGATTTATCCCGGTGTTACGACGGGCAAATTAATTGGCGGCAACTTGACCCTAGTGACGAATCTTTTAGGCACGCCTTACGAACCCGACACCAAGGGCAAAATTCTGTTTTTGGAGGAAGTCGGCGAGGAACCCTATCGTATCGATCGGATGTTGACCCAGCTTCTTTTGGCGGGGAAGTTACAGGATGCAGCGGGGATTGTGTTTGGACATTTTACGGATTGTTATCCGAAGGAACATTTGCCTACTTTTACCCAAACCCTGAGCCTGGAGACAGTTCTGCGCGATCGGACCCAAGGATTGACCACCCCGATTCTGTACAATTTGATGTTTGGTCATTTACGGGAAAATGCCGTAATTCCAGTGGGTACGATCGCAACCCTGGATGCTGGGCGTAAAACCTTGGTGCTGAACGAGTCGGCAGTGATTTAAACCAAATTTAAAAGACATTTGAAACATCTGATAGCAACCTTTGAATTTTGAAACAGTCTCTAAAGCTAAACTAGGTTTAGAGCATTCGTCGAGCAGTCACCGCATAGAACGGATCGCCGCCCCCCATCCCCAACATCTTGAGAATCGGAGAAATTGTCCCAGCCTGCTTCTCCAGCACTTCCGGGGGACTAAATTGTCTCGTCGATTCAAAATAAGATTTGACCAAATTCACCCGATCGCGTTCACTGCCATCTCGCCAAGCTGCGATCGCTTTTTGATAAAACATCCGGTTTGAAAAACTTATAATGCAAATGCCATCGGTCTTCAATACCCGATAGATTTCGGCAAAAATAGCTTCTGGGTACTGCAAATACTGCACTGAAACAGTACAAATCACCGCATCAAAACTTTGATCTGGAAGGGGTAGCTTTAAATTCTCATTCAAATTCTGAATGAAATAATGATTGAGTCGAGGATTTTTGGCTAGCTCTGCCTCATTCATTCCGTGGCCTTCGACATGTTCAAACTCAATGTCATCGGGCAAATGCGACACCCAACTACTCATCATGTCAAAAACCCGCATTCCCGGTTTGAGCCGATCGCGGTATAAGTCCGTTAACTGAGCAATGAATCCCGCATCTACATGAGTCACTAATCGCGCATCTTCATAGAAAGCACGATCGTTCGTTTCGTCCATCTTTTTGCGATCGGGAGGAGTCAAGATCATTTAGCAGGTGCCCACAACATCTGCTACTTATCCTAACCCGTTTTTTTAAACCGCAAGCTTAGAACCGCAAGCCAACGCCGCCCTGTATTGTCGCTGCTGTGCGATGGGTGTCTTTGTAAGCATCAAACGAGATCACAGCATTGCCAAAAATCACCATATTGCTGTTGGGCAACGCGTAGTCAATTCCTGGTTGAATAGCAAACCCAGTCTTATCACCGACAGGAGTCACACCGCTCAATGGAATGGCCGCTCCAAGCCCCACATAGGCATCGGTTTGCCAATTAATTGGAATATCGTAGGAAACAGTAGGCACCAACGCAACTCCACTTCCAACAAATACTTGTCCGCGCAATGATATGGGTGCTTCTAAAAATTTATAACGACCTGCCACCACGCCCGAAATCTTCCGGCCTTCACCCCCTCCTTCGGTCAACCCAACGGCTCCACCCACTCCGATATAGCTTCCGTAAGCCGCTTGGGCCTGAACAGGAGTCGCTGTTAGATTGCCGACCACGATGGAGACCACTGCAAGGGTGCTGATTAATTCTAAAGCTGTCTGGAGATGGTGCAGGGTGCGTTTCATGGATAGCTCCTTAGAATGATTGGGCGTTAGCCTATTGTAATAATACCCAAGAAACTGAAAATGAATAGTATTTGCTAGTGTTCGGGGGTTCTATTGTTCATTTCAAACGCTGGCTAGGGGATTGGCTTAGTTTCTATCGATGGGGTTGGTGGCGTAGGTGATCCTGTGGGGTCTGCCGTTGGGGAAATTGGTGTGGCGAGGAGGGGTGATGAACCGTTAAGGACATCTTTCGCCGTCAACATTCCGCCTTCTGCGCCGATCGACCACAAGACCGCCGCTGCTTCTGCTCGCGTGACCGATCGCTGCGGTTGTAATAAGGTCGTATAGCCAAGAGATCTACGTAGATTGGACCGATCGCCATTTTTCAAATCTAAGGCAACTAGTCGCAGCGTTTCTGGATGAATGACTTTGCTTAAATCTTGGAAGGGTAAGGCTTTCCGTAAGCTGTCGATCGGTAGAGCATCGACTTGTAACGAACGACTATCGAGCGGCATCTTCCAGCGCAGTAACTCTTCACGAGTCAAGGCTTCTGAAGGTTTAAACCGATCGTTCTTACCCTCATTTTTTGTATCTCTAGATAATGTACTGGGCAAAATTCCTGCATCCGCTAAACTCTGTAAAGTTGCAAAATCTGGGTCAGAGCTTGGAATATCTTGAAAGGTGGGAGTGCTGCTGGGGCGATCGATCCGAATTTGTTTAGTTGGGCGAGATTTGTAAAAGCGATTGTTAGTCAGCAGCAACCACTTAGCAAATTCTCGACGCGAAATTGGAGCATTTAAATTATTAGCATCGGCCATCTGAGCATCTGGTGAGATCAGATTCAGCGCCAACATATCATCTACATAAGGTCGCAATTGAGCTGGGGTTTTGTCCAAATCTTGCCAACCGATCGGAGTTGCTGTCGGAGTTGCTGTCGGGATTGGTTCTGGTGTGGATGAAGTAGTGGACGAGGGAGCAGGGCTTGAAACAGCGCCCGGACTAGGGTTCAATCGAGCATCCGGTTTTAGCGCATTTTCAGCATCTTGGTTTCCCGCGCAACCGCCCAGCACTAGAATCAATGACACTAAAAAAACCGATCGTCCCGCCATCATAGACCACCCTTGCAATACGTTCATCTAAGCCATTTATCTCAGACATTCACATTATAATTCAAAGCATGTTCGTCACCCGGCAACCCACGAAATCCCCAATTATACTTCGGCGTTTCATAAATAGTTATTTCCAAATCATTTGGCTTAATCCCTAGTGCCTCGAAGCGATCGAACATCAACCGAATAAACTGCTTTTTTGCCTCCATGCTGCGCCCTTCAAACATGCTCAATTCGACAATAGTGTAACGAGGCGATCGATCGGGCGCATAAATAAAATCTTCAGGCAGCATCGGAAAAAAGCGCTGGAAACGTTTCTCGGCTGGATATTGAAAGGCATCCATCATGCAAGAATGAATCACATCTGAAAGCTTGGCCTTGATCGGATTGAGTTGAGACTGAAGACCGTAAATTTTAACTTGAGGCATGGAATCCGCCTTGAAAACAACACCCACAATCATACCTCTCGCGCTAATCTAGACTAAGGGCAAGCGCTAAATGACGTTTGTTTCCGGCTATGAGAACTCAACCAAGAACCCAACCGATCGGAGATTTTCTTTTATGAACGTTGCACCCACCACTGATGCGACTGCGCTTTTTCGGGCCGCTTACGACAACCGTTACACTTGGGATGATAGCTTTCCGGGCTACAGTGCTGATGTGACCTATCGTTGCAATGGGACCGAGTTCCACGGGAAAGCCCTCGTCTCGCCCGATCCTCGCATGGGTTACAAAGGCGAAGTCACTGAAATCGCGGATGAAGAGGTCTTGAAAGCTGTGATGGGCCAACTCTGGGAAACCGCCATTCACCGAGTCCGTCGGCCTTTCGAGAAGACCCATGCAGGCAACGTCTTTTCTTTTGGCGATACCGATTCCACGGGTGCGATCGAGGTCTTGATGGAGGGTAAGCGGGACCATTATCGTGTTCGTAATAATGAAATCGTCTTGGTCTATCGCAACATTCACGGCCAGTTCGTTAAGATCAACACCTTTGCAAGTCATGAATCACCCGAAGGTTACTTGTCTCATAAGTACGACTCGGTGTACAGCGATCCTGAAACTGGTGAACAGAAGGGCGAGAAGCAAGACTTTGAAGACATTTATAGCTCCATTGGCGGTTATCGGGTGTTGACTCGTCGGACTATTTCGACTTTGGATGAAAATAAACAGCCTGTCACGATGGATTTTGAATTCACCAATGTGCAACTGTTGAAATAAATTGAAGTAAATTGTTGAAATAAGTTCAAATAACCCGCTACGATCGAAACTACTACAAATTGACTAAACTATTATGTCTCTTGCACTGACTACGGATAATGTCGAAACTGTCCTCGACGAACTCCGTCCCTATCTAATTTCGGACGGCGGCAACGTTGAACTCGTTGAAATCGACGGCCCTGTTGTAAAACTACGTCTTAATGGTGCTTGTGGTTCTTGCCCAAGTTCAACTATGACGCTTCGTATGGGCATTGAACGGAGACTCCGCGAGAAAATCCCCGAAATCAACGAAATTGAACAAGTGTTCTAAATAGGCATTAGTATTTTGATCGAGACTTTGATCGAAATACTGGGTTAGAAATTTCTCAAATCAAGATCCATGGAATTCCGTGGATCTTATTTTTTGGACACATAATCGATAATCGCCTAGGATGAGTCCATCTTTTGAGTCCTCTACCATGACGCTCACCGCTGACACCCGCTACACTTCGCTACTCGCCCCCATCCTTGCCACCGAACTCGAATACGGTGAACTAGCCTACGGTCCAAATTTTCTTTTAGATTTCAAACTTTTCAGTGCCACAGAACCCATACAATCCGTCTCCGCTGCCTATCAGTTCGTTAAATCAGTTTATACGGAAACCCCTCTATCTGAGGCTCATTTAGAACCCTTACTCAGTACGATCGATCGAGATGCAACCTCGGATTCTTGGAGTGCCAAAGACAACATTAGCAATCTCACGGCTGAAACATTTGGCCCATGGCTAGTGGGATGCTGTTTGGCTGAAGAATACTTTGCTCAAGATCTTGAGGCTCAAGATCTTGAGACTAAAGATCCTGAAACTGAAGATTCTAAAACTAATCCTTATAAGACGCATCGATCGGCCCTAGACCGACTTATCCAAACCGTTCAACCTTTATTATTCAGTGACACCAAGTCCGCAACCCTTTATACTCTCACTGACTCTAATAATGAAAATACGCCTTACAGTGTCTATCTGACGATCGGTCCAACTCACACCCTTTTAGTTGTTAGCCATTGGATTTTATAGATAGATCCCTTAGTGAGTTAATATACGGTTTTTCCATAAAACTACTCTGCGCTACACCTCTGCACTACACAAGTACATTAAACAAACTTGCTATGAACGATCGTAAATCTGTGGCCTCTAGTTCAGCCCGACTAATTGAGGAAGTCCGTCGAGGCTGGTATTGGGTCGTCTTCGTAATCTCGGTGCTGGGTCGGGTTGGGGGTATCAAGGAATGGATTCAGACCCTAAAACGGCTAGTCAACCTCCTGTCGTCACGGGCAAAAGGGACAGTTAAGGTGCTGGATGGCCGATCGTTTTATGAGGCTTCAGAATTTCCCTTTGCTGGCCTATTAGAATCAAATTGGGAAATCATTCTAAAAGAAGTGAGTGACTTGCAAGGCGAGTACTTCATTCCTTGGAGTGAGAAATATTTATACAAAGAGGGCTGGAGTACGTTTGGACTGTATGCCTATGGAGTCAAAATCTCCAAAAACTGCGATCTTTGCCCCGAAACAACTCGACTACTAGAACAAATTCCAAACCTGACCACCGCCGGGTTCTCAGCCTTAGCCCCTGGAACTTCCATTGCGCCACATACTGGGTATCCGGACGGGGTATTGCGGTGTCATTTGGGGTTAGTGATTCCGTCGGATTGTGCACTACGAGTGGGCCAGGATGTGCAGGCTTGGGAGAATGGTAAATGTTTGATTTTTGATGATACGGCGGAGCATGAGGCTTGGAATCGCAGCGATCGGACTCGGGTGGTGCTGCTGTTAGATTTTGCGCCCTAATCTAATGGGATTAATTCAAGCCGTAGTTAGAATTGGGGATGAGTTTCAGTGTAAATTGTCTCAAGACCCCATGAATTAAGATTTTCCTATGAGTCAAACTATGAGTAAAACTATGAGTAAAACAATTGAACCGACGATTCATCTCGATAGCACCACCACCGCCACCGATGAACGCGTCAAATATGGTGAACGGGAAATTGCGAATGCCCAACTGATCACCTTCCCAAATCCACGCCCCGGACGCATTTACACAATTTCGGTAAAGATGCCGGAGTTTACCTGCAAATGTCCCTTTTCCGGCTATCCAGACTTTGCAACTATGCATGTTAGCTATGTGCCAAGCGATCGGATTATTGAACTAAAGGCCATCAAGCTCTATATCAATAACTATCGCGATCAATACATTTCCCATGAAGAAGTGACAAACAAAATCCTTGATGATTTAGTTGAGGCTTGTGATCCATTGGAAATGACAATCAAAGGTGATTTTCAACCGCGAGGAAATGTTCATATGGTGGTTGAGGTGAAACACGTTAAAGCTAGCTAGCCAATTATTCATCTCGCATTTTTGGAAACTCCGCCGGAGTAATGTTAACGGTGATCACAGTTTTTCCGCGCATTAACTCCAAGGGAATTGCTCGATCGATCGTAGATGACTCTACAGCCGCCAAGACCTCGGCGAGAGTTTCCACTGATTTACCGTTGAACTTACGGAAGATATCCCCCGCTTGAACCCCCGCCCTGGAGGCTGGAGAATCTTGAGCAATGCCTAAAATAATTACGCCGCGCTCTTGAGTGATTTCTAATTTTTGATCCGATTCGCGCTTAATCCGATCGCGCAATTCTGTGGTCAAGTTGCCCATTTGAACGCCTAGAAATGGATGACTTGCTTTACCTTGACTGAACAATTCCTTTGAAATTCGTTGTGCTGTATCGATCGGAATAGCAAATCCTAACCCCTGAGCATTAGCCCGAATTGCTGTATTCATCCCAATTACTTCACCGCGATCGTTCAAAAGTGGGCCACCAGAATTACCCGGATTAATCGCCGCATCCGTTTGAATAAATCGCACCCGTTTATCGGGAATGCCCACCTCAATACTACTTCGTCCCAGCGCACTAATAATTCCCGCTGTCACCGTATGGTCTAGCCCCAAGGGATTACCAATCGCTATTGCCCATTGGCCCGCCACAAGTTTCGTCGAGTCCCCGATCGCAATGGTGGGTAGTCCCTGGGCCTCAACTTTAATCGCCGCCACATCCGTTACCGGGTCCATGCCCACAACTTTGCCCGTCAAACTTCGGCCATCCTGCAACAACACCTGTACCGTATCCGCTCCAGCCACCACATGGGCATTGGTTAGAATCTCGCCGTTAGTACTAACAATGAAGCCAGACCCAGTCCCCCGCTCTGCCGGACCATTCTCGTCGGGTTGGCTATCGGGTCCTTGCTGTCCAAAAAAACGTTTTAACAATGAATTCCCGTCACCTTTTCCATTTCCTCCTTTTGACACCTCAATGCGCACTACTGCCGGACCCACACGTTCAAAAACGGCTGCGATAAAGTTGGGCGGCGGGGTGGTGGGCGAGTTGGAAATCTGGGTGGCCGCTCGAACGATCGCAGGCAACGAGCTAGAACCCGATTTTCTAACGTAATGAGTGGCAATCAATCCGGCACCGCTGCCAATCGCGAGAAGTGATGTGCCGAGGGCCAATTGTCTAAGCGTCAATCCCATGACTTATCCGAACTCTATAAATTCTCTCGATCGCTAGCTTACTGCACAGATCTACGGTTGGGGAACTTTATTTAGGCTCCGATCGCTTTTCAATTCCTAGCGTTCGCGATCGTCGTTCATCTTGCCGAACTCAACCGCCCGGTAAGTTACATTAAAGTTATTTATTCCTTAAATTACTGAATTAAGGGAATAGATATAAATTAGTATTTTCTAGAAGTTCTTCGACTAAATCTTGACTGAGAGGCTTTGAGAATAAATATCCTTGACCAAATTTGTATCCTATTTGTTGTAACCACTCTAGTTGTTGCAATGTTTCAATCCCTTCCGCGATCGCATCAAGTTCTAATTGCTGACTGAGGGTTACGATCGTTTCGACAATACGATGATTCTTTTTGCTTTCCTGCATTTGACTGACAAAAGACCGATCGACTTTCAAATTATTCATCGGTAAACGATGGAGATAATTTAATGATGAATAGCCCGTGCCAAAATCGTCAATACTAATTTGAATTCCCTTTTCTTTCAATTGAGTAAGCATCACAATCGTCGATTCAATATCTTCAATCAGCATACTTTCCGTAATTTCTAACGTTAGACAGGTTGCTTGTAAATGAGTTTGAGCGAGAATGTGATCGATTTCTTCAACGAGATCGCAGCGTCTGAGATCTTGTGACGAGAGATTTACGCTCACCTTCAAAGCCGGAAGATCGGGAAAAGTAGTTTGCCACGTTACGAGTTGCTGACAGGCTGTCCGTAATGCCCAATAGCTGATGCTGGTAATCACTCCGAGTTCCTCAGCTATGGTAATGAACTCGCTTGGATATCGCAAACCATAGTTCGGGTGTTGCCAACGTATCAGGGCTTCAAACCCAACTAGATAGCCCGTATCTAGAGCCACAATCGGCTGATAGTGCAGCACAAATTCTTGGCAGTCAATCGCTCGACGCAAATCATTCTCTAGATGCATCCGTTTTAGGGCTTGCCTGTGCATCTCGGCATCAAAAATTGCATACCTTGCTTTGCCATTAGTTTTTGCCCGATACATGGCAATATCAGCATCTCGTAGTAGGTCAGAGGCTCGATCGTAATCTTTTGTGGCTAAAACCATACCAATGCTAACGTTGGTATATACGTCTCTTTCCTCAATCGTTATGGGGGTCTGCAACTCGGTAAAGATTCTTTCTGTAGCGTGAATGACTTCTTGAATATCCTTAACTTCTTCGAGCAAAATCACAAACTCATCCCCTCCTAGACGCGCCACTAGGTCGATTTCTCGGAATGTGACTTGTAGCTTCTGGGCGATCGCAACTAGCAATTTATCTCCTGCTAGATGCCCTAGGCTATCGTTGATTACTTTGAAGCGATCGAGATCGAGAAATAAAACCGCAAAGTGATAACTTTCAAGACGTTTAGCTCGATGAATCGCCAAGTCCAATCGTTCCATTAAAAGCTCCCGATTGGGCAACCCAGTTAAGGTGTCATGGCGCGCATCGTACTTTAACTGGGTTTGGATTTGGACCCGGTCGGTGACATCACGGGAAGTAGTTTGAAGTTGAATCAATTGACCCGTGGCATCCATAATTGGCTTGGTTAGGGTTTCAAACCAAATGTAATTACCAGATTTCTGGCGCATCCGATAGGTAATAGGTGTCGGGTTCCCAGAAGTTGCTCTTTCATGCGCTTCTTGACGAATACGATCGCGATCGTCAGGATGAAAAAAAGTATAGGGATCTTGTCCAATCATTTCGTCATAACGATAGCCTAATAACGTTTCACAAGAGAAACTGACATAGAGATATCGAGCATCGGGATGATGGAGGCATACGAGATCGTTAATATTTTCAGCTAATAATCGATAACGTTCTTCACTATCTTTCAACGCTATTTCAGTGTGTTTGCGATCGCTCAAGTCAATATCTACAGAATATATTTCCTGCTCACCGTCAGAATTTTGCAACATGATATGACTGGAGTAAACAGCCACTCTAGAACCATCTTTACGCATTAACTCTAATTCATCTGGGGGAATAGGCTGCTCATTTATAAGCCAGTTTTGAATTGCCGCAATTACGCCTTGTCGCATCTCTGATGGAATAATTAGATCTTCAAGTTGGCGGCCCATCGCTTCTGTTTTGGTATATCCATACAGCTCCGCACTAGCATCGTTCCAGTAAATTACTTGGCGGTGTTGGTTGTAGCCTTGGACTGAGATTTTGGGAGTTGCCTCAAACAAATTACGAAATCTTTGTTCACTTTTGGCTAATACTAGTTCAGCTTGTTTGCGATCGGTAATATCGGTATGGGTACCCACTATTTTGATCGGAGTCCCTGCTTCATCACGAATTAGCTGAGCGTTACTATAAATCCATCGATAGCTACCGTCTCGATGTCGTAAGCGAAAATCTTCGCTATAGGAAGCTTCGTTGTTCTTAAATGCTCGAAAAGCAATAATCGCCCTTTCTCGATCATCTGGATGAAGACGCTCGGTCCAATCATCGGGAGAGGCTTCTATTGCATCGGGCGCATATCCAAGTTGGGTTTTATAGGCTGGAGAAACGATGGAAGTTTCAGTCCGCAAATCGGAGATATAGAAACCAATCTGAGATGCCTCCACTACTAGATCGAGTTGGGTTTGTTGTTCTTTAGATCTCTCCTCTGCAAATTTGCGATCGCTAACATCAATGATTAGCCCATCCCAAATCAAATCTCCATTGGGTTGCTGCGTTGGGCGTGAAATCCCTTGCAGCCACTTTATTTGCCCCGATGGTGTGATGATGCGATATTGGCACTGCCATGTCTCCAAGGTTTGGGAGGATTCTGCAACGGATTTCTGTAAGAGTTCTAAGTCATCAGGATAGGTCATATTGAAGACAACGCTAGTATCTTGCAATGCCTCATCAGGTGCAAAGCCGTACAAGTCAAGAAATCCCGAACTGATGTAAGTATATTGATCAGATCCATCAGGACAAAGGCGATAGCCAAAAATGACACCAGGCACATTGTCAGCGAGGGTTTGAAATCGGTTTTCACTCTTCTGAAATGCAGCTTCTGCTTGTTTTCGATCGGTAATATCCAAGATTAGGGTATCCCAAATAACATCCCCATTGGCTTGTCGTTCTGGACTACCTGCGGCGGCTTCTAACCACTTTTTTCGACCTGATGGAGTAGTAATTTTCCATACCAAAGAGGAAGGTTTCAGGGTTTGTGCGGATTCCAAGAGTGATGAATACAGTGCAGGTAAATCTTCATGATCGATCATCTGCCATAAAACTGTGGGGTCTGCCAGAACCGCTTCCACCTCTACTTCCCAAAGCGCATAGCATCCTGAACTCATGTACAAAATGGCATCAGAATTATCGGGTCGGAGTAAGTAACGAAAAATTGCGCCTGGTAAATTCGCAGCTATATTTCGGAGGCGGGTTTCCCTCTCCTTTAAGGCTTCCTCTATTTTCCGGTTATCAATCTCTTGACCTTTGCGATCGCTGATATCTGTCAGAATTCCATTCCAAATGACTTGAATATCGCTTATGGCTTGTTCTGGCGAAATTTCTCCTAAGTCTCGAACTCCTTGACTCATGAAAACTATGCTTGCTTCCTTTTCTGCGCTGAGTCGAAATTGGCAAACAGCACCGGGTATAGCATCGGTTAGATTGCTTAACTTATAGTTCGCTTTTCTGTAATGATGACTCAACTTGATACCGTTCAACGTCCTTGCGTTTACGATCGGTTCCTAATAAGGCTATTTTTTCTATTAGTGAGTTAACAAGACACTTGATACTAGGTGGTGTGTTTTCCCAATCTTCTGAAGAAACGTGCTCAGGCAATAAAGAAAATTGTTGTTTCATAATCACGACAATGACTAAATCTGGTGATTGGCTTCTAATTAATAGTATGATTAACCTAAGTTAACACCAATTAAAAATCGCTCCAAATGTCAAGTCTATACTTATGCTGCTGAAGCGCTCACCAAACGCAAATCAGGGTAGCTTAAGAAAAAATTAATACCCGTTCTATTCATCGTGATGAAAGCTCTTTTGCTAGTAGCGGCGATCGCTAGCTTAACGGGTGCAACTGCGAGTTGTGTTTCTCAAAATAATAATATAGATGCCTTTCAAGCTTACGTACAGATCCAAAAACTAGCGATCGCTGTAGATGTGTCGATCGCTTGGAGGAGGAGTTCTTTGACGGTGATGGTGATGGCTCCGTAAAAAGTTGTTTCTATTTTACGTCTTCGCTCACGCCTTCGAGAAAAGCAACAAATCCTTTGCCCCAGACGTTTTCTTGGGTGAAGTGTTCGCCGACTTTGACAGCTGCTTTTTTACCGCCGTTGTAGAGTCGTTTAATCTTCAGAAAGTTTTGCCATTGGGGCGATCGCGATGCTTCGAGTTCTTTGAATTCGGCGTCAATGATGGCGATCGCTTGTTGAGGATCTTGGACGAAAGTGTATTTTTTCTCTAAGGCTTGGATGATTTGGACGATCGCGAGAAGGGCGGTGTCTTGGGATTCTTGTTGGATGTTTTGGATGATTTTGGGATTGCTATTTGCGGCGGCGTAGTTGACTCCAATTGTAGCGCCTTGTTGATTGAAGATGGGGTGTTGTTCTAACACGAGATTTAGCTCCTTTAAGTTGCAAGTTATTGTAGGGGGAAGGGACGATCGATCGCCTCCACCGCCTTCAAGAAAGGTGCGATCGGCTTTCTTGGGTTTTGCTTGTTGGATTTCGTAGTTGTAGAATTTGCACTTGGATTGGATTTTATGGATTGCGAAAAAAGCTTCTTTACTGAGAATTGTTGAGAATGAGAATACCTCGAATGATTGTCTCAGAAGCGGCAACACATTGCACAATCCTATCCTACCTAAAGCAATGATTACCGTAAATTCTAAGTTCGATATGTTCTTTTCAACCTGAGCTATTGCTGAATGCGAGAATTCGTATTCTGATTCAGGATCACTGAGGTAAAGTTTACTTTTCGAATTTATTAAATCAATTCTCGACTTTAATAATTTTTCTAAAATAAAATTTGCATCACAACAACCTATCTTGCCTAGAGCTTCAATGGAATAGCATTTTAAATTATGGTCTTTAGACTCGGTTAAAATTTTTATTAAAGGGTCAACTGCCTCTTCAGATTTAATCTTGCCCAGTGCTTCTATCACTATACAAAAATCACTATTTGAACTAAGGATATTTATGAGAGGTCGAGCTGCATCCTTACATCCAATATCTCCTAGAGCTTTTATTGCTTCACCATGCAAATCACTATTATCAGATTTTGCTAAGAATCCTAGTAATTCTGGAACGGCATCAAAGTCGCCAAATAGTCCTAAAATTTGAATAGCCTTAAATCTTACAAGTTCTTCTTTGTCATTAATTAGTTGAATTAGATCTGGAATAGCCTCTCGAAATCTATGTTTTCCTATTCCATTTAATGCTTTAAATCGTACTTCTGGATTTTTACTTAAATCTTTACTAACTCTAATTAAAGTAGATATACATGTCTTTCGATCAACTGCGATAAATTTTTTAATTGAATCGCGATAGACGACTGAAGTACATTCATTTTCAAGTATTGAAATTAATTCACTTATAGGTATGTCTACATCGTTTTCATTCAAAGATACAGTCTTATCCAGGTTTTGCAACTGCTTTGAGCTGGTTTCATTTTCTGGAAAAAATTGAATTCTCAGCCAGTATGGAATCTGATCCTCTTCTGATTTTTGGCGCAGTAAATTACCAGTCTCTTTCGGAAAGATCGATCGCACCTCTCCCGCCAACCGCGCGCCCAACATTAAATCCACATCCAAAGCCTGTTCAACTATAGGAAATGCAATCTCTTCCTCACAAAGACCTAACAATAAAGCGATCGGCTCAGTCCATTTCTGATAATTCAAATAATCTTGTTGAAATATTGAATATTCACGATTAGGTGAGATTGAAAGCCATTCTAAAAGCCGCTGACGATCGCTCATTAGATATTCTGCTGCATAGTACTCTTGAAGAGATTGGTGACAGAAACTGATCTCTTGATTTCCTGCTTTACCCTGCTGTTTAAGCAAATGGTTCAACATTCGCTTTAATATCGCTTCTGAACCAAGAATATTTTGGGCATCTCCTTCAAGAATTTTCAGGGAGAAATGAGTTGGGTCATCAACTTTCTTCGATCGCATCATCTCAAACGCTAATTTCCCCAGCAGCGATCGAGCATCCGATAGATCAATCCCATCCTTTGCTCGCTCTACATACAAAGCCGTAAAAGAACGGTATGCTTCACCACGAGTTTCAGGGACATCCTTGTTCGCTCGAAAAATACTGTAAAGCATCCACACCATCAACGGTGTTTGACCAAAATCCTTTACCCGATCGCCTAGTGCTTGCAATTGTGTACGATCGGCATTTGGCAATCGTAATTCTGGCAATCGTAATTCAAAGAACGCTTTCACTTGCTCTGTGGATAGTGGTTGAAGCTCAAGTTTTCGCTCAATGCTCCAGCTATCACCCTCTTGACGACCCGTTGCAATCAATGGAATATTTCCCCAGAATTTTGTGAATTCTCGTTGTGCTTCAGGTTTCTCATTCAACCCGTCCACAAGCAAAAGCAACCGCCGCTGTTTCAGGAGCTTGTTCAAATCCCCTTCATCCAAACGCTCATCATGACTTGCCAGATTTTTAAGAATGAGTCCTCGAAACCCTTCTCTAGCCGTGTAATCTCTCAACTCTACTAATACTGGAATTGGAGCCTGTACATTTTCGATCGCTCTAACCGCTGCCAACCTACAGATCTTTTCCAGTAGCGTCGATTTCCCAGCGCCCGGAGGCCCGACTATTAGGATTTTCTCGTGTGCATAATCCTTAATTGCGTCCAGAACTAACTGGGGTGGGGTATTTTTCGGCTGTTCATTAGATTCCTTAGGCTTTTCCTTTGTCGTACTACTCAATGGGAACTCAAACCATGTCAGATCATTAATTGCGTCTAACCACCACTTCTGTGGCTCATTTATCAGCTTTTCCAAATAATCCCTAAATCCAAACGAGATATTATCGGCAATTGCTTGATTGGCATTTTCAACTTCCAAAGCAGCCCGATTTTCTGCATCACGCTTCCAATTAAGCAATAGTTCAACCGAGTATTTTGGCTCATTACTATCAATTAGCTTTCCACAATTCTGACATAGCCAAATTCCATTCGTAATAGCTTTCCGCTCTTCCATCGAGAGGTTTGGATTGTATCTCTTCGCACCTAATCCAGATGCTGCCGCTGTAATATGTGCTGCAACTCCAATATTGACCGATTTTGTAGCCTCTTCATGTGGACCAATAGTCAATTTGTTACAGTCAGGATTAGAGCATCGCCAACCGACACGTTTCGCAAGTGTTTCCTTCGTCGCTGGGCTAAAGTTATCTCTTGTACTCATAATAGCGACGCACAAACTCCAGATAAGACGAAAAATCAGGCATGAGACGATCGAAGAAGCAATTCTCCTTAGGATAGCGAATATTCAGGGTTTCGCGTTGACCTTAGTCGATCGCTCTTGTCCTTAGATTGTTTCGACGATCGGACCCCATATTTAAAAAACTTAGATCTCTCCTGAATAGAACTTTCAATCCATTAGTCTTTAAAATTTGGAATTTCCGATCGCGCAACCAAATCATTAACAAATTGCGCTTTGTCCCAAATCCAGCGGAACATCCTGCCAACGACCATTGCCTACCGCACGAATGGCCTCCTTCAGCACAACATCACCCGTATAGATCGCACGGCCCACGATCGCACCCGTCACCCCAAGGCTTTCCAAACTCAACAGGCTCAACAAATCGGTCACAGAACTCACGCCGCCGGATGCAATTACAGGAATCGTTATTTTTTGAGCCAATTCCCGCAGTGCATCTAGGTTTGGGCCTTGCATCGTGCCATCGCGGTGAATGTCGGTATAAATAATTGCAGCAGCCCCTAATTTACTCATCCGTTCCGCCAATTCAACAGCATCGACTTCTGAGGTTTCGAGCCAGCCTTTAGTCGCAACCTTGCCATTTCGGGCATCAATTCCCACAATGATTTGTCCTGGAAATTCATTGCACAATTCCCCCACAAGCGCTGGATTTTCGACCGCTATGGTCCCTAAAATTGCACTTCGCACTCCCAATCCCAAAAGCTGTGACACACGGCTGCGATCGCGCAATCCACCGCCCACTTGTACCGGAATAGTCAACGCTTCAACAATTTTAGCAATTACTGGAAGATTGACGGGTTCACCATCTTTTGCACCATCAAGATCCACCAGATGAAGCCGGGTCGCGCCTTGGTCTTGCCATTGTTTAGCCATAGCGATCGGATCCTTGCCAAAAACTTCGGATTGCTCGTAATCGCCCTGATACAACCGAACACAGTTTCCACCTAATAAATCAATTGCCGGAATGACGTCCATACTGCCCACCAAAAGCTAAAAGAACTTACGTATAGGGTACAGGCGATCGGCCTCAAGATGTAGCCCTCAAGATGTAGCCTGTACGATCGAGTCTTCAAGACAGAGGTGCAAAGTATTTTTAAGATCTTATTTTCAAGATCTATTGTTTAATTTCTAATTTGTCTTGAAGTTCTTTAGAAACAGTACTTAAAAAGTCATAGCCTGTTTTTTGCTCCAGATCTCTAACAGTCGTTTGATACTGCTGCCATTTATTTTGTTTAATACCTTCATCATTAGGCAAATCAACCGCAATAATCCTCGTCTTCTCCGTCACACTAGCCGCCCCTTTATTCCCAGGTTCCGCAAATACAATCACCTTCCAAGTATGAGCCGGGATCGCAATTTTACCTTTTGGAAGAACCCCTTTTTGACCATAGCCACCTGAAACAATATAAGCCTCTTGTCCTAGTTTGACTTGATCACGAGTGTAGTCTTCCAACTTTGCCCATGGACCTTGATTATTATCTCGGGCTTGAGGAATAATATTAGTCAGAATGAATGTTGCCGTATTGTCCTCAACATTGGCACTCCGATCGGCAGCGGGACACATATGACCCCGATCGTAACCGCTACCCGAATAGTCAGTCGATTTAACCCGCATCCACCCTTTTGGTAATGTTTCGTCTTGAGTAAAATCATTACGACGAGGAACCGTACCAATATCCTTAGCTGTCAATTTCCAACTCACCCAATTTGGAATATGTTTAGTGTTGTTGTAGGACGAAATATATTGGGTCTTGATTAACAAATAATTATTCTCATCGCGATTGGCATTACTAGGATTCCCCAATGCAAGATGACCTTCAGTGTTACGCAGGGCAGACGGATGATCGCCTCGGTTCCACCACCAAAATCCACCTGTCAACAAACAAATTGAAATAAGAGCGATCGAAAAAAACGACCATCGAGATTTCAACAATTTCATAGGAATGGCCTCTGGAGAACAATTTCAGGCGGACTTAGCAACATCATCATTTGCCTTTAGTCTAGTCTATGCGTCCAGATATTAATGGTTCCTATCCAAATATTTATCATTAAAACAAAACCGAGACCATAAGACTGAACTTACGATCTCGGTTTAACAATTAAGTCGTTAGATAAGTAATTAAAACCTAATCCTTGGCTTCCTCAAACTGATTAAAGGTCTGATAGAACCTGTCTTCATGAAACAGATGACATTCCTGAGTAATCTGTTTCACAAGTTTCAAATCAAAATTCCGAATCACCATATCGTCGCCCCAGATGGACTTCAAATGGTTATGTACAGCCCGCAGGTTATAGGACGGAATTGCAACGGAAACATGGTGAGGGATATGGACATTGATGTGATGGCATAGGAACTCAACGCCAGCCGGATATTCACAATGCACCGTCCCAAACAATTGCGCTTTCGCCGCATCCCAAACATTCGGTTCTTGGAATTCGATTTCAGGCAAGGTGTGGTGAACAATGGTGAAGGTGCTCATCCAGAAATGGTAGCCCAACCAAGGCATAATCCAAAACTTAACCAATCCCCAAGGACCAAGATAATAAGTCAGCAAGGGCAAGAAGATCAATCCCGCCGCAATCACAAACCAATTTGAGAAGTTCGCTTTTGCCCGATCGCGAGAATGGTAGTTACTGAGATCAAAGTGAATCAATGCCCAGTGGAATACAGATCCAATCCACCAGAAATTTCCACGGACCAGCTTGTAGCCAACTTTACGTACAATGTCTGATGACTCGTAAAGCTCGGGACGCAAGGGTTGCCAAGCATTGTCCACATCCATTTTATTGGTATGATTGTGGTGCTTGTCATGGAGAAAGCGCCAGCTATGGAAGGGGTAAAGCAAGGGTAAAAAGGCCAAATGCCCGACGACATCATTCACCCATTTACGCTTAGCAAACGATCGATGGCCGCAATCATGACCAATCACAAAAAAGCCTGTTAATGCAGTTCCCGTTAACAACCAAGCAAACGGCAATAGAAACCAAGGTGAGTAGGCTAAACCAACATAGCTAAGCGTCACAGAGACTAATGTAATTGCAACTTGAGTCCAAGCCTTAACTGCATTTTTCTGAAAATATTCACGGGGAATTGATTTAACAATGTCCCGTAGCTGTAGAGCGGTACCCGTATTTAAGGGTAATTTTCCAGTGTTAATCGTCGCGGTCATTCACTACTCCGAAGATTGGATCGCGTTAGAGTTCTTAAATCAAATACCCAAAAATACGTTATTGAGATACCCAATGTCGGAGATGAATCATTGCAACTCAACGCCTAATATCCAACGTTTCATGAGAACTTGTTACAAAACCTCATCATTTATAGCATGATTCGTCACGATGCTTATTCCAACTTCTAGGGATGAATTTCCTCTCGGTTCAATTTCCTCTCGGTTCATAGTAGCGACAATTGGCACAAGGTCCGACGGGTTCAATGCCACAGCGCAAGAGTTCCGATCGGGCATTAAACGCACAACTTGCATCTCCAATCACCCAACGCCCGTCAATTAGAGTTTGCTCCGTAGGCCGATCGCGTTCTTGAACATACAGTGCGATGGTTTGGAGACGATATTTTCCGGCTTGGAGCTGATACCGATGTCGTCGCTCTAAAACTGCATAGGTTGCCCCCGCCACATCTAGATAAGCTCCTGGGTGAGGCATCCAGTCCAAATAAATCTTTCCCAAAGACATAGAAGACGCTTGGACGATGACCTCGGTGGGGAGATCTAGAGTAGGCGACTGGGGCGAGGTTACGTCCATGGCGGTTAAAAACTTATTAACAACAACTGGGTTTTAAGAGTCTACGGCTTGTTATAACCAAACCAAGGATTGATTTCTAGTTTTCCACTCGGCCGGAATACAACCTTAAACGATGCAGTGCCATCAGCGGTAGGATTGTCCGATTTACCTTGGCTCAGTTTGGGCAGTGGAATTTCATTTACGTAGTCGCGGGCTGCGCTATTTTCTGGGATGTAGCTGACGATCGTGCCCTCACGACTAACCTGAACTCGATACCGCAAGTCTTCATTGAAAGCGGGGTTGGTCTGCCATTCTTTGTCGAGTTGCTGGTAGAGTTTGGGTTGCAATGCGTCTAGGGCTGCGCTATCAGTTATTTCCTGTTTTGAGTCTGGGGTTGGGGCTGGGCTGATTGGGGGCGTTTGGGCTGGGCTGGCCAATGCGATCGGAGTGCTGGGCGCACTAGCCGTTGGTATTTCTGCACCCCACGGCACCACATCAACCCGTCCAGACGTCTGGAATATGACACGATAGTCGGCCAAGGGTTCTGGTTTTTTGTCGAGAGTCGCATTCAGCAACAAATCGGGGAGTGGGGTTTGACCTTTTTCCTTTTCGGCTAGATCGCTATCAGGTTTATATCCAACCACTTGGCCGTCTTGGCCCACACTAACGCGATATACCAAGGGTTCTGGGAACTTCGCTTCCTGTTTCAGTTTGTCCATGACGTTGGTCTTTAGCTGTTGCCTCAGGCGATCGATCTCTGCTGGATCAGTAATAGCAGGCGGAGTTGTCAGGTCTGTTTCGATTTTTTTACTATCAGCATCAGGGCTAGCAGTTGGATTTGCAGTGGGACTGATAGTTGGGCTAGGGGGCTGGCTGGCGGCAGGACTGGGGGGTGTGCTGGGCAATCCCGAATTGACTCCGGCGCGCAGAGTTTCCGGTTGTTTCACCGTTGGGATAGGGAGGCTGAACAGCGCCAAGGCGGCGATCACGAACCCTGACAGACCAATGGCAGCGGGTACAGCTTGTTTCCCCATGATGGCCCGAGGGACAAATTTCTTCGCGACGCTTGATAAATTAAGCGAGAACGCAGGCAGGGTTTGGGTATCTGCGACAAATTGATCAATCGCTTCAACTAGATCAAAAAATTGTACGGTGCTGAGGTTGAATTTTTCGGGTTTTGCGTTGGGGTTTGACTCGTCTGGACTGGGTTGATAGCTCAATTCGTGTTGGTCAACACCCGATCGTTTCATCTGCACCAATTGAAATTTTTCGGTTGGAAGATGAATGCCACTCAAAAATTCTTGAGCATAGCGACTAACGGAGTTGACTAAGCTTTCAAAAAACTCTCGTCCGCCCACCAATGAACCTCCCACATCTCCGTATCCATTGCCAATGCGACATTCTGCATTCAAAAGCAGCGCCATAATCGGACGTAAATCCATGGCATTGGCTTGGGTCGGATCATCCATGCCATCAAGGAGTAACGTACAGTTTGGCAAGCTATATTGCCGTTGAATTCTGGTCATACTACTTCTCCATCAAACAAGCTAATCCATAGACGCTGCATTCCCGAGGTTCCGGTACAAAACAGCAATTGACTGAGTAATTCCAAGGCCAAAGCATTGACGGCACCGGGTTCACCATAGCCCATTTCTGCCGATCGGCTAGCATTCATGCGTGCTTTGAAATGAGTCCGAAACCGTTCTAAATAGGAGGATAAGTAAAAATCATCTTCTGCGCCTTTCCCTTGCTCAATAAGCTGCTGTTGGGTTAGGACATATTGTCGAATCACTCCCGTGAGCCGTCGGGCAAGAAAGCCAATTACCACAACGATCGCTTTGCCTTCCACTAAAGTTAAGGGCTGCTGTTGAGTAACACGGCGCAGGAAATTAGTATTTCGCATTCGCCAAAGTGCCACCCGATCAGGCACCACGGAATCAAGTTCGAGTTCCCGCACAACCGCCAAAATTGCTTCAGAGCCTGAGGTATCCAATGCCTCTATCGCCAACAGAAGCAAGTCAAGCCGCATTCGGGCACGACGCGGACAAGTCCCATCGGGCTGGGCTGGACTGGGTAAACTGTCTAGGATTAGAGGGGCGGGCACCATCGGGTTAGTCAACTGCATTACACTCACGGAAACAGCTCAATTCAGTAGCTTTGTTAACATTGTTGTCATATCGATCTTCGAGTCCTATCGACATTGAAACATGACACCGTTACATAGAAGTACGAGACATAGGAGTACGAGACGTAGGAGTACGATGGATCTGACGCGACTTACTTCAGGTGCATTCTACCGGAATCGTGTCTAAGCGGACTAACTTTATTCTTTCTGGGGTGCAGAGAAAACTATTTAGGAATCGAGATTTCCCTTGCAGCTCCGGGAACCCTAGCGTTATCGTTGGATAATAAGTTGGATGTAATTCTGTCGAGCTGAAAAGTATCAAGCTTAAAATTTCTGAACGTTGTCCTCTCCTGAGTGTCTCTCCATGTCCAAAACACGATATTGGATTGCCCGACTGAAACCTTTAGTTCAACCTCGTATTGCACTGTCGATGCTGTCTCTGGGGACGGTAGGAATATTTGCTTGGACGGCATGGCAATATCCAGAATTGATGTCCTTTACGGGGATTAATGGCAAGGATGAACGAACGGCAGACGATGCGGTGAATGCAGAAAATGATGCGATCGGGGCCGAAATTGATAGTCTGTCGTTATTAAATGAAGCCACCCGCGATTCCCCTACCGCACAGCCAACCATACTGCCGACTTCTGCACCAAAAACGGGTGAAGCAAAACCTCAGACATCGGCTTTCAGCACTAACTTTTTGGGACTCACTAATGCCTTCCCCATTCCCGGCGCTGGTCCAGCCATGAATTTTTTGGATCCGACGAGCAATACCCTTACAAGTTCTTTAATAAATCCCACCAATCCGACGAATCTATCGAATCCAACTCGATCGAATCTAACGACCACGACGATCGATCAACCCCTCACCACTCAAGCGGCCCAACCATTTTCGCTTCAACCCGATCCTCTACCGCAGCCATCGTCGCCCACTCTAGGGTCTTGGAACCAATTCCCTCAAACGCTAACTCAAGGCTCAACCGGACTTCCGACTGCTGGGCTACCCATGCCCATAACCCCAAATCAAGGCTCAACGGGACTTCCCACAAACCCCGTTCAATCGATGCCAAATGCTTACACCACCTTAACAAATCCGTCCGCTTATGGCTTACCGATCGATGCGGGAGTGGCACCAGCGGTAAATCCAGGGGTAATTGCTCCAATTAACGTACCGATTGCCGCGCCCATTGTTCCTCAAGTTTTACCCGGTGCTGATGCTCCCGTTGCTCCAATTCAACCGGAACAGAACTACACGGCTCCGCGTCCCGTACCAGGGAAATTTATTGGCGGTGGGAATATAAATACGTTTTCCAACCCGTAGTTCTTAAACAGCTTTAAATCAACTTTTAGGCTGACAAGACACTATTTTTTACGATCGCCCCGACTCCAAGGCATAATCCCATCGTTAGCAAGACGTTGAGCAACAACATAAGCGCCGTAACGATTTAGATGACTAGGGTCAGAAAACAATGCATTTTCTTGATCTAAAGCTTTGGATAAGTCGCGATAGGTGAACTTCAACTCAGTGGCAGCATCAGCCATCGATCGGGTAAATTCGTTTTCATACTCCGATCGTCTCAGGTCTAGATATTCACGGGTAAGCGGTAGGTTGACAAATACGAGGGAAATCTTTCGAGCTTGGGTAAAGCTTGTGATATTTCGCAGTGCGTCCTGCTGTTTTCCTTGCAGACTAAACGAGTCATAGTCACTATCGAAGGTGCCCGGAACTTTACTGTATTTTTGGTAGTAGGTGGCGGGATTAAATTGATTGGATAGCGACAGGAAGCCGTTGACATCGGTCATGCCTCCGGTGTTGACTAAGCGGACTTCATCATCAGATTTTGGTTGTGCGATCGGATTGCCGAGAATTTTTTGCCGCGCCAGATTAATCACGGTGTCTCGATCGCGACCGCCTGAGGAGATGCCGTTGACCCAACTTTGCAACATTTCGTCTATGGCTCGGTAACGATCGCTGAGGGATTTTGGAGCTTCGGGTTGGGCGGTGGCCACTGCTTTGGTTTTAGGAAAAATGGGTTGTTCGGGAAGTTTTCGATAGCCAACCGAAGAGGCGATCGCATTGTAGGTGACGTCCGTGCGTCCGCTATTAAAGGCCCGTGCACCATCCGCCCAGACTATGATTTTTGGCAGTTGGTCGGGAGCAATCAGCCGTCGCAGAACGAGATCGACCACTTGAGCGGTGGCTCCGTTGACTCCAAAGTTAAATACGCGTAGGCCATCTAAGCCTTGTTGGGTCAGGTCTTCCTGGAGGGCCGAGGGATCGATGCCGCGTAAGGCCCGTGAACTGCCAACCACGAGGACATCGGGTACGCCGTACGCCGATACATATTGTTGATAGAGAGCCAGTCGTTCGTCGAGTTGAGGGGAGTTCAGCTTGGGATAGGGCGATCGGGCGAGATCTATGGCAGCTTTGGGCTGGAGGGGCGAGGAGGGCAGGTTTGCGTCTAGACCGGGGTCGATGAGTGGGGTGGTATTGAGGGATTTCGAGGTTTTTTTAGCGGAGATTTTGAACGGTACAACGCTAAGCGGAGCCACTTTTGCGCCTTTGCCGATATTTTTTTCGCTGACGAATTCTGATGAATTGAAAGCGCTGAGGTCTGTACCACTACCCGATCGGTTCAGGGATAGAGAGGGTAATGATCCGAGGTCGGATTGGAGATCAGGCTTCTCGGGTAACTCTTGACGGGCTACATCTCCAGATCCCTGCGATCGCACCATCAGCCCTATAGACCAGTCGCCCGTAACCATCAAACACACACCCAACAACCCCCACACCACTGCAACTCGACCGTCGAGCTTTTCGTCGGCAGTAGATGTGAGGCGCTGATTGACTCGGACGGGGCTGAAAAATGGGGTACTCAGCAAGATCCCCTGTACGCCATCGCGAAGCTTTTCAATCTGCTCCCCCCAGTTCCGATCGGGCTTGCGAGGTACAAATACTATTTCTCCCGGCGGCGATATCAGGTCTTGGACGTAGCTATCGGAGGCGGTGAATTCGGGAACAGACTCGGGGACAAGGCGTCTTTGGTTGGGAACCTGGCCCAGAACGAGTCCTTGTTGCCAGTTGGATTGGGATTGTCCGGCCCGTCTACCGTAGATGCAAAATCCGGTAATTCGTTCGATTCCTAGCGGAGTTAAATAGTTTTTAATTTGTGCGACGGTTTTATCTTGGGGTGGAATTTTCAGGGCATCGGTCATAATGTGCAAGACCGTTTCGCGTTGGCGCACCTGTACCCGAATTCCACCTGTAGCGAGTTGTTGGTCGAGATCTGGATTGAGCTGTTGGGTCAGGAGTTGTCCAATCGCCGTGAGGCTGCCCCGTTTGATCAGATCTTCTGGGGTGGGGGATAGCTCGATCCGATCGGTGGCAGGCAGGTCAAGCCAGTGGGTCCAGTGGGTAGTTTGACTGGGTTGGGATTCAGGCGCATCAGAATTCATTACGCCATAAATGCTAGCCCCTCGAATTCCTTGGGGTGCAATCTCATTTAGAAGACTAGAAATCCGTTTTACGGCGTAGGTCTGCGGGACCGTAATCTGATCGTGACGACAAATGATATGCAGCGTGGTGGTTTCAAGCTTGACGGTGACGGTTTGACAGCAATCGTTTAAGAGAGGTTTTAACAACCGTTCCATGGCCACCACATCGCCCCATTGAGACCGCGATCGCAATATTTGGTCGGCGGGGGTTAGGTCTACACGTACCATCCAGTCTGGTTCGCTTTCGCCTTTGACTTGACCAGCGACAATAGCGTATTGGCAGTCTCGAAGGGGCAACGATCGTAGACATTCGGCCAAGGGTTCGGCGATTACGTTTAGATCAGGGCTATAAACTGATTCGCAAACCACATGAAGACGATGAGCAGCAGTTCCGTCTATTGCTTTGCGCTTTACATGGACGGCCACATTGTATGGACTAAGTTGGCGGCTGAGCTGGCGGCTGAGTTGTTGGACAGTTGTTTCATTGACAGTCTCATTCCCGTCTTTAGCCATTTCTAGCTCAAAGGTTTCGCCCCAGCTGGGTTGAGTCGCTTCTGTCACGCGTCCGTATAAAACTAAGCGATGAATGATTGCGCCTTCCGGGGTGAGCTGAGGCAGAAATTCCCCAGTATTTAGGGCCGATCGCAGTCGAGCCGTGAGACTGGCCCGATCAGGACCCGTAGAACTTTCACACAACACATGAAGAACGTTCCCTCGCTGTTTGACCTGGACTCGTCCCTCTGTCCATCCCAAAGCTGGACCCAACCAGGCTCCGAGGAGACGTTTAGAGCGTGAGGAATAAGCACTATGGGGGGTAGAGGGGGGACGTTCAGGGACGTTCAGCATGGCGGTAGGGAATTAAGAATTGAGAATTTCAGAAATCTAGCTTAGGGTGCAATTTGCCCGATGATACACCCTGTTTCTGCGATCGATCCGCTGGAGATCTGGTCAATCACAATTTAATTGGAGTCTTGACGGCGATCGAGTGGTGATTCTGCTCTTCTGGATTTTTGGAAATCATTTAAGCTTTAGGGGACAGGTATTTTTTAGAGTTTTAGATCCTATGCCTTCTTTAGTAATTGCAGTTACGACGATTCCGGTGCTTGCGTTAATTATGGCAACTCAGAGTGTGTCTCGGGTGACGTTAGAGGTGGGGCAGTTGAGTGAGGAGATTTTTCGGGGCCATCGATTGCCGATTTTGACCTTTCCGCTGGAACCGAATGCCAATCAGGAATAATCCTCATCTGCAAGGGAGAGTAGATAAAGCTACCATAGGCAATTACAATGGATGAAGATTTTTATAGATAGCTATCTTCCTTCTATGAGTGTGTCTCGTCCTTCGTCTGATGAACGTGCGACCCCGATCGCAGCCCTAGAGAATTCTTTTTTAGAGTCATCAGAAGACGCTACGACCTCTGCGCTCTTCCTGAGACATCGCGTGAAGATGGTGGAAGATTTGTGGGAATCAGTCTTACGTCAAGATTGTGGCCAGGATTTGGTGGATTTGCTAAATCAGCTTCTCCAGCTTTGTTCACCTGAAGGGCAGGCGGCAAATTCTGCTGAGTCGAATGCGTTGGCGTTGGTTGAAAAGTTAGAATTGAACGAGGCGATTCGGGCTGCTCGGGCGTTTGCGCTGTATTTTCAGATTATCAATATTGTTGAACAGCACTATGAACAGCGGGACCAACAGCAACTTTATCGATCGGCTCAAGAAAGCAGATTGACCATTGAAGTTCAGGAAGGCTATTGGGCAACGACACAATCGTTGGGCGAGACTCCTCATGCGAGCAATAGTCTGGAGTCTGATGGCAATATCAATACGCCCTTAGAGAACGCTTCCACAAATCGGCGGGTTACGGGAACGTTCCAGTGGTTGTTTCCGCGATTACGATCGTTGAATGTTCCGGCTCAGCATATTCAAAAATTATTAGACCAACTAGAGGTGTGGATGGTCTTCACTGCCCACCCGACGGAAATTGTCCGACATACGATTCGAGATAAGCAACGCCGAATTTCAACCATTTTGGGAGAACTCGATCGCTTAGAGAGCAATCCTGATGTGAGTCCTGATTCTTGGGAAGCCCAATCTTGGCGCGATCGGTTAACGGAAGAGATTCGGTTGTGGTGGCGGACAGATGAGCTGCACCAGTTCAAGCCGACGGTCCTTGATGAGGTGGATTATACCCTGCATTACTTTGAGGAAGTGTTGTTTGACGCGGTGCCGAATTTATATCTCCGGCTTCAACAAGCACTTCAAACCTCGTTTCCTGAGATGCGATTGCCTCAGTATGATTTTTGTCGGTTTGGATCTTGGGTGGGCAGCGATCGGGATGGAAATCCATCAGTAACGCCGCAAGTGACCTGGCAAACGGCTTGTTATCAGCGAAAGCTTGTGCTAGCGAAATATCTTCAGTCCATTAAGCGGCTGACGGATCTATTGAGTTTGAGTTTGCATTGGAGCGATGTGCTGCCAGATTTGTTGGAGTCATTGGAAGCCGATCGGATTAAACTCCCGCTGGTGTATGACAAGTTGTCGATTCGCTATCGCCAAGAACCCTACCGTCTAAAGCTGGCCTACATTGAAAAACGACTGGAAAATACTCGCGATCGGAACCAGATTTTGTTTGATGGCGATTGGCAACAGCCGGAGAATACGGAGTGGGATCTGCATGGCTATTACCGATCGGGCGAAGAGTTTCTAGATGAGCTGCGGTTGATTCAGCGAAATCTCCAAGAAACGGGCCTGAGCTGCCGAGATTTGGAGCATTTGATTCGCCAGGTCGAAATTTTTGGCTTTACGCTAACCCATTTAGACATTCGTCAAGAAAGCACAAGACATTCCGACACAGTGGCGGAAATTGTGGGGTATTTGCAAATCTTACCGCAGTCCTACAACGACATGAGCGAGGCCGATCGGGTCACATTCTTATGCCAAGAAATTCAAACTCGTCGTCCTTTAATTCCCCGTGAACTGCCCTTTTCTGACAAGACCAGGGAAGCGATCGAAACCTTCCGGATGGTGCGAGCAATTCAGCGTGAATTCGGCAATCGGATTTGTAAGTCTTATGTAATTAGCATGAGCCACGAATTGAGCGATTTATTAGAAGTCATGTTGTTTTGTAAGGAAGCGGGTCTCTACGATCCGACCAATAAGACAACGACCCTTCAAGTCGTGCCGCTATTTGAAACCGTGGAAGATTTGCAGAAAGCCACCGCCGTGATGACGGAATTGTTTGAATTACCGTTTTATCGCGAAATGCTTTCAGGCGGGCCAAATGCAACAGAAGCCGAAATGCAATCGATTCCGGTCCAGGAAGTGATGTTGGGCTATTCCGACAGCAACAAAGACTCAGGCTTCCTCAGCAGTAACTGGGAAATTCACAAAGCACAGCAAGCTCTTCAGCGGGTTGCCTATAACTATGGCGTTGAGTTGCGAATTTTCCATGGTCGTGGTGGATCCGTTGGGCGCGGCGGCGGTCCGGCCTATGAAGCAATTTTGGCGCAACCGGGCGAGAGTATGCGCGGGCGAATAAAAATAACCGAGCAAGGCGAAGTGCTAGCGTCCAAATATTCGCTGCCGGAGCTGGCGCTTTATAACCTTGAAACCGCAACAACCGCCGTAATTCAGGGCAGTTTGTTGGGGACAAAGTTTGATGATATTCAGGATTGGCATACGTTAATGGAAGAATTAGCGGCCCGATCGCGCACCCATTATCGTCAACTCGTTTACGAAGAACCCGATTTTATCGACTTTTTCCATCAGGTCACCCCGATCGAAGAAATCAGTCAACTTCAAATCAGTTCTCGTCCAGCACGGCGCGGCGGTAAAAGGGATTTGGAAAGTTTGCGGGCGATTCCTTGGGTCTTTAGTTGGACGCAGAGTCGTTTTCTGCTGCCTGCTTGGTACGGCGTAGGGACAGCCCTGCAAGAGTTTCTGGACGAGCGACCTGAAAACTTGCGCTTGATGCGATATTTCTATGCGAAATGGCCGTTCTTTAAAATGGTGATTTCCAAAGTTGAAATGACGCTAGCAAAAGTTGATTTACAAATCGCAGAACATTACGTTCAACAGCTTTCTCCAGAGGTCGATCGGGAACGCTTCGATCGGTTATTTAAGACCATTACCACTGAATATCACACGACCCGCCAAATTGTATTGACCATCACGGGCCATCAAAAACTGCTGGACGGCGACAAAGAACTACAACGATCGGTGCGGTTGCGAAATGGAACCATTGTTCCGCTGGGCTTCCTTCAGGTGTCGTTATTGAAACGCCTACGACAACACAAAAGTAGTACCGCCAGCGGTATGGTGCGATCGCGCTATAGCAAAGGCGAACTGTTGCGAGGCGCGCTGTTGACTATTAATGGAATTGCAGCGGGAATGCGCAATACGGGTTAATCATTTGACCTTTAACTCGTGGAATTTTTATGCTGATTTGAATTGGCGAAGTGTTGTTCGACCTGATTTCAAACTAACCAAGCGTGGGAATAGGAAAAGTTACGATTTGAATTTCCTATTCCCGGTGGTGAGCCTGCAAATGTAACTTGTGGGATACAGCGATCGCTCCTTGAGACGAGTTTGGGGTAGTTGCTGTTTTAGGCTTTCAGTAAATTAAGGGCGATCTTCTGACGACATATACAAAAATTAAGCTAAAGTAATGTTTATATTTAACCGTAATCGGCAAAATGTTTCAGGACTTTGATTTTCAGCAATTATATTCACCTGACTTCAAGGAAGATAGTGTCAGGGAAGTTTTGATTTTGCCCATTATTCATAGACTTGGTTATAAAAATGCACAGGTTGTCCGCAGCAAGTCGCTTCAGCATCCTTTTTTGAAAATTGGTTCTAAAAAGCGCCCCGTTAATTTAGTTCCTGATTATCTCTTCAAAATCGAAGATAGTTATGCTTGGGTTTTGGACGCAAAAAGTCCCACTGAAACGATTACATCTGGCGATAACCTTGAACAGATTTTTAGTTATGCGATTCATCCAGAAGTGAGAACTAAGTTTTTTAGCCTCTGCAATGGAAAAGAATTTATTTTATTTAGACAAGATGAAAAACAGCCAATTTTATATTTTCAGCTTCAGGATATAGAGAACTATTGGGATGAAATAGTTGCTTATCTATCTCCTAATTCATTTCAGAGCGGTAAGAATTTTACTTATACTTCTGTCAAAAAAGCTCGCGCTAAGTCAGAAGTTTTTGATTATGTAACTCGTCCTTTGTTGGAAGAGCTACCAGTGTATAAGCAATCAGCAAAACGCCATTGTGGAGTACATGGTTACTTTACAAAACAGGTCTGGAATGTAGTGCAGGAATATATTCGCAACTTCTCACAAGTTGGAGATATAGTTTTAGATCCCTTTGGTGGTAGTGGTGTTACAGCAATTGAAGCATTGATGACTGATAGGAAATCAATTCACATCGATCTTAATCCTATGTCGGTGTTTATGGTCAATTCTTTAATTGCACCCGTAGATTTTGATAATTTACATCAAGCATTTACAGAAATTAAAGCAGAATATCTGGCGAATGAACCTAAGTCTGATATCGAAGTTTCTAAAGCCTTAAAAAATATCCCTATCCCAAAAATTTACCACTGCCAAAAGGGTCAGATGTAGAAAGTATTGAACAACTTTTTACACCCAAACAACTAGCACAATTAAGTTATTTAAAGTATTTAATTCTAAAACAGAAAGATGAAAATATCAGAAATCCTATAATGTTGATGTTATCAGGATTGATCACGAAAACTAACCTAACTTATCACAATAATCCTAATAGACCAGCAGCAGGACAAGGTGATACGAGCGTATTTAGGTACTATCGTTATCGTATTGCTCCATCGCCTGTAGATATCGATGTCATGACGTATTTTGAATTACGCTTTAAAAAGGTTATTGCAGCGAAAAAAGAAATAGAAGTTAAAATAAATGACCGTACAATTAGCAATTCTCAAGTAGTTCAAGGTACAGCTACCGATTTAGGTTTTATCAAAAATGAAAGTGTAGATTATATTTACACTGATCCGCCTTATGGAAAGAAAATCCCTTATTTAGATTTATCTGTAATGTGGAATGGTTGGCTAGATTTACCTGTAACCGAAGAAGATTATGCACAAGAAGCGATTGAAGGTGGAGAGCATCAAAAGTCAAAAGACGACTATAACAATTTGATCGCGCAAAGCATTCAAGAAATGTATCGCGTTCTCAAGTTTGATCGATGGATGTCTTTTGTATTTGCTCACAAAGATCCCGAATTTTGGCATCTAATTATTGAGACTGCGGAAAAATGTGGTTTTGAATATGCAGGTGCGGTCAAACAAGGCAATGGACAAACTAGCTTCAAAAAACGGCAAAATCCTTTTACGGTTTTATCAGGACAGCTAATCATTAATTTTAGGAAAGTTCGCAAACCTAAATATATTATGAAAGCGGCTCTAGGTATGAATACAGGAGAGATTATTATTCAAACCTGTGAAGGTATTATCGCTAAAAATAATGGTGCAACTCTAGAGCAAATCAATGATGAATTAATTATCAAAGGCTTAGAATTAGGCTTTTTAGATCTTTTGAAAAAAGAATAATCTGATCTCACGCCATTTTTGCTAGATACATTTGACTATGACGATAAGACAGACCTATTTAGTATTCGCAAAGACCAAAAATTCAAAACTCACGTTGATCTAAATCTCAGAGTCAAATACTATCTATATTCTTATTTGCGCAGACAAGATCTAGAAAAGAAAATATCTAGCTTCGATCAAATTGTGCTGCATATTCTCCCCTTGCTCAAGAATGGCATCACTCCTGAGGCACAAACTATTCTTAATGTCTTAGAAGATATTGCCGAGCCTGTAGATACAGAACATTGGCGATTGAAACAAGAAGGACAATTGAAGCTATTTATTTAATTTATAAGTTTTTGGATAATCGATATCAACTTACAACATCTTACCCAAATTTAAAAATGATGGATTATTTTTGGTGTGCCGGAATTAGGGGCGCTCAGTTAAGCGATCGCGCAAATTTACACTTGCAAGCATCTTGCTATAATACAATCACAAACTTAGCTCCCCAAAGACTTCTATGCTATCTCAACAGCTTGAAGATAAATCTCAACCTCTAGAAACTAGAGTTGATGCATTAGAAATAGAACTCGCGCAAATGCGACAGATGCTATCTGTATTTGTTCAGAAAAAAACACCTTGGTGGTTAAAAGTCGCAGGTAGCTTTGAAAACGATCCTACCTTTGATGAAGCAAATCGCATCGGTCAAGAATGGCGCAAATCTGCTGAATAGAGCATCATGTATATTTTTGACACCGATCATCTCAGCCTCATTCAGCGCAATGGACAAGAAGGAAAGCGAATCTTAGCCAAACTTGCAGAGATAGAAGATCCTGAAGTTGCCGTTACCGTCATTACCTACGAAGAACAGATTAGAGGAAGACTCGCTTTTTTAGCTAAGGCAAAAACATTAGACGAACAAATCTTTGCCTATCAAGGATTACAGCAACTAGCAATCAATTACCAAGCGATCACCATTATCCCTTTTACCCGCGCATCTGCCCTAGAACATCAGCGCTTACGCAAAGCCTATCCCCGTCTAGGAAATATGGATCTCAAAATTGCCGCGATCGCCTTAACAAACAATGCAACTTTAGTCACCCGCAACAAATCAGATTTTGGACAAATTGTAGAATTGTCTATAGGTGACTGGTCATAATTTATCCGTCCTTATGGCTAATGCCTGACAACATCGACTACCTCCAAGGCATTATCGAACGCCTGACCTTTCACTCCGAAGAGACAGGCTATACCGTGGCGCGGCTAAAAGTACCCAAAGCTAAAGACCTAATCACCGTAGTCGGTAGCTTTGCCAATATCCAAGCAGATCAGACTCTTGCCCTAGAAGGCACATGGCGATCAAACTACCAAACAATCCCAACCAAATTCTCAGCACAAATATTCTGATCACAACTCAGAAGAGTCACCTGATTTCCTTGCTCCTCTATCACTAAAGCAGTTGATACAATCTGGCGATCGTGCATCTCGTTGATAGAAGTGAGGTTAACACTTTTCTCAATCACCTCAGCATCGAGTGGATAGATAGAGAGTCATTTATCTTGCTTAACTACCTTTAACAAAGCATCAACAGAAGGAATCGAAGTCTTGCCACGACTCACAATCCATACCGCCTCCGCTAAAGCGATCGCAGGTAAAATCAATTCACTACTTGAATCCGAAAGAATTTCTTTAGCAGTTACCCCTAAACGAGAATTACCTTCCAAAAACCAGATTACAGCATGGGTATCAAGAATATATTTCATATTGTCTAGAATCAAGTCCAACCAAGAGCATCGTCAATATCACCATTAAACTCAGCATCTCTGAAATCAGCTTCAGTCGATTGTTGAGAACCTGAAAACATCCCAAACGCCATAAACTGACTAGCAAGACTAACTGACTGAGGCTTAAAGAAAGTCACAAAAACTTGGCTCTCCGTAATATCTTGAGGGATTTCCGCTAACTCGACTTTACCGTTCCGATATAGTCCTTGGATTGTCTGTAACATAATCGTCTGCGCTGGTTAATTTAAGCGATCGCCAATCAATTGTAACACCACAACATTTTAGCTAATATGCTAAAGGTGAACTATTACAGGGCGCGCGACCATTAACGGGATTGCAGCGGGAATGCGTAATAGAAGTTGATGTCCCAACTGCTGATGCTCTAACCGTTAATAATTTGACCTCCAACCCTTGGGATTCCTATGGTGATTTGCATTGGTGAAATCCTGTTTGATTTGATTTCTGATCAACCGGGTGCAACATTAGAGGACGTTACCGTTTGGATCCCCTATCCCGGCGGTGCGCCTGCCAATGTAGCTTGTGGGGTGAGGCGACTAGGACTTAAGAGCGCATTTATTGGCGGTATTGGTGATGATGCGTTGGGATCGGAACTGGTTGCGACCTTGGAAGCCGAGGGTGTCGATCGCACTGGAATTCAGCGAATTAACGGCTACCCAACCCGATCGGTTCTAGTCACACGGGATCAATTAGGCGATCGGACGTTTGCCGCATTTGCCGAGAACCGATCCTCGGATTGCTTTGCTGACACTCGATTGGAGGCAGAAAAATTGCCTCTAGAATTATTACGATCGGCCTCTTACCTAGTCACGGGAACGCTCGGTCTTGCGTCTTCGGACACGGCCAAAGCGATTCATCAGGCGATCGATGTGGTTAAAGAATCTGGCGGAGTAATTGTCACAGATCTCAATTGGCGATCGGTTTTTTGGCCAGACTTTAGCACCGCTCAAATTCCAATTCAGGATATTCTCGCCAAAACTGACATCCTCAAACTTACAGATGATGAGGCTGAATTATTTTTCAGTACCCTTGATCCAGTCGTGATTCACGATCGACTTCCCCATCTGAATGCCATTTTGTTAACTCGGGGCGATGCAGGTTGTGCTTATTGGATAGCGGGACACAGCGGCGAATGTCCGGCATTTCAGGTCTCGGTCGAAGATACGACGGGTGCGGGGGATGCGTTTCTAGCCGGATTTTTGTCTCAGCACAATAAGCTGTCTCTGATGGATAAAAATTTGATTCAGTTAGCCATTGGATATGCGAGTGCGGCGGGCGCGTTAACGACATTGAAACAGGGTGCGATCGCGGCCCTTCCAACATCAGCGGAAATTGAGGCATTTTTGAGCCTAACTCCAATCTCTCCTCTTCTTTAATCCCCTTTAATCCCCTATGTCTACGGAAATCGAACGTAAATTTCTCACGATCAATAACGATTGGAAAACCCTAGCAACTCCAGTGCCCTATCGCCAAGGTTATATCAACAGCGATCGGGGCCATCAAGTTTTAATTCACACGAATACAGATCCCGGACGGACCAGTGGCTTCCTCGAAATCCGATCGCCGAATCTGCCCTCCCCAATCGAATGTCTTATTCCCATCCAAGACGCAAAGTCCCTGCATGACCAACTCTGTTTTGACCTCAGAGCAACCACAAATTCAGGATTCACCCGTCGCACTGGAGCCTTGAGTACTAAAGCTGGCCATACCTTGCGATCGCGGATTGCAGGCGATCAGGGAATTTTTACGATCAAAACTAAAACAGTAGGAATAAGCCGATCGGAATTTGAGTTTGAGATTCCGATCGTAGCTGCCGAGCAACTGCTGAATACGGTATGCGAACATCCGCAAATTGATAAAACGCGGCGCAAAATTGCCCATGAAGGATTTATTTGGGAGGTTGATGAATTTGCTGGCGAAAATCTTGGCCTAGTCATTGCCGAAATCGAACTCAGCCACGAGGCTCAACGTTTCATCAAACCCGACTGGATTGGCCGTGAAGTCACAGGCGATCGGCGCTATTACAACTCAGCTCTCGCTCAAACCCCCTTCACCAGATGGCCAAAGCCTTGAAATTTTACTTAAAATTATAAAACCGTCTCCAAAAAACTCTTACCATTCCTAAAATATTCAGTAAAATCTCGAAGACTTCATCCTTCACCCAACTGACGTTTGTCTAGTGCGATCGTTTATGCGAAACTCCAACTCCACTGAACTCTCAGGCCCCATCTCTGCCGTCCCGGTTTCTCTATACCGAGAGATTTGCGGCGAATTGCGAGAGAAATCTGGCCAAGTTGAAACCTTACAACTCCATAACCAGCGGATTCTGCAAGAAAATCAGCACCTTCGCCAAGAACTTCAGCGCCTCGTCCAAATGGTGATGCACACCCATCATCAAGTCACCCAAATCTCTGAATTTAAAATTGAGCCAACCGCCAACGGCACCGAAACATTTCATCCCGGACCTGGCCTGAAGGGTTCCACAATTCTAGCCGTTCCACCCTCAGCACAGTCCTCAACACAGTCCTCAGCACAGCCACCAACCGTATTCCGTCAAACTCCAATGCCCGCCCGAACCGCGATCGCCGTCTCGACCATGGTTCCATTTTCAACTGCCACCAATAACCCACAAGATTGGATTACTGGAACCCAAGCGCCACTCGCCCAGAGGTTGTTTAATCAAACTAGCGCCATCACCCAAAACCTGCGCGGCTGGAGACTAGCAATTATAATTAGTCTGATTGTTTTGAGTGCTTTTGGAGCGGGTTTCTTGATTGTACGTCCTCTAATGAGTCACTCACCCTCAAAACCATAAGCCCCTAATTTCAACTAACAACTCCTAAGTAATGACGATCGTTTAAGGGTTTTCTTCAAGACTTACGAATATTAGTCTGAATAAATAAGTAAACACTGATACAGTATCAATGTTCCGCTGGATGCTAACACTCTATAGATATTAATTTCTAACGATCGCTTTTTGAAGGTTGGTTTTAGCGCTTTATAGTATTATTTCTTAAAGCAACAAGGTTTGGCCTAAAACTAGTGCATTATTAGGGATGAATAAATTAACAATGTTTGCATAAGGAGAGTCGGATTTTGAAAAAGGTTGAAGCAATCATCCGCCCTTTTAAGTTGGATGAAGTCAAAATTGCCCTTGTAAATGCAGGCGTGGTTGGAATGACAGTTTCCGAAGTGCGAGGCTTCGGTCGCCAAAAAGGTCAGACCGAGCGTTATCGTGGCTCTGAATACACAGTTGAGTTTCTGCAAAAGCTGAAAATTGACATCGTGGTCGAAGATGAACAAGTCGATATGGTTGTGGACAAAATTGTTACAGCCGCCCGAACAGGTGAAATTGGAGACGGCAAAATTTTTGTTTCTCCTGTTGATAACGTGATCCGGATTCGTACTGGAGAAAAGAACGTCGAAGCGATCTAGATGGTTTTTATTTAAATCCAATTTTCATAAAAGAGGCGACGATCATTAACTGCGATCGTCGCCTCTTTTGTTTAAAGGATATTTGAAAAATCTTTTCATTGGTATCAAAAAAACGATCTCCCTAAATCCCCCTTCTTAAGGAAAACTAAGAGTTAAATTCTAGTTCCCCTTTTTAAGAGGGCTAGGGGATCGGATCTCAATCTTGACCACCTACGGCTTTTCAAACACCCTCTTAGTTAGGGTTGGTAGTTACAACTCCGCCACTGCCCGCTCAATTAAGCGTCGTGCCAAGGTCTGCGTTCCAGTATGGGTATAGTATTTCACCGATATATCCAAGAACGCACCGACATAATCCAGTTTATCCTCAGAAATTTTCACAAACTTCTGAAGATTGTCTAGCGTGTTTTGTTGAGTTAGGCCCTTTTCATCCACAAAACCCGTCATCCAACCGCGTACAGAATCAAAGCTTTGGCCAATAAATCCTAGTTTGTCACTGCTGTTATTGCCAGGAATGAGGGTACTGACACTTTTGAATGTGTCATTTTTTTCTAACTCATTTGGGGTCATATTGTTCAATGTCCCTAACCCCTTATCGATAAATCCTGGTCCCAAAGGAATTAGGCCATCAAAACAAATCAATGCAACCATCCGCATCAACGATTCTCCGCCATAGTCGCCCAACGCCGCCAGAAAGTCTCCAACGCTGTCACCAGGAAGTCCATTGATTTGGCAATAGGCAACCAACTCAACTACTAACTTGACGCAGAGATCAATACTTTGAACCTTTTCAGGTTTTGGGGTCAAATTGCCCAGAAAGCCAAGAAAAGAGACGTCTTGACCAATTTTGTTGGCCATTGCCGCCATGCCCAATGCACCCGCTGCGTTGTCTACCGTCTGGTAGAGCCACATGGCCCGTTGGTAACCTTCCCCTTCATCGTTGTAAAGGTACACTGCCCGTTCCCCGATCGCCTGAATCATCGCCTCGTCACTTTCACCCGTCACGGAGCGAATAGTGTTGGTGAATCCCGTGAGGTTCTGCCATTGGCCCGGAATCACGAAATCTAGCGCATTTAACGCCATAATCGTCGTTCCACCAGTGGGCAGTTGATCAACCAATTCAAAAATAGACTTACTCATCGTTCAAAATTCCTAAAATGTAAAAACTGAGATTGCAAAGACTTTGAATAGTTCTAAGACTGAAGGCTCGTTATTTCAGTTTTGAGAGTCCATTCAGGTCAAATTTTTGAATCCATTTCGCCCGAGCCTCTTTGTCAAAACTCGGCGCTTTAGAAATGACCTTCACCTGATAGCGATCGCTAACTAACACGCTGGTTTGAGTTGTGCCCAGATCTACGGATGGATAGCCTGCGATAGTAGCCTTTGCATTAGCGAACTTGGCCGCCGCCGCAGGAAGACTTCTGGTGTCAGTTACGGCTAGCATAGCCAATTCTTTACCATCTTTTTTTAGCTTAGCTTCCGCAAATCCTTTTTTCTCTTGAGTGTAGACCCGCTCATAGCCATCTTGCCCCTTAGGGAAAAATTTATTAAATTCACCGCCTTTGGTTGCGTCCTTTGCAACAGCAGGCGTAGCATTACGAGCGGTGCTATCTTTTTGGACTTGATCAAATTGCGATGGTGCTTGGGTCTGACAGCCGGAGACCGCTAAGGTCAGACACAATACAAGAGCCATAACACCCTTGCGCCAATCAATTCGCCAATCAAGTTTCGTCTTATTCATCATAGTTAATCTCCATTTGGGTATTCATTAATAATTCTGACATGAGCTTCATTGAAGAGTATTTGAGAGCAAGTGCGATAGAGGTACAAACTACAGCTTTATTCAGGATTTCCGTACTGTTACAGAACTGTAACGATTTCTGAAGTCATCATTCATTGATTTTAATGAAATTACAGGAAAATCACATAAATATTTTAATGGATAAAATTAATGAATTCACTACTCTGATGGACTGTGATCAACGATCGGACGTAAAATTAGCATCTACGAATTTTTTAACCTATCACTTCAACCCAGCCATGAACTCTTCTCCTGACAACCCAGCCGATCGTGACGTAGATCCTGAGACCGATCGTTCCACTCCGATCGAAAGCTCTGTGCCAAAAGACTCTGTGCCAACACCTAAATCCAGCGATCCCGAAAAAGCGCCAACATTTGTTAAGCTCGCCATGCGTAATATGGTCCGCAAGGGCGGAAAATCATTATTTCACTTTGGACTGACGATCGTCGGTCTCTTGGGAGTACTTGTGGGGCTTGCCTACATCACTCGTTAATTCACCCTCGCCATCATCATCTTCAGGCTAGACTTTATCACCCATCAGGATTACTGGAATGCAAGTAGATGTTAGCGTCCAAGGAAAATTTGCCGACAACTACCCGCAACCTTGGCAGGATTGGATCACAGCGTGGATTAAAGAGCTGGATCCAGCCAATGCTGAAGGAGAGCCATTGCATCCGAATGATTTGTATGAAATGACTGTGAGGCTAACGGACGATGAAGAAGTCCAGACCCTCAACCGTGAGTATCGTGATAAAGATCAGCCGACAGATGTGTTGTCCTTTGCAGCGCTAGAAGTAGACTGTCAGTATGACTTACCTGTTGAAGAGCCTCTGTATTTGGGCGACATCGTCATTTCTGTCGAAACCGCAGCAAGACAAGCGGATAATCAGGGACATTCTATTGAAACCGAGCTGACGTGGTTGGCATCCCATGGACTTCTGCATTTACTCGGCTGGGATCATCCGGATGAACCAAGTTTATTGGAAATGTTAAATCAACAGCGCGATTTGCTTCAGGCGATCGGAGTGGCGATTCAGGTGGAATACTGATTTCTATCGTCGGTTTCTATCTTTAGTTCCCATCTTTGGTGAAGGGTTCAACTGCCTTTAACGTTTATTCTGTGTGAATTCCCATGTCGCAAGATTTATCCACTCAATCCAAACGTCCTGATTTGAAAACTGATGCCAAAACGCAATTTAAACGCGATTCGGCTTGGCAAGTGGCTCCGACGTTATGGAGTAGTTTTCGGTATGCAGGCATGGGATTAACCTACGCCTTCCAGACTCAACGAAATTTCCGTATTCATACAATGCTTGGACTCACGTCGATTGCGTTGGGAATGCTGTTGCATTTAACGATGGTTGAGCTAGCAGTGATTGGATTGACTTGTGGTGCGGTGCTGTCGATGGAGCTGTTGAATACGGCGCTTGAGGCGGTGGTGGATCTGACGGTGAAGCAGACTTATCACGATTTGGCTAAGATTGCTAAGGATTGTGCGGCAGCGGCGGTGTTGGTGTCAGCGATCGCGGCGGTGTTGGTCGGCAGTATGCTGATTTTGCCTAAGCTGTGGCTCGTTGTTGTGGCGTTCATGTCTCGAAAATTTATTTAGCAGATAGTTTTTAATAGCGAGTTCCTAACAGCGAGTTCCTAACAGCGAGCAGTTTAGAAATCTCAGCTTAAAGACTGCGTAGTATGATTTCACCACTGGTTTTGATGGGAAAAGCGATTCTATGATCTTGGTTATTGATAACTACGATAGTTTCACCTATAACTTGGTGCAATATTTGGGGGAGTTGGGCAGCGAATTTCCGATCGCTCAAGATATTCAAGTCGTTCGTAATGATGAGATTACGCTAGACCAAATTGGTGAGTTGGCCCCCGATGCGATCGTAATTTCTCCAGGTCCAGGAACGCCTGATGATGCAGGGATTTCGCTGAGCGTGATTGAGAAATTTGGCCCAACGATTCCCCTCTTGGGAGTTTGTCTTGGCCATCAAAGTATTGGCCAGGTCTATGGCGGACAGGTAATTTGCGCCCCCGAACTAATGCATGGCAAGGTATCAGCGGTGTCACATAACAATGTTGGGGTTTTTGCTGAACTAGAAAACCCGACCATAGCAACGCGCTATCACAGTTTGATTGTCGATCGATCGAGCTGTCCGGAGGTATTGGAAATTACAGCTTGGGTCGATGACTTGATTATGGGGCTGCGACATCGAGACTATCCCAACCTTCAGGGCGTTCAGTTTCACCCAGAAAGTGTGCTCACGAAATCTGGAAAACAATTGCTGCGGAACTTTTTGCGGGATGCGATGGGTCATAGCGGGTAAGCCATGGCGGATGAGCCTAGATTCTAAGTGCGGTGTCAAAGTTGTGACTCACGATATTATGATTCGCGATATAAAGTGCGGTACTCTGTCAGATGGCCAATCTGCTGCCTTTTCTCGCAATCTGCGATTCATAAAACGGCCTGTAAATCGAACTGGCTTGTAAAACGAACTGGCCTGTAAGTCTAATTTTCTAATTTAATGTGTGTGATGAGGAGACTAGTTTATGAAACGTAGACAGCTATTAGGATATGTGGGAATGAGTGCGGCAGCGGGGCTATGCACCAGTTTGACAGCAGAACGATCGGTGGGGCAAACAGCGCTTCAGTCGGGTGGGGTTTCTGTGCGATCGTTAGGGCATATGAGCTTTTTACTAACCGGGAGCGGCCAACGTATTTTGGTAAACCCGTTCAAGCCGATGGGTTGTACGGCAGGCTATCCGGCTCCTAAGGTTTCGACAGACTTAGTGCTCATTAGCAGTCAGCTTCTAGATGAAGGGGCAGTGGATGTGGTTCCAGGAAATCCTCAGTTGCTCTACGAAGCGGGTGCCTACAATGTGAAAGGGATTAAGTTTCAGGGAATTGCAATTGACCACGATCGTAATGGTGGAAGACGCTTTGGGGCAAATGTGGCATGGCGCTGGACTCAGGGCGGGGTGACAATGCTCCATTTAGGCGGTGCAGCAACAGCGATTACCCTAGAGCAAAAGATTTTGATGGGTAGCCCCGATGTCGTGTTTATTCCTGTTGGCGGCGGACCCAAGGCTTATGGCGCAGAGGAAGCGAAGGCTGCGATTAAGGTGTTGAATCCAAAACTAGTGATTCCAATGCAGTATAAAACGAGTGCCTCGCAGGGCGAGTGCGAACTCAATAATTTGGATGCATTCATTAGTGTGATGAGCGGTGTATCCGTCCGCAAGTCTGGCAGTACGGTTGATATTTCTAAGTCGAGTTTGCCAAAGGATGGCCTAGTGATTCAAGTATTGAACGCTTAGAAATTGTTGAAATATCCTTTCATTTACACCGAAAGCCCCAATCCCCCATATCCTCTTAAAAAGGCGAACGTTGAATTAAATTCAGGTTTGTCTTATTTTTTGGTCCTTCCTTAGTAAGGAAATCGGTCCTATCATCTCTAATTTTTTAAACTCCCTCTTAGCTAGGGTGAGACAAGCTTAAGCTTCTGAGTTGTTGAATACTGCTTCTTTTGCTAACTGCTCACCTAACCACTGAATTTCTGAAGTCAAAATATCTAAAGATCTATCCCAAGCAGAAGACGCATACGGATTATTTAAGGGAATGATTTCAATCTCAAAAGCGGATTGCCGCTCATGACAAGCGCTTAAGCGATGTTCTAGTAACATGACTCGTTGGCAGGGTTCTAAATGGCTGAAAAAGAAAAACTTGATCGTAAAACGCGATCGACTGTTGACCCAGCTTTCTTGAGGATTTTCTAACATCACTTCATGCCAATGTTTTCGCCCTTGTTTTGTTAGACAGTAGGTTTTACGAGTGTGGGCATCGGTTGAGTCAGCACTTAATGTAGCAATGTACCCTCGATCCTCAAGACGCTTCAACAATGGATAAATTGCGCCATAGTTAATGCTAATGCAGCAACCCATAAATAACTCTAGCTGCTGCTTTAATCGGTAGCCATGTAAAGGTTCTCTTAGAAGAAGACCTAAAGTTGCAAGTTCCAGCATCTAACTCAAATATATACCAGAATGTATCCCAGGCTAGCATAAATGTATATCAGCCTGATATAGTACCGCTATGTAAATCGTCTAATTTACATAATTCTTAGAAAACGCTTGGCTTTTTAAGATATTTAGTTGAATAGTCGGTCAAACACTAACCTAGGTAATCTTAGAAATGTCTGAAATCGGTGCATTGATTACAAAAAAGTTTACAAGAAAGTCCCTAAGTCCAGTCTTTGTATTATTACTGCTAGTTACTGCCTGTAGTTCTAGTGCGCCCCCTGTTGCCAAAAAACCGCCAGGAGTGGCTGTAAAGTTACAAACTGTAGAACAGACGACACTTCTAGACACTACTGAACAGTTGGGTAATCTGCAAGCCGAAAACCGCGTAGACTTACGACCCGCCACTGAAGGTAGAGTTGACGAAATATTTGTCTCATCCGGCAGTGCTGTCTCAGCAGGGACACCAATTTTACAACTACGTCCAGAAAAAAGTCAGGCAGCAGTAGGTGGGGCTGTTGCTAATGTCAATGCGGCGATCGCTTCTCGTGATAATGCCGTAGCGCAAATTAGAGCAGTCGAAGCGCAAAAAGTTAGTGATGCGGCGAACGTTAATTTGCAAGAGGAGCAATTTAAACGAATCGCTAGTCTTGTGGCACAAGGAGCATTACCTAAGCAGCAGCTAGACCAGGTAAGGCGCGATCGTGATGCGGCCCGTGCAGCATTCAATGCAACTGACGAAAAAATCAGCGCGGCCCGCGCTACAGTAGAGCAACAAAATGCCCAATTAGAGCAAGCTCAGTCTACCGTAGCCAGTAGTCAAGAGGATTTAAGAGAGACAAGAGTTGTTGCTCCCATTGCTGGAATCGTTGGAAATGTGGCTGTGAAAGTAGGGGACTATGTTAAAACATCAGACGTTTTAACTAATATTATTCAAAATCAAAACCTAGAATTAAGCATTAGCATTTCTGCCGATAAAGCTAATCAATTACGTTTAGGGCTTCCTGTTCAACTGCTTAACCAAAATAATGAAACAGTTATTAGTACAGGTCAAATTAGCTTTATTTCACCCCAAGTAAATCAAGACCAACAAGTTTTGGCAAAAGCTAGTTTTCCTAATAGTGAAGGTAAGCTGAGAGACGGACAACGGGTAAGGGCAAGAGTGGTTTGGAAGAAAAATCAAGGCGTCTCTATTCCTGTAATTGCCGTGTCTCGCATTGCAGGCGAAAATTTTGTTTTTGTTGCTCAATCTCAAGCAGATTCAAAAGCAGATCCAGCACTCTTTGCCAAACAAAAACTTGTGAAATTAGGCGAGATTAAAGGCAATAGTTATCAAGTTATTTCAGGCTTAAAACCGGGAGAAAAAATTGTGGTTTCAGGGCTACTCAATCTTAACGATGGTGTTCCTATTATCCCACAAGCACAGCCAACAAGTAGTCCTTAGTATAACCCTAGCCCCTAACAGATTATGTTTGCTGACTTTTTTATTAAGCGACCAGTTTTTGCGACAGTTTTAGCAATAATTATTTTGCTGGTGGGAGCGATCGCCATTCCTACCTTGCCAATTGCCCAATATCCCGATATTAGCCCCACTCAGATTAGCGTCACGGCTAACTACTCCGGCGCAAGTGCTGAAGTTGTTGAAAATGCGGTTACCACTATTTTGGAGCGGCAAATCAATGGTGTTGAGGGCATGAAATACATGAACTCCAGTAGTAGTAACGATGGTACAAGCTCGATTACTGTTACTTTTGACTCGTCGCGCAACAAAGATCTTGCCGCCGTTGATGTGCAAAACCGTGTAACTGTCGCTGTTCCGCAGCTACCGCAAATAGTGCAGCAAACCGGGGTGAGGGTTAATAAGCAATCTACAAGTATCTTATTGGCGATCGGTTTGTTTACTGATAACAAAGAATATAGCAACTTATTTTTAAGTAACTATGCCGACTTGTATATAACTGACGCACTGAAACGATTGAATGGTGTTGGCGATGTGCGAATTTTTGGTGAACGCAGATATTCGATGCGTTTATGGATTGACCCTAACCGTCTTGCCAATCGTGGTTTAACCTCCAATGATGTTGTCAATGCTTTAAAGGAGCAAAACTTGCAAGTGGGTGCGGGCCGAATTGGGCAACAGCCAGCACCCGATGGTCAAATGTATCAAATTGACTTGCGAGCAGTTAGCCGATTAACTGAGACTTCGGAATTTGAAAATATTGTTTTAAAAACAGGTGCCGATGGCAGTCTTATTAAGTTAAAAGATGTGGGGCGTGCAGAACTTGGGGCAGAGAACTATAGTTCGTTTTTACGTTTTCGGGGCAATGATGCAGTAGGTTTGGGGATTTATCAACTTCCGGGTAGTAATGCTTTGCAAGTTGCCAACGAAGTTAAAGCAGAATTAGAACGACTGAAGTCTACATTTCCTCCAGGTTTGAAATATCAGGTCGCCCTAGATACCACCTTGTACGTACAACAATCGCTTCAGGAAGTTGTTAAAACGCTAATAGAAGCAATTTTTCTGGTTGTATTAGTAATTTTTGTCTTCTTACAAGACTGGCGTACAACTTTAATTCCCACAATTACGATTCCAATTTCTTTAATTGGCACATTTGCCTTCATTAAGGCGTTTGGATTTTCTATTAATAGTCTGTCGCTGTTTGGGTTAACGTTGGCAACGGGCTTAGTGGTAGATGATGCGATTATTGTGGTGGAGAATATCACTCGTTTAATCCAAGAAAAAGGGATGAGTCCTCGTGAGGCCGCCTCGGAAGGGATGAAGGAGTTATTCGGAGCAGTAATTGCAACTTCGCTGGTATTAATGGCCGTGTTTGTGCCCGTGGCATTCTTTCCAGGAACGACGGGACAATTATATAAACAATTTGCTTTAACAATCGCCTTCTCGGTTGCTATTTCTACTTTTAATGCTCTTACTTTGACGCCCGCTTTATGTGCTTTATTGCTACGTCAGGATCAGCGAGCAACGGGTTGGTTAGGCTGGATTTTTGATCGAATTAATGATGTAATTAACGGGGGAAGGAGACGGTATAAGCGATCGCTTAATTTCTTGAGTCATTTTAAATCTTTTGTAGTCGGCATATTCATTGTATTTCTAGGACTAACAGTCTGGTTGTATGTAAGCGTTCCCCAAGCCTTTTTGCCGGAAGAAGACCAAGGTTATTTCATTACCATTGTTCAAGGGCCAGAAGGGGTTTCACTTAACTACACTAGTGATGTGATGAATCGGGTAGAGAAAGAAATTCTTAAAAATCCTGATGTCGTGGGGACATTTGTGGTTGGTGGATTTGGTTTTAGTGGAAATACTGCTAATAGTGGTTTGATTTTTACGACTCTTAAACCTTGGGAAGAACGAATTCGACCCGACCAATCCGCATCAGCTGTTATTAATAGTTTACGGGTCAGTTTATCAGGAATTACTGAAGCCCGAATCTTACCGATTAGTCCGCCAGCCATTCAAGGTTTAGGGAGTTTCGGCGGCTTTCAATTTGAACTGCAAGACCGTAAAGGAAATGAAAGTTTAAATCCTTTGGTTCAGACTTTAGGACAGATAGTAAAGCAAGCCAACCAAACACCTGGATTACAAGCAGTTTTTAGTACTTTTGCTGCCAATACACCTCAGTTATTAGTTGAAGTAGACCGCAATCAAGCCAAGGCATTGCAAGTTTCTATTGATGATATTTTCAATACTTTGCAGACGCTATTGGGTTCGCAATATGTCAATGATTTCAATCTACAACAACGGACGTATCGGGTGTATGTTCAAGCAGATAAACAGTTTCGTTCTAATCCTAAAGATATTGGTCAATTATTCGTTCGTTCCAAACAAGATAAGTTGATTCCTCTCAGTGGTTTGGTGAAAATTACGTCAACAACTGGAGCACAAACTATTAATCACTACAACCTATTTCGCTCAATTGAAATAACTGGTTCAGCAGCTCCTGGCTCAAGTTCCGGACAGGCAATTAAAGCGATGGAAGGAGTTGCAAAAGCTACTTTACCAGCAGGTTTGGGGTATGAATGGTCAGGGACTTCAGCGGAAGAATTAGCGTCTGGTGGTCAAGCACCGATCATCTTTGGCTTAGGTCTGGTTTTTGTATTCTTAGTATTGGCGGCTCAGTACGAGAATTATCTTGACCCATTCATCATTTTGCTATCCGTACCGCTGGCAATTTTTGGTGCACTTGGTGCTCAATCTTTGCGGGGCTTAACTAATGATGTCTATTGTCAAATTGGGTTGGTGATGCTGATTGGTTTAGCAAGTAAAAATGCCATTTTGATTGTGGAGTTTGCTAATCAACTTCGAGAGCGGGGGATGACGATTACTAAGGCGGCAGTGGAGGCATCGCAAGAGCGTTTACGACCAATTTTGATGACGACATTTGCTTTTGTGTTGGGGATTAGTCCATTGATTAATCCTGAGGGTGCAGGGGCGGCAAGTCGGCGGAGTTTAGGTACAGCGTTGGCTGGTGGAACGATCGTTTCTACTTTTTTGAGTTTATTTCTTGTGCCTATTTTGTATATCGTAATTAATACGCTTTACGATCGCCTTAAGCCCGGCGGCAGGAATAAAAATACCCCTAATGTGAATCACAAAACTGAGGTAGAAACTCCAACAGAAACCCATTAGATTTGCAGTTCTAGGAAAAAAGCGATCCTGTAGCAGCGCTGAAGGTCAACATCAGGACGGATTTATCAGATTGAACAGAGATCAACTGATGGACAACTTTGCAAATTGAGAAGCAACCACTAGTTGTTGACCCTGATTGTTTATTGACGCCCTAACGTCTCTCCACACTGCTTTCCTTAGAGGCCGAACCATACTCCCTCAACTCCCGATCGCTTCACTGCCTTCGGGAGTTTTTTAGGGGCTGTCGGCACAACGTCAACCTGTTCAAACCTAAATATAGTACAATAGAACTATAAAATTATATTCTTCAGGCTAGCCCATGTCGATCGAACAGACCCCCCAATTAATTCAACTCATCCTGAATGCGGTCCTGATGTTGGGAGCTTGTGGAATGATGCTCTGTGCGGCATTGATGCATCAGATGATGTTGGAACATAGATTCAGATCAGGCAACTTAGCTCAACGATGGTCTCCAACCGATCGTAGGTCATCGGCGCGGCATAAGCAGTTCAGGCAACAACGACAAACTCGTCGGTCGGTATTTTGGTTGAGCGGGGCGGTCTGGGTCGTAGGAATGAGTTGCGGGGCATTAGTCTTACGATCGATGTGGCCAGTTAACGAGCTAATTGGGCTGTCGCTAGTGCTGTTTGCGGGAGCTTGTGGGCTATTTTTGGTGGGAACAGGATGGTTGATTGTCAGCGTCATGGCGACGGGTAAAGATAGGACGGAAAATTCTGAACTTGTAAGATCGGGCATTCGATCGCACCCCCCATCGCACATCCCATTAAGTAAGCGATCGGGCGCTGGATTAAGTCCGAACGTTTCAAGTCTGAACGTTGTGGATTTTCAGGTTAGGGGCGGCGGACGATTGGGAACGGTAAGCGATCGGAAACGGCCATGAGTGATTATTTTTTAGCTGAAATTGACTTTCCCCTTGCTTGGAACTCGCTTTATTGAAACAATGACGACAGCGTTTTTTTACAGCGGTGTCTCGAATAGTGAAGACTATCCCTCCCTTCGACCTGTCCCGACAATTTGAGCAAATCGGGACCGAAATCAATCAAGCGGCGCTCCAAGTGTTGGCCTCTGGACGCTATATTGGAGGGCGTTTTGTTGAAGATTTTGAACAGCAATTAGCAGCCTATGTGGGAACCTCCGAATGCGTCGCCTGTAATTCCGGGACCGACGCGCTGTACATGGCATTGCGGGCGATCGACATTACCCAAGATGATGAAGTCATCACTACGCCTTTTACCTTCATCGCCACCGCCGAAACCGTGAGTAGCGCTGGGGGAACGCCCATTTTTGTAGATATTGATCCTGCTACTTATAATCTAGATCTATCCCAAATCGAAGCAGTCATTACCCCAAAGACTAAGGCGATTATTCCTGTGCATCTTTTTGGCCATCCCGTAGATATGACGGCACTAATGGCGATCGCAACGCGGCATAATTTGATCGTGATTGAAGACTGCGCCCAATCTAGTGGTAGTCAATGGAATAACCAGCAAGTGGGAAGCATCGGCCACATTGGCTGCTTTAGTTTCTATCCAACTAAAAATCTGGGGGCGTGCGGAGACGGCGGAGCTATCACCACCAATGACCCTACGATCGCAAAACGGCTGCGGGTCTTGCGAGATCACGGGCGCACCGATGTTTATTACCATGAAGAATTTGGCCTGAACAGTCGTCTTGATGGCATCCAAGCCGCTATTCTCAGCGTCAAACTACCGTATCTGAACCAGTGGATTGAACAACGTCGGGCCATTGCCAACAGGTACCAAGAGCTTTTGGGTGCCGTGAAGGGAATTATTTTGCCACAGTCGGTAAAAGGCTGTACTTGGAATCAATATACAATTCGAGTTGAGAGTCAGATTGAAGGCGAGAGTGTCCGCGATCGATTACGAGAAGATCTAAAATCTAAAGGCGTTCTCTGCAATGTCTACTATCCGTTGCCCCTGCATCTCCAGCCAATTTATCGATCGGGCTACAGCCCCGGACAATTTCCCCATTCAGAAAAAGCCGCGATCGAAGTCCTATCGTTGCCGATGTTCCCGGAACTTACCCTAGACCAACAACAAGAGGTAGCCGCCGCTGTCAAAGCGTGTTTAGCGTAATCAACATGCTTCGTTGTAAATGATCTACTATTTCTTTTCAGGAGTTTTTCCTTGAATCGTCCCATTATCGGAAAATCTAAAAAGCTATCGGCCTCTTCCTTTGACGATTTACCGGAAGCGGTTCGGGAAACAGGGGCCACTCGTCCCAAGTCTAAGCGTCCAGCTCGGTGGGTCGTTGTCGCTGCGATCGTGAGTCTGGTAAGCCTCATTCTAGGCATTCGTGCCCTTCAAAACTCATCAACACCGATCGTAACCGCCACCCCAAACACCACCGCCACCCCCAATTTCGATCGTGTATTAGGACACTATGCCTATGCAGAAGCCCCCCAAGGAGAATTAGAGTCCATCAGCGCAGATGGTGGAATTAGGTTACGTACGGCAGCAGCACGGGCCTACAACGACATGGTGGCAGCAGCAGCAACAGATGGTGTGAGCATTGGACCATTGTCGGGATTTCGATCGATTAAGGAGCAGGAAAGCGTGTTTTTTGATGTGAAACAGGAACGATTGCAATCCGTCACCGATCGGGCGAATGTCAGCGCACCACCAGGCCACAGTGAACACCATACGGGCTACGCGATTGATGTAGGCGATGGCAATGTTCCGGCGACGAATCTAAGTCCAGATTTTGAAAATACAGCCGCATTCAAATGGTTAGAAACCAATGCGACTAGATACAACTTTGAACTGTCATTTCCTAAAAACAATGTTCAAGGTGTCACTTATGAGCCTTGGCATTGGCGGTTTGTGGGCGATCGGACAAGTTTAGAAACATTCTTTAAGGCACGGGGAAAATAGATCAAATGAATGAGTTGACATTGAATTTATGTGCGATCGGCATTTTTACAATGACGCTATCGGTCTTACTCGGTCCATTATTGAACATTCCCAGTGCGTTTCCTGCGATCGCCGTCTCGACCATTCTAATCTTTGCCACCGTGGATGTTTTGAGTCTGGAGGGCAAAGGCGGCAACCTCTTTCTAGATTGGGTCGCAGGCTTTTCTCCGTTACATCGTGAGCGTGTAATTCGTCATGAAGCAGGTCATTTTTTGGTAGCCCAACTATTAGGAATCTCCGTTACAGACTATTCCGTTAGCGCTTGGGAAGCAATTCGTAAAGGATTTTCAGGGCTGGGCGGAGTTCAGTTTGATACGTCTGTTTTAGATGATGAATTGAGAGCAGGACGGATTTCAAGTCAATGGCTCGATCGGTTCTGTACAGTATGGATGGCGGGTATTGCAGCAGAACAATTGATGTATCCAATGGCGGAAGGCGGAGGCGACGATCGATCGAAATTTCGATTAATTTTGAGTCAAATTCCAGGGATTGATTCAGTCAAAAAAGAACGATCGGCATTGCTTCAAGCCAAAACATTAATTGAAGAAAACCAAGACGCATTCGATCGGTTAGTGGTGGCCATGACCAGACGATCGGCGGTAGAAGATTGTATTGAAGTCATTAGCACAACCGCTGAATAGAATGAAGAATAAGCTAGGAAAGAGCGACCCATTTCAGTCCGATCGCTCTTTCTCACTATTGCCTGACTATTGCGCTTGAAGCTGCCATTTCACATAGGGCAATGATTCAGCTTTAGCACGGGTTGCCTTAGCTTGAGCTACCAATTGACCCGTTGCATCCCAATGTCCCGTTACAAACATTTGACGAGGCCCTTCATTCATCACAATTGGCGCAACCAAATCTTCACAACTCACTGTCATTTCTACCAAATTCAAACAAATATCCAACTTCGGATTTGCAGTGATTAAAGCTTGAATTTGAGTCGAGATTTCGTGGGTCACAATCACACAAGGAATACCCAAAGCAATACAATTACCAAAGAAGATTTCGGCAAAACTTTCACCAATGATTGCCTTAATCCCCCACTTTGAAATCGCCTGAGGTGCATGTTCACGAGATGACCCACAGCCGAAATTATTGTTTGCCACCAGGACGCTAGACCCTTGATATTGAGGTAAATCAAAGGAATGTTGACCCGCCAGTGCTGCCCGATCGTCCGCAAAGGCATACTGACCCAACCCATCAAACGTGACACATTTCAAAAAGCGCGCCGGAATAATCCGATCGGTATCAATGTCATTCCCCACCACCGGAACCCCACGACCCACGATCGACTTTACTTCATTCAACATACCGCGCTCCTAAAGTTCAAAGCTTAATTCATCTAGACATTCATCTAGACAAATATTATAGGAGAATTAAGAGAGCGATCGCCAAAAAACTCCAATGCTACAAGACCTAAATTGCAATGTTTAATTAGAATGCCTACTTTTGATGCTTATCTCGTTGTCGATCTCGAAGCCACCTGCGGCGATAGCATTGCCCATCACCATCGAGAAATTATCGAAATTGGAGCCGTCCTGGTCAATCGCCAGCTTCAAATCGAAGGCGAATTCCAAACCTTTGTAAAACCGATTGTTAATCCCCAACTCACCGACTTTTGCACTCAACTCACCAGCATTTCCCAAACTACCGTAGACCAAGCGCCTGATTTCCCCGTAGCCATATCCCAATTTTCCCAATGGATGACGGCCTATCCAAATCGTGTGTTTTGCGCGTGGGGCGATTTTGATCGTAGACAGATTCAACGCGATTGCAGACGACATCATCTCAAAAATCCGCTTAACATCACCTGTTTCAATCTCAAAACCATGTTTGCCCGATCGCAACAACTGCCGGGAACCTACGCGCTAAAACAAGCGATGGAACTATCAAAACTGAGCTTTACTGGAACCCAACATCGGGGCATTGACGACGCTCGAAATTTGGCAAAACTGCTGCCCTTTGCCCTAGGATTGCAACGAATCGATCGCAACACGTAAATTACCATCATGATTGGCCAACAATACTGCGCAATCACCAGCAGACTTCCCACTCCAATGCATCGCCAAAGCAAGTTTCACCGATTGGCTACTTTGGGTCAGCAACTGGTCAGCAGCAGCCCGATCGATCCCCGTCAAGTCACACAAAATACGCAACGCCCGATCGTGTAGTTTAGTATTGGTCACCGCCACATCAATCATCCGATTGCCATAGACTTTACCTAAGCGCACCATCGTTCCAGTCGAAAGAATATTCAACGCCATCTTTGTCACTGTGCCAGACTTAAGCCGTGTGGATCCAGCCAAAATTTCTGGTCCCACCGGGAGCCGAATATCCACATCAACTGCGATCGTAACCTGATCTTTCGGCACACAAGCCATAAAAATGGTCACCGCACCCAGCGATCGGGCAGCAGCCAAAGCTCCATGAACATAAGGGGTCGTGCCACCCGCTGCAATTCCCACTAAGACATCTCGCGCCGTAATTCCATAATCAGCCACGGCATCCCTACCCCCTTGAGCGCTGTCTTCGAGTCCTTCGGAGCTTTTCACCAACGCAGGCAAGCCCCCCGCATTAATTCCCTGAACAAGGTCTGGCGGAGTGCAAAATGTGGGAGGACATTCAGAGGCATCCAAAACACCCAAACGTCCCGATGTACCCGCCCCGATGTAAAACAACCGCCCGCCCGATCGCAGAGCAGTGGTGGTGCGATCGATCGCCTCAGCCAAATCAGTCCGAGCATTATGAATCGCCTCAAGGGTTCGATGATCTTCCTGATTGAACAGATCAACAATTTCTAAGCTCGAAAGCCGATCGAGCTGGGCACTGTTCGGATTAGTTTGCTCCGTCAACAAATGCCCACGAGATTCAGACCCACGAGATGCCGTCATAGCAACCCTTCTAATCGGCGACGCATAGCTTCCAACTCAGACACAGACATATCCGATGGCTCATCGTCATCCGGGGGGCGTTGGGTGGGACGGTCTTGGGGTCGTTTTTCAGATTTGTCCCAGTCAAAGTTTTCACGATTGGACTCAGGTGGAGCAATCAGAAGGCGATCGTAATCGGTCTCGGGCCGGAAATCTAAGGGGATGAGTTCACAGTCATAGCCGGATTCGTCACAAAATTCTTCGATTTCAGATCGATCTAAAGACTCAACAGATGGCTCTGGAAAATCCTGTGCTTCCAGAAGCATCGCATAGCGCAATGCGTCATCTTCGTCCTCAAACATAAGAACAATGTTCCGATCACCAATTTCGATCGTGTGAATGCCCTCATTATCAGTTCCGGCATTAAATAGCAAAACGAAGACGTGCATAGGAACCGATGAAATATCAAAAAATAAATAAGCCAAAATCTGACTCATTAACACAGTATCTTATTCCACCTTGACTCAACTTGAAGAGTTGGGTGGCTCCCCATTAGCTTAAGAATTCTTCATGACATTCGGTTAGAAGATCGGGATTAAGATCAATATTCGCACTCAGTAAGCGATTTTCATAACGACGGTTACGACGACGGCCTTTTGAGCTGGTGGCACGTTTCTGCGATCGTTTATCTTGGACTATGTGAGGTAGATCCGGCGCATCAGTCAGATCGGACAGCGTTTCGTTTGAGGTACGTTTCATGGTTGATAGCGGAGTTCTTCAGATGTGTTAATTTTACCCCTATAAAGTTTTAGGTCGTGAGTTATGGAAAGTCCTGTTGAATTTTTGACGGTTGAAGAATGTCATCAGGTAGATGCAGCGCTCTTGACCTCGCGGGAGAAGTTCACCTCACGGGTGGCAATTTACGCATTACGATCGCTTAAAACCATTGCTACACAGCAAAATTGCACCATAAAAGAGCTATCCCAGGAAACGATTACTGACTGGATTCATCGCGATCCCAGCTTACAGGAAACTCAAGATGGCAGCTTCAGAAGCTTTTTTTCACAGATTGTTCTGGGCGCAATTCGACCCTTGCAGGCGATCGCAAATAGTGTGGAGGAGGGAAAAAATGACGGTGCGATAGAAAATGTGACGGTAACCCAAGTGATTTCTCACTACGAAGCTCAGGCAAAAGAAAGCTTGTAGAACAAGAGGTGAGTTTAAGCCGATGATCGTACTTTACATTGACCCAGATTATTTCTAGGTCAATGCAGTATAAATCCCGAGATCAAGCGCTAATAAACGAAGGTGATTAGATAATCATGCCGTCGGGAATAATCGCATTCTTGAGCACCACCACGATGCCGTTGCGGATGATGAAGCCCAGTTGTTCACGATCGGAATCTTCGACACGATCTTTGTTGACAATTTGGACATCGAACCCGATGTGAGCATTTTTGTCGATAATGGCGCGGCGAATCGTTGTATTACGACCAATTCCAATAGGAACATAGTCAGGCGAGTTTAGGTTAGGCACTTTATCGTTGGACGTACTTTGATAAAAGTCAGCCCCCATCAACAAACTATCTTCAATCACACACCCTTCCTCAATCCGCGATCGCACTCCCAAAACCGAGTGATTAACCCGACACTTGTTGAGAATGCACCCTTCGCCAATAATCGACTCGGTGACATGGGCATCTAGAAACTTAGTGGGCGGCAAAAAGCGGTGACGGGTGTAAATGGGAGCATCTTCTTCATAAAAACTAAAGTCAGGACGCGGTTGACGAGTCAGGGCTAGATTTGCTTCATAGAAAGATTCGATCGTCCCAATGTCTTCCCAATAGCCCTTAAAGAGATAAGCCTGAATATTATTATCTTTCGCAGCATCAGGAATAATTTCTTTGCCGAAGTCGGTAAAGCCAGGATTTTTGTGAAGAAGTTTGATTAGGGCTTCTTTTTTGAAGACGTAGATTCCCATTGACGCGATATACGGAGACTGAGCAGCTTCGTCTGCACTCAGACCCAACACCGTCGTGTCCACCTGCATAGCTTTGAGTTCATCGCCTTTGGGTTTCTCACAAAAATCCACAACACGGCCTGAGCCATCGATTTTCATCAATCCAAAGTCAGACGCCCGCTTTTCGTCCATAGGGACAACAGAAAGGGTGATGTCAGCTCCGGTTTCGCGGTGACGTTCGACGAACTTTCGGTAGTCCATTCGATACAGATGATCGCCGGACAGGATGACATATTCATCCACATCCCATTCCTGAAGCATCCAAATATACTGACGAACAGCATCTGCTGTCCCCTGGAACCAGTTAGGATTCTCGGGAGTTTGTTGGGCGGCGAGGACTTCAACGAAGCTATCGCTTGCTCCAAGGCCAGAACCGTTGTAGGTCCGGGAGATGTGACGATTCAGCGATGCCGAATTGAATTGGGTTAGAACATAAATCTTGTAGATTTCTGAGTTGATGCAATTACTGACAGGGATGTCAATCAGGCGATATTTTCCAGCTAGTGGGACAGCTGGCTTAGCGCGTTGCTTAGTGAGAGGATAAAGTCTTGTACCCGCTCCGCCACCCAAAATGATTCCTAAAACTTTTTTCACAACTCGCAACCTCTTGCCATTTTAACGCTGAGTGATTCATCACCTTAGGTTACTAGTTTCCGGCTACAGGGATCACGGTGCAAGAGGAATAGACTACATTTTGTGAGAATTCTTTGAGGTTGGGAGCGTTATCGGCACTCTTGTCTAGGAAATCCCGGCAAGGAGCATTTAGGGGAGTTCACTACTGGGAGTTGGGTCTTCTAAGTCTTGTCGTTCTCGCTTGAGATCCGCCTCTAGTGCTTGAAGCTGTTCGCGACGGGCTTCCAATTCTAGGGCGCGTCGATCGAGTTCTTGGCTCTGGAGAGTGAGGGATTGTCTCCATTGCTCGGCTCGTTCGGTTTCTTTACGAAGAAATTCTGGGGTAACACCGAAGGTTAGATAATTTTGAATCAAGCTAATAATCCAAGGTTTAGCATCGTCCACTTGTAATATTTCTTTACGATCGCTAGTCTTCACGATCACCCAAGCACCGGGTAAATGATCAAAAGCACGATCGCTCTGAAGCTTGGAGCCTCTTCCTCCAGCCTCTACCAAGGCCCAGACCTCTTCTGATTCTTGAACGGCGATTAACAGGAAACTCGATAGTTTTGGAGTATTTTTGTCAATATCGACCTGAGCTAGATAAAGCATTCCAAATTCTCTCAATTTAGCTTAAAGAAATATTTAACTTGAAAAATGGGTCCACAGAAATAATTTAACTGTCTACAGCGCCGGAAGACTTCCTCCACTATAGACAGCGTTTTAGACTGCGGACCCGGACTAAATGTAAAATTTGTCAAAGAAATATTAGAGTAGGGCCAACCGAGCATCAATGAGTTCGGCTTGTTTCTCAGCTTCAACCAGAGCATTTTTTGCACCTTGAACCACATCTTCGGGCGCTTGGGCCACAAATTTTTGGTTACTTAGGCGATTCCTTACTCCTTGGGCATCGGCTTGAGCGCGGGCTAAGTCTTTTTCGAGTTTGACCTTAAGGGCGCTGATGTCTACGAGACCCGTGAGCGGGATTAGAACTTGGACGGTACCAACTATTGCAATGAACATTTGACTGTCAGGGCTGGTTGGCTCGCTAATCTGTGTCGCAGGGGTCACTTCAGGAACGATCGGGATCTCCAATGGTGGGACCTGGAGAGTTGACGCACCGCCGAAGAGATCGATTTTGAGCTGCCTGAGTTTGGCAAAACTGCGAGTCCGGGCTTCACGCGTCAGGAGATTATCCTTGATATAGAAAATCGCGTAGAAGAATCCGATAACCTCAAAAAGATCCGGTAGCAATGCGAAGTTGTGGACGCTAGTAAAAGTGACTCGGACTATATTTAATCCTAGCCAGAGTAAAGCTAGACTCCAAAGGGCCATAGCGAATTTGCTGTAACTAGAAAGCAGGTTGAGAAGGTCGTCGGAGAGGTCACGAATATCGAGTTTTTCCAGCCAAGTACGATCGGCCCAGGTTTTACGATCTCGGATGAATGCGGTTGAATCGGCGATCGGATCAGCGATCGGGACTTCTACGCCAGCGATCGCCGGGGCTACTTTAACACTCGCTGTTGGATCCGTAATGGTCAGCGTTTTAATTCGAGCCAGGTTTTGGATGTAAATCTGTCCAGCGGTGAGAATGGTGCGTTCGCGATCGTTCTCCGATTGCAGCATGGCTTCGATTTTTTCACCGGGCTTGATTCCCGCTTCAGTCCGAAGGTTTCGAATGGTGCGGATGGTGCCGATGAGCAATTCAAATTGGCTTTCAAGATCGGGATTAATCAAGCTCTCGTCTACCGTGGGATAGGTCTCTAGGGCAAGACTAATTTGGCCTGTTGCTTCTTTTTGCACCACAGTATGCCAAATTTCTTCGGTGATGTGGGGCATAAACGGATGGAGTAATTTCAGTGTGCCTTCTAGGACTAGCGCCAAAGTTTGTTGGGCCACTAGTTTTGATGGGGTATCTTCGCCTTGCAAACGATATTTAATAAGTTCGATGTAGAGATCGCAAAAATCACCCCAAATAAACTCATAGAGCTGCTTTGCTCCTTCGCCGAGGGAGAAATTATCTAGATTGTTCCGCAGGGCTTTTGTGACTTGGTGATAGCGGGAGAGAATCCACCGATCGCACAATTCCAGCGTTTCTGGATCAGGAGAACCCAACTGTTCCGGCGTTTTGCCTTCCAAATTCATTAATACAAACCGGGATGCATTCCAAAGTTTGTTCGTAAAATTCCGCGACCCTTCGACAGATTCGGACAGAGAATTGTCTTTACTCCCCGGTGTTGGTGGTTTTGGCGGAGTCCCGGCAGCTCGGTCTTTGAGGCGTTGGTTGTAGACTTTACGATTGAGTTGCAGGGTAATATCTTGACCCGCACCCGCGACTTCCCGAATTAAGGTGTAGCGTAGGGCATCAGTGCTGTATTCGTCAATTAGAACTAACGGATCCACGCCATTATTTTTTGACTTAGACATTTTCGCGCCTGTTTCATCCCGCACGAGTCCATGGATGTAGACATTTTCAAAGGGCATTTCCCCCGTGAGATGTTTGCCCATCATGGTCATACGGGCGACCCAGAAGAAAATGATGTCAAAGCCTGTGACGAGGGTGCTAGTGGGATAATAAGCACTGTAATCATCGGTCGTTTCTGGCCAGCCCAAGGTCGAGAACGGCCAAAGCCCAGAGGAAAACCAGGTGTCCAACACGTCTGGGTCTTGCTCTAGTTTGACAGGTTTGCCAAATTGTTGTTCTGCGAGTTTTGCGGCTTCTTCGGCATTTTTTGCCACAAAGAAGGGAGTCGAATCGGTGATCAGTCCGCCTGTTTCATCCACGGCATACCAAGCGGGAATCTGATGGCCCCACCAAAGCTGACGGGAAATGCACCAGTCCCGCAGATTCACGAGCCAGTCACGATAGACTTTTTTCCACCGATCGGGCACGTATTCCGGTGAGTTATTTTCGTCGAGGTCGGCTAAGGTTTTGGCGGCTAGGGGTTTAGTGTTGACAAACCATTGGGTCGAAAGCAACGGTTCAACGGGCACGCCGCCGCGTTCGCTGTAAGGGATAGTGGTTTTGTAGGGTTCGATTTTGACGAGAAGGCCGAGTTTGTCTAATTCTGCAACCACTTCCTTTCGGGCTTCAAACCGATCGAAGCCTTCAAATATCCCAGCGTTTTCGTTCATGGTGCCGTCTTTGTTCATCACATTAATGAACGGAAGATTCTGACGCTTGCCCATTTCAAAATCATTTGAATCGTGAGCTGGGGTAATTTTGACGCAGCCTGTCCCGAACGTAGCATCGACGTAATCATCGGCAACGATCGGAATTTCTCTATTTTGCAAAGGCAGAATGAGGGTTTTACCAACCATATCTTTGTACCGATCGTCCGTCGGATTCACAGCTACGGCAGTATCACCTAGCATGGTTTCGGGCCGGGTGGTGGCGACTTCGATAAATCCGGTACCGTCGGTAAGGGGATAGCGGAAATGCCAGAGATAACTATCAATTTCGCGGTTATCTACTTCGAGATCGCTGACGGCAGATTGGCTGGCGGGGCACCAGTTGACGAGGTAATTACCGCGATAGATTAAGCCTTCAGAATGGAGCTGAACGAAGGCTTCAAGGACGGATTTTGAGACGTTTTCATCAAGTGTAAAGCGTTCACGAGACCAGTCAGCGGACAGTCCCAAGCGGCGAAGTTGGTCTGTGATGGTGCCACCGGATTCTTTTTTCCATTCCCAGGTACGATCGAGAAATGCTTCGCGGCCTAAGTCTTCGCGGGTTTTCCCTTCGGCTTTGAGTTGTTTTTCGATGATGGTTTGGACGGCGATGCTGGCGTGGTCGGTACCGGGAAGACAAAGGGTATTTTTGCCCAACATTCTTTGATAGCGGACAACAGTATCGATTAGCGCAGTATTAAAGGCATGACCCATATGGAGGCTTCCGGTCACATTAGGCGGCGGGGTGACGACGGAGTATCGATCGCCTTCTTTGGTCGGGTCGGCCTTAAAGATTTCATTGTCCGCCCAAAACGTTTGCCATTTGGCTTCGGT
>JANXWB010000049.1 GCA_025351345.1 Synechococcales cyanobacterium GL140_1_metabat_312
GCTTCTAATGCTTTAGCATTTTGAGACGCTTCACCCAATCCCCGGTTAATGCTGATTTTAGTCAGCTTGGGAACTTGGTGAATGTTGGTATAACTGAATTGTTCCATTAATTTTGGAACCACGGTCTCGTTATAGACCGTCTTTAAACGCTGAGTCATGGGTGTGAATCCTTTCCCTGGGCTTGGTCAGGGATAGCTAATGATTGATAGAAGTCTTGATATTGAATCCGGAGATTAATCCAGAATCTCACCCGTCTTCTTAAGAATCCGCACTTTTTTACCATCTTTGATAGCAGAACCAACGCGGCTCACAGTGCTTTCTTTGGTGGAATAAAGTTGGACATTGGACGCATGAATGGGCGCTTCTGCGATGTCGATGCGTCCAGTTTCGCCTTCGCCCTGGGGCTTGACGTGCTTGGTCCGCATATTCACACCCTTGACAATCACCTGGTTTTCACTAGGAATTGCCTTGATAACTTCCGCGATCGTTCCTTTGCTATGTCCTGCAATCACCATTACGGTGTCACCGGATTTTACATGTAGCTTTTTGGCTGTTTTCGCTGTTTTGTCATGTACCTTTGGCATGGCTTAAAGAACCTCCGGAGCAAGAGACACGATTTTCATATAGTTCTTGTCACGCAATTCCCGAGCCACAGGTCCGAAGACGCGAGTGCCTTTTGGGTTGCCATCGGGATTGATGATAACAGCGGCATTATCATCAAACCGAATGCTCATTCCACTATCCCGGCGAACCGTATGACGGGTCCGAACAACGACAGCTTTTACAACATCAGATTTTTTGATGCTCATGTTGGGTGTTGCGTCTTTAACAACCGCGACAATAATATCGCCAACACCAGCGTAACGACGGTTTCCCCCACCGATGACTCGGATGCACATTAGCTTCCGGGCACCGCTGTTGTCCGCCACATTCAGATAACTTTCCTGTTGGATCATGACTAAACCTCTAGCCTTGTGAAACGGTTAGGATAGCGGCCACGTTCCAGCGCTTAGAGCGACTGAGCGGGCGGGTTTCCTCGATTCGGACGCGATCGCCGATTTTACATTTATTTTCTTCGTCGTGAGCTTTATACCGTTTGGTCCGAACTACGATTTTGCCGTATCTCGGATGGGTGGTGCGGCTTTCGATCGCCACAACGACGGTTTTATCCATTTTGTCGCTCACAACGACACCAACTCTCTGTTTAACTGCCATGGATTTAATTACTCCGCTTCAACTGCTGTGATTTGCCGCTCTCGTTCAACCGTCAGCAATTGAGCGATCTCATGCCGAATATGTTTGAACTGGTGGGGCTTGTCCAACTGGCGGGTGCCTTTCTTAAACCGAAGGTCAAAAAGTTGACGTTTGAGTTCCAAGACCCGAGCTTCAAGCTCTTGGTCATTGAGTTTCCGTGAATCTGCAATCTTAGGAAGAGACATAGTTTATTAAGACTCCTCCGTAGCCGCAGGAGTGGGACGAACAACAAATTTGGTCTTGATAGGAAGTTTAAACTGAGCCAACCGCATCGCTTCACGAGCAATATCTTCAGCCACTCCACCGATTTCGAACATGATACGACCGGGTTTTACCACGGCCACCCAATATTCAGGCGCACCCTTACCAGAACCCATCCGGGTTTCAGCAGGACGGGCAGTTACAGGCTTGTCTGGGAACACACGAATCCAGATTTGGCCGCCCCGTTTGATGTAGCGAGTCATCGCACGACGACTCGCTTCAATTTGACGGGATGTAATCCAACAGCATTCGGTCGCTTGCAAACCAAAATCACCGAAGTTGATGTCACAACCGCGACTGGCTAGCCCCTTCATCCGTCCGCGTTGTTGCTTGCGGTATTTTGTTCTTCTTGGACTTAACATCTTGATTAGCCTTCGTTAGATCGATCTTCAAACTTACGGCGTTGATTACCGCCACGACGGGGACGTTGCTGGGGAGCAGCAACATCCACCAATTCCTGTCCCGGAATGATCTCACCATTAAACACCCAAATCTTCAGACCCAAAGTTCCGTAGATAGTTTGTGCAGTGCAGCAGCAGTAGTCGATGTCCGCTCGCAAGGTATGCAAGGGAACCCGACCTTCACGAGTCCATTCGGGACGGGCAATTTCTGCACCGTTTAACCGACCAGACACTTGAATTTTGATCCCTAATACGCCAGCACGCTGGGCACGTTGAATGGCTTGACGCACAACCCGACGGAAGGAAACCCGACGTTCGAGTTGTTCGGCAATATACTCACCGATCAACGCAGCATCTGCATCCACGCGGGCGACTTCGACCACATTAATTCGGACTTGCTTGGAACCACCGAGCAACGTTTGAAGCCGAAGACGTAGTTCTTCGATGCCTGCGCCGCCGCGTCCAACGATTACGCCGGGACGAGAGGTGCGAACTTCGATGTCTACTTGTTCTGCTTTGCGCTCAATCCGAATGTCGGAAATTCCAGGTTTGTTCAAGTTAGACAACTTGAGAGGATTCTTTGTGAAGAAATGGCGAATTTTGTAGTCTTCTTGGAGCAATCCAGGATAACGATTGAAATCCGCATACCACCGTGAACGGTGTTCTTTGGTAATTCCGAGGCGTAAGCCTGTGGGGTGAATTTTCTGTCCCATTGGGGTTGTTCTCTCTGATTAATACGTTAAGGACGAATCCGTTAAGGACTAAGCTTCTGCTTCTGCGCCGGGAGCCACAGTAATTGTGATGTGACACGTCGGTTTGCGGATTTGGAAGGCGCGGCCCTGTGCCCGAGGGCGGAATCGCTTCAGAGATGGACCCATATCGGCATAAGCCTGGGACACCATGAGGGACGATCGGTTCAGACCCATGTTATTTTCTGCATTCGCTACCGCAGATCTGAGAACCTTAATAATCGGTTCACAGGCACGATAAGGCATGAATTCGAGAATAATTAGTGCTTCTCGATATGAACGGCCTCGAACTTGGTCGAGAACCCGGCGAACCTTACGAGGCGACATGCGGATGTACATGGCGCTCGCGATCGCTTCGTTAGATTTCAGTGCAACTGCCATAACTTAGCCTCCAGTTTAGCGACGCGCTTTTTTATCAGCACCATGTCCCCGGAAGGTCCGCGTAGGTGCAAATTCACCTAGCTTGTGACCAACCATCTGCTCGTTGACGAAGACAGGCACATGGGTTTTACCATTGTGAACTGCGAACGTCATGCCGATCATTTGGGGCAGGATTGTGGACGCTCGGGACCAGGTTTTGATCACCGAGTTGTCATTTTTGGCACGAGCTGCTTCTACTTTACGTAGGAGATGGTCTGCGACAAAAGGACCTTTTTTTAGAGAACGAGACATTTAAGATTTCTCCCTTTAGATTCTAGGACTCACGACCGCCGCGTCCGCGCTTGGACGACTTACGGCGACGACGAACAATGTATGCGCCACTGAGCTTTTTCTTGTTCCGAGTCTTTTTGCCAAGAGTTGGCTTACCCCAAGGAGTAACAGGCCCAGAGCGTCCGATCGGGGCACGACCTTCACCACCACCATGAGGGTGATCGCAAGGATTCATGACGCTACCCCGAACTTGGGGACGACGACCTTTATGACGGGTCCGACCGGCTTTACCCAGAGTGATGTTGCGATGCTCGGTGTTGCCCACTTGACCAATGGTCGCCAAACATTCTTTACGAATCAAGCGAACTTCAGTCGAGGGAAGCTTCAAAGTGACGTAGTCGCCATCTTTAGCCGAAACCTGAGCGCCAGCACCCGCCGATCGGACCATTTGACCACCACGGCCAGGATACAATTCGACGTTGTGAACAGTGGTTCCCAAAGGGATCGCCGACAATGGCATCGTGTTACCGATTTCAAAGGGAGCGATATCCGCCGAGATTACCGTTGCACCGACTTGCAGTCCGACGGGATGGAGGATGTAACGCTTTTCGCCATCTTGATAAAACAGAAGAGCGATGCGTGCGTTCCGGTTCGGATCGTACTCGATAGCTGCGACCTTAGCGGGAATGCCTTTTTTGTCACGACGGAAGTCGATCATCCGATAGATGCGTTTGTGACCGCCACCGCGATGGCGACAGGTAATAACACCTCGGTTGTTGCGACCTTTGTTACGGTGAACCCGCATAGTGAGAGACTTTTCAGGCTCACTCTTGGTGATTTCGACAAAGTCAGCCACACTACGATCGCGTGTTCCTGCGGTCGTAGGGCGATAAATCCGAATACCCATGACTTAACTCCTTACTAACTACGAATGGATTACAGAATGTTTGAGATGAAGGCTTGAGAGAACAGCTCTCAAACTCTACGACTCTGGGAATAATGCAATCGAATCGCCTTCAGCCAAGGTAACGATGGCTTTTTTGTAGTGAGGCTTACGACCCAAAAACTTACCAACGCGCTTTTTCTTGTAGGGAGGGTTCATGGTGCTGATTCCCACCACTTTCACCTTAAACAAGTATTCAATGGCTGCTTTTATTTCAGGCTTCTTTGCCTTCGGATTCACTTCAAACGTAAACTGGTTATTTTCCAGCGCGATCGTTGCTTTTTCCGTGATAATTGGGCGACGGATTAAGTCCGCAAGCGCCCGCAGGTCTGTCGTACTAGTCGTCACCGTAAACCTCCTTAATGCTGTCGATCGCCGATGCCGTTACAACAATTTGATCCACGTTCAATAGATCAAACATGTTCAAATTACCGGACGTAATGACCTTGACACCTGCAACATTACGAAGCGAGAGGTATGCATTTTCATCACGATCGGCCAAGATTACCAAGACTTTCGCCCCAGCGACAACGCCCCACCGAGAAAATGCTGCAAGCATATCTTTGGTTTTAGGTCGATCGAGGTTTACACCAAAATCTTCAACAACAATCAAGTCCGCAACACGGCTTTGGAGAGCTGTTCGCAATGCCAAACGACGTTCCTTTCGGTTCATCTTGATGCTGTAGTCGCGGGGTTTAGGCCCAAAAATGACACCACCACCGCGCCAGAGCGGAGAACGGTTAGACCCAGCACGCGCACGACCTGTTCCTTTTTGCTTCCAAGGCTTACGACCACCACCGCTCACTTCTGCGCGGGTTTTGGTACAAGCTGTCCCTTGACGCTGGTTTGCCAGTTGACGAACCAATGCGCGGTGGACGACGGCTGATGCCGTTTCTTCCTTTGCGACTCTCAGATCTAGCTCGGCCTTGCCTTTTTCAGCGCCTTGCCAATCCTTTACAATACATTCAGCCATTGTCCTTCTCTACTCCTAAGATTTTTCCTGTCGTACTCTGCCTATCGTTTGCCCACACTATTAGTTGGAACAATCTTCAGCAACGCACCAGGTTTCCCAGGAACAGCGCCCTTGACCAAAATCAAATTGCGCTCAGTATCCAAACGAATGATGTGCAACCGTTTGATGGTGACTTGCTCGTCGCCATAGTGACCTGCCATTTTCTTACCAGGATAAACCCGACCTGGAGTCGTACCTGCACCCGTTGAACCAGGCTCACGGTGATTTTTAGAACCGTGGGTCATAGGACCGCGTGCGAAGTTGTGGCGCTTTTGATAACCGGAAAAACCACGACCAATAGTATGTCCAGCCACATCGATCAATTGACCGACAGAAAACTGTTCAACTGTCAGGGCTTGTCCGAGTTGGTACTCCGAAACGTCCTGTAAGCGGGCTTCAGTCAAATGACGAAGGGGAGCAGATTCCGACTTCTTCAAATGTCCAAGTTCTGGCTTGCTCAAGTTCTTTACCTTGATGTCACCATAGGCATACTGAATCGCTGTGTAGCCATCCGTTTCCTTTGTTTTGATCTGCGTGATTGGGCATGGTCCAGCCTGAATCACCGTTACGGGGATTGCTCTCCCGAGTTCGTCAAAAACTTGAGTCATCCCAAGCTTTGTCCCTAAAATTCCAACAGACACGATAGTCGGGTCTCCCTTACTAATTACATCCCGTAATGAACAGCGGTTGGAGACGAACAACGCTCAACATGTTCTGGACAGTACAGTTTGACCGATCGCACAATTAATTCCATACGTAACAGAATTAATATGGAAATCGATCGCACACCACTATACATCTTTAGGTATCCTAAAAGACAATCGACTAGTGCGCCTTAATCACTCCACTTCTGAGGCATGGTTACAGACAAGTCATCACAACTCAAATGCATCATTACTCCAACTGGGTCTCAATTCAGACTTGAACTCGCAGAACAATTAAAATTGCCATGAAAAGCCAGTTTCCAAATCGAAAAGGAGTCATCGTTGCTACTTCCACTCAGCTATTGGTTGCGAACCCTCGCTACACATAACTACTAATTGTACTTAAATCAAATTAAGCACGGTAGCACTGCAAGGGTGGGCGGGAAGGAGCGATCACTGCAATAACTGCAACAGTCTAAAATAGTAGCGAATAGATGTAACTTTGTCTATCTTTATTTCCTAACTTATGGAATTGATTGATTTCGCTAAGGAGTTTGACCTGTTTTCGTTTGCTCAAATTGAGATATTTCAGGATTTTTTACAGGTACTTTAAGAATGCTGACCTTAGACATCTTGGCGATCGCAGGCTGGGCTTTCAAAGGTAAAGATTCATTGGGCAACTGAGCCATTTGGTACGGCTGAGGCATCTGCTGAAGCTGAACTTGGAGTGATAGTGATGGAGTCGGAGGAAACCTAGCAACTTTAAGCGATTGATTGAGATCTTTAAGGGCTACTTCGATTTGTACCCCAGCATCTTGAGCAATCCAAGAACCATCAGGCAATTGCTGACGAAGTTCAAAATGGAGATGTGGTCCAGTGGAATTTCCAGTTGTCCCCACACGACCAATGACTGTACCTTTCTCAACCACTTGCCCAGGTTTAACAAAGAGTTCCGAAAGATGGGCATAGAGGGTCTGTTGGCTTCCTTGACCATGCTCTAATGCGATAGCCATCCCGTAGCCGCCTAAAAAGTCAGCAAGCAAAACTTTACCCGTCAACGCGGCGATTACCGAGGTTCCTATCGGAGCAGCAATGTCAGTGCCCGTGTGCATCCGCTGATCACCGGAAATCGGATGGACCCGCCAACCAAAGAAGGATGTAATGGGCGAGGGAATTGCTAGAGGGAACATCATTCCCAAACTCGACAGGCTAGGCATCTTAGGAAGTTTTAAGTTTCCATTGAAATAGAGCTTGAGAGCAACCGGGGGAGAGAATTGGATCCCTTGCCGATCGACACTAATGGGTTCCCAGTGGGTGGCGATCGATTCGGCTTGTGGTTCAGGAGTCACCTCACTGGCTTCAGCGGCAATAGATTCAGGGGGGGCAACCCATTTAGTGCGGTGCGGAGTTACGGCAATAGTAGGTTCAGATTGGCAGAGATCAACGACAGCCGCGCCCCAAGCAACGCTAGTGTCACAACCCGAGGTTCGATCGGAAAAAATAATGGTTTCTGGAGCTTTTGATTCTGGCTTAACAGTAGCAACAGGTGGCATTGGCTCCACGTCAGGCTGAATAATGTCACGAGCTTGAACAAGGTCAGGGGATGAAACAGAGGTGGTTGCCATGGGCCTGATGGATTCAGTTGGATTCGGAGCCTGCACTGCCGCAAGTCCTGATGGTTCCAATAATTTGATTTCGGTGCCCGTGGTTTGAGCTTGAGCAATAGGAACACCCAGTAACCCCCAACCAATCAATCCAAAGGGAGCCAACAACGACAGACTAACTCGACGAGACCACAGACCGATCGGCTGATATCTCGATCGAGTTTTAGATAGGGATTGGCACCAGAGTGGGGGGGGCAGCTTAGGAGAAGTCATGTAAATTGAGGGTAGGAGAGCAGCTAATTGAATAAGATGCGAAATGACGTAATTATACAAAACTACGATCGCACAACTGGATTATCCTGCGACAACCGTAGGTTAACGATCGAGATTATAGGCAGTAGTTTATTGTCTGAAAACAGATAGAAATTTACTTGTCTCTTCTCACGGCCTAAGGGTTTGAGACCTTAACTAAAGAAATATTCTTTTATAATACTTAGGTCACCCAAGAGTTTTACCTCACCGAAATAAGCAGCTAGTCTCGGTAGCTTTCCCCTCAGGACATAGAGAATATCACGGAGACAAAAACTAGACGAACTACGGCAGTGCCTCCTATTCATTCTTCACTGCACGGACAAAACCAGACGACCCACAAGAGAATTCGATGAAGCCACTGATCATTTTGTAAGTGAATTCGGGCATGAACTTCATGAAAAGGGCAAATCAGCGATCGCTTCTGCATAATACGGAAAGTGACTTCTTTAGATTTAATGAAGGGGATATTGATGGAAACTTGGCAATGGCAAACGTGGAACGACATGCCTTATCTGACTTGTAGTCTTTTAGATGAGTGGCAACATGGCTGGTTTACTCAACAATTTTCACCGACGACACCCTTAAAATTGACCGCACAACTCTACCCAGAAGCCTCAGCCTATCGGGTCAAGCAAGTTCACGGAAATATTGTCTTGGCACCATCAGAACTAAATCAACCGCACCACGATGACAACCTCAGTGATGGCGATGGCATGATTTCTCAAGCCTCAAACCAGGCGGTATGGGTTTGTACGGCGGACTGTACTCCGGTGTTGATTGGCGATCGGCGATCGGGGCAAGTCGCAGCGGTTCATGCAGGGTGGCGAGGAACAGCGAAAAAAATTGTCCCCATGGCGATCGATCGATTGTTAGCTCAAGGTTCAAAGCTCGAAGATTTACGAGTTGCTATGGGTCCCGCCATTCGGGGTGAGGTGTATCAGGTGAATGATGCGGTGGGTTTTGAGACGGCGGTAACGATCACGCCTCATTTAGCACAGGAGACGCTGGAGAGTGCTATTGAAAAATTGAAAAGAATTCACAACTCACCGATTTTGCATGATGCTGAACCAGGAAAAGTACGGTTGGATGTAAGACGGGTAAATGCGTTGCAACTAAAACAACTGGGACTAGCCGAGGAACAGATTGCGATCGCACCCCATTGCACTTATGCCGATCCCGTGAATTTCTTTTCCTATCGCCGTGAAACTCGTAAAAAAGCACAATGGTCAGGAATTGTGAGTCGGTAGGGAGCTAGTTAAGTAAATGAGGATGAAAGATGACCTGAACTCGCAAGATTAGGCTTGTTTTATGGCGGTGAGCATGATGGTAGGCCGATCGGATCGCGATGACACGCGGTGACGGTCCAGAAGTCTACTACAATTCATTGGATCACCCTGATAGATGAACCCTTTGGAAGCTCGCATGAACTCAGATTTGTCCAACGCTCCGGAAAATGAAACAACAACTGGAGCCGAGGCAAGTGAGGACCTAGTTGCAGCCTTCTTGCGCGGACAAAGCAGCAGCGGCGACTCGGATATTGACTATGGGGTCGGTGGAATGCCGATCGCGGGGCCAGGATTCAAATCCGGCTTCATTGGTATTATCGGTCGGCCTAATGTCGGCAAATCAACCCTGATGAATACCCTCGTCGGCCAAAAAATCGCCATCACCTCGCCCACAGCCCAAACCACCCGCAACCGACTCAAGGGAATTCTCACAACCGACAACGCCCAGATTATCTTCGTTGATACTCCTGGTATTCACAAACCCCATCATCGTTTGGGTGAAGTGCTGGTCAAAAATGCCCAAAATGCAATTCACTCTGTAGACGCGTTAGTGTTTGTCGTCGATGGATCCACAGATCTAGGCGGTGGCGACAGGTTTATTGCCGATCTATTACGGGATTGCAATATCCCCGTGGTGCTGGGAATCAATAAGTCTGATTGCCAAGATCCATCTTTACAAGTTAGTGATCTTCCTGTTGTAAACGGCAACATTTGCGATCGGGCTTATCTGGAACTTGCCCGCGCTCAAAACTGGACTGTCGCAAAGTTCTCGGCCCTGTTAGGCGATGGTCTAGAAGACCTGCAAGAAAAGCTGATTGCCCAACTTCCATCGGGACCCTATTACTATCCACCGGATCTTGTCACCGACCAGCCAGAACGTTTCATCATGGGTGAATTGATTCGTGAACAGATTCTGCTTTCTACTCGTGAAGAAGTTCCGCATTCAGTGGCTATTGCTATTGAACGCGTGGTCGAAGAAGCCAGTATTACGAGGGTATTCGCGACCATTAATGTAGAACGAGATTCTCAGAAAGGAATCTTAATTGGCAAGAAAGGCGCAATGCTTAAGAGCATCGGAACAGAAGCGCGAATACAAATGCAAAAGCTAATTGATGGCCGGATTGATTTGCAATTGTTTGTAAAGGTTCAGCCCAAATGGCGACAGTCTCGGACTCGACTCGCTGAGCTGGGATACCGCATTGAAGAATAACCATCTATGGTTCTGTTGAGGTTCTAAATTCAATAAAAGTGTAATGATTGCATCCACCCGTGAACTTTTAGAAACTGCCCGCCGCAATGCCTACGCGATCGGAGCCTTTAATGTATACAATCTCGAAGGCGTAAAGGCGGTGATAATTGCTGCCGAAACTAATCACAGTCCCGCAATGCTTCAGCTTCATCCGAGTGCATTGAAGTATGGTCAATCAATGCTCGTATCTATGTGTTTAGAGGCGGCCCGATCGGCTACTGTGCCCATTTCAGTTCATCTCGACCACAGCACCTCAGAAGATGATATTCAAAATGTTCTGAATTCTGGAGTTAAGTCCATTATGGCGGATGGTTCGCCCATGGAATATGGAGAAAATTTAGCATTTACTCGAAAAATGACCGAACTTTCCCATCATCATAATGCAATTGTCGAAGCGGAAATTGGTCGAATTAGTGGAACTGAAGATGGTTTGACGATCGCTGAAAAAGAAGCCAAAATGACAGACCCAGATCAAGCCGTTGAATTTGTTAAACAAACAAATGTAGATGCATTAGCGGTGACGATCGGGAATGTTCATGGTGAGTATAAAAGTCCGCCTAGACTAGATTTCGATCGACTTGCCAAAATTCGTAATTTGATTGATATTCCATTGGTTTTGCACGGAGCTTCGGGATTACCAGATTGGATGATTGAACGATCGATTCAATTGGGAGTATGCAAATTCAATGTGAATACTGAAGTGCGTCAAGCCTATATGGAATCGTTGAAGGATGAACTTTGTAGTAAAGGTCCACAGGATTTACTAGATATTACCTCCAGTTCCATTGATGCAATGGAAGAAGTAATTACGGGTAAATTGCAATTGTTTGGTTCAGCTAATAAAGCCCATCTTCACGAAACACCCTACGCCGCTAGTTTAGTACGATAGACTATACAACCTCATCATTTTTATCAATCCCAATCTCACATTTTATGAATCTGACTGATTACCAAACCCAATCCCGTGACACAGCAATGTATCCCGATCGCGATCGTAATCTTTGGTACCCGACCCTCGGCCTTGTGGGTGAGATTGCTGAATACTTAACAGCGGCTGAATCTGAGAAAATCAAAGAGGCTGGAGATGTGGCTTGGTATTGTTCTCAACTTTGTAGTGAAGCGGGCCTGAACTTAGAAACAATCATTCAACCCATAAAAGAACTCGAAACCATTACAACTGTTTTGGGGCAACTTTCTGAATGTGTTAAAAAGCTATATCGCGATCGTAATGGTGAAGTGAGTGACAAAGATCGAGCGATCGTCACCCATTCTATCAATCATCTTTGGCACCATTGTATTCCTAGCAAACATCAATCCATAATTCTATCTACCAATATTACAAAACTCCAAAGTCGAAAAATACGTGGGGTATTGGGCGGTAGCGGGGACGATCGATAACGGTATAAAGATATTTGATAATGGTTAGGACAAAGCGAACCATGCTTAGGGACCCTGCCATGACAGAAATAGTTCCAAAAATATTTGACCACTACTTCACTACTAATGGGTTGATTTGGCTCATTCTTTAGGTCAGAGAAATACCAAAGACGCTAAGATATCTGGCTAAAGACCCCGAAATTCGCTCTCTCCAACCGCCAAAACTTTATGTTGTTCGCAATTCCCCTCGCTTGGCTCCAACTCAAACGCGAACGAATGCGACTGTTCATTGCGATCGCAGGTATCGGTTTTGCTGTGTTCCTGATGTTTGTACAACTTGGGTTCCGG
>JANXWB010000058.1 GCA_025351345.1 Synechococcales cyanobacterium GL140_1_metabat_312
GGTGGCATCGCTCTATTGTTTCGGAAAATATCTATCCAATGCAGGCTTAATTTCTCGTCTTGTATTCAATGACCTGACCCAGACTGAAGAAACTGTCAAAGATGCTGCACGGGTGACACGATCGTTAACCTGGTCCTATCTAGGGGCAAGTCTAATTTATTTACTGATTGCTATAGTCGTGTCTTTTGCCCTAGGCCTTATTTTTACTCTTGCCTTTTCTCTACTAACGCTTATTCTAGGATTCATTCTGGGGGCGTTCGGTGGAGCGGGAGCATTTAATCCGACCTCGCCCATGATGGGATTTTTAGCGGTAATCGTAATTATTATGTCGCTATTGCTGATCTTAGGTTATTTCACTGCCTTGGTTTGGATTCTGTCGCGATTTTTCTTTTCAGATGTGCCGCTGTCGGTGGAGACCCAGCTTGGGAGCATGGGGACAATCGGACGAAGCTGGGCACTGAGCGAGAAGTCAGGTTTTCGGCTCATGACCATCACGACGGTGGGCTTTTTGATTACGCTGCCGATAAATGCGATGGGCCAACTTGTTACATTAATTCCCTTTGCCTTAGACCGATCGGGCGGGGCATCGGCAGGATTAGCTACTACGTTGTCAAGTCTGCTTAATGTGCTTGTTACGCTGGGAATCACGTTGCTGACGCTAGGCTTTTGGCAGTCGGTGAAGGCGGTGCTTTATTTTGATTTGCTCAATTCCAAGGAAGGATTAGGGTTGGATTTGGAGAATTAAAAATTTTGAGACCGGATTTTTGATTATTTTTGAGGGCGATTATGGCACGGTTTGAAGATAAGACGGCAAGGAAGATTTCGGGGGCAAAGGCGCTGAGGTTTTTTGGAGAAATTCGATTGCGAACGCCGGAAAGTGTGGAGCTGGAGTTTCCGTTGGCGGGCATTGGCAGTCGGGCTTATGCGCTTCTGGTGGACTATACATTGATTACGATCGCGATGATTACGCTCATGTTGGTGGGATTATTATTTTCATTTCAGACGTTGACCTATGCCGCTCAGAATCCATTGGGTTTTACGCCGTCTTTGAGTAAGTGGATTCTGCCGATCGTGCTGTTAGGATTGTTTGCGATTTTTGTTGGTTATTTTGTCTTTTTTGAAACCCTTTGGCAAGGTCAAACCCCCGGAAAACGCATGGCTCAAATTCGGGTAATTCGAGAAGACGGTCGCCCGATCGGATTGCCTCAAGCTACACTCCGGGCACTTTTACGAGTGTTTGATGACATTTTAGTGGGGCTGGTTGGCTTTCTTTTTATTGTCCAGGGCCGTCAGGAAAAACGGCTGGGCGATTGGGTTGCGGGGACGGTGGTGATTCAGGAATTACGAGTTAGAAAGGACCAGGATAGAATCATCATTCCCGATGAACTCAAAGCTAATCAAGTGGCTGATGTGATGCTAGAAACGGCGAATTTTAACTTGGTAACCCCTGATGATTTTGCTGTTATTCGAGAATATCTAAACCGTCGTAGTCGATTTTCAGTTAAAGCTTGGGAAACAGTTAGTTTGCGACTCGCACAACAGTTGAAAGCACGACTTGATTTGGAAGCGTTGCCTTTTGATATGACGGCGAATTTATTTTTGGAGGGAGTCTATTTGGCTTATTTACGTCAAGGGACACGCTAAATATCTCCATTCGGGGCGAATATGCCGATCGGAGTACTTTCCGGCGATTTTTAAGATTAGATGAAACCTGTCTTCTCTCTTATGAATTCAAAAACATATTGTTGTAGGTAATTAGTAAGGTCAAAACAATTAACGTTTTAATTCTTGTGTCTCTCACAAGTTGATTTTAAATTTGTTACTGGAGATTTTTACTATGACTAGTTCTATAAGTACTCACGAATCTGAATCAATGCCACCCAACTCGGAAAAACTGTTGGACTGTATCATTGTCGGTTCCGGTCCAACCGGAGGGTCTGCGGCCTACCATTTGGCGAAGCTTGGACGATCGGTGTTGGTCATCGATCGTGAGACCTTGCCTCGGTATAAGGTATGCAGCGGTGGGGTGTCTCCGGCGGTCGGTGCATGGTTTGATTTCGACTTCTCTCCAGTAATCTCTAAAACTGTGCAGCAGATTCGTTATACGTGGAAAGTGGGAGATCCAGTGGATGCAACGTTGAATACTACAGAGCCGATGTGGATGGTGAACCGATCGGAATTTGACTACCACATCATCCAGCAGGCCCAAGCATTAGGCGCACAGGTTCAAACCGGAACCACTGTCACGGGCATTGAATTTAAGGGCGACTTTTGGACCGTCAAGACC
>JANXWB010000072.1 GCA_025351345.1 Synechococcales cyanobacterium GL140_1_metabat_312
TGGCTCGGCTTCATCGAAAAACGCTTTGCTATTCTAAATGCGTAAAAATGCTGGCACACTCAATTAGATTGCTACTTCACTACTTAAAATTTGAGGATGTCCCAGTCCCACTTCGAGACATACCTTAATTCAGCAACGCCAGATTAACTTAAGGCGACTGGCAGTTTCCCCCATGAACTTACCAATCAGACTACTGTACATAGCCGTCAAAAGAGGAAGCTGTAATTCACCCGCTAAGGCTGCGGCTGTCATCGTTTTGCTAGCACCAGGCGGACCGACCAATAGAATCTTACGGCGAGGAGACAGATTATATGCCTGAAGGCGACTCCGCTGCTTCTGTTCCATAAGAATACGCTTCAACCGAAACTCAAGTTCAGTCGAAAGAACCATGTCAGATAATGTTGTATCTGGATAGTGCGCTGACAATAGACTCGCAAGTTCGCCTTTTGGCTGAACCAACGCCACTGGAGTCGTTCTGCGCTCTGCTGCGGAACCACGAGATTTAGCTTGCTCAATGAGTTCTCGGATTTCCTGAGCAACTTTGCCGTGTCCCTGTCTCGCTTCATGCGCAGCCATCTGAAGAGCAGCAGAATAAAACTGTTGCTCCTCACCTTCTACATAACTCTTCAACAGTGCAATAACTTGACGAGCGGTAGACATAATGACTATCCTCGCTCCCAAAAAGTTTACGTTTGATGTCCATGTGAACTGGATTCATATTCTAGTCTAGCTTCTTGAAGGTAAATTTATTTTATTCAGTAAGATTGATACCCTCAAGATGCCCGATCGATCGTCTTCGGTAACAAAATGCCTAAATCCACACCTCAGTAAAAATTTCACCACATCCGATGTGAGATCACAAGGAATTTCCTGTTCAGGAAGTAGCGACATAATCTCTAAGATTCCGCAGCTATAAATTATTCAATCGCAGGAACGATCGCCCATTTCAAGCACCAGAAACTCGTAATCATCCCCACTGACATTATCAATAGTCACGCGACTGCCGGGTGATAGTTGAAGATTGCTACTTGGGGCGACGATCGTTCCGAAAATCTTAGAGTTACTCTGTTTTGGTCAGCACAACTAAAGCATCAACTAGGGTTTAGCGGGTGCTGGAACATCAGGCTTTACGTCCGTTGGCTTGTTATCACTAGGCTTCTCTGCTGGTTGCACGTCATTTGGCTTAATTCCACCCGCTGTCGGACTTGGACTCGCGATCGGACCCGCTGCCAAACGACTGATTTGATCCTTAACCTCAGGCGGTGCAACACTCAACGCCTTATCAAATAGCACCTTCGACTCATCCTTTTTGCCCTGTTCTTGCAACGTCAGCGCCTTGCCAAGATAACCCTGAAAATCATTCGGTTTCGCCTTAATTGCCGTGTCAAACGCGAGCACCGCCTCATCAAATCGCTTCTGATTCGCAAACGTCCGCCCCAGCAACACCTCAATAGCCGTCGTATCGATCGCGCCCGGAGTAGCTTGATTCACTTTGGGAGCATCCCGTAATGTATCTTGCAGAAGACCGATTGCCGCTTCAGGACGATTTTGTTTAACTAGAAGCTGCGATAATTCACTCAAAATCTTCAAATCAGCAGGCTTCGACTTCAGCGCCTCTCGATACACCAGAATCGCGCCTTCATCATCTTTCAAATACTGCTTCGTTCGCGCTAATAGTACCGCGTAGTCAGGAACCCCTGGATTCAGCTTCACCAACTTTTCTAAAGGTTCAACCGTTCCTTTAATATCGTTCAGCCCGCGTTTGGCATCTACAATTCCCCGCAGCGCATTAGGATTTTCGGGTTCACGCTGAAGGACAGATTCGTAGCCTCGCAACTGATCTTCAAACTGCTTGCGTTGTGCATCAGGTGCGGGAGAATTCACCGAAACAGGCGCATTCTGAGGCGTATTTAGATAAGGAAGAACCGAAACTCCTAGCAATGCAACCGCAGAAAACGCTAGGACAATTCTGGGGAGCCATCGGTTGCGCTTTGTTTCTTCTGCCATGACAAAATCTCTACGGGGTCAACTGCCCAGCGATTGTACCGCAAACTCTAGAATCCGATCGCTGTAGTTCGATCGGATTTTTTCACTAAGTAGCCCTGGAAATAGCTTTGGAGAGTTCAAGTTCCAACTGCGCTTTCCATTCCATTCACAACCACAGGCTCAGGAGTGGATTGTAGCTGCGGTTTTGCTTCAACTTCCCGTAGTTCAATGTGGTTTAGCAAAGTCGAAACAAATGCAAAGAGCAAAAATGGCAGCGACAGCACCAAAATTAATCCCACAACTCCCAGCGCAAACACCGGACGACTGGCCCCCATTAATCCCATGGCCGTGGCTAGGCTAAGAAAAATAACCAGTAACCAAACGATGATTTGACTGTACACATCCCCAAAGGACAGCGTGCAGACTAATTTGTAGCGACGTAGGGTATCTAAACTTTTGATAGGGGTATTCATAAAAACCTCAGTTCGGCTGAACATTCGATTCGACAATTGGTCAATCATCGATCCGTAATGACTTAGCTTAAAAGATCACTCTACATTTGTGGATTTTCTCAATCTTTATGCAGCATTCTTAATGCTTTGAAACATGCTTAGACACGATAGTCATGACTAATACAGCAGATAGATTAGAGATGAAGCCGATCGTTTAAGGCGGTCAACCGATCGCACAGCAGCGCATAAAAGCCATCACTATCTACAGCACAAACCACCTCCACATTTGGCGCACGACCTGACACCCCATACCAATCCACAATGGTCCGTCCGATCGTTATCTCGCTTTGAATCTCCACTTCAACAAAGCACTTTCTCGTCTCAAACAGAGTTGGATTAATCAGATAGGCAATCACACAAGGGTCATGGAGAGGTGCGCCCTCAAAGCCATAATGCTGAATATCGTGATGGCCATAGTCCTCTAAAAGCTTTGCAACTAAGGTGCCGATCGGATCTCCAATTTGTCGAATTTTCGCTAATCTGCCGGGTGTTGCGATCGCCTGATGCGTTACATCTAAACCCATCATCACAACAGGAACTTCCGAAGTCATGACAATCTGCGCGGCATGTGGATCGCAATAGATATTAAATTCTGCTGAAGGCGTAACATTTCCATAGGTCGTGGCACCGCCCATCATCACTACCTGCGCAATTTTTTCGATAATTTCTGGTGACTTTACTAATGCGATCGCCAAATTTGTTAATGGTCCCAGCGTCGCAATTGTCATAGGGTTTACAGAAGCCAACAACGTTTCAATCAAAAAATCTACGCCATGCTGAGGCGAGAGTTCGATCGTCGGTTCTGGTAAATTCACTTGACCCAATCCCGTCGCCCCGTGAACATATTCTGCCGTGATGAGCGATCGTAAGAGGGGACCCATACATCCCGCAAAAACAGGCACATTCCGCACCTGAGCTAATTCACAAATCTTACGAGCATTGGTTTGGGTATGAACTAAAGGCACATTTCCCCCTACAGTCATAATACCCAGCAGATTTAACTGAGGCGCTCCAAACGCCAGCAACAGGGCGATCGCATCATCAACACCTGGATCGCAATCGATGAGAAGGTTCATATCAAAACCATTAACAAAACCATTAAATTGAGTCATTTAACTTTAGGATAAGTTCTTCTCGGTTCCACTATCGACAAGTTGGAATTTTTTAATCATGGCATCAGACGCGATCGAAATCCTTACCCCTGAAGAATCCCGCCGCACCATTACCCGTCTTGCATCTCAAATTGTCGAACGGGCAGGCGATTTATCAACATTGGTCCTGATCGGAATTCACACCCGAGGGGTTCCGCTAGCCAAGCGATTGGCAGGTCAAATTGAACACCTTGAAGGTCTCTCTATTCCCTTTGGCTCACTGGACATCACCTTTTACCGCGATGATCTCGATCGCATTGGTGCTCGCACGCCCGAAAAAACGAATCTACCCTTTGATTTGGCTGGAAAACAAGTTGTATTAGTGGATGATGTTATTTACAAAGGACGGACAGTGCGAGCGGCGCTTGATGCCATGAATGACTACGGTAGACCTGGCATTATTAGATTGGCAGTTTTAATCGATCGTGGCCATCGAGAAGTTCCGATTCAGCCTGATTTTGTTGGGAAAGTCTTACCGACTTCCAAAGAAGAAATTGTTAGGGTTTATCTATCTGAAATGCATGGACGCGATGGCGTGGAAATCCTCAAAGGCTAGGATTTTTATATTTTCGCGTTAAAAGATGATTTTATTGAGGAGAACCCCCGGATGTCGTTAGAGCTTGGAAAAAGTCTTGGAAAAAGTGGTGATGAGACCCAAAATCGGAAAGCCGATCATCTCAAGGTGTGCCTAGAAGATGATGTCCAAAGCCTTGTCACCACCGGGCTTGAATCCTATCGATTTAACCATAATGCTCTCCCAGACTTGGATTGGAATGATTTATCGATCGCCACTCAATTTCTCAACAAAAAACTCAATGCGCCCTTTCTAATTTCGTCCATGACGGGCGGCACAGATCTCGCTAAAACCATCAATTTTCGCCTCGCTGAAATTGCTCAAACTTACGGGCTAGCGATGGGAGTCGGGTCTCAACGGGTGGCGATCGAACGGCCTGACTTAGCGGATGGGTTTAAACTTCGCAAAATTGCCCCGACGGCGCTACTGTTTGCTAATATCGGGGCTGTTCAGCTTAACTATGGCTACGGGCTAGATCAGTGCAAACAAGCGATCGATCTTCTCGAAGCGGATGCCCTGATTCTCCATCTCAATCCCCTCCAAGAAGCCGTCCAAACTCGGGGCGATCGTAACTTTAAAAACCTATTAGATCAAATTGAAATGCTTTGCGAAGATCTTCATATTCCGGTGATTGCCAAGGAAGTCGGGAATGGGATTTCGGCAAAATTAGCTAAATGTCTGCTGGACTGCGGGGTGCGGGCGATCGATGTGGCGGGCGCAGGCGGAACCTCTTGGGCCAAGGTGGAAGGCGGACGGGCTGAAGATCCTCGCCAAAAACGACTGGCTGAAACCTTCAGTGATTGGGGAATTCCGACCGCCAATAGTCTGTTACAAGTTCGCAGTATCTCCAAAAGTATCCCCTTGATTGCGTCCGGCGGCATTCGTAATGGACTGGAAGCAGCAAAATGTCTAGCCTTAAGTGCAAATCTGGTCGGCTTAGCGCTGCCATTTTTAAAAGCAGCTCACGAATCAGAAACGGCGCTTCAAATCCTCACTGAAATTCTGATCGATGAGGTGAAGACCGTTCTCTTTTGCACCGGAAATCCTGACCTCGAAAGCTTAGTCCGATCGGACTCCCTAATTCACCCACCTAGTCAACACCGGACCACCATCAATCCGCCACCACTTCAAATGCGTAGTTATAGCCCTTAAAGTTGGACTCCAACATGATTTGATAGTTGCCAGATTGGGGAAGTTTGCTAGACCAAGACGCAGATTGATCAGAAGACTCCACAAGTACGTTACCGTTGGGCGCAATAACTGTGGGCCGTGGGCCTTTCTGTGGGTTCAACGTTAGGGTTTGGCCCTTCAACAGGTAAAGCTTATAAATATGGTTTCCACTGCCAATGAATTCGTCGGCGATCGTGGTGTCTTTACGATTTTTAGCAAATCTGACCCGTTCTTCTTTTCGATTACACCCACTGAGAGTGATTTTTTTGGCAACCCAGCCCTTCATTGGCGTTGAGATTTTGAACCAGTCGTCTCGCTGATCGACAATGATGACAAATATCCCATTTTTGAGATTGCCGACGATCGGACTAGCTGCTGTACTCCCGGCTGTGCTGGGCTGCGATCGGACATTGGCGGGAGGATTTGGGTCGTTGATTTGAGCCATGGTGGTTTCACAGCGCTCCACAAGTCGCAAGTTTTCGGGTGCTTTAGTTGTAGAACTATTCGATGAATCAGTCGCGTTTGAACTCGTGGAAGCATTTGGTATAGAAGCATCAGGGACATTAGACGCTTCGAGGGAAGTGGAGGCTTCGAGATCTGGTGACGGACTAGCCGTGGAATTGGATGATGAATCGGTGACGGTTGAACGTTGTGGCGAGAGTTTGGAAGAGGAAGTCTTGGATGCGTTCGCGCTAGCCTCTGTCGCAGGAATCTGTCCGGTCGTCGCGGCTCTAGAATCGATCGAGGGAGACGGCTGGAGCATAGCGATCGTGGTGCCACCGATCGCCACCAAGGTCATGAAGCTCGCAACAATAACACCGGGCTTCTTAATAAACGATCGAAGAGATTCAAGTTCCATGATGTCCTGCGTTCCTAGGGAAAACGTTCCTGTAGTACTACACAAGAACCTACAGGACAAACCGTGAGAACTACGGAAAAATTAATCTGATTTTTCTACACTCTGATTATTCGTGGATGCTTAATTTTTAGGTCAGGATTACAAACTGTGACCGTGAGGGGTTCATAGTTCCAGCCTCAAATCTGGGTTGAAACCTGGAGCTAAATTTGATTCTCATTGATCACGGTTAGCTCAACGCTATTTTTAACTTCCAATAATGTTGTCTGGAGCGACCACAGGGCTAGACCGGATATCTAGAAGTGGATTTGGATCTGTCGCGATCGTATGGCAATACCCTAGCTTCGCTAAAGCCATAATCGATCGCTGCTCCTCCATTCCCTGGGACCGTGACGGTCTAGGTGCCAAGACGACATAGCCAACCCCCAATACCGTTATCGTTGTTGTCAGCCAAGCCCCAAATACAATCGGAGATCTTAATTTCCCTAATGACTGCCTCAACGATTCAGCCAAACCGACAACCTTGAATTCCATAGCGTCACCCACGAATACATATTACCTCTGACCAGTCTGCCCCATCCCTTATCAACGGGTCTCCACAGAAATACCCAAAAAATTAGAGACCGATCGATAAACTTCTTCCCCACTGCCTAGAAAACCCTGAGATCTGTCCTTAATGTAAAGTTATGTAACTGTCTTGACGCTAAAACAGCTTGACAGCTTGACAGTTTCCGATCAGCCAAGCTAGTGTATATTTAACCCGGGTCAATCAAATAAAAGTCGTATGCAAGATAAGCAGAAAGTTACGTTATATCTCCCCTCCGACCTCCATCGCCAACTTAAAATCCGGGCGGCGGTTGATGCGGAGCCGATGTCTTCTTTAGCAGAGCGGGCGATCGGGTTTTATTTATCCCACGGGGATATAGTAGAACGAGCGGAGAACCATGGTGCGACCCATCGCATTTATAGCTGTCCTGAGTGCGAAACCCTAGTGGTCGTGCAGGAAGGCGCAATGCTTGCTCTTGGTCAACATGCTGCTACCGTCACAGACGATCTAATTGGATTCCCTAGTGAGGAACTCCTAGTGCCCTGCTAGAACGGCCAATATGATTAGTGTTCTGAGTTGCTGTCAAAGACGTTTTAATTGAGGTGGATCGCACTATGCAAGAAGAGCTAAGTATCCTAATCCAGGCTCAATATCCTTTAATCTACCTCGTCACATCCGAGGAAGAACGTGCAGAGCAAGCGATCGCCTCGATCGCCGAACAAAAGCCCGAAAAGAAGCTATTTGTTTGGACTCTGACTGGGGGAATTCTTGAATATGGTGGATCCGGTTCACCCCAGAATTCTACGAAGCCGCCTCAACTGGCCCTTGAATTTGCAATTCGTCATCGCGACGCAGCCATCTTTGTTTTCAAAGATCTGCATCCTTGCTTAGAAGGTGCAGGCAACGCAGAGGTTATTCGTTGTGTTCGAGATGCGATCGCATCCTTCAAAGGGACCCAGAAAACCATCATTCTCATGTCTCCGTTCCAGCAGATTCCGATCGAACTGGAAAAAGAAGTAGCTGTGCTTGACTTCGCCTTGCCCTCCATGAAGGAGCTTGAAAGTGTTCTCAATCGTCAGCTAGCCTCAACTAGGGGAAAAGCCCTAACGGATGAAACCAGAGAAAAGCTGATCAGGGCGACTCTTGGGTTGACAAAGGATGAGGCTGAAAAGGTTTACCGCAAAGCCCAAGTGACCGCTAACAAGTTGACTGAAGCCGAAGTTGGGATTGTCCTTTCTGAAAAGAAGCAGCTCATTAAGCGTAATGGAATCTTGGAATACATTGAGGAGGACGAGACTCTGGCCTCTGTCGGCGGACTCGAAGAACTCAAACATTGGCTGACCCAACGATCGAATGCCTTTACAGAGCGTGCTCGTGACTATGGGTTGCCCCAACCAAAAGGAATGCTCATTTTAGGCGTCCCTGGTTGCGGAAAGTCATTGATTGCCAAGACCACGGCACGTCTTTGGGGTTTGCCATTGCTGCGTCTAGACATGGGTCGGGTTTACGACGGATCCACTGTTGGTAAATCTGAAGCTAATCTACGAGCTGCCTTGAAAACCGCTGAATCAATTTCTCCGGCCATCTTGTTCATCGACGAACTCGATAAAGCCTTTGGTGGTGCAGGCGGATCGGCAGATTCAGATGGTGGTACCTCAAGCCGAATTTTTGGCTCATTCCTCACTTGGATGCAAGAGAAAACCTCTCCTGTCTTCGTGATGGCGACCGCCAACCGAGTCGAACGTCTCCCTAGTGAATTTCTTCGCAAAGGGCGGTTTGACGAAATCTTCTTTGTCGATCTGCCAACCGCAGAGGAACGAGGAGACATATTTAAAATTCACCTCATGAAGCGACGGCGCGAGATCGATAGGTTTGATCTTGCCCAACTTGCCAATGTCTGCGATGGCTTTTCAGGCGCAGAAATTGAACAAGCTCTGATCGCTGCCATGTATGAAGCGTTTGCTCAGGAACGGGAGTTCACCCAGTTGGACATTATTGCAGCGTGCCGCGCTACGATGCCGCTGTCCAAGACCATGACTGAGCAAGTCACTGCTCTCAGAGATTGGGCACGCCAACGTGCTCGACCTGCGGCAGCCTCCGTCGCTGAATATCAGCGGTTGGAGTTTTAAAAAGCTTTCTCTCGAAAGAGAGAGGGGTTAACTTTAAATACGCTGGAGCCTTCTCATCAGGGGACCAGGTTAATATTAGAGTTAACGGATTGATACGGATTGCTTCGCACAACTGTTTGTCGTTGTCTGCAAATTTCCACGGAGGAAAATCTCATGTCTCACTTTAGCACTCTGCGCACTAAGGTTTCGGACGCTGAAATTCTCAAGAACTCTCTACGGGACTTGGGCATTACCACTAAGACTGAGGCGGATGTCCGGGGTTACAACGGTCAGAGCATACGCGCTGACATTGTGGCAGTTCTCGAAGGCGAGTACGACCTAGGCTGGTCTCGGAATACGGATGGTTCGTTCGATCTCATCGCTGACCTGTGGGGCGTTGCGAAAAAACACAACCAAACTGAGTTGATCAACTCCATCAATCAAAAGTACGCAGTTAATCGGACCTTGGCAGACGTGAAGCGTCCCGGTTTGAGCAATGCCAATGTTAAGTTGGTTCTGCAATAATCCCATTCTCTGCGCGTTCCCAAGCTAAACGGGCGGGTTACTTTCGGGTAGCCTGCCCGTTTTTTGAGTAAAGAGGGGATGATAGGCTGAGAGCGGTATTGAAAGGAGTGCGGGATGGGACGTTGGGAGTTAGAAGTCATACATCAGGTGGGCGATCGGGTTCGGATCTGTGGGACTGAGGCGAAACGTCTTGCTCGATTAGGATTCCAAGTCTATGAAAAAGCGGTTGATGACTATGTGACGGATGTCGATCGGGCCTTGGATGCCTACCTCAGCAAAGAATTTACAGCCCTATTTCCCGATGATGGATTGGTGACTGAAGAAAACAGTGCATCATTATTAAATTTTTGGCAGCCGTATCCAAGATTGTGGTGCATTGATCCACTGGATGGGACTCAAGACTTTATTAATGGAGATCCTGGGTATTCCGTGATGGTGGGGGCTATGGAGCAACACCAACCAATTGCAGGCTGGATCTATGCGCCAGAATATGAGGCATTATATTACGGTGGGCAAGAATTCGGCCTGTGGCAATCCCAAGGAGGCGAAGCACCGCATATCCTACCTCCGAATTATTTGAACTACAATCCGACTTTTATTTTGGGTTATAAAGATTTTCAACGCTTTGGGTTAGCATTTCAATCTGCAATCCCCAGTTTAAAGGTTGAGAAGCGGGCGGGCAGTTTTGGATTAAAAGTTCTGGAAATCTTAACGGGAAAAGCTGGACTTTATGTCTATCTCAATCAACGGGTCAAAGTCTGGGATACCGCTGCACCATTGGCAATAGCCCGGACTGCTGGACTGATGTGCTGCGATTTAAATGGTCAAGCTTTGCAGTACACCCGAAACAGTCTTGATGTTGAAAGTCTTGCTCATCGGCAACCGATCGTGATTGGCTGGCAGCCTCTAGTTGAGACTTGGCTACCGACAATTCAGGAAATAGTCAAGAAAATTACCCAAAAGTGAGACTGTTGACTAGAAGACCGGGCACAATGAAGAGGTCGTACTCTTTTGCGCATCGCGGCATCCATGCAAACCGAAGTTGTCAGTGAATTGTTCCCGCTACTTGCTGCCGCCAACCCTGAAACCCTAGATTGGTTAATGTCAGTAGCTGTTGAACATGAATATCCCGCCGGGCGCGCCGTCCTCATGGAAGATGCGTGGGGGAACGCCGTGTATTTTGTCACCTCGGGTTGGGTCAAGGTCCGTCGTCATTCCGGAAATGCAGAAGATGTCGCGACTTTGGCCATCTTAGGAAAAGGTGATTTCTTTGGTGAAATGGCGGTCCTAGATGAATCGCCCCGATCGACCGATGTGATTGCCTTAACCTCTGTTAAACTTTTGAGCATTGCCGCTGGGCGTTTTGTTCAAACGTTATTTAAAGATCCTCAGCTTCACCATCGGATGCTCCAACTCATGGTTCGACGACTCCGCCAGACTAATTTACGCTTTCAATTGCGGGATCAAGTGCCAGCCATAAAATTGATTCATACCCTAGTCTCTCTGGCGGATGCCTATGGTGAAACAGTGGCTACAGGTGTGGAAATTTTTAGTCTTTCTCCAAAAGACTTAGCTGACGTTTCTGATATTTCGGCTGATGAGGTTTCTAAAATTTTGTCGAAATTACAGGAAAGAGGCTGGGTTCTAATTAAACCCGATCGTCAGGTGATACTGCTTCCCAATCTGCTTCAAATGAATCAACTGCTTAACCGATCGACTAGCTAACTAAAACATTCGTCCGATACTTCAGCACTTACGGCATGATAGAGGATATTGTTTCTCATGTTTTCCATGGTTTTAGCTGTCGCATCCCCAACAATTCAGTACCGTGTTTCAATGCCCCAACCGACCAACCATCGCTTTGAAATCGAAGCTGAGGTCAAGGGTGAGTTGGGGTATTGTTTTGAGCTGAAGATGGCGGTCTGGACTCCAGGCTCGTACTTGGTGCGGGAGTATTCACGGCATATTCAGGATTTTGCGGTACGAGATGCGAATGGAATGTCTGTCCCTTGGAAAAAAATCGCAAAAAATCACTGGAGACTTGATACTCAAAGTGTTCAGACTCCGATCGTATTTTCCTACAGTCTCTACGCTAATGAACTGACAGTCCGCACCAACCACCTCGATCGGACCCATGGCTATTTCAACGGAGCCGCGACTTTTCTCTATATTCCTGGACACGAACATTTGTCGATCGATGTAACTATTGTGTTGCCTGAAGAAAATGTTTTATCTGGAGAACATTGGACGATCGCCACAACACTTCCAGAAATTAGTCCAAATACGTTTCGAGCCAAAGATTTTGATACCTTGGTGGATAGTCCCTTTGAGATTGGATTGCACAGTAGATTTGAGTTTGAGGTGCTGGGGAAACCCCATGAATGGGTGATTTGGGGAAAAGGAAATGTAGATCCAACTCAGCTTATTCTTGATACCCAAAAAATTATTGAAGCTGAGGCCAAGCTCTTCGGTGGATTGCCCTACGATCGTTATCTTTTTCTGCTGCATTTGAGTAATGGTTATGGCGGATTGGAGCATCGGGATTCCTGCGCGCTAATTTTTTCTAGAAATGGATTCAAAAAACGGGAGAGTTATGAAAATTTTCTGACTCTCGTGGCCCACGAATTTTTCCATCTTTGGAATATCAAACGTATTCGGCCTAAAGCCCTTGAAACCTTCGATTATGATGGCGAAAACTATACGCAGTCTCTTTGGTTTTCTGAAGGAGCAACTAGCTTTTATGACAGCCTGATTCCACTGCGGGCCGGACTCTATGATGCGAAGACCTATTTGAAAAATATGAGTAAAAGCATCACTCGCTATCTCACAACGCCGGGACGATCGGTGCAGCCGTTGAGTGAGTCGAGCTTTGATGCGTGGATTAAGCTCTATCGTCCAGATAGCAATACGCCAAATTCGCAAATGTCTTATTATCTCAAAGGCGAAATGGTGACATTCTTACTGGATTTGGCTCTGCGACGACGGCATGAAAATACCCGATCGTTTGATGATGTGATGCGAAAACTTTGGACCGAATTTGGTCAAAGCGCGGATGGAGAAATTGGATTCACGCCGGGGGATTTAAAACGGACGATCGAATCGGTTGCTGGATTTGATCTCACATCGTTTTTTAGTAAATATGTTGATGGGCTAGTAGACCTTCCATTTCAAGCGGCCCTAGCTGACTTTGGACTCACTCTCGACTCAAATCTGTCTCAAAAACTTCCACCCATCCATGGCGCACGGATTGCTTTAGAAAATGGTAAGACTCTCATCAAATATGTGGCTTCAAACTCGCCCGCCGAACAAGCTGGGCTGGATGCTGGAGATGAACTTGTGGCGATCGATGGAGTGCGGATCAATCCTGATTTACTGAACGATCGGTTACGAGCATCTCAACCGGGAGACACACTAGAAATTAGTTTCTTCCATCAAGATGAGCTACTTCAAACGGTGCTAACTCTCGGTGAACCTGAAGCGACTCAGTACACTATTGTTCCGCTCAAAGATCCGACCGAAGCTCAAAAGAAACGGTTTCACGACTGGCTGGGAATCCCATTAGACGAATTAATTCTTTCTAGCTTCACAAGGCTTCAATCTTGACGCTGCCACCCTCAATAGTATCAACTTGCAATCGATAACCGTAAAGTAGAGCCATCCCAAGCAAAGGTTCCGTTTCTGATTCTGCGATATGAATTTCGCGGTACTGCCCGTCCCAAATCACGTTCGCTGCATACAAATCGAACAGTGTTTCACTACTATGTTTCACTACTATCGCCCAAAGTAACAATGTCAGAAGCACTCCAAGGCAAATTCAGCGCGGTGATAATTGCAGATGGCAAGGATAGAAATCCGCTAAATCCAGTATCAATCACCGTATCGATCACTTGCTGTTGTTTATTCGCATTGCTGACGACAAGAGGAAGCGTGGCTTCACGACGTAAATTCACAACTCCGTAAATCATGGATTCTGTTTCAGACTCCACGCTCCAAAATGATCGACGGCCCGATGTCCGATCCGAATAACCCAGGGTTGAGCATCGGGATATCGTGCAAACAGACGATTCGTTGAAGGTATTACATTTTCATCGACCTCAAACGCTCCGGTTTCGATGTCGATCGCCACAATTTTTCCATCATTCCCAGCTTCGACTTGCCGCCGAATGCCAGACTCATAGAGTTCTTGCCCACGTCGAGCTAATTCTTCTTTGCTGTAACGTCGTTGACGAACTGCCATTGAGTGTCCTCATTACAAGTTGATTTCTTCATTCTACTGTGGAGAAGCGATCGGGTCCCACGAAGACAGAACGATGTTAAGCCAATCCTGCTCCGATCGGGCATTCCAAAATTCCAACCAACACCTGTAACAAGTCCGTCAAATCAGTTGGAATTCGGAACAGGTTTAGATCTTGGGTAATGGTTTGGCAAGCTGTATCTAACATCGCAAATTGCCAGATATTTCCTAGAGAGACGGCACCATAGAACTTCGGCTGATTGGTCATTCCTGTTTTTTCGATCGCAATTAACGCCACCGCCAACTGTGTAAATCCTCGTTGTAAATCTGCATTTTTGGCCTCAATCACGACCAGGGCCGAAGCCGTCTGAAGCAAATAATCCAATTCTCCCTTCAATTGATCACTGACATTGACACAGTAGAAAACTTTTGTTTTTGCCTGAGTGTGATGGATTAGTTCCATCAATACCGGAGCAATCAAAAATTCTCGACGGGCCATTTCGCTGGTCAAACTGACATAGGGCAAGCTATCTTCTAGGCGCGATCGTAGTTCTTCAATTCCACTTAATACCCGTCCCGCTTGCGGTAAATCCATCGCCGCTGCCTGATACTCGTAACCGAAATAACTCAAAATTTCATCGGGTTCAATGTTGAGTTCAAAATAATCCGCAAAGGTATAAGACTGATCTGATGCGATCGCAGGAAGTTTTGCCATGATGACCTCAATCCAAAATAGTATAAGATAATCAGGCTAAATTTTGTGCCTTCGCGCCTCCTGTCCCATGCAAGCCCGACGAATTGCCCGTGAACTTGCGCTCCTTAGCCTGAGTCAACTCCCTTCAAAGCCCGAAAAACTCAACGCACAAGAGCTACAGGACATCGTACTGGCCGCCATTCGGACTCTTGCGTCGGAAGCCCGCGAAACCATCGAAGCTGCTTCTGCTGAGCTTCAGCGTAGTAATGCTCAGATTCTCGACAGCGAGACCCGTGCCGAAGACGTTGAGCGGGCGAAAGTTGTGCTGAATGACGCGATCAGGCTCACTCAAAAAGCCATTAACCGTTTGGGGCATTGTTTCGAGATCCCCGAATTTCTCCAACTGGCTAACCAAAGCGAAGTCCGTAGCTACACGCTGGAAATCGTGGCACGGTTCGTCAAAGATAATAAAGAGATTGACCAAATTATTAGTAATGCCCTAGTAGATTGGCAACTAAATCGACTGGCTGCGATCGATCGTGACATTCTCCGAATCGCTGTTGTCGAAATGGGTCGTCTAGGCACTCCGCCTGAAGTTGCAATTAATGAAGCCGTAGAGCTGGCAAAGCGCTACAGTGAAGAAGATGGGCATCGGTTTATCAATGCTGTATTGAAACGGACTTTTGATCAACTGGGCTTAAAACGATCGAATCGAGCAGGGAAAGCCGTGAAGGAAGAAGGAGCAAAAGAGAATGACATTTAATTGGTTCGATCGAGCGGCCCAAGCAGAAGAGCCAACCGTCCCATCTCCTGAAGAAAAAACAACTTCCCCAGCAACTCCCGCCCCAGAAGAAGCGCTGACATTTGCAAAAGCGGCCTATGAACGGCTAAAGCAAAAGCAACAGGCTACGGCAAAGTTGGCTGAGGAGTCTATTTCAGATGGAGGGAATATTGAACCTGTCGAGCTTGAATCTCCGATTACCGCGATCGAATCGGCCAGTGAATCAATTAGTGAACCTGTCGCTGATCCAATAACCATAGATGAGACTGAAGCCCCCGCGATTCGTCCATTGTGGATGCAGGCTCAAGCCGAAACTGAAGCACGACTAGAAGAATTCCGATCGAATGCGATCGTTACTGAACCCGAGCCAGAACTCGCAAAGGTAAAGACTTCGGCAAAAACCGTTGAGTATGTTCTTCCACCAGATCTAATTTTAGATGACGGATTTTCATGGTCGGCTGAAGTATTGGCTAGTCAAGGTCGTCGAGTCGAAGATATTTCTCTTGAAGAAATTACTTGGCTCAAACGCTTGCGTCAGGGATTGGATAAAACTCGTCGAAATCTAGTCAATCAACTCAAAGCGATCGTAGGTCAAGGTCCGCTCAATCAAGATGCGGTCGAAGAAATCGAATCTCTCCTGCTTCAAGCCGATGTCGGAGTCGCCGCAACCGACAAAATTATCGCGGGACTTCAAACTAAACTCCGTCAAGAAGTACTGCCTCCAGACCAAGCGATCGCCTTCCTGAAGCAACTTCTCCGAGACATGTTAGATGCGCCCTACACCACAGGAGTTCACAAACGCAGCTTTTCCCCTGAGAAAGATAAGCTCAATATCTGGATGATGACAGGCGTGAATGGAGCGGGAAAAACGACAACGATCGGAAAAATAACCCACGTCGCCAGTAAATCGGGGTATAAATGCTTAATTGCTGCCGCTGATACTTTTCGTGCTGCCGCTGTTGAGCAAGTGAAAGTTTGGGGCGAGCGAAGTGGGGTAGACGTGATTTCAAACCCTGGCCAAAACACCGATCCGGCTGCGGTCGTCTTTGATGCCATTAGCGCTGCCCAATCAAGGGGAACTGAACTGCTGCTCATTGATACTGCCGGACGACTTCAGAACAAAAAAAATCTGATGGATGAACTGGCTAAAGTTCGACGAATTATCGACAAGAAAGTTGGTGATGATGTCCGAATTGAGACGTTGCTAGTTCTAGATTCAACGCTGGGACAAAATGGTCTACAACAGGCAAAAGTTTTTTCTGAAGCTGCACAAATAAGTGGCGTTGTTTTGACGAAACTCGATGGTACGGCAAAAGGTGGCATAGCCTTGGCTGTCGTTGAGCAGCTAGGTTTGCCCATTCGGTTTATCGGGGCTGGTGAAGGGATTGAAGATCTTCGTCCATTCTCTGGCTACGAATTTGTCGAGGCATTAATCAGCGGCTAGAGCGATCGTCTTTGGTATATCTTTGACCATCTGTTTGACCTGGGCTAAGCAGTTTGTGACAGTTAGTAAGGCGATGCCAGAGATCCAAAGCATCTTGTTAGGATAAAGAAGTCTATTTAATTTAGGATGTATTCGCGTTCCATGGCCCAACTTAATTTTAATCTTCCAACCGGATCTATCCGGGTCGAACTCACTCCTGAAACGGCAAAAGATATTCAAAGCGCGCTCGATCGTTTAATGCAATCGTTAAAAATCGTCGCAACTCAAACCGCTCCAGCAACTCGCCCGACTCCACAACGAGCTTTTGAATATACTCACAACAACGGTATCTTTCTAGAAATTTTCTGCAATCCAAATCTTTATCCCAGTCCCTTCGCGGCCAAAGTTCTATTAACGATTCGTGATGCTCAACTTCGCCTCACCGTGGAAACAGAACTCAACCAAATGATCGAAGATGTCAATCAATTTCTAGACGCACAGAATTAACTTCTAGACTTATGTTTCATAGATCTCACATAAGTTATCCCGTAATTCTAATTACGGCCTATCCATGAACACTGACACTCTATTACAACTGTTCCAGCAAGGATTCCGAGCGGCGATCGGCACCACCCTTGCCGACACTCTAAAAAATCCCGAATCCTTCCCACAAACCTGGACTCGTCTAACCGAAAATCCCACTGAATTTGCTCAAGAACTCGTAGACAAGGGCGCGGTCACCGAACAAGAAGCCCGCCAGGTTGTCGATAGTCTTTGGTCCCAAAACAATTCACCCTCCAGCATGACCATCACCACTACCGCAACCACCGTCACGCCTGACGTCCAAGCTGAACTCAAAGACTTAATGATTGAACTCACGGCTATCCGATCGGAAATTGCTCAACTTCGATCGGATAGCAATTCCTAAGTCAAGAAACCTGAGATCTTAGTACGAAACAGTCCGCTGCCAAATGCGTTCTAGGCTTTCGACAAATGCACGTTGCCGCATAATTTCACGGTGAAGATGTAATGTTCGCAAGCTAATCCCGATTAGAATAGCCCCCGGCAATCCCAAGTAAATCAGTTTGATCATCATGGTATTCGCTCCATCAAGAGCTTGAAGTGTATGTGTGGGAGTCGTCGATCGTTCCGGAATACTGGGCATAGGCATAGTTGTCGAGATTGTCTGTGTCGGGACATACTGTGTTGAGGATGTCGTTAGCACGGGACAATGAACCGATGCTCTAGGTTCGATTTTCGGTAAAGAAGAAGGATTAAGAGGTTGGGCGATCGCTGGGACTATGCCAAATAAGAGCGCACAGACCACCCCAAATCGGCCTAAAACGCTATTCATAAATTCCCTCCAAAATGTGTGAAGTGAAGGTAGGACTCCCCAGATACTTGCTTCTGCAAATGCATCTATAACCACTCCCTGATAGTAAAAGATTCATCCCGAGTCTTGGTGGGGACTTAATAATTGTTCGCTATCGCAACAGGATTTAAACGATCGCAACTGTCGTCTTATCGGTATGCTGTAAGACTTCTTTAACCACTAAGGATCTTCCGAATGTTGAATGCGCTCGAATCGAATTTTAGCAATGCTAGTAGCAATCCCAGCGACCTGCGCGCTCAGATCGATTCCATCAACCGATCGTCCCATGATGCTGTTGCAATCCAAGTCCTAGCGCCACTCAGTACGAGTTATCTACCTTGGAGTACGTCAGCGCTACGCCCCAGTGGTCTGGTCAAAATTTTGAATGAAATTGTGATCAATCGTCGCGATAATATTCTGGAATGTGGCGGCGGTATCAGCACCCTTTACATTGCACGCTTACTCAAACAACAAGGCCACGGCCATCTATATACTCTAGAAGATAATCTTGGTTGGATAGAAGTCCTGCAAAATCTATTAAAAGACCAAGGACTTGACAGCTATGTAACCCTAATTCCAGCGCCTCTTGTTCCCTGCAATTTAGCGCTAGATGATAACCAATGGTATGACTTAACCGCAGCAAAGACCATTCTTAAGGAATCTACAATAGATTTTCTAATTGTCGATGGTCCGCCTGCCTACGATGAAAAACGTCGTCGTTCTCGCTATCCCGCCCTTTCTGCATTAAAGAACATTTTAGCTTCCAATTTTGCCATCGTTCTCGATGATATTAATCGATCGGGTGAAGCTGAAATTATTAAAAAATGGTCTGCTGAATTTGGTCTTGAGTTTGAACAATATTTTTACGATGGCGATGTTGCGATCGCTCGATCTCAAGGTGGATATCACGTCGGCTAGCTAGAAATTTTTTGAGGGCAATAGTTTATTTAGATGGAGATGGGGGTCTTAGTCGCCCCCGCAATTCTTCTTTGATTCTAGCCAAAATAGATTCTTCATCCAGCGAATCTAAAATGCGCGATACCACTGCTTTCGGTCCTGCATCGCCCCACGTTGCCCCATTTGCAAAATACGCTTTTGCCACTTGACCAATGCCATAGGTGGAAACTCCTGCAACCCCAGCTTGAGTAATAGCAACCGACAAATAAGGGGCTAAGGATAGTCCACCCGTAACAGGGGCACTCGCTCCTAGTAAGCTTTTTAAGGTTCCAAGTCCTAGTGTTGCCAAAAGTTCACTGGCCGTAATGCCTCCCATCGCGATCGCAATATTTTTCAGCAAGTTTACCGCCCCTTTTTCGGTCATCGCAATGCCATAGAGTTTTGATAACGTCAAAATCACTGCGACATCAACTGCCGCACTACTAATCACATCCAGCACCGTGATCGGATTCAGGGCCACAGCTAATGACTTCGTTATCACGCCATTCCAAATCACCCGATCGGCCCCTCGATCGCGAATTTTAAGTTTCCGCTGCACAATCTGTTCATTCACTTCATTGGCATAGAGCATCGAATTCAGCGCAACTAAGGCTTTTCCCTCACGATCTAGAACTTCTAAAATCTTCAGCTTCACCGCATCAATCTGGGGGAGTCCTGGCTCCATGACAATCTTCAAACGCCCATCGCTTTGGCGGGTGGCTACGGGAACTAAGGGAGACGCAGAAGCCATGACAATCTCATCGGGTGAGAGTAAGGTTTTAACCCGATCGTCCCGAATTTTTTCATAAATACTCTGACGATCGGTATCGGGATATTGATCAATTTTATTAAAAACCAAAATCATCGGCTTACCGACCTCTCGCAGTGCCGACAAGGCCCGATGCTCGACCTGAGTCATATCGCCCGACACCACAAATAATAAAAGATCCGATCGAGCCGCAATCAACTGGGCCAGCGCCGCCCGATCGTCGCCTTCCACTTCATCAATTCCGGGCGTATCGATAAGCTGAACATGAGCATTTGAATTTAGGGTGATAAGGCGATCCCAATCCGCTAACTGTTCGCTTTGGGTAACTCCATGAATCGCTCCCGTCTGAAAGGCATCCCGCCCTAGCAACGCATTTAACAATGAAGACTTTCCGCGACCCACCATCCCAAATGCCGCGATATGAATCACTGATTGATCCAACTTGTCGAGCATGGAGGTCAATCCTGCGATCGAATGCTCCAACCCACTGCGCTCTAACTCCGTCAAATCGACTCGCTGCACAAGCTCTTGAAGTGCAACTTTTGCTTGTCGATAATTAAGCTCAGCCTCAATATCGGAGAACTCTACAAGCGCAGAATCCTGAGTGAAGGGCCGATCGTCCTCACCCAATTCTTGACTATCATTATTTGATGGCGGAGTTGGAGAAATCATAGAACTAGTATAACGAACCACGACAATTCCAGGCTATGGCTGTCATAAACGATGGCCGTACAGACTAGGCCGAACCACTAGACTAAAGAATTCACCAAGGCTAAGTTCATTTTGCCAAAATTAGTACTGAGGGCAATATTGAGATGTTCCATCGCCATCACTAGCCATTGCACCGAGCCTTGAGTGTGGCATTCATAATGATTAAACAAAATCGAAAGGCGCTTTTCTAGGTAAGGCTTCACCTTGCGACAAATCAGGACTAGCTTGAGCAGTAAGCTAGTGGTTGGGATCGGGCCAAGATTGGAGAGCAAGTCAACAAAAATAAAATGTTTCGGTTGAGTCTGGCTTTGGACAATTAAGAAGTTCAAAAGCTGACTACAGGTCCGCAGCAGCAAAAATTCATTAAATTCTGACCCGTCATTGTCAGGCAAAATTTCCCGCAGCGTCTGATGCAACTGATTATTAAATTGACAGCGACCATACTCGGGTTCCACAGAATCAATCAAGTATTCATACAAATCACCCTTGAATCCCTTAAAGGTCTGCTGCTGATATTGACTATGGATCATAAAGCGCTCAGCTAAGTCTCGGTGGGTGCAACCGTTGCTTATCTTGCCTGTAAATTGCTTTAGAGCTTCATTGAGATCTGAATCAGGTAATAGCGTCGGGTTGGCAACAGGGTATAGGGCCCGATCGCTCCGTTGGTGGGTGACTGATGAGCGACGGACTTGATAGGTTACAAACTTAGAAAGGTCTACTTCATAGTCGTGCTGCATTTTTTCTTGCAGCGATCGGATAGATTTTTGATCCTCTGGAGTGCTGCCATCGCTGACGAGACAGTGAGGATATAGATAAGGATAGCGACGAATTAAAGTCCGTAGAGGCTGCTGATTTTCCAGCACTGTCGAATTTTGCTCTAAAACACAAGACAAGCGTCGTAAGGATTGAAACTGATCGGTATCTCGAAACTGCTGGGTCAAATCGCGTAATCGTCGATTCGCCTTACTGCGGCTAAAGTCGATAGGCTTGATAGGCGTAGATTCCAGAAGGGAAATAAGTTGTGGCACCGCTGATTGAGAATGGGGACGGCCTTGCCAGCGGTTAGTGAGGATGTGGACGCAGCGGTTAAGGATGAATTGAAAGTCTTGAAATGCAGAATCTGAAAGTACCAAACGATCGAGACTCAGCAGAACCTCACGATCGTCATAACTAGAGCCTTCAATCAATAATGCCCGAACCCGATCAAGGATTTTATCTGGGTTTTCAGACTGGATTACTTGTAATAAATGATCGTAAATTCTCTGCTCTTCAGAACCTACTAGACGTGTGTAATGCGAAGTAGGGGGCTGATTTGTGTATGGCTTACCTTGACTATCCATGTGGCATCTCATAATTTCTGGTGAAAAATCCCCGACTCAATCTGATGCGTCATAACAATCCTGCGAAAAATGTACGGTGCCCCTACTAATTTTCTCATACTTCATTCAATCTAAACATGTCCGTATAATCTCAGAGAGCATCTCCTCTAAAAGATACTCCATAATGAAAGAAAAACCAAGGGATTCGCCTTTTCCATGATGAGTGGATTTATTCAGCGACTCATATTGGCTATTACGCTGGACTTTAGCAAATTATGCAAAATTGGAAGGCTGACTAGAACACTATTTTTCAGTGTGATTTTTACTACTTGAAAATTCACCTGAGTTCCGGAAAGAAACGAATTTTGTAAGATCATTCAGCCATTTCTAGGACTTCAATTTGCGCGATTCGGCGGAGATTTAACACATCGCTCATTTTACGAATCTGGGTAAAGGTTCGTTCTAATTGAGTATGATCACAGATGTCAAGACCAAGATCGATGACTGCTGTTTGGTCAGGATAAGTCTTGACTTGAGCATTTCTAACGTTGATATTGTCGTCCGTAAGACGGGATAGTAAGTCTTTCAACACACCCACTCGATCGATCACCTCAACTTGAACTTCCACTGGATAGGTTGTGGGCCGATCCCGATCGGCTATTGGATTCCAACTTACGGGAACAAGCCGCGCACATTCAACCTTATCGAGATTCGGGCAACCATGACGATGGACGGTGATGCCATTGCCTCGGGTAACAACGCCTGTAATTGATTCTCCCGGTAAGGGATTACAGCATTTGGCCGTATGATGTAGCATTCCTTCAATTCCCGCAATAGGTGACTTGGGCGAGGCGACGACAGGAGCGCTGCGGGGGGTAAAGGTAATGGGGGCGGGTTCTAGGATGGCGGGCTGAGCTGACTTAACGGTATCCCGAATTCGGTTGATAGTGTGGTTGACAGTCATTTCGCCGTAACCGATCGCCGCCAGTAAATCATCGACCGTATGATAATTGCTGCGTTCAGCGACAGTTTGCATGGGCGGGGACTTGAGCATGGCTTCAAAACCCGGTTTCCCCATCGCTTTTTCCAACATTTCACGACCACGGGCTAAATTCTCGTCTCGATGCGATCGTTTATACCATTGCCGAATTTTGTTACGGGCACCGGGAGTGACCACAAAGTTGATCCAGTCGAGATTGGGATGAGAATTTTTCTGTGTGAGAATTTTAACGATGTCACCACTTTTTAAGGCGGTATCCAGCGTCACCATACGACCATTCACATGAGCGCCTGCACAATGGTTGCCGACTTCGCTATGAATCCGGTACGCAAAGTCAACTGGGGTTGCCCCGATAGAGAGTGGTACGACTTCACCTTGGGGAGTAAAGGCAAAGATTTCGTTCTCAAACAGATCATTCTTAATGGTGTCGAGATATTCCTGTGCGTCTTTGAAATCGGTTTGCCAATCGACTAATTGACGAAGCCAAGTGAATTTCTCTTCATTGCTAGAGGCTGGAACTGGATTAGATCCGCCAGATTCTTTGTACATCCAGTGGGCGGCGATCCCATAATCAGCGATGTGGTGCATTTCTAAGGTGCGAATCTGCACTTCTAGAGGCTGACCACCTAACCCAATAACTCCGGTATGCAGGGATTGATAGCGATTGGCTTTTGGTAAGCCAATATAGTCCTTAAAGCGCCCTGGAATGGGGCGGAACATATCGTGGACAACGGCTAACGATCGGTAACAATCGTCTTTAGATTCGACGATGATCCGAATGGCGGAGATGTCGTAAATCTGTTCATATTCTTTGTGTTGCTCGTACATCTTTTGATGGATGCCATACAGATGCTTGGGCCGACCATTGATTTCGATCGCCTTGATGCCTAATTCTTCTAAACGAGGTTTTAAGAGTTCGGTCACTTCCGTAAGCTGAGATTCCCGATCGCCGCGTCGTTCGGCTACCCGAGTTTTGATTTCGCTGTAAGACTCAGCCTCTAAGTATTTAAAGGCCAAATCTTCTAGTTCCCATTTCATGCTACCAATGCCGAGACGATTGGCAAGTGGTGCAAAAATCTCGCGAGTTTCACGGGAAATACGCTTTTGTTTTTCGGGAGCCAGATGTTCTAGGGTTCGCATGTTGTGAAGCCGATCGGCTAGCTTCACAACAATTACCCGAATATCCTTAGCCATTGCCAAAAACATACGCCGAAAATTTTCCGCCTGCTGCTCAGTTTTACTGGAAAATTCAAATTTGGACAATTTAGTGACTCCTTCCACTAACGTCCGCACTTCTGTCCCAAAACGCTCTTCAATTTCATCAAGAGTCACGGGCGTGTCCTCCACCACGTCATGCAAGAATCCCGCCGCGATCACCGCACTACTTCCACCCAGATCTCTCAGAATCCCGGCAACGGCGACTGGATGAGCAATGTAGGGTTCTCCGGACGCACGAACCTGTCCTTCATGAAGGCTGCTAGCAAAGTCAAAGGCTCGACAGATTAGGCTGCTGACTTTAGACGGATCTTCCTTAGCATCAACATAGGCCGAAGAGCTGTCAATCATGCAGCTTCCAAGCCAATCAGGTAGATCAAGCGTTGGAGTTGGGAGCGAACGGATGGGGAGATTCATAAGTCATTTCACGCGGCGAGATGGAGGATAGCAAAGCCCTGTCTCAAAATCACTTGACTGGCTTAAAATAACTATTTAAACTCGAATGTGAGTTCACACACCATAAAGAAATTAAGCAAATATATCAAGATAGTGTTTTCTGTCGTAAGGAACCATGAAGAGTGTTGATCCAATCGACTGCGATCCCGATGCAATTCTGGACTGTCTCCATCTCCATCGAAAGGCTCTAGACCTAGTAACTGAGACGGGTTTAGCGCTGAAAATGTTGCCTGAAAATCCGATCGCCTGTTCCGACGGAGATCCCATAAGTCTGCGCTGGATACTCCTAAAAACAATGGTTGAAGATCGAATTATTCCTTCACTAATGCAACTGCTTAATGCGTTTGAGACCACCGAATGTATTCAAAATAACAATATTCGTGGGCTGCAAAACCAACTGCGATCGCTCACCCCTGAAATAACTCGTCTGACAAAGTTGCTTCAACTAGACCGACAATTCTGGCAAGCGGCTCGTCAATCCGATCGAATTTTGCAACGTCAACAGCAATTCACGCAGCACCTAGGGCAGTTCGCACAGCTCTTAGAAGTAATCGTTCATCACTTAAAAGATGTCTATCTGCTAAATTCTGTCGATTGATTATAATTTCTAAGTTAGCCGATCGGTTTTACAAGTATTCTGTCTAGTCAAATAACAATCTGAACCCAACCACAATCCGATTCAGATTGTTCAACTTAACTTTTGAAGTTATCTCACGAACCCTCTTACAAGCTATTTTCCACCCGCAGCCCCATTAGCGGCCACTACTGGACTATATAAGCCTTGAATCCACTGCCACTGTTGAATTAAACCCTCATGGAGCGATACTTGGGGGTTAAAGCCTAAGACAGCCTTAGCTTTGCTGACATCGGCAGACGTATGACGTGCATCGCCCCGTGCTTGATCAATGTAGTTACGGACGATCGGCTGGCCCATAATAGTTCCCATCATATCCAGTACATCTTCCAACACGACCCGACTGCCGCCGCCGATGTTAAAGATTTGACCATTGGCCGCGTCACAGTTTGCAGCCGCTAAGTTTGCAGCAACGACATCGCTAACAAAGGTAAAGTCACGAGTCTGACGACCATCCCCAAAGACATCGATCGCCTGACCTTCGATCGCTGCCTTATAGAACTTATGGAATCCCATATCTGGTCGCTGACGTGGACCATAAACTGTGAAGTATCGCAATGCGCAAAAGGGTACGCCAAAATTATCGTGATAGAGATTGCCCATTCGTTCAGCGGCCAGTTTCGTGATGCCATAGGGTGAAACGGGAAGTGGGGGAATAGTTTCTGAGGTTGGCAACGTTTCGGCATTCCCATAAATGGAAGAGGTGGAGGCATAGACAAGGCGCTTGAGATTTTTAGCGTCTTTTGCCGCTTCTAGAATTACCTGGGTGGCATTGATATTACGCTCAGTATAAGCTCGGAAACTCGTTCCCCAGCTTGCTCGAACTCCAGCTTGCGCGGCTTGGTGATAGATTACATCGACATCTTCAAGTAATAGATTCCAGTCTAAGAATTGAATATCACCATCAATTAATTTGAAATTTGGATGGTTGATAAGGCTTGAAATATTACCTCGTTTTAGCTCAGGGTTGTAATAGTCATTAAAGTGATCAATCCCGATCACCTGATGGCCTGCATTAAGTAAGGTTTCCGCTATGTGGGAACCAATGAAACCAGCTGCACCTGTAACAACGCTAATGCCCATAAAATTTCCCGCTTGAAATGAGGTTATGATATCGCCAAAGCATTCACCCATTTCAAGTCGGATTTCCCATGATATTTACGGATCTTGATCTGTCAAGATCTGGGAATATTCAGTATTTAAACTCACTCGATCGGGATCAAATCTCCGGTAGTGCAAGATGATGTTTTTTTGTCAGTTTTCTAACGTGAACGTAACCAAGCCTCAATGCCATCCGCTAAGGTATCCGCCAGTTTATTTTGCTGAACTGGATTTGTAATCCAAGCGTATTCTTCGGGATTAATCATATAACCCAACTCAATCAAGATCGACGGTGCAACGGTGGGGCGTGCTAAGGCGAGATTGTTCCAAAACACATTGTCAGATTTTCGATCGAGCTTTTGAGTCACATAGTCATGTAGAAACTGTGCAAGAGATTGAGATTGAGGGTGATACCAAAATGCAGACAGACCTTGGGTTTTCTCCGCATCTCCCCCATCAGGTAGCGCATTGTAATGAAGGCTCAAGGCGATTGTGGGTTCGACTTTTGTAATTAGCTGTGCCCGTTCATTGGGTCCAATATCATCGTCCCCTTCGCGGGTCATAATCACGGTCGCGCCCCGTTTTGTTAGCCGATCGCGCAATAATTTTGAGACGACGATCGTTACATCTTTTTCAGGAATGCCACCATTGCCTACAGATCCCAAATCCTCAGAACTGCCATGACCGGGATCCAACAGGATTTTGATGCCTTTTAGGTTATTAGTAAGAACAGGCGGATTTCTAAGCGAAAGGACCAACAAATTTCCCTCATATCTCGTCTTGTATCCCCAAGCCTGATTGGTTTTCAAATGCAGCGTGTACTGTATCTGAGTTGGGGTTATTTGTTGCCAAGTGACATGGGAAATTGTGGGATTATTCACCAACCGTTGGATTCCTGCTTGGGAAATGGTGTGATGTAGGGTGAGCTGAACAGTACGATCGGTCTGATTCACCGTAATAGGCACAGGAGTTTGCAGCGGAATCCGTAGTTCTGTCCAGTCACTGACCAATCGCGAAGTAACACCGCTCACGAGAGATTCCACAGGAACACCGCTGCGGCTCACCACTTTGGTTTCTGTTTCTTTAATCCATGCCCCGTAACTTAGGCGCTGCCAAATGCCATCCTTCCCTGTCACTCGATCGCGCACGCCCTTTGGCAATGGGGTCAGTCGTGCAAATTCACTATTACTGCCTGTTCTGGCCACTCCCGGACTTGCCGTTACTTCGACTGTTGTCAATCGAGCGGGATCTAAAACATCTATTGTTCCTTTTGCGGTTTCTCGAATCGATCGACCATCGGGTAATTTCAACTCATAAATTGGCTTGCCCAAAGTACGGCCCAGCGTATCGCCCCCAGTACTCACATTACCCGTAGCACCGATTTGGCCAAATGGTTGAGATAACGCCATGCAGCCTTGATACGTTCCGGTCACTGCTTGCGCCTCAAGCTTCCCGGTGAGAACGCTAAGGTTGTCGGCCAATATCGTTGTGCTAGCATCTGGGACTAGCGGTAGAGATTGTTGTCCTAGCAGCGCAGTGACGATCGAATTGGGCGGTGCGATGGCGCTTAAACAAATTAATTCTCCTGGCAAACGGGCGATCGGAACATTCGGATATAGCGAGTCTTTAGCAAACCCATCGATCGGAAGTTCAGGCTGGGCTAACGTGCGCACGACAGCTATTGTCTTCGATTGCCCAGAATATTCAACAATAAATTTATTTTCACCCACCGACAATGGAAAACTCGGCGAAAAATTTCCCGTTGCACTGCGTCGAATCTGCTGACCGTTTACTAAAACCGAACCCGTCGCCGGAGCCGAACCAACTAAAAAGATTTGAGAGGCTGTAGTGCTGTAGCCGACCGGAGGATAAACCACTAACAACGTCGAAGAGGGCGATCGCGGTTGGGGTGCTACGGGCGGGACGGGGAGATTCTGGGCAAGGATGAACATTCCGGTAATTGGGAGATTAATCCATAAATTTCAATCATGTTACTTTGAATCTACACGGTTTTAACTCCATGAACCTTATCCCATCACTGGATTATCCCTAGAAAGTTGGCCGGATCCTATGAAGACGTGACGGCTTGCCCTACAATATTCGGGGTAATTTGCGATGTTGTGCGATCGAACCCTCCTATGACGAAATTTGTCTTTGTGACTGGCGGCGTAGTTTCTGGAATTGGCAAGGGCATTGTGGCAGCAAGCTTAGGACGGCTTCTGAAGTCACGGGGCTACACGGTTTCTATTCTAAAGCTAGACCCCTATTTGAACGTAGATCCCGGCACCATGAGTCCCTATCAACATGGGGAAGTTTTTGTCACCGAAGACGGGGCCGAGACGGATTTAGACTTGGGGCATTATGAACGATTTACCGACACTTCTATGTCGAGATTGAATAGTGTTACGACAGGTTCCATTTATCAATCAGTGATCAACAAAGAACGACGCGGTGATTACAATGGCGGCACTGTTCAGGTAATTCCGCATATTACAAACGAAATTAAAGAACGCATTCACCGCGTTGCCCGCAATACTAATCCTGATGTCGTCATTACTGAAATTGGCGGAACTGTAGGCGATATTGAATCCTTGCCTTATCTCGAAGCCATTCGACAATTCCGTAAAGATGTTGGTCGTAAAAATGTTCTCTATACCCATGTTACATTGGTTCCTTTTATTCCCGCGTCTGGTGAATTGAAAACCAAACCGACTCAACACTCTGTAAAAGAATTGAGATCGATCGGAATTCAACCCGATATTTTGGTATGTCGCTGCGATCGGGAATTAGAAAAAGGCTTAAAAGCAAAGCTGGCGGAGTTCTGTGATGTCAATCTTGAATGTGTAATCACTTGTCCTGATGTCCGCAGCATTTATGAAGTGCCGTTGATTATGGAACAAGAAGGGTTAGCCATTCAAGCGATTAATCATCTCAATCTAGAACAACGCGAACCTAATTTAGAAGCTTGGCAAACCTTGGTCGATCGGATGTATAGTCCCGGTGCTGAATTGCAAATTGCATTAGTGGGTAAATATGTGCAATTGGGTGATGCCTATTTGTCGGTAGTCGAAGCACTGCGTCATGCGGCAATCGCGACAGGGAGCGGCCTGAAATTACATTGGATCAATTCTGAAGACATTGAAGTAGACGGTGCGGACAAGTATCTCAAAGGAGTACATGGAATTCTGGTTCCAGGCGGATTTGGAATCCGTGGTGTGGATGGTAAAGTTGAAGCAATTCGGTATGCCCGTGAAAATAATGTTCCCTTTTTGGGGCTTTGTTTAGGAATGCAATGTGCGGTAATTGAATGGGCGCGTAATGTAGCCAAATTGGACGATGCTCATAGTGCAGAATTCAAAGAAGATGCCTTGAATGCGGTGATTAATCTATTACCCGAGCAAGAAGATGTGGTGGATTTGGGGGGAACCATGCGTTTGGGCGTTTATCCATGCAAGCTCACCAGTGGCACTAAAACTATGGATCTCTATGGAAAAGAAGTGATCTACGAACGTCATCGCCATCGTTATGAATTTAATAATCAGTATCGTCCACAATTTCTGGAAAGTGGCTATCAAATCAGTGGGACATCTCCAAACGATCGGCTGGTGGAGATTATTGAACTTCCAAGTCATCCATTCTTCATCGCTAGTCAATTTCACCCTGAGTTTCAATCTCGCCCCAGCAGCTCCCATCCGTTGTTCTATGGCTTTATGAGTGCTGCTGTCGATCGATCGGGTGGTCAACTGGAGTTAGGCATGGAGGTAATTTAATCCAAGATTTACACTAACGATCCTTAATCCCAACAAATTCCTGAAGGCAAAAAGAATTTTTATTGTTCTTTTCGTCTTCAGACTAGCCGGGTTATAAACTATGAAAACATCGTCACACTGACTATCATGAAGATCAATCGCGAGATTCCTTGGGGTTCACTACTTCTACTGTTGAGCGGATACACCGTATTTGGCCATTTTTTAGCGGACATGAATAGTCCCCGCTTTGCCCTAACGCTCGGTGCCTTGACTGCTTTTGTGGCTGCACTGCTTTTTCTGCATCCGCTAACTGGATTAGGTAAACTCATGCAGAGACGTTTTAAATCCGACCTATTAGGGATTTTAGGTTTACTTTTCTTGGCCGGATTTATTTCAATCTTGCTCAACTGGCTCAAATGGTTTATGCCTTTTTTTATGATCTTATCCTGTGAAGCTCTAGCCCGAATTGATCTGAAATCAGCTCGTGTTGGGGAATTGGAAACCTGCTTTTGGTTGACGTTTTCAGCTTGGTTAGGATTAGGCTTGGGCTGGATTATTGGAGTTTGGGAATTTTACTAGTGGGAATGCTTTGTTCCTTTGAAAAAAGTTGACCGAGTAGTAAACAAAAACGTCAACATAAATAAACTCGATGACACTAAAACGATCGCAGGCCCAGACGGTAAATTTAAATAATAACTAAGATAAATTCCCATCAGACTCGACACAATTCCAATCCCACTGCCCAAAAACATCATATGATGCAATTCCTGAGTGACTAAATAGGCAGTTAATGCGGGACCAATTAGCAATGCAATTACCAATAATACGCCCACCACTTGCATACTTGTAATAATAGTCAATGTAATTCCTGCCATCAGTCCCAAGTGCAACCACTTAATCGGAAGACCAACAGCCTCTGCACCTGTCGCATCAAAAGTGTAATACAAAAGCTCTTTGTAAAATAGGTAAACTGCCCCCAAAATTACTATTGCAATAGCAGCCGTGGCATAAATATCATTCAACGTAACGGTCAGAATATCGCCAAACAAAAAGCGATCGAGATCTAACTTATTTTTTAATAACGTAATCAACGTAACGCCGATCGCAAAAAAAGTCGAAAATGTTAATGCCATTGCTGAATCAACTTTAACGCGGGACTGCGATCGTACCCAAGTTACAAAAAATGATCCAAACATCGAAGAAACAAATGCTCCAATGGACCGATCGACCCCAAAAAATGCAGCAATTGACAATCCCGGCAACACACAATGCGCCATCACATCGCCCATCAACGCCATCCGCTGTACGATTAAATAGGTGCCTACAACAGGACACAAAACCCCAATCATTATACTCACCCCGATCGCATTACGAATGAATTCAGATTGCAACGGTTCTATTAACATTGATATAAAAGCTAACCACATATTCAATCACTCCAAATCCTTAACAGAACAAATCATCATCCTTCCCATCGCCATGAAACGCATGGGTCCAAACTCGACCATAGGCAAGCTGAAGATTTTCGCGGGTCATCACCTCACGGGGCGTTCCCGATGCAATTAATTCACGATTCAACAACAACAATCGATCGAGACTCGTCAAGCCTTCTGCTAAATGACTGCCCCATTCATGACTACTAATAATCAAAATTTTGCCCTCATTGCGCAACTCGGCAAACACCCGAAACAAAATATCTTCCGTCGTCGCATCAACCCCCGTAAACGGTTCATCAAATAGCAAAATCTCCGCATCCTGAGCCAACGCTCGCGCCAGAAAAACCCGTTGTTGTTGCCCACCTGACAAATTTCCAATGCGCCGATCGCGTAAATCCCAAATATTCACCCGCTTCATTGCCCGCTGAATCGCAGTATTAGTGGCCACGCTTGATCGGCGAAACCAACCCAACTGACGCGTCACCGCCAACGAAACCACCGTCTGCACCGTTGCCGGATAATCCCAGTCAATCTGCGATCGTTGCGGCACATAAGCAACTTTTTCAAGCTGTTGATGTAGCGGACAGGTGCAATAGCGAACTTGACCTCCACTAACGGGCACCAATCCCAGCAACGCCTTGATCATTGTGCTTTTTCCAGCCCCATTCGGCCCCATGACTCCTACCATTTCTCCTGGAAAAATCTTGAAACTAACCGGGTCTAGTCCCTGACCAGATCCATAGTTGACAGAAACTTCTTGAACTTCTAGCATGAGAAATTATATGATAACGATTATCATTTTAATCGAATTCGACGACAGTGATCGCACTAAGTCGGACTTTAATTTCGCACGATTAATTATTGGCAGAGAGTTTTATGAATTTCAAATATCTGAGCTTAGGTTTGTTGCTATTAGGGTTGGCAGGATGTGGCGCGACTCCCACAAATTCAGGCAATGCAGAAAAGTCGGGCAATGCGGAGACCTCAAAATCAGCAGCCAATAAACCCGTCGTGGTTGCCAGCTACAGTGTTTTATGTGATCTCACCCAGCAAATTGCTCAAGAAACCGTTGACCTCAAGTGCCTTATGCCCGCTGGTCAAGATCCTCATACCTATCAACCGACAACAGACGATCGCAAAGCCATCGATACCAGCGCTCTTGTCCTCTATGGTGGTTATGAATTTGAAGCGCAAGTGATCAAGCTCGTTAAAGCATCCGGCAACCTAGACACTAAAGTTGCCGTCCATGAAATCGCGGTTCCTAAACCTTTAATGGGTGAACATGACCATGCTCCAGGTGAGGCGAAATCTGCAAAATCTGCTGAAAAAGAAGTCGATCCTCACGTTTGGCACAATGCAAAAAATGGAATTGCGATCGTGCAAGTGATTCAAGACAAACTTACAAAACTTGCTCCACAGAATTCTGCCCTGTATGCCAAAAATGCAACGGCTCTGCGCGATCGGCTCACCAAACTAGATGCTTGGATTCAGACCTCAATTTCAACCATTCCTATGGCATCTAAAAAGCTTGTCACCACTCACGATGCACTTTCTTACTATGGAGACGCTTACGCATTGCCGATTGAAGGGGCATTACAAGGCATTAGCACCGACGAAAAACCAACCGCCTCCCGAGTTAAAGCATTAGTCGATGAAATCAAGACTTCAAAAGTTCCAACTATTTTTGCTGAAGTTACGGTCAATCCTAAACTCATTGAAACTGTTGCAAAAGAAGCAAGTGTCAAACTCGCCAGCAAATCCCTATTCGCTGATGGGCTAGGAGAAGCAGGTTCGGGTGCAGAAAGTTATGAAAAAATGCTAGTCAGCAATACCACCACCATTGTCGAAGGTCTCGGCGGAACACTTACTCCTGCACCTTAGCCATACCTCGATAGTCCTACATTGATAAAATGTTGACAGATAGGGGCTTTTCTACAATAATTTTAAGTTGGCAATTTACACCGCTCGGATCAGGTTTTTTAAAGCAAAGCGTCCTAAACAACATGGTTGCTACCTGTACGGCATTTATCGGAACTAATCAAAATGGCATACGCAATTATCGAGACGGGTGGAAAACAGATGCGGGTTGAGCCAGGTCGTTTTTACGACGTTGAGCGCTTGATCGGCGATCCTGAAACCCCTGTCACCATTGATAAAGTCTTTTTCTTCAGCGAAAATGATGATGTAACGATCGGCCAACCACTGATTGTTGGCGCAACGGTTCAGGGCAAAATCCTGAAACAATACCGGGCCAAAAAAGTCATCGTCTACAAGATGCAGCCGAAGAAAAAGACCCGTAAAAAGCGTGGTCACCGTCAAGAACAAACTCGTTTCTTGGTTGAGTCCATCACGATCGGCGATCAGACCTTCACGGCACCCGCCAGCGCATAGTTCATCCTAGAATTCACCCTAGAAACAGTTGTTGAGAGGAATTTTCCATGGCTTCTAAAAAAGGTACAGGTAGTACTAGGAACGGGCGTGATTCAAACTCCAAGCGCCTAGGTGTCAAAAAGTATGGCGGTCAAGTTGTCAAAGCAGGCAACATTTTGATCCGTCAACGTGGCACTAAAGTCCATCCTGGCAATAATGTCGGTCGTGGCAGTGATGACACCTTATTTGCATTGATTCCAGGAGTCGTAACCTTTGAACGTTATGGCAAGAATCGCAAGAAAATTAGCGTATATCCGGCTGTAGCTGAAACTGTCGTCGCGGCGGCTTAGTTTTAAGCAGATTCCTCCTCGGCGAATTTGTTGAGGAGGATTGTTTTGGATTAATTATTGACTTTAGTCAAATTAGTTGAAAAGCTATCCAAAATTCATTTTGTTTGTTACTATTGGTAGAGATTCATGCGGATATGGCGGAATTGGCAGACGCGCTAGGTTTAGGTTCTAGTTTCTTCGGAAGTGAAGGTTCAAGTCCTTTTATCCGCATCATTCCATCAAAGAGATTCTTAATTTAGGTTAGGAATCCTTTTTAGTTTTAACGAGTTATAGTTGAATTAGCCATCTCGCTTTAATTTCCATGGCCTCCAAAGCAGATTTTCAAACTCAACTTAAAGACCTATACAAAATCAATAAAAATATCAGCGACCCACTCACTCGCGATCAATGCGAAGCGATGCTCCTGTTATTGGCTGAAAATCCAAGTGCGGTGAAAATTGTTGAAGCTTTTGCTGATAAAAACAGTGATCTCCAGAAAAATAATGCGGCATTGGGCACACGACGATCGTGGGCAGAACGACGGTTTGAGACATTACAATTAGAATTCAATGCCTTAAAAGACCGTAAAAGCAGCACTAACTCAATCAATCCTCAGCTTGAAGCCGACCTTAAAGCCTTGAGTGTAGAAATGGATAAAATTGGGACGCAAAATAAAGCCTTAGATGAAAAAGTTAAGAAATTGAGTGCTTTGACAGATAGATTGACCGATGCAAATGACCAGTTGAAAAAAGAGAATAAGGCACTTAAAAATATAGTTGACGCCATTCGTTTACGGCTCGCCAAGGATGTGAAACAACTGATGAACTACGACGATAGCGAAATTCGTAAAGCGCTTGTAAAAGTTTTTAAGTCTACTTTGGGTTAAGTCATGAGTCAGAAAAAAATAAATCAAAAAAATAAATCAAAATCACTTCCCAGAACCCATCAAAAATTCACCTACACCCAATTACAAGCCTTTAATAAACAATGCCGATCGCAACTTCGGCCCGACGATCGGCAATGGCTCAAAGAAAATGGGTATAAGAATGTCGGTTGGGATGGTGCGATCGCACTTTATGAAAAAATAATTGATTACAAGGCAAAATATGATTTAGAAGAGGAAAGTTTAGAAGATTTATTTCTGGAAGCCGATCGGATTGGGAACAAATACCAAACTTCAGAGGAAATCGAAGCATTTCAAGCCGCTCTTGCCTTTGAAGTGAATGCCATAGGCGATTTGATTGATCAACAATTCCCTGATACTACAACTGAATTTATTGATTATGGAACCTAACCCCAACGACGAAAAAACCTTAAAGGAACTGTTTCAACTGGCCGATACACTCGGGAATCGCCGATACAACAGACTGACATCGCAAGATTTTGACGATTATCGTAAATTTGACTATTGGCGATATGTTAACGGTCAGGGAGAATGCGGCACAACCTTGGAAAGTAAGGCATGGGTCAACGATCATTCTGACCGCCACTGCCCCCTCTGTGAACAATTGTTCTCCCAGCACGGCGGTAAAAGTATTGATCATAAACTTCCTCGATCGCAATATCCATGGCTTTCTATGGAATTCGAGAATCTATGGGTAATTTGTCGCGATTGCAATATTGAAAAAGCTGAAATGCACTGGTATCGCTACGAACAACATGTCTTATTAACCTATCCCGATCGCTATGAAAATGCCCGCCATGCCCGTCCGATCGCCTTGCTCAGATCACTCGCTAACGCCCTTATTAATAAATCCGAGACCTAGCGTAATGTCCCAAGACCTCTTGGCTTCAGCGCACTAAATGTGATGCCCCTTCAATTATGAGTAAATAATGCCTACAGAATGTCCTTCTGTATCTGTACCATTAGGATAGTTAACTTTGAATCCTCTCTTAGGGTGATGTTATGCCTCCTCGTTGGTCTCGTGTTCCAACCCGCAACGATCCAGATTTTCGTAGGTTAGACGATCGGATGAGCTTTGCGACCCATGTGGCGGCGTTCACAGCGTTTAATTCCGGCATCTGGTTTTTCAAACTCCTGAAGCATTCAGATTCAACCTGGCCGCTTTGGGTAACGGGTCTTTGGGCGGCTGGATTTTTAGGCCATGGGATTTATGTATTTGTCATTGCAAAATATGAGGATTAAACCAGTGGAGAAACCTAAATGATTAACTCACCTCAAATCGACCAACTCGCGGCAGACATCGGCGATCGGGTCTATATTGATATCGCGAAATGGCACCTCTATCTAAAAGATGCCAAGCTTCACACGGATTTAGCGGCGTCATTTTTGCCCATGTGTGAATCAGGTAAAATTGACGAAGCTGCGGTAATGGGGATTCTAAATACCGTTAAGCTCAAGCTAGGCGGCGGTAAGCAAGAACTACCGTTGTCGGATCTGATCCCGGTGACGGGCATTACGGATCTGATTCGGATATTGGAAGACTTTTCCCGATCGCTCTAACTCCCGATCGCCTTGTCGTTGAACCTAAATAAGCCACAACCTCATAAGCTGGAAAACCTCGCCAATTAAGAGGGCTTATGAGAGGCTTAACAAACACCGAGAATGCACGGCTTCATCCATGGGGTAAAATCAATATTCAATTCACTAATATTTTTCTCCATGGATACCGTCGAACTCAAACGTAACCTTGATCTACTCACCGATCGCCTGGGTAAAACTCAGGAGTATCTTTGACGTTCCTGCACTCACAGCCAAAATCCAGGATCTCGAACAAATTGCCGCTCAACCTGAATTTTGGGACACTCAAACCACCGCTCAAGCCACTCTTCAAGAACTGAACGAATATAAATCTCATTTGGAAGGCTATGATCGCTGGCGCAACACTCTCAACGATGGGTTTGCAATTCTTGAACTTGTTGAATTAGAAATAGATGAAGGATTACTAACGGAAGCGGATGAAATTGCCCGATCGTTAAAGCATGACCTCGATCAATGGGAACTTCAACAAATGCTCTCCGGTCCCTACGATGCCAAGGGCGCACGACTTACAATAAACGCGGGCGCGGGCGGAACAGATGCACAAGACTGGGCCGAAATGTTGCTCAGAATGTATATGCGTTGGTCTGAAAAACATGGCTACAAAGTCAGCACATTAGAAATGTCCGAAGGCGAAGAAGCCGGAATCAAATCCGTCACCATTGAAATTGATGGACGCTATGCCTATGGTTATCTCAAAGTCGAAAAGGGCACCCATCGCCTAGTCCGTATTTCGCCATTCAATGCCAACGACAAACGACAAACCAGCTTTGCCGGGATTGAAGTAATGCCGCTGATTGACTATGAGGTACAGTTGGATATTCCTGAAAAAGATCTAGAAATTACAACCTCTCGGGCGGGCGGAAAAGGCGGACAGAATGTAAACAAAGTTGAAACGGCTGTTCGGATTACTCATTTACCGACGCGAATTGCGGTGCGCTGTACTGAAGAGCGAAGTCAGTTGCAAAATAAAGAAAAAGCATTGGCAATTCTAAAATCTAAACTTCTAGTGATTGCTCAAGAACAAAAGGCAAAAGAAATCGCTGAAATTCGCGGTGATATTGTCGAAGCGGCTTGGGGAATGCAAATCCGTAACTATGTGTTTAATCCCTACCAAATGGTGAAAGATTTGCGCACTAGTTACGAAACAACTGCCATTCAAGATGTTATGGATGGCGAATTGGATCCCTTCATCGAAGCCTGTCTTCGTCAAGAGAACCAACTCGTCGAAAGCTAAATCTGCAATTTCTAATTTCCTATTTCTTTTCTTCAACCTTCGGCGCATCAAGATCATTCAAGGTTTCTAGCAAAATGCGCCGAGCTTCTAAACTCCAACCCCACTTTTGCAGCGCGATCGCCAATGTTCCGCCAATCATCGTCGCCATAAAAGCAAGAGATTCTCCCGACGAAATTCCTAACAGTAATCCTAGTCCCGCAATTCCCCAAAATGGAAGCGCAACAGATTGGCGTTGAGTCATCACCGCTTTTGTAAACACATTCTTAGGCATCTCAGTTTCAAGCTGCTCTCTGGCTTCTTGACGCTGCTTAACAGACGTTGAAATTCCCAATTTTCGGCGCAATTTCTCAATCTTACGGGCATCTGTGCTGTATTGCGTCAGTTCATCTTCCGCCATCAGAACCATGCGCTCATACTCACTCATACCCGATCGCTCCTTAGAATTCGTTACATTTCTTAGGCTTAATTGTACGGCGTTCCTGGTCGTGATATCAACTTTTCTGACACTAAAAATTTGCTACTAAAAAATAGCAAAACCGCGATCGCCCACAAAACAAAAACCGCAGCTTTTTTTCATTTAGATTACAACCTAGGTCAATAGCTTCACCACTCGATCGTCTCCAACATACAACAGAGACATCAAACTACACAGGTGTGAATCTTTAGTACAAGAGTACGAGTTAATGGTTTAAATCTAGGATACGGAGAATGCTACTGTAGTCGCGAATCTTGGAATTCAATATGAATCGCAATGTGCAACAGACTTAAGTCATATTGAATATTCATCCTAATTCAAGCTACTGATTCTGGGTATTACTTTAGGGTTAAACCAATTATTCCTTATGGGTGAATATTTTATTTACGATTGTTTGTTATCATCTTCGAGCTGCCATCCAAACAGCACTATCTTAACTTCTCATAGAGTTCGTAGGAGTAAGTTTAAGGTCAAATAGCAAACTAGTAAGCAGATATAAAATGTCGAAAATCACTGCTGGCAGCCCGTAGTGGTGTATTAACTGCACTAGTAAAAACCTTAGATTTTAAGACCTTGTCCCCTGAGTCAACATCCATAAAATGTTGCCAAATTTTTCATATCCATTTCATTCTACCTACTAGGAGGATTAAATCATGGCTTATACTGACAGACCGATTTCTACCTTGAGTGACCGCCCCGCAACCGTAATATCGTCGGATTATCACGATCGTGTACGTTGGGGTCCCATCTTAGCTGGATTAGCAATCGCCTTGAGTACGCAATTAGTATTGAGCGCGATCGGTGCAGCGATCGGTTCTAATAACATTGCAGGCTCAGACGCTCCTCGTTCTGATGCGGGTAATGTAGGTACAGCCGTTGGAGTTTGGTCCATTATCAGCTTGTTGATTTCACTCTTCGTCGGTGGGTGGATGACATCCCGCACCTGTGGTCCAATGAATCGGAATACGGCCTTATTGAACGGGGCCATTCTTTGGGCAGCGACGTTAGCCGTTAGCGCTTGGTTACTATCGAGCGGTGTATCTGGGGCCTTTGGTGTCGTGGCATCTAATGCAGGAGCCACTATTAACCAAGCCCAACAAAATGGAGTTAATATTCCCGCCAATACGCCGACGGTTACCGCGCAACAAACCCGCGATATTGCTAGTAATATATCCAAAGCCGGTTGGTCTTTTGCATTAGGTTCTTTACTTGGGTTAGCTGCGGCATTAACGGGTTCAGCATCTGGCTCTCGCACCCCTCGATCGACTGGAGGGCAGGATTCTAGAGTGTATTCTAACGAGTAGATACCCTTGTCTAGCAAAGATAATTGGATTAAATAAGGCGGATTGGCCAACTGGTTTTGATCATCGTTGCTCTAAATTCAATCTGAGACGGACTAAGTTTTGCTCTTACAACTAGCAGGTAGGGGCAAAGCTTTAGTTCATGGTTATTCAGAAAATTGCTCTTCTTTATGAGTTTAATTGAATTCTGCATGTGCATCGCAGTCATCTCTTTAATAGTTGAAAAATAGTTGAAAGTTTTGAGTTTGCTTTTCGTATTCCAAAACCTCCTAAGTTCCATCCTTCTAACGTGCTTGCCAAAAATCCAATCTAAAAATCTGGTTAAGACTGAAGTATACGATCGCTGCTTTATTTGTATGGCAGCTTTTTATATGACATCTTTTTCGATTGCCCTCAATTTTCTCACAGACCATTACTTTAGGAGTTTCAACGATGACTGATACTATAAAAAATCAATTGACTACTGCCGATGGAGTTCCCGTTGCCGACAATCAAAACTCCCTGACGGCGGGTGCTAGAGGTCCGGTAGTCATGTCAGACTTCGTACTCCAAGAAAAATTGGGTCACTTTAATCGTGAACGCATTCCGGAGCGAGTTGTTCATGCTAAAGGTGCAGGGGCTTTTGGGATCTTTACGGTGACGAATGATATTACCAAATATACGAAAGCACAGCTATTCTCCGAAGTAGGCAAACAAACACCAATCCTAGCGAGGTTCTCGACCGTTGGTGGTGAAAAAGGATCGGCAGATGCTGAACGCGATCCTAGAGGTTTTTCCCTTAAATTTTATACAGAAGAGGGAAACTGGGATATGGTCGGGAACAACACCCCTGTCTTTTTCGTGAGGGATGCCATAAAATTTCCTGATTTTATTCATACTCAAAAGCGTTGTCCCGCTAATAATCTCAAAGGTGCTATGCCGAGATGGGATTACTGGTCTCTCAGTCCGGAAGCCCTTCATCAGGTACTGATTCTCTACTCCGATCGTGGTATTCCTAAAAGCCACCGTCACATGAACGGCTACGGCAGTCACACCTATAGTCTAATTAACCAAGAAAATGAACGGATTTGGGTCAAGTTCCACTTCAAAACTCAGCAGGGTATTGAGAACCTCACGGAGAAGGAAGCAGGCTTAATTAAAGGTCAAGATGGAGATCACTCGACTCGGGACTTATGTGAATCGATCGAAAAGGGCGACTATCCCCGCTGGACATTCTCCATTCAGGTCATGACTGAAGCGCAGGCTGCCAAACATCCGGATAATCCTTTTGACCTCACTAAGGTGTGGAAGCATGGGGACTATCCTCTAATTGAAGTGGGGACCATTGAATTAAACCGCAACCCACAGAACTACTTTGCTCAGATCGAACAGGCGGCGTTTTCCCCTAGTGCAATTGTCCCAGGCATTAGCTTTTCGCCAGATAAGGTCCTGATTGCTCGTGTCATGACCTATGCGGATGCCCATCGCTATCGACTGGGTGTAAATTACCAACAGCTTCCAGTGAATGCTCCCAAATGTCCCTTTATGAACTACGAGCGAGATGGTTCGATGGCGAGTGGTGATAATGGCGGGAGCGGACCAAACTACGAACCCAATAGCGACACCTCTGCACCCAAGCAAAACCTGGAATATGCTGAACCAGCCCTAGAAACTGGCGTAGGTGCGATCGATCGCTACGATCATCGAGAAGGCAATGATGACTTTTCTCAAGCGGGTGATCTCTATCGATTGATGGAACCGGATGCCAAAGCACGTTTAGTAGAGAACCTGACAACCAGCGCCACAGGTCTGATTCACGTCAATCAAGATATCCAGATGCGGCAACTCTGTCAGTTTTTCCGAGCAGATCCTGACCTTGGGCAAAAAGTGGCGGCGGCACTAGGGATTAAAATTGATCCAGCGATGCTTAAAGCGCCTATCGAAAACGCCATGACCCAATCCATGAACGCTGCGAAGATGTAGTCATTGATTGAACAGTCTAGTTTTTATCAATTCAATTGGAGGCTGTACCATGAGTGACCACCCGAAATACTCCGATCGCCCCATTCCCCCGTTTCACGAAACCAACGATGAAACACCTACGATCGGGGGTGGTCCCCCAGTAATTCAGTATTGGGCGGAACATACGGTTTCCTCCGAAGGTCCAGCGCTATGGAAAATTTTAAATCACCATAGTGCTTGCCTTTCTTGCTCTTGGGGTACGGGTGGACAAAAGGGTGGATTTACCAATGAAGTCGGAGAAGTTCTACAGCGCTGTATGAAAAGCGTAGAAGCAATTTCCGCAGAATTACAGCCTGCTGTTGAACCTGATTTTTTTGAGCGATTTACGATTCAAGGGCTGCAAAAACTTAATTCGATGGAGGCCGATCGGCTTGGACGATTGAGCTACCCCGTCTTACTGCGGGAGGGCAGTTTCTATTATGAGCGGATTTCTTGGGTAGAAGCCTTAGAGATTGCCGTTGAAGCATTTCAAAAGGCACCGGAGCGCGTTGCATCCTATAGTTCCGGGCGATCGTCTAATGAAGCTGCCTATCTACTACAACTGATGATCCGGGCCTTAGGTTCCAACAACTTAGCCGACTGCTCTGATATGTGCCATGCGCCCTCGACCACAGCCCTAAAGACAGTATTGGGCACCCGAACATCAATTGTGAGTCTAGAGGACTTAAAGGAAACAGACTGCGTTGTTTTGATTGGCTCCAACTGTCCCTACAATCAACCGCGTTTGATGAATGAACTGATCAAATTGCGGGAAAAAGGCAAAAAAGTCATCGTCATTAATCCAATTATGGAAGTTGGGTTAGTTAAATTTGGATCCCCTTCCTTCCCGGTCAAATCGCTGTTCACGGGTTCGGACATTTCTAATTTTTATCTTCAGCCCATTCCTGGTAGTGATGTAGCACTATTCATTGGCATTCAAAAAGTATTGATTGAACATAATTTAGTTCAATTGCAATATTTACAGGCCCATACAGAAGACTGGGAAGCGGTAATAGAGCAGGCCAAAACGACGTCTTGGGAGACTATTACCGAGACCTGCGGTGTTTCTCAGGCTGAGATTAAGGCGGTGGCCTTTGAGATTGGCGCTGCTCCAAAGGTTGTATTCGCTTGGGCCATGGGGATTACTCAGCAAGGAAATGGTGTCGATAATGTCTACAGCATCTGCAACACGGCCCTAATGACGGGTAATGTTGGCAAGCCTGGGGCGGGAGTAATGCCGATTCGGGGCCACTCGAATGTGCAAGGATTTGGCTCCATGGGTGTCACTGTACATTTAAAGCAGGAAATTCAGCAGGCGTTAGAAATATTACTGAAGCGTCCGCTTAGTCGGGTGCAGGGATATGATACGCGATCGTTGATTGAAGCCGCAGATGAAGGAAAAGTTGATTCTCTACTGTGTTTGGGAGGCAATCTATACGCGGCAAATCCAGATTCAACCCAGGCCAAACGTGCGCTGAATCAGATCGAGACGATTATCTACATGGCCACTAAACCTAATCTCGGACATTTCCACGGTTTAGCTAAGAAGAACACCCTAATCTTGCCCGTCCTAAATCGATTTGAAAATCCTCACCGAACAACTGTTGAGTCGGGAAATAACTTTGTCCGGATGAATGATGTTGGTCATACTCACCTGAAGAAGGCCGATTTGATGTCGGAGGTGAGCTTCTTGGCTGAATTAGCCTACCGACTTCATGGTAACGATCCGATAAATTGGCGTAGTCTGCAAGATGTCCACTATGTCCGACAGTTGATCGCTCAAACGATTCCGGGCTATGAAAAGATCGCAACGATCGACGAAACGGGCAAAGAATTCACGATTGGCGGACGTATCATTAACCAGCCTCAATTCCCGACTCCTTCTGGCAAGGCGCTGATGATGATCACACCGATTCCTGATCTGACGTTGCCACTGCCCGAAACCTTCGGAATTCCGGACGGGACCGATACTATTGTGTTGGCGCTGATGACAGGAAGAAGCTATTCCCAGCACAATACTGTGGTTTATGAACCCGGCGATAAATATCGAGGCATTCCCCACCGTAACTGTATTTTACTCAATCAGCTAGATGCTATGAAAATTGGGGTGGCGGAGCATGATTTGGTAACGGTGCAGGGAGATGCAGGAGAAATGGAATATGTTGAGGCTATCTATGGAGCGGTCCGATCGGGTGCGGCTTTGATGTTTTATCCAGAAGTGAATGCTATTTTTAAGGCCAGAATCGATCGTCGATCGGGCACGCCTGCCTACAAACGAGTCCCGGTTTGTATTTATCGCCAACTATCAGCGGAAAAGTGAGTTAGCAGTTGCTCTATTAAAGTCGGCCTATTAAAGACCTTGTTTAAAATGAAATATAGCCATTCCCAATCTAGTTAGGCACTAATCAGGACGTCAATCAGCCCTCATTTAGTAAGGTTTGCCAGTTTTCTTCTGTACAGTAACAACAATGCGTAAACCAACCGAGTAGGTCCTTTTCAGTCACGCTTAGAAAT
>JANXWB010000088.1 GCA_025351345.1 Synechococcales cyanobacterium GL140_1_metabat_312
AACGTTCGATTAGAAATATGGGCGGTGCAAGATTCGAACTAGCGACCTTCTGCGTGTAAAGCAGACACTCTACCACTGAGTTAACCGCCCGATGGAAACCACTATAGCAGAGTAGAGGACAAAGACGATCTCCAAATTGAAAATTTATGATGGAATATTTTATTGATAGAATACTAATACATTTATTCTATTGCCCCATGCCTTCTGGACGGACGCACGATAGCATTACGTTGTGGGGTCTCCCGGTTGTGACTGGAGCCACTTGGTTTTATACGAAAAATCCGACGGTGGCCATCGTAGTAGCGGGTTCGTATCTTTTTTCAGGATTAATGTTTGGGCCAGATTTAGACATTTATTCCCATCAGTATCAGCGCTGGGGTTGGTTCCGGTGGTTATGGTTGCCCTATCGAAAAATGGTGCGACATCGATCGGTTTTTTCCCATGGTTTTTTAGTCGGGACGATCGGACGCATTTTATATATTGTGTTGATTGGAGGGACGGCTGCGGGATTTTGGATTTTGGGCTGGTCGATTGCGCTGCATTTTCAAGGCATTACCAGTTGGGATCGGGCAGCATTTCCTCTGGTGATAGGATTGATTGCCCCACTTTGGCAAAATTGGCAGACCCATTGGACATTATGGTTAGCGGTTTGGTTTGGCTTGGAAACAGGTTCTATGAGTCATAGCATCAGTGATAGTATTGGATCCGCTTGGAAACGATCGAAGCGCAAACGCCGATCGAACCGCGATCGTTAAATCTTTGTATGGTTATCCCGTGAACATTAAACCCAGCATTCAGCCCAATTTTCCGGCATCAAATCTCGATATTCTAAATGCATTGAATACCTTGATTGAGGTTGTCGCAAAACTAAGAAATCCTGATGGCGGCTGTCACTGGGATTTAGCTCAAACTCAAGAAACATTAACATCGTACATTCTTGAAGAAGCCTATGAAACTGTCGATGCGATTCGATCGCAGGATCAAGTAGCGATCGCGGATGAATTGGGTGATTTGTTATTGCAAGTTGTATTGCAAGCGCAAGTAGCGAAGGATAATGGTCAATTTGATTTGGCATTGGTCACTCAAAATATTACCGAAAAACTTATTCGTCGTCATCCCCATGTGTTTGCAGATGTAGTGGTTGCTGATGCAGATGAAGTGAATACTAATTGGGAGGCGATTAAAGCTCAGGAAAATCCAGAGGAAGCACAACTTAGTGTCAAATTAAAAAAATATGCCCGATCGTTGCCGCCATTAACAGCAGCAATGAAAATCTCGAAAAAGGCAGCGGATGTGGGATTTGAATGGGATGCGATCGAAGATGTTTGGGCTAAGTTTCATGAGGAATTGGACGAATTGCAGACGGCGATCGCTCAGGAAAGTAAAGAGAACCAAGAAGGTGAATTAGGCGATTTGATGTTTAGTTTAATTCAAGTGGCACGATGGACGGGACTCGATCCGGTGGCGGGATTACAGGGAACAAACGATCGGTTTATTCAACGTCTTCAATTGATGGAGAAGTTTGCCGATCGTCCGTTGCAATCTTATTCACTTTCTGAGCTAGAAATACTATGGCAGCAAGCAAAGCAACAATTAAAAAATAGTTGAAATGCCCCACCTTTCCCGAGCATTTATATCGATAATAATGTTGAATTGAGAAAGGGTGCGATCGAATCTCACCATATTTTTTCTAGAATCATTAGGATTGGATGACGAACAATACAAATAATTGATAATTGAATCAGTTGAGAGTTTGTCGATCCGATCGCCTAATCCCCCATAAAATCTTCTAAACTAAAGAACTCCTAAGTTCCCTCGAAACCCAATTATTCCTACGCGCTCCAATGTGGCTCAACAAAAACCCCTTTAAAAAAACGCTTCAAAACTCACTTCAAGACGGTCATGAAACCAATCGGCCCGCTAATGTAGAGACGGATCGCCTTACCGAAAGTCCGATCGTGCTTGCCGAACCCGCTCCAGAATCCGAGTATCCTAGCGACGAAACTATTTTCCAAGCCTTCAACGAACTCACGGCCCCCGCAGCCCCAGAACTTCCCGACGTTCCGCTGAAAACTATAGCTAAAACCTTTGTCAAGCGTCGGCCCTGGCTGCTGTTGCCTCTGTTAGGACTATTCCCCGCGATCGCTTGGAGTACCATGCCTCACTCGATCGATCGTACTGCTGGCGATGGAAACGATGGAACGTCCAATGTTGCCGCTGTCCTTCCCCTGCTCAGCTTGGCCGCTCCCGGATTGCCCCTTCCAAACCGCCCCTTAAGCGCCACTCCATTGCCCAAAGTCAAGCCTCTAACCGTTGCACCCACACCGACGCTGACCCCCGTTGACCTGTCCAAACTTACTCCAGAGCAAAAAGCTCAAAATGCTAAGGCTAAGGCCGTTTTTGAATCAACCAATGCGCCCGTGGATGCTTATATTGAGATGCATGTTTCTATTGGCAAGGGCAGCACGATCGCCTTTGCTAGCAATACAGCGCTGAATTTGACCGACGAAAAAGGCAACAAACTAGGCAATCTCGCAGCCACTCAAGCCCATACTGCACAGATCGCGGGTGGCGGAATTACGATCGATGGGCAAAGCTTCCCTGTCAACACCTTCATCGAACCTGAACCCGGCGGCTTGTTATACCTCAACAATCGTCCTTATCGAGGCAAACTCCTCCTTTCGTCTGATGGCAGTACGCTTCATGCCGTGAATTATATTAATCTGCGTCACTATCTTTACAGCGTCGTGGCCAGCGAAGTCTCCGCCAGTTGGAGTCCTGAAGCTATTAAAGCGCAAGCCGTTGCTGCCCGTTCCTATGCCTTGACCTACTATTTCAAACCCGCAAATTCTCGCTATCACCTTGGCAGCGATGAGTATTTTCAGGTTTACAGCGGCACTCAACGAGAAGACGATCGCAGTAACCGAGCCGTGGATATGACCTCTGGAGAATACGTCAGTTACAAAGGCGGAGTGGTGGAATCGCTTTATGCAGCATCTGATGACATTGTGGCGGAAGCCTTTGCAGGAAGAGGCATGAGCCAATTGGGGGCAAAGAGTTTGGCGGAGAAAGGCTACAAATATGACCAAATTTTGGCCAACTATTACCCCAGCACTAAGGTCGGGAAAATTGCTAAAGATGAGTAGTATTGTGAATCAACTAGGGCCGTGATACCGATCGCAATCAGAGATTCGTCGTGCCTAGTTGGAGCTGGTTTTCCTGGAAATAGTGTCAAAAGACTCGATCGGGTAATCTTTAAATTTTGGGACTATCGTATATTACTCAGCCAAGAATTACGCTTTTAAGGGATAATCTTCAGGAATTCGGTTTAATCAATCTGCACAGGGACGCTTTTTAAGTAATGTTGATGTTTCTTTGGTTAATGCTCACGATCGGTGGACTGCTCGCATTAGTAGCGATCGGTCTAGATTTCCAATATCGCCGTCGGCTGGGAAACGCCTTAGAAGTCACTGCTGGAAAATGGGACATCATCCCCATCAGCCCTACCCACTGTCAGATTGTCGGGAAAATGGAATTCATTAATCCTACTAAGCGACTCGATGTGATGATTCCTGAGCTTTTGACGGATGTTCAACTTCTATCAAAAGCGTCCACCCAGGGCATTACCCAATGCAGCCGAATCATCAACCATTTTGACGATTTCGAGGCTCGGGAGGATGAGTATTGGGAAAGCGACATTGTAGACTTCGGCAAACGCGAGACCATCGAAATTCGGATTGACCTAGAAGGCGACAAGGTAGATGCGCTTCAAGTTGCCTGGGTTAAATTGAAATACATCACTTACGGTCCTGAAGGCAAAGTTCCCTGTACTAAGCATGTCATTGTGCCGTTGAAATTTCCCTCTATTAATGACTCCAAGCGCTGGCGACCTGCGGAAAATTCAGACATTTTACCGATTAAAACTCACCTGCTCACAAACCTTGATGATCCCGTCGAAGTCGTTAAACAATACGTCCTGCCCCATGCCCAACAGGGTGACATTGTAACGATCGGTGAGTCCCCGTTGGCGATCATTCAAGGCCGATTCCGCCACTTCATGGATATTAATCCAGGTTGGTTAGCCAAGCGATTGTGCTACATGTTTCAATCCACATCCAGCTTGGCCACAGCGGGTGGATTGCAAGTGCTGATTGATATTGTGGGCGCACCGAGGGTATTTTTCGCCTTTGTTGGCAGCATTCCTTTTAAGGTATTGCCCAAATCAATGGCCCGTAAACTTAATGTCGATGGCATGTTCTATCGTCTGGCGGGGGAACAAGCCAACTTGGTAGATGATGTCACGGGCACGATTCCGCCCTACGATCAATTTGTGGTGTTGGGTCCCCTGAATCCTCAAGCTGTTTGCGATCGAATTAAAAAAGAAACAGGACTTGAAGCTGCAATTGTGGATGTAAATGATTTGCGGCGCGTTAAGATATTGGCAGCGACGACTGGTATTCCCGTTGATTTTCTAGAGAAAGCTCTGATTACAAATCCAGCAGGGAACGCTAGTGAGCAAACACCCGTTGTCTTGATTCGTCCATCGGTAAATTAGACTCGTTTCGACATAGCTTTTTTCGGCTCACTTTTCTGGATCCTCTCCTATGATGCGACCTTCTCGTCCAACTTCGACCGTCAATATTCGCACGTTGCAGTATCGAGACTTAGAAGTATTCGATCGTATTAGTCGTTCGGTTATGGAAGAGATCCCCAGTGCAGCCTCGATGGTGCGTGAACACAATATTGATGTAAGCCGCTGGTATGGCTTGCTGAAGTTTTTGCGATGGTTCCCTAATCCGTTGCGCCATTCACTGTCCATTCAAATTGCTGAAGCGGCCTCTAAAGTTTGCGGCGTAATACAGACTTCGCCTTTTAATAGCGCAGGCACCACTTGGCGAGTCGATCGGCTAGCTGCCGAATCGGTCGTTGTCGCAGAAGACGAAGGCAAAACCACAACCCTAATCACCGCTATGGACTTGGGTTCGTTGCTATTACGGAATAGTTTTGAAACCATTCTTCAGGCGCGCACTTGGATTTTGGAACTGGATGTGAGCGACGAAACTCGGTTGCCACTCTATCGACACAATGGATTCCAGCCCGTGGCTCAGATGACCTATTGGTCTATTGCCCCCGAGCAGCTTCAGGAAATTGCCCAACGTGAACCCGATTTGCCCAATCTTCTCCCCGTGAGTAACGCAGACGCTCATCTGCTCTATCAACTCGATAATATGGCTATGCCGCCACTGGTCCGCCAAGTTTTCGATCGTCACCCGCAGGATTTTAAAGTCAGTCTGTTTGGCTCTGTGGTGCAGTTAGTCAAGCAATGGATGACGCAAACTGAAGTCGTGAGTGGCTACGTATTTGAACCCCAGCGCAAGGTTGCCATTGCCCATTTTCAGGTCACCCTCAGCCGTGATGGCTCTCAATCTCATAGCGCTCAACTTGCTGTGCATCCCGCCTATACTTGGCTTTATCCCGAAGTTATGGCCCAAGTCGCCCGTATTACCTCCGAGTTCCCAAGCCAATCGCTACAAATTTTGTCGGCAGACTATCATCCTGAGCGCGAAGCCTACTTAGAGCGGGTCGGGGCTAAACGTATTGCCCACACTCTAATGATGTCCCGATCGGTCTGGCATAAACTCAGAGAAACCCGATCGATGCCCAGTCTCGAAGGCATTCCCCTAGGCGATGTTATTCCGGGATTCCAGCCCTCACGCAAACCTGTGCCCGGTCGGATTATGTTGGATCCCCAAAGTACAAAATTTCGTATCCGCCAACCGCGTAAAAACCAGGCTAGTCCCCTAATGCCTCGGGAGACCCATTCAAAGGAGCAACTCTTCCCGCCTCAAGATCCCGATCCTTGCTGTTAGATAAATGCTGCTAAATGAATAATTCTAGAATTTCAGCGATCGCTCTTGACATTGGTAAAAAGCGGATTGGCGTGGCAGGTTGTGATGGTTTGGGTCTAGCGGCAATTGGATTAGTGACGATCAATCGCAAGTCAGTTGACTATGTGATTCAGGAATTAATCGATATTATTCGCGATCGGCAACCTACTGTACTGGTCGTGGGGTTTCCCTTCAATATGGATGGTACTGTCGGACCTCAAGCCAAGCAGACCGTTCGCCTAGCAGGCATTTTGTCGAAGGCCGTTGGTCTGCCTGTTGAGTATGTAGACGAGCGCCTGAGTAGCATTGAGGCCGAAGATTTAATTAAAGCTGAGAACCTGTCGCCATCCCAAAATAAAGGACTAATCGATCGTAAAGCCGCCGCTCTTATCCTAGAACGATGGTTAGCTGGGAACGATCGGGTCGATGAAAAAAAATTATTATTGGAAAATGTATTTAAGACAGTCGTGTCGATTGATCCAAACTAAGGGATACTATTCTGGAGAAGAACGCTGATAGAAACCCATTCGGGGCAGTCGTTGTATCTTTGAAACAGGATAGGAAGATCCCCAAATGGAAGAAGAAATTTTTGATGCCCCAACTGTTACGGTTACGGACGAGACGGGCCTGACACTCGACTGCTACGTAGAGCACAATCTTTCCGTAGATGGAGAAGACTATGTTCTTCTTCTGCCTGTAGACTCCACCATCGAAATCGTGTCTTGGCAAGACGACGGCACCGATGAAGAGGAAGCAGTGTTGGTGGAAGACCCAAGCCAAATCGATCGGATTCTTCCGACCGCCAAAGCTGTTCTATCCGAACAAAACCTCACCATTAAACGCACGGCTGTTGTGTTGACTGTTGAAGGCGATCTCCCAGAACTCGTCGATGAGGAATATTCTGAAGAGAAAGGTGATGATGATGAAGACGAACAAGAAGAGCTTCAGCTCCTTGCCAGTTTCTACCATGAGGATCAGGAGTATGCCATTTATGCTCACTTAGATCCGTATTTCATCTTGGCTCGTATGGGCGAAGACGGTAAACCCATGTTGCTTTCCCCCGAAGAACTCAAGCGGCTTGAACCCATGTTGCCAATGATTGAAGATCAACTCTTTGATGTCTTGGAATAATTCGGTTTGTCAACTTTGAATTACGGTTGAATTACGATCGGTCAATTTCGACTCACTAAAACAGAAAGTCCTCCAATGGTTGGTTTTATTAGATCAAACACTGGAGGATTTCTATTTCTAAGGACAGAGATCTTGGGGTGAGCGTCCATAAAACTCGATCAGGCTTAGAATTATTCGTAAAGTAATTTTGGTTTGTTACAATCAACACTGCCTCAGATTAAGAGCTGTTTTTAATGAGTATGATGCGTAAGTTGCTATTGTTCACGCTGATAACCGTCGGAGGAATCGGACTTGGAACTTGGCAGGCAACATCATGGTGGACACAGGAAACCAAGCCTGCTGCCATATCTAGGGAATCCACTCCCATCATCGTAACAATAGAACCGGGTAGCTCATCCAAAATGATTGCCGATCGCTTGTCTGAGTTGGGGGTATTGCGATCGAAATCGGCATGGCAACTGTGGACGCGATTACAAGGCTTTAAAAATCGACCCGGTGGGTTCCAAGCTGGATCCTACTCTGTTTCACCTCAAGAATCGCTACCAGAAATTGCCGACAAAATTTGGACGGGCCAAGTCGTGACGACAAGATTCACGATCCCAGAAGGCTGGAATATTCGTCAAATGGCCGCTTATTTTCAAGAAAAAAAATTCTTCACCGCCGATCAATTCATCAATGCTGTCCAACAATTTCCCAATAGCCCTGCCGCACCTCAAACGTCTTGGCTTCCCAAAAATCTTTTCCTAATTGAAGGTTTTCTCTTTCCAGATACCTACGAAATTCCTGCTGGGAGCGTTACGCCAGACCAAGTTATTCAGCAAATGCTCGATCGGTTCAAAACAGTCGCGTTGCCCATCTATCAAGCCAATCAAAATCAAGATCCCTTAAAACTTGACCTATTACAATGGGTCACCCTCGCCAGCATCGTCGAAAAAGAAGCCGTTGTTCCAAAGGAGCGCCCGATCATCTCTGGTGTTTTCACCAACCGTCTCAAGACTGGTATGGCTTTAGGTTCAGACCCAACCGTGGAGTATGCCTTTGGAATTATCCAAACTCCAGAAAAACCCTTAACCTTGACCCAAGTCCGCACCCCGTCTCCCTACAACACTTATATCAATCCCGGTTTACCACCCACTCCGATCGCGTCCCCTGGTTTATCCAGCCTTCAGGCAACATTGACTCCACAGACAACAGACGCTCTTTACTTCGTGGCGAGGTATGATGGAACTCATGTATTTAGTCGAAGTTTGGCGGAGCATGAAACAGCTCAGGAACAAATTCGCGATCGGGTCGATAATCAAGCCTCCCCAACTCCAACCGTCAAATCTAAGCTTTAATTTTTACTTCACTCTCATTTACCCGAAAGGTTTCATCCATTATGTCCTGGAGAAAATCATTACAGCCTGACGTATTTCTCAATGATACTATTTTGAGCCTAACGCCAGAATTGCTGGAGCGCCATCAGATTCAAGGTTTAGTTCTTGATGTCGATGAGACCTTGGTTCCGATTCAGATGTCTCAGATTAGTGCTGAAATTTTGCCTTGGGTTGAGTCTGTCCGAGCGGTTACGCCGCAAATTTGGTTAGTCAGCAATAATATCAGCCAAAGCCGAATTAATCGGATTGCCGAAGCGCTTGATGTTCCCTATATTATTGGTGCTGCCAAACCTTCTCGTCGTAAATTGCGTCGGGCGATCGAGGCCATGAATCTTCCAGCGGAACGGGTTGCGATGGTGGGCGATCGTCTTTTTACCGATGTGTTGGCGGGCAATCGGTTGGGAATGTTTACCATATTAGTAAAACCCATGGTGGATCCAGCAGAACTCGATCGAAAACACTTGATTCATTCCATTGAATTTCGCCTTTCCCGTGCGCTAGGGGCCGTGATGCCGATTCGAGATTGAGCTTAGGAATGATGAATTTTTAAGGCTTAGCTAGCGACCTCGAAATGAAGTTCCGGCTCCGTCCCGCTCAATGTCATAAATCACTTTTTCGATATACCAACTGTTGGATTTGCCAGGATGTTTTAATCTTGCGTTTTCGAGAAGACGTTTCGCTAGCGCACGATCGCCTTTGACGGCTTGTAAAAGACGACCACTAACGTTGCCCTTCCAAGATCTGTGAGACGAAGATCCTTTCAGTCGATCGCGCCATAGTCCATACAACAGAAATCCGGCAGCAATAACGATAGCAAGGGTAATCAATTGATTCATAGGGATTAGGTTTGCCGCTGATCGTAAATGTACCTTTATTGTTTATTTTATAATTTCTCCCATATTTTGACGATGGGATATTTACCCAACGGCGATCGTTAGACTAAGCGAAAAGCCAAGCGTAAAATACAGCTCTCATAGTTGTCTCATTTTCGGTAAGTTGAATAGATCTACGTCTAAACTTGAGTTTAAATCTATTAACAACAAGCAAAATGCTGACTGCTTTTACGGCTGGATTGACATTAATTACCATTTCTGAATTAGGAGATAAAACATTTTTTATTGCCCTCTGTTTGGCAACGAGGTATCCGAGACGCTGGGTGTTTATCGGGTCTACGTTGGCATTGGCTGCTATGACTATTCTTTCTGTTGGTCTTGGGCAAATTGTCGCCTTGCTGCCTAAAGGAATTGCTTACTATAGTTCGATCGTACTTTTCATAGTATTCGGATTAAAGCTAATTTACGATGCCTATCAAATGAATGGCGGTAGTTTAGCTAATGTTGAACAAGAGGCTTGCGATACTATTGCAGATTCAAATATTGATAAAATGCGCGGGGCAATAGCAATTATTTCTAAAGCCTTTATGCTGACCTTTATTGCCGAATGGGGCGATCGGACTCAGTTTGCAACCATTAGTTTAGCTGCATCTCAAAATCCGATTGGAGTTGTTTTAGGTGGAATACTGGGCCATGCCATTTGTACTGCGATCGCTGTATTTTCAGGAAAAGCGATTGCATCTCATTTGTCGGAGAAAGTAATTACATTTGTGGGCGGTGTTTTATTTTTGATTTTTGCAGGTGTTACCTTCTGGGAAGGAGTCTAACTTGATTAGTAAAAGGGAGATGGTCCGAGGATTTTGTTTGATGACCATACCAAATCTTAATTTCTAATCAGGTAACTCTAAGATAAATTGACTGCCTTCTCCTAATTTCGATCGGAAATAAAAACGTCCTCCATGGCGTTCGGTAATGATTTTATAATTAATTGCTAGCCCCAAGCCTTGCCCCTGTCCCACAGGTTTCGTCGTAAAAAAAGGATTAAAGATTTTATCTTGAATAGATTCTGGAATTCCTATACCGTTATCAGAAACCGTAATACGAATCCAAGGACGACGATCGCGTTCAATGTTTTCAGTATCAATCGTAATCTTGAGAGATCTCTCTTCACTGAGGGAGAGTTCAGGACTTCTAAGGGCATCAATTGCATTATTAATGATATTCATAAATACTTGATTAATTTGCCCTGCATAGCATTCTATTGGGCTAAGTTGACCATAATTTTTAACGATCGTAATAGCAGGCTTTCTTTTTCCAGTTTGAATATTCGTATGAGCCTTGAGACGATTTTGTAAAATTAGTAAGGTGCTATCAATTCCCATGTGTAAATCGACAGTTTTCAATCCTGTCTCGTCGAGCCGCGAAAAGTTGCGTAAAGACAGCACAATCTCCTGAATCCGATTGGTTCCTATTTTCATTGATTGTAAAAGTTTGCCAAAATCTTGCTTCAGAAATTCAATGTCTAAATCTTCTCGTTTTTGGGCGATCGTCTTATGGGGATTGGGATAATGCTGTTCATAAAGTAATAATAAATCTGTAAAATCCTGATAATATTCCTGAGCTGGCGTAAGATTACCATGGATAAAATTTATCGGATTATTAATTTCATGAGCAATTCCCGCCACCAATTGACCTAGGCTAGACATCTTCTCGGTATGGATCATTTGAGCTTGGGTCTGTTTCAGTTCCTTGAGTGTGGATTCCAGACGATCGGCATAATCTCGGAGTTTTAGCTCTGCGGACTTACGTTGAATAAAAAGACCAAGTTGCTCTCCGAAAATCTGCAAAAGATTAATTAATTCATCATCTAAAACCTGATTTTCTTGAGTGAAAAACGTAATAACTCCCACTAATTGAACTCGATTTGAAATGGGAAATCCATAACCATGCCTAAGACTTAAATTCTGTGCAAAATCTTGACGAAGAAAGCTAGGATTATCCACTAAATTTTTGAAATACAAGGGCTTATTCTTGGCCCAAATCTGTCCCGGCAGTCCTTCTCCACAAGAGAATTCAGCGATCGAATCCTGTTCATCAATTTCAACCTCTAATCCCGGCAGAATCCAAAAATGTTGTCGTTGAAGCTCTTGTCCACTTTCCGATGGAGACCAATACTCTCCAAATCGCCAATGAAATCCTTCACACAGAATCTTAAATGTCCCTTCGATCGCTATTTCAAGGGTTTCTGCCTCGGCAAGCAGTTGGCTTAAATGACATTGAACCTCAAGGCGTTTCTCTAAGATCACAAGACGATGATTAAGCGGCTCTGAACCATCTAACTGATAACTGATGCAATCAAGCATAGAAATAAAGTACCTCAAATAAGTGGGATAGTAGCTCTGTGGAAATAAATTCAGATAAATCTTTATTAAACTTGATCTCCCAATACCAGTCTGATGTTTAGAACACTAAATCGAATCGATCGTAAGTAAAATGAACTGAATTCATGTAAATTTAATCGAGACTCAACGATCTCAAGCTAAAGTGCCCATACCTATTAAAAATAAAACAGTTAGTTAAAAATAAAACAGTTAGTCAACACTAATTTCAATTTCATACCATCCACTGACTGTTTAGCAGTCCCAAATTTACAGTTTAAATTAGAGGAGATAGTGATGTGAGACTATCCACAATAGAAATTGGAACGTTCTCATTGATCCAAATATAATTCCAAATATAATTAAGTAGTCCAACCCGAAGACCAGACTACTCAGAAGTCAAACCCTACGCCTCGCTGTAAGCCTCCATCGGTAAACAGGAACATACTAAATTCCGATCGCCCCAAGCATTATCAATCCGGTTCACCGCAGGATAAAACTTATGAGCTTTCGTCCAAGGGGTAGGGAAGATCGCGATCGATCGTGCATAGGGTCGATTCCATTCATCATCGACCAGATCAATCACCGTATGAGGTGCATTTTTCAGAAGATTATTCCTACGATCGACCTTACCCGATTCAATGGCTCGGATCTCTTCGCGAATAGAAATCATCGCATCACAGAACCGATCGAGTTCTGGTAATGATTCACTCTCCGTCGGTTCCACCATTACTGTTCCAGCAACTGGCCAAGATACAGTTGGGGGATGGAAACCATAGTCAATCAATCGTTTTGCAATATCATCCACTTCAATTTCTGCTGATTTCTTGAATTCACGAAGATCGAGAATACATTCGTGAGCTACTAAACCATTTGCACCTTTGTACAATACATCATAGTATCCTTCAAGCCGTTTAGCGATGTAGTTAGCATTCAAGATCGCAATCTTCGTTGCATTAGTTAAGCCTTCGCTGCCCATCATTGCAATGTACATCCAGGAAATCGGCAAAATACTGGAACTGCCCCAGGGAGCCGCTGACACCGCACCGATCGCCTGCGATCCACCTGTCTCAATCACCGTATGACCGGGTAGAAATGGTGCGAGGTGAGACATCACACCGATCGGACCCATTCCAGGACCGCCGCCGCCATGGGGAATACAAAAAGTTTTATGCAAATTCAAATGGCAAACATCTGCGCCGAAATCACCGGGACGGCAAAGTCCCACTTGGGCATTCATATTTGCGCCATCCATATACACCTGTCCGCCGTAGGTATGGACAATAGAACAAATCTCTTGAATACCCGATTCAAAGACACCATGGGTTGACGGATAGGTCACCATTAATGCAGCAATATTAGCAGAATGCTTTTCAGCTTTCGATCGTAAATCTTCAATATCAATGTTTCCATCCCCATCGCAATTTACCGGAATCACCTTCATTCCCGCCATCACCGCACTAGCCGGATTGGTTCCATGGGCGGATGTGGGAATCAAACAAAGATTACGGTGAGATTCTTTACGAGATTCATGATAGGCACGAATGACCAAGAGTCCCGTGTATTCACCTTGAGACCCTGCATTCGGTTGCAGTGAGATTGCCGCAAATCCTGTGATTTCTACCAACCATTGTTCAAGTTGATCAAATAGAATTTGATAGCCTTCTGTTTGATCTACAGGTGCAAATGGATGAATTTGTCCAAACTCTGCCCAAGTTACAGGAATCATTTCAGAAGTCGCATTCAATTTCATCGTGCAAGATCCCAGGGGAATCATTGCGCTGGTTAATGACAAATCTTTTTGCTGTAAACCATACATATACCGCAGCAAATCTGTCTCCGATCGGTATTGCTCAAACACCGAATGCGTCAAGTAGTCAGACGTTCTCGGGAATCCGATCGCACTCTCATCAACTTTGACAATCTCCGAATTCACTCCAAAAATTTCAAAGAGATCCAACACATCCCGATCGCACGTCGCTTCATCCAGGGAAATCCCGATCGTCTTTGCATCCAATTTACGCAGGTTAATCCGACGATCTGTGGCAATCGTAAAAATAGAATCTGTTTGATTGCCTGTTTCAATCGCAATCGTATCAAAATAAGTATTCGATCGTAGCGTAAATCCGCCTTTCGTCAAACCCTGAGCTAGCGCTTGCGTCAGACCGTGAACCCGTAAAGCGATCGCCTTCAACCCAGCAGCACCATGGTATATCGCATACATACTCGCAATCACCGCCAACAAAACCTGCGCTGTGCAAATATTACTGGTTGCTTTATCGCGGCGAATATGTTGTTCTCTGGTTTGCAACGATAATCGCAATGCACGTTCTCCGCGAGTATCACGAGAAACCCCGATCAATCGTCCAGGCATTTGACGTTTGTATGCATCTTTAGTCGCGAAATATGCCGCGTGAGGCCCACCATAACCAAACGGTACGCCAAATCTTTGAGTATTTCCAACGGCAATATCTGCGCCCCATTCTCCGGGCGGTGTCAATAGTGTCAAGGCCAAAATATCCGCAACTGCTGTCACCAATGCACCGGATGCATGGGCACGATCGCAGAATTCACGATAATCCGAAATAGAACCATCTGTCGCCGGATAAGAAATCAACGCACCAAATACAGGAGTCTCGGCAAAATCAAAGGTTTCTGCATTACCAACAATGATTTCAATCTCTAATGGAATTGCCCGAGTTCTCACTACATCAATAGTTTGAGGATGACAATTTTCCGCCACGAAAAACGCATTTGATTTCGTCTTTGTTACTCCATAACATAAGGACATCGCTTCAGCCGCTGCTGTGCCTTCATCCAACAGCGAGGCATTAGAAATTTCCATTCCCGTCAAATCCATTACCATCGTCTGGAAGTTCAACAATGCTTCTAGACGACCTTGAGAAATCTCGGGTTGATAGGGCGTGTATTGGGTATACCAAGCCGGATTTTCTAAAATATTGCGCAAGATCACAGGCGGAGTGATGCAATTACTGTAGCCCATGCCAATGAACGATCGGAATACCTTATTTTTATTCGCGATCGCCTTTAAATCTGCCAACGCCTCATATTCCGATCGTGCCACCTCAATTCGCAAGGGACGCTTCATCCGAATCGAATCCGGCACTGTCGCGTTAATAAATTCTTCTAGCGACTCATAACCCAGCACCGCCGCCATCTTATCCACATCTGCACGAGCAGGTCCATTATGACGAGATTCAAAACGATCGGGATGGGGGAACTGTACAGACTGCGCAGGACTTGAGGCACTGGGCGACGGAATCATATTAAATTCAGTCGATTCCGACGTTTCCCAAGATGTAATGAGGAAAGAAAGGGGTTCAGACATGACTTAAAAACCTCAAGAAACCAGGACACACTGAACAGCAAAAAATTGAAACGCATTCCATCCCATGATTGGAATGGAATATCAAAATTCAGAATTTAGATCGTTACACATTATAACAATTGTGCCCGATGTGAAATGGTGTCTTGTGCGGCAACGATGAGCTTTAATCGGTTTCTCCGTATATCTAAGGAGAAGATTTGGGGCGCTCACGATCGCAGGTCGTAACAAAATCTAAGACAATAGAGACAATCTGCCTCAGGTTGCCTCAGAAAATTTCGTCATTCACCTAAAAACTCGTCTATTCATTACCTCACTTCCCATTTTACCGATCGTTCTTCTCAGCACTTCGGCCCAAGCATTCAACCCAGAACAACTGAAGCAATTCCTCAAACCAACCGATGTTAAGTAATGACTTCTAACTAGATCCCTAACCGTAAAACCACGGATAAATCTTATTGCTTCCTAGAATTCATTCTTTCTTCAGGCCAAGTATTCTAAACATCGCTAAAAGGTCACTAAAGTGAACCACAATGATTCTTACTTTGGTGACTGCCCAAAAAAGCGATCGAATCATCATCACTCCGAAAAAATAAGCCAAAGCACTAAAGTTCTCCCTAGAAGAGGATTTCAGCCATTTCGCTCACGCAGAACAGCGCAATTTTTCCGTGAAATTACATAAAATGGCCCTAGTACCCTAGAGAGACTCCCGTATATCAACCATGGTTCAAACATCTCCCAAAACCGAATATTAATTCAACGGTGATTGAGAGATTTACAAATGCTTGCAACTCAAACGACGAACAACATCAGAACTCGCGGCATGGAACTCCTAACTGCGTACCACCAAAAACCTACAGTTCGACTGCGCAATCAACTTGTTCAAATGAACGTTGGTCTAGTCCGTAAAATCGCGCATCGCATCAGCCACCAATGCGCTGAACCCTACGAAGATCTAGAACAAATCGGCTACCTCGGTCTTATTCGGGCGATCGAACGCTTCAACCCAAACCAAGGCTGTGCATTCAGTTCCTTCGCCGTCCCCTACATCCGGGGGGAAATGCTTCACTTCCTTCGCGATCGGTCCGGTACTGTTAAGATTCCCCGTCGTTGGCAACAAATCAACAAAGAAGGCCAACGCGTTCGTGAAACCCTATCCAACGAGTTGGGTCGCCAACCCACCGATGACGAAGTAGCACTTGGAATTGGCGTCACCGTCCAAGAATGGCGCGATAGCAAACTCGCTGCCAAAAACCGCCTGCCCTTGAGCCTAGACGCAACAATCTGCCAACAGCTCGATTCCCCCATGACCTTAGGAGACACCATTCCCGATGCTCGTTACCAAGAGCTGCAAGGTTTAGAGGAAGACCGTCAACAGCTTCAAAAAGCACTCAACCAGCTTGAAGAAAAAACTCGTCAAGCGATCGAATATGTTTTCTTACATGACCTTTCCCGCAAAGAAGTCGCTGAGCGGATTGGTGTCAGCCCTATGACCGTCACTCGTCGCATCCATCGGGGTGTTCAGCAAATGGTCGCAACACTCAAGCCCCAAATGGCACAAATCGATCCTTAGTTTGTCTATGCTCTGTTTATCAGTCGGATAAATTGTTCAAGCAAGTTGTTCGTAAGTCTACAAAACATCACTTTATTTCCACAATTAATCGTCGGGTTGTCCTAAGTTAAATTAGAACAGCCCGATTTTTTATGAGTTCAGCTTGCCTTGAAGAAAATTAACCCACTCGATTGCTGGATCGATATTTACAAAGGGAATTTGAATTAAATCGTCACCCGACAACGGAAGCAGTTCCATCGCAATCACCTGACCGCGATCGGGTGGACTCACGATCGGCACCACTACGCCATCGACCCGAAGCTGAATCCCTTTTAAAGCCGTTAGATCCATCACTTGGCGATCTTCAATGCCCTTCCTCAGCGGTTTCCCCCACGTCAGCGTGCCCGCTCGATAGCCAAGTGCCGCGTAAATATCGTACTTCGACTTCTCATATTGCAAGGCCCAAGCGCCGTATCCCTGAACTTTTTGATACTCATTCCAACCCGCCCAAGCCAAACCAAAAAAGATTGCTAAGAGTGGCAGCCATAATAATCCATGTACCATTTTGCCGATCCTTACGCACGATGACTGGTATGTTATAGAGCAATTATCGGCGGTCGCGGCCACATTCAGGATCTATACATAGGATCGCAGACGAAATGAAACGATGGATTTTGCTTTTTTGTTGTCTTGGGGCACTCGGATGGGCCACAGCTCAATTCAGCGGAACCCTAGTGGAAGGAACCTTTGACAGCATCATCATCGACTTCCGAGAAGAAGTGGGGGATAGTCAGATTCAAGAAGCCATGGGTGAAGCCTCCAAGCTTTTAGATCTGACCCCTCGTCTTAATAGTGAATTTTCTGAAGGCGACCATATTTTTGTGGTTCCAGGGAATCTTGAGCTGTTCCAAAAACTGAAAAAATCAGGACTCGATCGCTATACCGAATCTCTAGAACCCAACTATATCTACAGCATTCCAGAAGCGAGTCAAATTAATCTTCCCATTGCAGTTGAAAAAGCTGTAGAGACCGAAAAAACAGATAAATCTATCAAAGCACCTCTTAAGCCGTCGGAAAAAAACTACCCGAACGATCCATTATTTCCGAAACAATGGAATCTCCATCAAATCAACATTAAGGAAGCATGGACGGTTAATCAAGGTAGAGGATCAACAGTAGCGGTCATCGGCACTGGAATCAGTCAGGTCTCGGATTTAGAAAAAACAGACTTTGTGGGCGGCTATGATTTCATTAATGACAATACCGATGCAACAGACGATCAAGGTCAGGGAACCCACATCGCGGGCACAATCGCCCAATCGACTAATAATGGATTTGGAACCGCTGGAATTGCACCAGAAGCAAGCTTAATGCCCGTCAAGGTTCTGAGTATTGGTGGAAATGGCACTGTGGCCGACATTGGCGAAGGAATCCGCTATGCTGCCGATCGCAATGCCAGGGTGATTGCCTTAACCATGGTCGGCAAGGGGAATAGTGCATTTTTACAAAAGGCGATCGAATATGCCCATCGTAAAGGAGCCGTCGTCATTGCTCCAGCTGGCAACAATAGCCGCTCTGCTGCCGATTATCCGGCTCGTTATCGCTATGTTTTGGGGGTTTCAGCCTTAGATGTAAATGGTGAAAAGACACCCTATTCTAATTATGGAGCAGGCGTAGATATTTCGGCTCCAGGCGGCTGGATTGTGGGAGAAGATCCATCAGGGGGAATTTTACAAAATACTTTCGATCGCACCATGAATGTATCCCTCTTCGCACCCTATCAAGGGACCAGTATGGCCGTTCCTCACGTTGCTGGAGTGGCGGCCCTTCTACATACCTTGGGAGTAACGGATCCGGATGAGATCGGGACATTGCTAACCCGATCGGCCCTAGTTCACCCTAAAGATACTAAGAATGACTTTGGGGCGGGAGCACTTGATGCCGCTGCTGCTCTAAAACTCGCCCAACAGCCCAAACGACCCACCCCAAATTATTTTGACTGGGCACGGGACCAAGGGTATATAGATGCCCGATTTTGGGTAGACGAACAAGAAATTGCCGCGCCATCAAAATTAGTAATGGCAGGGTTGGCGATCGTTCTGGCCATGACCTTTGGAAGCAAAAGACGAACGATCGCATTTTGGTTAGCCTTGGGCCTTGGAAGCTGCGGCCTATTTTTGCTACGAGGAATTTATCTAATCAATGCCTCCCAAATCCCTTTCCGAATGTTGGGCAGTACAGTATCGGAAATGGGGAGTATTTTTCAGAACAATGCAGACCTTAGCCCCATCACAACTAGTTTTGCCTTGCCGCTAGTGGTGGGGTTAATCAGTTTGCGCTTCCAACGATTTAAAGGACTTGCTATTGGGTTAAGCGTTGGCATGACTGCATCTCTGGCGGTCTATACCGTAACGGAATCATCATTGCACTGGATGGCAGATGCTACTGCTGTGAAATTTTTTCTGGCGTTCAATAGCGTCCTGTGCTGGGGATGGGCCAGGTACCTATCGTTGCCTTGGACTGATTTTTTAACTGGAATAACTAAGCCTTGGCAGGCAAAATCCTTACGATCGCGATGGCAGATTTTGCGACAATGGGTTCAGAGACGACTTAGGACAGCAGGACGTTCTAACCCTAAACCATTGATTCCACCCAGAACACTCGCGACCTCTAAACGGAAACAACCTCGAAAGTAAAATCCCTGAAAGGATTAGCGTAGAAATGGCGGACGACGAATATCGACGGGTTTAGAATGAACAATCTCGCTCATGAAGCGCCTCAAGGATTGTTCACGGTTTTTCATAAACTCCGACCAAAAACCGGGCTGGAACTCGTCCATCGTTTTAGCCAATGCCCATATATCCACTGCAAGAATATTAGAGAGGGTTTCATCCTCTTTACGCAAAGAATTAAGCTGTTGGAGAACTTCATCACTCTTTTCCTCAGCCCTAGCACATCGCTCTTGATTGGAAGGCACTCGATTAGAACTCATATTATTTGACTCCAACAGGGCAGACCTCGATTCTAAGTCTATTTTGGAGGTAGAGCAGACCCATCCACTCATACTCCAGACCTTTATCCTTAAAGACTTTTGTATTTTAGGACAATGTATAAATTATAGGCTTACGCATCGATATTTATGCCTGTTATCACGATTTAAGGAAGAAGCGTAATGGTCTGTTAGGGGATTAACCCAGGCTTAATACATTTGATCCAAAATTCGTACATGCTTTTCATGATTGCCGATCGCAGCCGTGCCATCTCACTGGATAATAGAAGACATATTCACATTTCTTAACTTTTAATCAAGGGCAGGTATTGACCATGCTACGCAAACTTCCTCTTGCAATTCTCGGGCAAAGTTTAGGCGGTTTAATGACGTCGGTTGGGGTCTATGCTTATGCAACAAATCAACCGACATTAAATTTGGCCTGTTTTTTCTACGGGATTCCCCTACTGCTAGGTGGCCTTGCGTTGAAAGCCGCAGAGCTGAAGCCTGTGCCGATTAAAGTGGAGCCATCCTCGGAAGTGCTAGCCCTGCGTCCGGATCAAGCTACCAAGACTCAGCTTCAAATTTTTAATGATGTGACGCGATATCGTTATGGTCAAGAGGCCCATCTAGATGCGGTATTGGGTGCATTGGGAATGAGTCCAACCACGGATCATCGGCCTGTGATGAGTGGAATTTGGGAGACCCTGACGGATGGATTTTATACATTGGTGATGGAGTTTGAGTCGCCGTTGATTGACTTGGAGACTTGGAAAGGGAAGGAGGGCAAGATGACGCGCTTTTTTGGACCAGATGTGAAGGTCAAGGTTTCACCAAGTGCTAATAAAGAGAATTCAGTAGAAGTAGCGATCGTGACCTCGCCGGGGGAATGTGCTGATCTGGAATTCCAAACTGAAGCGCCAAATAAGCGAACATTTTTTATGTAAGGCTTTATGTGGGGTGGGATTTGAGGACTATTTTTCTAGACGAACAGCGTACCACTGAAGGTATTGACCGACCCCTAAGTCGAGTTCACAAACAGTATCGAGAAGCGATCGTACTTGCTCCTCTGATGATTGCGATCGAAGATCGTCTGGAATAAGGTCCGGCTGCTGTTGGAGTAAGGTTTTCAGCTTGGCTACAAGTTCTGGAGCCTCCAGCAACGTTTCGGGACGATCGGTCTCTAATACAATGTAGTGATCTTCACTATACAAGCTGCTAGCCGTCATGATGATTCTCGATGAAGGGTATGAAATTTAAGGTGTAAACTAAAAATACCTCATCAAATCGCAACTCGAAAGTCTGATTTGATGAGGTGTTTAATAGGGTTGATAGAGCGGTCAGAGTTGTAAAACCGTTCACCGATCGATTCAATAGAGGATGAACCTTAGTTCTTTTTCATGCTGTCAGGAGTTGGCTTCACAGCTTCACCACTTTTTTTGTCCATTTCGCCAGTCGTGCCTTTAGCATCGCCAGCCTTCTTGGTCTCGCCTTTCGTTTTGTCCATTTCGCCAGTTGTGCCTTTAGCATCGCCAGCCTTCTTGGTCTCGCCCTTCATTTTGTCAGCGGGTACAGCAGCAGGTTTTTGCTGAGTAGTAGTTGCAGGAGCTTTAGGTGCTGGTGCTTCAGGTGCTGGTGCTGGAGTTTCGCCACAAGCAGTTAAAGAGAGCGCTACGATGCAGCCTGTGGCAAGACCCAAAATATTCTTTGTCATGATTTATAAGACCTTAAGGTAGTTAGTTGAGGGTGGTGTGTGGTTTTGAGGAGCGCTCTTTCAGCGACAATCTGTTTAAGGATAGGAGACAAACTTGATTTTTGGAACCAAAAACTTCAGCTAATCTCATTTCTTACAAAATCCAAATCGCTCAGATCTGTCCCTAAGTTATCGTTGAGCATACGTAATGTATACTTTTTCACTGTAGCATTACAGACCTCTGATGACGAGTCCTAGCTTGCTAAAAATTATTCCCTAAGATTCTAAATCACACCGCTGGAACTAACGTTCAAATATTCTTTAGCTACTTCTCTTTAGCTACTTCTCTTTAGCTCCCTTTACTTAAGCGCTGCGTAGATTCGGCCCCCAGAAGTTGATGCGTCTCAGTGAGAAGCTTCGGGATTTCTTGGGCGAAGGGGCTATTGGCTAGCAGTGGGCGAAGTTGGTCTAGGTTGTTTTCAGGATCTAAACGAGATCCTGGGAACCAATGACTCGCGTTGCCTAAGAGGTTATATCGACTTTTTGCGTAGTCATGCATATCGTAAGCGAGGACTAGGTTTCGTAGCCAGAGGGTCATGGGAATGTTGAGCCGATCGGGTGTGTCTTCATTACGGGGCAAGCCTTTATGCCAATTGCGCCACCAGTTTTCACCTAGGGCATCAATGCCTGCTTGATCCAGTTTGGCTAAAATCGGCGGCAAGATTTTGTCGGCATTTTCAATTAAATCTAGCGTTTTGAGATGTTCGTCGAAGTCCGTGGGGTTGGCCGCACCAAGGCTTAGGGTATGAACTTGGGGATGACTGAGGCAGAACAAATCATTGAACACCATGGGGCTGAGCGGTTGGCAGAGATCGACTAACTTTTGCGGAGGTTCGTAAAGCTTTCCGCCCTTGTCGCTGGGGCTAATGATGAATACGCCCATATCGTGATGGGTAGCGGCTTCGATCGCCTCCCAGTTAGTTTGATTAATGTAGTACCAGTGCAGATTTACGTAGTCGAATTGGTCGGTTTCGATCGCCTTCACGATCACGTCGGTCGGGCCGTGGGTTGAGAATCCGATGTGACGCAGTTTGCCTTCAGCTTGTAACTTGCGGGCCACATCTAGTAATCCACTAGGGGCAAGGCAGGTATCAATATGGCGATGAAGATTAATGCCGTGAATTCCCAGGAGGTCGATATAGTCGAGATTTAGAAGTTTAAGGGAGTTGTGGAAGGTATCGAGAAAGTCTTTGGGGCTGTCTTTGACCACAACTTTGGTTTGGACAATTAGCTGCTCACGGGGAATAGTGGGGAGAATTTTGCCGAGTTGAAGTTCGGAAGTTCCGTAGGCTCGGGCGGTCTCAATGTGGTTGATGCCGACTTCTAGGGCGCGATGGATGATGGCTTCGAGATTTTTTTGGTTAGCTTCGGGAATATCTTTTTCAGTCAGGTCGCTCCAGGAGTGTTGGTAGCGCATTCCACCGCAGGAGAAGACGGGCATTTGCAGATTGGTGCGTCCGAAGCGGCGGTATTGCATGACGATCGTAGTGTTTAGATAGAATTCACTTTTATCATAGCGGGTGAATCTTTTGAGCCGCTGGTAATATCAAGGGTTCGATCCCCCAAATCTCCTTGGGTAAGGGAGATTTTGAGTTGAATTTTGGTTCCCCCTTTTTAAGGGGGCTAGGGGGATCGGGTCTGTTGATACTAACGATCTGATACTAACGAAAGGTTGGGTCAGCCGTTTAAATCCCTATATTTCACGGACGATCGCTTTTCCATCCTTAATTTCACCGACCAAAATCAGATTAGCCACGTTAACGAATAATCCATTTTCCAAAACACCGGGAATATTATTCAGCGTCTTTTCTAATCCCTCTGGGTCAGGAATGTTGTCGAACTTGACATCTATGACCAGGTTTCCTTGATCCGTCACCACTGGGCCAGCTTTCCGAACGCCCATGCGGAGAGTAGGTTTGCCGCCGAGAGCTTCGATCGCACGGCTGACGGGAGCAACCGCCATAGGTAAAACTTCGACAGGTAGTAGAAAAGTGGATCCGAGTTTGTCTACTAACTTAGAGCCGTCTACAACAACGATAAATTGGTCAGCCAGGGAGTCAACAATTTTTTCTTGGGTATGAGCCGCCCCACCTCCTTTGATCAGATTTTTATGAGGATCCACTTCATCTGCGCCATCGATCGCAATATCAATATGGTCTACTTCATCAAGGCCCACTAAGGGAATTCCATATTGGCGCGCTAGGACGATCGCTTGGAATGAGGTCGGGATGCCTTTTACGTCTTTAAGATCGCCAGATTGCAACCGTTCACCGATCGCTTGAATAGCAAATGCAGTCGTCGAACCTGTCCCAAGACCAACAATCATGCCAGACTTCACTCGATCGGCAGCGGCATAGCCCACTTGTTTTTTAAGTAAATCTTGATCGCTCATCTCAATTCATCCCTGCGGTCAAAACCCGCGTCACTTTACGTTTCAGATTACGTTTTAGAATAAGACGTATACTCGCCCATAGGATCAATTTTCAGGAAAAAGGCTAACCCATGTCTAAGCTCTACGAGAGTATCACCTCAGAATTACAAGAGTTTATTCACCACCAAAACATGTTTTTTACGGCCACTGCGATCGCCACGGGGCGCGTCAATGTGTCACCCAAGGGGATGGATTGCTTCAGAATTTTGGACGATCGGACCGTAGCGTATCTGGATCTCACGGGCAGCGGTAACGAAACTAGTGCGCATCTTTTAGTGGATCCACGCATCACCATTATGTTCTGTGGATTTGAACATAAGCCTTGGATTTTACGGCTCTATGGCAATGGCACGGTGGTGCGACCGGGTGATGCGGATTGGGCGACCCTTGAGACTAATTTCCAGTTACTTCCTGGCACCAGACAAATTGTTCAACTACGCGTTGAATTGGCCCAAACTTCCTGCGGCTTAGGCGTTCCAGAGTACGAATTTCTAGGCCAGCGGTCGGCCCTCATTGAATGGGCTGAGAAAAAAGGCGAGAGTGGAATTCAACAATATTGGAAAGACAAAAATCAAGTCAGTATTGATGGTCTTCCGACCCGGATTTCTCAGGATTTAAATTCTCAGGATTTGAAGTTGGGCTTGGATCTCGATCGCAATCCATAAAAGTAGCTTTGGAGTAATTGGTAACGCTTTGGAGGAAGTAAAGTCTTAAGGCCGATCGCCACTAACAAGCGCCAATACTCCAACGTAAAGATGATTTTAGGACAATGATTTAATGCGCGACTTTGGTAGTTATAGGCTTGCTTCACATTGGGAAGTTTGCACTGAATAGCCTTCCAGGCAAGACACTGATAAGCCGATGCATAGCTTTTTGCCTTGAGCGTGCGATCGTCTAACCCAAGCCGAGTTAATTCATCCCGACAAAACGCATAGTTCTTCTCGATGACATATTCGTAAATCGGGGCCATACGTTCGTGGGATCTCGATAAGCTGGTTTCTACTTGACGATAATGAGCCAAGACTTCAGGTAGAACGGCGATCGGATAGAACTTGGCCACCCGTATCCACACATCCCAGTCCTCCACCGTATCGGCTTTAGGATCGAATACACCCGCCTTATCAAAACAACTGCGGCGCACCATCACGGTTTGGCAAGCGACAGAATTTTTAGTGAGTATCCGGGCTAAGGACGAGTCTTCTGGGCGCGATGATAATACTCGTCCTGTTAGGATGCCCGCTTCATTCATCAAGGCAATCCAGCCATGCACTAGTCCGACGTGCGGATGTTGAGTCAGATAATCAACCTGATGGGCCAGCTTTGTGGGTACCCATAGGTCATCAGCATCTAAAAATACAACGAATTCTCCGACTGCATTTTGAATGCCTAGATTGCGGGCCGCAGACACTCCACCGCGTTGTTGTTGAAAGAAGCGAATTTGATGGCCTGTTCTGGTGATAGATTGCGCTTGATTAAATTCCGCGACCCATTCAGCCGTACCATCTGAACTCCCATCATCAATCAGTAACAATTCAAAATTCTGAAAAGTTTGCGCCATAACGCTGGCGATCGTTTGAGGCAGAAATCTCAGTCCATTGTACGTAGGAATTACAATTGATACCTGGATCGACACCTGGATTGGAGGCTGCATGGTTTCCCCTGACTCGGGATTTACTTGGGATGGCATGAGAGAACTGATCATAGGATTAACTAGGTTTTTAAACTGTTATTAAATTTTTAAGCTGTCATTAGTCAGAGATCGTCCTCATACGTTTGGCATTTTGCATCGCCCGCTTTTGATGGACTGCATCTAATATTTCCCGAAATAGTGTGGAAAGGCATCCGCGTAACCATCGTACAATCTCGAAATAGCATCCAGCTTTATCCACCCAGCCGATCGGCGCATTACGAATTACTTTTGCATATTCACAAAATGTCTTCCATCGAGGAACTACAATACGATCGGCGTTATCTGGATCCCACCAGATTGCATATTCACGAGATTTTTGTTTCTTTCCGGATTGAAATATCATTTCTGATTGTTCAGCATGACGACGAGAGAGAAATAGGTTCTCTGGAATTTCATAGAATTTCCCCATCAAAATCAAGTGGGATAATAAGACATTATCAGCATGATTATAATTGCCCCAGAGTTCAGTTTTACGCAGGGCCGAGGTGCGCATTAGGCCAAATATTTGGTAACAATAGTTGTAAGTGCAGACTATGCTGCGGAAGCGATCGTGGGCAGAGCTTGAATCTAGATGCATTTTGCCATCTCCAATAAATGGTTTAGCAAGACGTTGAATTTGACGTTTTAATCCCTTGGATGTGGAGCAAATTTGACCATTGTAGTGATCTTCCAGAACAGCACCTGTATTGTCAATTTTACGGGTCCAACTGTGACAGAGAACAATGCTTGAATCATTTTCTAGAACGGAAACACATTTCTCTAAATAATCTGGAGTTCGCAGATCATCGTGCGCCTGTAACATAAAATATTTACCGCTGGCCAGTTCCATCACGCGGCTTTGGTTCCAAGCGGCTCCCCGGTTACGATCGGCGCAGGCATAGCGAATACGCGTGTCGCGGCTTGCATAATCTTTACAAATTTCGGGAGTTCTATCGGTGGAGGCATTGTCGGAAATGATCAGCTCAAAATCGGTAAAGGTCTGATTGAGAATCGAATCAATGGCTTCACTAAGATAGTTCTCACCATTGTAAACCGCAAGCCCAACGGTAACCGTCAGAAAATTTTCAGACGAAGTAAGCATAGTGACCCTGCAAGAGAGAGCAACGTATTCTCGATCGGTAACTTCTACCGATAGTACTCAATACTTATTAAAGAAGCCGTGAACTTTAGGGGATTTCTCGTAAATTTTCTGCGTGAAATTGCTGACTATTCAAAATGATTCCGGATGATAATAGAAAGCTACGCCCAAAACTAAATAAGTTGCCAGTAGCAAGGTTCCATCCAGCCAATTCGATCGGCCACCAAAGCAAATCAAATTTGTCACGGCAACCGCGATCGCGACAGTAATGACCTCAAACACATTGAAATTCAGATCAATAGGCTGCCCGATCGCTTGCCCAATGAACACCAACACGGGCGCAACGAAGAGTGCAATCAACAAACTATCGCCCGAAATTGTAGCCATGACCAAATCCATTTTGTTCTGACGTGCCAATCGAATTACGGTGACGTAGCCAGCAATATCGCTAATTAATGGCAACAGAATCACCCCCGTAAAGAGTGACGTCAACCCTAATCTTGTGGTCTCTGATTCCACCACGCTAACAAAGAGTTCTGATTCTAGGGCGACCGCAATTGTTGATGCGAGGAGTGCAGAGAGCCAGAGCCAAATGTTGGGGGTTTCTTCTTCAATGTCTTCAAGTTGACTGACTTGGTAGAGATAGCTATGAGTTTTGAGGGAAAACAGCAGCGTTAGGGCGTAGACGATGATCAGAATCGTGGCGACGACGAGGGATAGATTATGGATCGCTAAGGGATCGACCAGATTTGACGTATTAATCACCATGGAAGGTACTGCGATCGCCGTCACGGCTAAGGTCATGGAAATACCATTTACCCGCGCTCGAATCGGTCGAAAGACTTGTTCCTTGTAGCGTAATCCGCCTGATAGCATGGCGAGACCTAGCAATAACAACAGCGCACCCAAAATGCTCCCAGTAATACTGGCCTCGACAATATCGACTAATCCCTTTCGCAGGGCCACGATCGCAATGATCAACTCGGTTGCATTCCCAAACAGTGCATTGACCAATCCACCGAGGGTTGGCCCGGTGACTAGGGCAACTTTTTCGGTGGAGGTGGCTAGACAGACCGATAAGGGGGCAATAGCAGCAGCGGATGTGAAAAAAATAGCAGTTTCGCCCCAGCCTAGGAGTTTGGCCGCGATCGACAACGGCACTAATATTAAAATGGAAAGCAATAGTAAAATGGTCGATCGAGACATGATTAACCTAAACAAAAATCTGAATGGCACTGCGGTGATCTGACGATCTCTGTCATGTTACATCTATTAAACAACTGTTTGATTGGGAGCCACCCCTTTATATAATATGAAGTAAGTTTAGGGCTGAAATAAACTCTTCCCTCTCGCTGCACCATAGAGGACACCATGAAAAAACGTATTTCTGAAGTAATGACCCATAATCCATACACAGCTACTCCAAACATGCGGTTGGAAGAAGTCATCACTATGTTGGCGAAACATCGCATTAGTGGAATGCCTGTTGTGAATGATGAAGATGAAGTGGTTGGAATGATTTCTGAGACCGATTTACTGTGGCAGGAATCTGGTGTCAGCACTCCGTTACATATTCTAATTCTTGATACTGTGATTTATTTAAATAATCCCATGACTCGCGATCGTCAGCTCCACAAGGCATTGGGTCAAACTGTGGAGGATGTTATGACACCCCATGCGATTACCATTACAGCAGATCATTCTTTAGCAGAAGCGGCTAGAGTATTTAATGAACGAAGAATTCATCGTTTGCCCGTTGTTGATGCAGTCACCAATAAGCTGGTGGGTATTTTGACTCAAGGCGACGTGATTAGAACAATGGCAGAGGAGTTGGCGGTGATTGCTTAGAAAGGAAAATTAAATAGTCCTCCCAGATTATCGATACCATTGTGATTGTAAGGTAATGAATTAACAAATTTAAATCCCCTCGATTTGCCAGATATATATGCGCATCGGGGGAATTTTTGTCATAGTGTAGATAGCCAGATTGAGGGATATGATCGATCGCAAGGTCACCCCTTGCACCCATTTGTTGATCCTCAAACGATCCTAATGCAATCGTATATTCAGTGTCATACAGTGCTATTCATCGACTTTTACCCTCTTATTGATGCCATAGAAAAACCAATCTCGATGGTTTAAGAACGGCTCTACGCTTGGTTATTAAGGCATGGACGATACAAGATTCGAACTTGTGACCCCTTCCGTGTGAAGGAAGAATAGAAAGTCTCAAAGTCTTTGTATTCAGGACTTTCAGCTATACGGACAAATCTTGATACCCGTTTGATGCTCAGAAGTATAAATCGTGTCACGGTGAAATTTTGGACCGTGACACGATGTTAGCCAGTGGTTACAATTCGATGGGAACTCTAGTCAAAACTCCCATGAAAATTCTGTTTCTTGCTTCACTCTTCCTAGTCTCGATCGCCTCGACTGCTCGCGCCGTGGAGATGCCGCGTACCGATCGTCAGAAAGCCTATCTATCTGAAATGTATCAAACTCTTTCGGCGCAGGAGATTGAGCCAAAAATCATGGAAATCATGGATGACCATCTCATTTCCATGGGAAAGATGTATTGCGT